>NCGN01000010.1 GCA_002281575.1 Sphingobacteriia bacterium 28-36-52
TCATATTTTCATTTGTATAACCATTTTCATGCGATACAAAATATTGCGCATAAAATGATGTATTCTTTGTAGGTGCATGATTAAAATTGATACCTCCACCAGCTGACTCTGTTTCAGCTGTTGTTCCACCCCCAAAAGATATATTATTAATGGTATAAGTGCCATTATCATTATTAGTCATCGTTGTCCAATTTCTATTAAACGCACCTATAGCGCGCATTTCTGAGCTATTGAAAATACCTCTGTTAAGATTGTTTTTATAGCCTATTAATGTAAGTTGAACAGTATCTCTTAAAAAATTGACCGCACCAGCAAGTTCATATCGGTTATCGGTTCCGCCTGAAGTAGAAATCTTTCCGAAAGTACTTTTCTTGACATTTTGTTTTAGTTTCAGATTAATAATTTTATTGTAATCAGTATTTTTTTGCGTAGCATCTAATTGCTCTTTATCATCATATACTTGAACATTGGCTACTATTGCACTTGGTAAAATTTGTGTAGCAGCTTTATAATTGTCATTAAAGAAACTCTTGCCATCTACATATATTCTTGAAACAGGTCTGCCGTTGTAGGTAATATTACCGTCCCGATCAACCTGCATTCCTGGCAGTTTTTTAAAAAGGTCTTCTACCAATGCGTTAGGTAATGTTTTAAAGGCAGTTGCATTAAATTCAATAGTATCCTTTTTTACAATAATGGGTGGTCGCTCTGATTTTACAATTACTTCATCTAATGATTTTGATGTAGGCTTTAACAAAATTGGACCAATAGGGTAATTAGCAGAAGCAGTTAATCGCACTTCTCTTCGGTCTACCTCATACCCTTCAAAAGTGGTGACTATTTTTAAAGTTTGATTGATTGGTATATTCCTTATTTCAAAACTACCTTTATCATCACACAACTTGAAAGAGACAATACTTGAATCCGTTAATTTAAAAACGGAAACAGTTGCCAAGCTTAATGGCTTTTTGCTTGCGCTGTCTTTTACCACTCCACTTATTACGCCAATATTGGGCTGTTGAGCATTGGTTTGACTAAAAATCAATATAAATAAACAAACTGAAAAAGCTTTTATACCCATAAGTAATTGAAAATCTTTACATTAAATCGAAAAAAGGCACAAAAGCTTTTCTTTGATAATTAAATATCTTACAAAACAATTATACATTCAAAAACAACCGGGGGGTATTTTTACCCCCAGCATATGTTAATTTTATAACGAAAAGGCATGGATGAAGCCACTGCGGAGAAATGGTTGAGGCCGATACTGTAGATTTGTGTATATTTTTTTGCTAATAATCGGAATTTATCCGATTATTGTATAATAATTATACATAAATGGATTTTATACATGCCCTTAAGGAATTTGAAGAAGAGCCAATCACCAGGCAATTGGTATTGGACCTACTTAAGGAGTATAAGAGGCCCAATGATAAAATCAATGAATTGGTTAAGCAAAATGTATTGACCTCAATTAAAAGAGGGCTATATATGCCAGGACCAAACAGTCACTTAAAACAACCGGATCCATTTTTAATCGCTAATCATTTATGGGGACCGAGTTATATTTCCCTAGAATCTGCCTTGTCTTATTGGGGAATGATTCCAGAACGAGTATATGAAATCAGTTCTATTACCTTAAAGCCAACTAAAATATTTAAAACAGCAATAGGGCGTTTTAATTATTTACATGCCAAAGCACCTTATTATACATTTGGCATTCAAAGCATCGCGCTAAGTGCTAAACAAATGGTAATGATTGCATCACCAGAAAAGGCATTGATCGATAAAATCATCATGACTTCAGGTATTGTAATTAGGAGTACAACCCAAGCAAGAGATTTACTGATAGAAGATTATAGAATGGAAGAAACCCTTCTAAAAAAATTAAACTTAGCAATGATGAAAAGTTGGATAGTTGATTCACCTAAGCAAAGTAGTTTAGCGATACTACTAAAAATGATTGAACAATTATGATTAAAGAATGGCTAGAACAATACCAACCAAAAAACAGAATCGAAGCTGAATCTGCATTACGTGAGATTATGCAAGATGTTGCTTTGGCGGGATTAAACCGTAGTGGTTTTTTTGAGAAAGCAGCATTTTATGGCGGTACTGCTTTAAGAATTTTTCATGGATTAGATCGATATTCTGAAGATTTAGATTTTTCATTATTAGCAACAAATCAATCGTTTTCTTTGGAACCATTTTTTGAAGGAATGTTACAAGAATTCGAAGCAGTCGGCATGAAAGTAAGTGTGCAGGAAAAAATAAAAACAAAGGCTTCAAATATTGACTCTGCATTTCTAAAAACAGAAACTATTTGGAAAGAACTCGTGCTTGAAAAAATGATTCCGCAACTTGGGTTAGAGCTATCGCCAAGAATAAAAATCAAATTAGAGGTTGATACTAACCCACCATTGGGATTTGAAACAGAAGAAAAATTACTCTTACGTCCCTATTCATTTTATGTTAAATGCTTTACCCTTCCCCATTTATTTTCCGGCAAAATGCATGCATTATTATTTAGACAGTGGAAGCAAAGAGTGAAAGGAAGAGACTGGTACGATTTAGAATGGTATATTAAAAAAGGAGTGCCTTTAAACCTTTCACATTTCGTATTAAGATCGAATGATTCAGGAGATTGGACAAAACCTAGTATTTCAGAAGAAGAAATTAAAGAACTGCTGCTATCAAAAATCAACACTGTTTCATTTGAGGCCATAAAGGAAGACATCATTCGTTTTATACCAGACGATACGGGTCTTAAGATTTGGGGGGCAGATTATTTTAAAGAATTGGTGACAAAATTGAAGTTTAATTAAATTTCATTTTTGTCTTTTCTATTCGACATTTTTATATTACATTTGTCGAATAGAAAAGACATTTATGGAAACCCTATTTAGTTTTCAGGCCGGCTTATTAAAAGGAATTCACAATAATTTTCGCAGGTACCTACATGCCAATATTAATTGGGACCAACGAATGATTGGTATTAAAGGCCCAAGGGGTTCGGGAAAAACAACCTTATTACTTCAATATTTAAAATTTGATTTAAAACAACCAACAAATGCACTTTATGTAACAGCAGATCATACATGGTTTTATAATCACTCTTTACTAGAAACAGCGGAAGATTGGTATAAAATGGGAGGGCGTATTTTAATGATTGATGAAGTTCATAAGTATCCGAATTGGTCTAGAGAATTAAAAAATATATACGATGGGTTTGCAGATTTAAAAATTATATTTTCTGCCTCAAGTGCACTAGATATTTATAGAGGAGAAGCCGATTTAAGCAGAAGGGTGATTCATTATAGTTTGGCAGGATTATCATTTAGAGAGTTCATAGAGTTTTCAACAAAACAAAAAATAAAAGCATATCCATTTAAAGACTTAATAAAAAATCATCATCAGATTGCAACTAAAATAACAGAAGACATACACCCCCTCCCGCTATTTAAAAAATATTTACAGTATGGTTATTTACCCATTACAGCGGAAGGCGAAAAAGAATATCCTATCAAGCTGAATCAAATCATTAATGCAGTAATTGAAACAGATTTAGCATTTATTGCATCATATGGACCAGGAACTGCGTTAAAAGTGAAAAAATTAATTGCAGTAATTGCAGAGTCTGTTCCGTTCAAACCTAATATTAGTGCATTAGCTCAAAAATTAGACATTAGTAGAGACAGTCTCTATACTTATATATCTCAACTAACACAGGCAAGAATAATCAACACGTTACAAGCCTCGGGGAAAGGGATTTCAACTTTGCAAAAACCCGAAAAAATCTATTTAGAGAATACAAATCTATCATATGCATTAACCAGTTCCCCAGATATAGGTAATTTAAGGGAGACCTTTCTCTTTAATCAATTGCAAAATGCTGGCTTAGTTGTAGCTGCTCCTAAAGAAGGTGATTTCTTGACAGAAGGCTATCATATAGAAGTAGGCGGTAAAAATAAAACAGCTAAACAGGTGAAAGCGATTGAAAAATATATTATTGCAGCAGATGAAATTGAAATAGGAATTGGCACTAAAATACCGTTATGGGTATTTGGGTTTATGTATTAATTAAGACTAAGATTGAAATTATTTTCCAATTTCTTTCTTTATAGTTTCTTCGAGGCTAGCATCAAAACCTGTAAATGTTTTGATGAGCTGTTTTCTTGAATTGTAAAGATAGCTTTTAGGAATGGCGTTTATAGCATAATGCTCATTTAACTGCATACGAGAACTATCGATAGCCAATAACTGTTGCCAGTTCATTTTTTCAAATGCTAATGTAGCTAACCAATCCTGTTTATTACCATCAATAGAAATACTAGTTATTGATAGTCCAGTATTTGAATATTTAGTAAGGAGTTTTTTAAGTTCGGGGATTTCCTTTCTACAAGGAAGACACCAACTCGCCCAGTAGACAATTAAGTGTACCGATTGATTATTTGTACTTACTTTTTCCTTTTCTCCGTTTGCATTTTCAAATTTGATGAAAGAGGGGTACTTAGTATCAAATAATTTATTCTCAGTTAAGTAGTTTTGTAATGACTCATACAAATCATACTTTTTAATTGCTGGATTAAAATAGCTAAGCAATTTTTTAATCTCTTCAGGAGCAAAAAATTGTTTGTAGCTGAAAAGCTGCTTTAATATCAAATAAGAATCAGGGTAAGACTTTATAATTTTCTTATTGTGTTCATGTACCTTTTTATCAAAGGGATTACTCGCTTCTGGATAGTTTAATACCAAATCTTTAAAATAAGGAGCATTTTGCTTACTGCCATTAAACGAGGACTTTTCTAATTTTGCTGTATCAAATACTACAATTTCAGTAGATGTCTCATCAGCATAAAATAGTGAATAAACATGATTCGGTGTAGAAAGTTCTGAACAAAATCCAATCGGCCGCAAACCTTTAAAACCGTTGTAAACATCATAGTGCTTAATGCTAAGGAATAAAGGATTCAAATTTAATCGTTGAATCTTAGTGAATTGCAATTTTGGCTTATCCACTAATACCGAATCTAATGTTGTTTTACTTTGCACATCTATCAAATAAAGATACTTACCCTCTAGCTTATTAAATCCGCTTTTTGGTAATCTGATATTAATATCACCGTAATATTTTGAATCAGATTTTGAAGTACAATTTATTGTGCAAAAAATGAGACAAAAATATAAATAGCGCATAATATTAAAACTTAATCATGACAAGATGTATGCCCAGATTTATTTGCTACTACATATGGTCCATAATTGGTTTCACAGCCACATTCCATATAGCCACCCGAACCTCCACCCCATCCAGCCGAACAAGTGCCACTATAAGTAGTTCCACTTGATCCTGATTCCGAAACGAATAAGGTGCAAGGTCTTCCAACTGAGCAAGTTACTGGTACGCTATTTGTTTCGAACCCACCGATAATTTTTTTAGATTCACTTCTTGTTAATTGCTTACCAAGATCAAAAATTTGTTTATTCATTTTTTTAATTTTATGTTACTTAAAATTGAAATTAAAAATTTGAAATAAAAAATTTCACTGGGGGGTATTTTTACCCCCAGCATATGTTAATTTTTTAACAAAAAGGAGTGGACGAAACAACAGCAGATAAGTGGTTGAGGCCTACACTATTGATGTTTTGTCGTTTGCAGTCGACAAATAACTATAGTTTTAGACGCATTTTAGTAAACAAAGGTATGAGTTGCTTATCACCAGGACCAGGTGCATACAATTGTTCAATGGTAAAGTCTTTATTAATTAAAATCATCCTTGGCACAGAAAGTAAGTTGTAATTAGAAAGTTTGTTTCGGTCAACAATAAACTCATCTTTGGATACACCCTGCTTATTCAAATACTTTTTCCATGCATCAAGGTTGTCATCAATGGAAACGGATAAAAAAACAATAGAATTATCATTTTTAAATTGGTGTTTTAATAATTCCATTTTTGGTTTATCAGCTAAACATGGCCCACACCAAGTTGCCCAAAACTCTAAGTAAATTACTTTGTTTTTAAAGTTGGAAAGTGGAATTGTTTGATTATCCGTATTTGTAAATAAAATATCAATTGCTGGGTCTCCCTGATTTAGTTGAGTTAACTGAGCTATGGTAGATGCAATTGCATTTTTATACACACCAGAATTAATTGAATCGATTCCTTTAAATAAGGCAATTAAGTCGTTTTTATTATTCAACGTAATGGCTTTCTGTTTGATAGCACTTGCCTTAAACCAATCATTTATTTTCTGTGGTATCGAAAAAGTTGAAGGTTGATTTTGGAGGATTGTATTTAATACATCTCGATAAACCACTAATTTCAAATTAAGGGGATCAACTAACCCCTTCGAAAGTTTTGCAATGATTGGCCTAGATAAAGAATCACTTTGTTGCTGAATAATTAAGGCGCTATCTTTTGTAGTCTTATGAACCCAACTATAATAAGTAGGTAAACTCATAAAACTATTGATAATATCCGCTTTAATTCTAACCGATTCTAATCGGTAAAAATCAGTCGAAACCATTCGTCTAATACTATCCAATTGTTGGCTTCTCTCTTTACTTTTAGTGAGAATATAATCAATTGTTTTTGCAATAGACGATTGGATACCCGTTTCGCCATCTAAAAAAGATCCCGCCTTCGGAAATGGTGTAAGCTTCAAATAAGTATTTTCAATTTGACGAGAACCGCTAAAAATAGCTTTAGTTGGGTAGATCCGATCAATGGTAGCTTTAATATCATCACCAGGCGATATATATATAATATTTCGACCTATACGATAATAACCAGGTATTGCTATTTTAAATTGAATTGAAAAGTTTTGGTTTGAATCAGGAACGAAAATTCGTTCGTTAGAGGATAAGCTAATGTCCTTAAACTCAGTCATATCTTCCACTTCAACAGAATTATTAAAATTAATGGCTTTACCAGAAATTTTAACTGCTTTAAATTCTTGTGCCTTGGCAGAAAGTAAAGAGACAAATAAACAAAAGAAGATGCTGAGCTTTTTCATAGATTCATTTTTCCTTCTCAATTCCGTTATTACTAACATTAAATTTTATGTTTAAAAGTAAGTTACGATTAGTTTCGATTTGATACCCTGAATTAAAGCATTCCGCATGGATTGAGTCGATAAAGTATTTACCAGTATGAACATCTTTATTATACATATAATCATACTTGTAAATTATTTTATCTGATATCATTTTTGTAACACGATTTGCATGCCATATTTTAGTATGAAATAAATTGGTTGTAGCTCTATTAAGAGATTCAACCTTCATTTCCCAGACATACTTCAATCTAATAATTGAATAATCAAATTCTCTTATCCTAATTTCCCCTTTCAGGTACCCTCTTGCTAATCCTCCAACAGTTCTACCTAAAAATGAATCTTTAAAAAATTGATTGGGCATGAAACTTACAATATAAACAAGACCATATTTTTCATCCTTGTATTTGGAAATAAGTTTAAAGTCTAATCCATTATTTTTATTTTCGTCAATTGGCAACCCTTTTCGGAGCATATCAAACCATGGAATAATATCACCTGAACATAATCGGGGAACTCCAATAAAATTGGTGAAAAGTTTATCCTGATATAAAGTGTCTTTAATCCAATTTGGAGATTTCATGCTTTTATCAGCATTTCGATAATATACCTTTACAAATTCTTCAGCCTTTTCTTTTAAAGTGTAGTAATTATAAATTTCTGAGGAAAATTTTAAATTTTGACTAAAAGAAAAATTACCATAGTTATCCTCAAAGCGATTAGCTACATGTTTAATTATTGCGTTTGCACTTTTTGTTTTCTTTGCCTTACTTCTAATAATAATTTCAGGTAATAAGCTCTTTAATGGCTTCAAAAGCAACAGATTAACATGAAACAAATAAAACATTTGTTCTTCATAACCAATTGCTGAAATTTTGACATTTTTGGGAGAACTAGAATTGGGAATAGAAAATGAGCCATCTTCATTTGAAACAATAGACATTTTAGTTGTGTCATTCTCAATAAAAACGATTGTTGCAAATGGAATAGATTCTTTTGTAATAGAATCAATGATTTTAAAATAAATAATACTATCCTGTGACACATAATTTTTATTCAAAAGTGAATTATTGTATACATTGATAGGATTTCCCAATACCGCAAAATGAGAAAACATTGAATTAAGTAGTAAAAAAAGTAGAATAAAAATACCGAGTCTTAATTCATTATTATTTTTATTTAACATATTAGATTTTTGATGAAAGCAATGATTATAAATTAAGGTTATATTTAATTGTTTGATAAGTACCGGCAAAACAATAATTATTTTAAATTTTTTGTCAGCGCCTCCATTAATGATTTATTTCCCTGTGTACCTTCATAACGAATTAGTATAGTGCCATCTTTCCCAATAAGTAGTTTGGCTGGAATTGGTTGAATACTATAAAGTATACCTAAATCATATAAGGTTCCTGCACCTTGCAAAATATGTCTCCAAGCTCCAGTTTTGTCATCTTGAATAGCTTTTTTCCATGCTTCCTTTCTTTCATCATCATTGGCTATGCTTATAATTTCAAGCCCTTTTGATTTAAATTTTGTATGCAACTCTATTAAAAAGGGAGATTCATCTCTGCATGGTTTACACCAAGTAGCCCAAAAGTCTAATAAAACATAATTTTTACCTTTAAACTGCTCTAAAGAGATAGAATCGCCGTTAATATCAATGGTATTGAAATTCTTTGCTTTTGATCCTGGACTACCTCCTTGAATCGCTCTAATATTGGCTGCGATTCTTTGACCATAATAACTATTTTGAATTTCACTAGAAAATGAATTAAATGTTTTTATTACAGTATCAAGTGGAAGTCGGTGAAGGAGGACTTGCAAATAAAAAACACTATAATAGGAGTTAATATTTTTATGGACAAAATTTTCAGTTCGCATATTAATATCACGATAATAAGGGTCTAATTGCTGTCTGATTTTTTTTGCACTATCCTTAAATTGAATTTTTGTTGGATCATATTTATATGCCAAATCAAAATAAAAAATATGTTTATCCAAAGAATCTACTATTTTCTTATGGTAGTAGGTATTATTAAGCGAATCAATTTTATTTTGCGTGTTAGAGCCCCTAAGTTTTAAATCTTTAAATTTATCTTTTTCCAAAAAAAGGTTCATAATACCCGGTTCTATGAAAATGGAATTAAAATTAATGTCACTGGTATTTTTGAAAACCCTATCACCATAAATATCTGCATTTATGGGATGTGGGATATACCCTTTGAAAATAAAAGACTCGTTAATAACCTCAGCACTGTCTGTTATATATTCGCCCTTATAATTTATATATTCTAATTTAATAAAACCTGAAGATTGATTTTTTATTTTACCGTATATAGCAAATGGCTTTGGGGGAAATTGCGCAACTATACAAGTGGTGAAAGATAGAAATAAAAAAAAAAGAAGTACTTTCATATGACACTTTTTAGTTGATATATTTTCAATGCGATAGCTATTCTAAGATTTAGTACGGCAGATTATTTTAAAGAATTGGTGACTAAGCTAAAGTTTATTTGAAATTCTATCTTTATAGTTTCTTCAAGACATGCATTAAACTATATTAAGATGCAATAATGGGATAATTCCATAAAATTAATTTGTATTCAAATGAATATTTGGAGATTTAATCTTATTACGTTTTAAATACTTTATTTTATTCTTGTTTAGATAAAACGAGTCAATATGAGTTGATTTCTGGGGAGAGTCAATTTGTTTAACATTAGTGGAGTCAGGATGTAAAGCAATAAATCGTTCGTATAAATTGATTCTATTTTTCAATTCCCGAAAGGAAACAGTATCGAGAAATTGATCATTCCTTAGTATAGCATTTAATTTAGTAGCTTCTCCTGACAAAATAATTGTACGATTATTATTGTAATCAGTAAAAACTCGTTCCCCTCTTTTATTGATGTAGTCTTTTTTGTATTGGATTGAACGACAACTAAAAAAGAAGAGAAGCAATAAAAAAGGTATAAATTTCATACTCATTAATTTTAATTGGTGGTGGTATTTTCTATCTCCGATAAACAAACGAGTAATTCAAGGTTTATACTTATATCATGATACTTAAAATCTAAAAACTTTACGAAGTTGTTCAGTTAATTTAGTGTCGTCATCATTTTCTTGTCGAAAAATAATGATTCCATTTGTATCGATGAGGATCTTAGTTGGCAAGACAGTTACTGCATATTCTTTGTTTACATTAAACTGATTGAAATTACCTTTTTGAAACTCGCCAATATCTAAATTATCACGTATGTGATGAAAAAGGCTAGTTTTATCTTTTTCAACAGCCTTTTTCCAATCTTCACTATTTCTATCAGAACTTATACAAATTACCTCTAGGCCCTTATCCTGATATTTTTTATATAACTCAATTAAATAAGGACTACCCTTTCTACAAGGCAAACACCAACTTGCCCAAAAATCTAATAGTATATATTTCTTGCCAATTAATTTTGAAACATCTAAGAGTCGGCCATTAATGTCATTAATTGAGAAGACTTTAGCCTTACTCCCGACACCAGCACCTAATTTAAGGATTATCTGATGACGAACTAAATCACCAAATAAAGATTGTTGAATTTTATAACTGAAATTATTATAAAATTCTGCAAGCGAGTCAACAGAAAGCGATGAAAAATAATACCGCAATAAGTATGCACTTATGTAAGAGTCTCTATTCTTTTCAATATATTCAAGATCGATAGTTTTAATTTTGTCTCTGTACGGAATAAGTTTATCAAATGCATTCTTAGCTAATTCTTGCAGCACAATATTCTCTTTTGATTTATTTAGCAGTTCTATGGCTTTAGTATATTCAGTTTCAAGTAATTTGATCCCCATATTGTCATATACACTATCCTTAAACTTTTGAAGCCTAGACATTTCATTTTGAATACTTGATCCGCTTATTTTTGCTTTCTTAAAGTTATCTACCAATAGGGAAATATTCATTATTGATGGCTCAATAAAAAAATCAGTTGTATTCGGGTCGTTGATAGATTTAGATTTTATATTACCGTCTAGATATGCATTAGTGGGTTCTTTGATTTTTCCCGTAAATAAAAAACTCCCGTTATTTAGTTTACAAGTATCATGAATGAATTTTCCCTCAAGATTTAAATAACTCAGGACAATAATCCCATCTTCTTGTCCTTCTAAATATCCAATTAGTTTAAAGCTTGAACTATCATTTTTTTTTTGGCCAAAAGCTATTGAACTAAATAACAGAAAACAAAAAAGAATGTTTTTTTTCATAATATAAAATCTAAAAAGAAAAAAAGCTGCACAAATGCTACTGCTTTAAGCATCAGCAGATTGTTGGCTCGCCAAACCACTTATTCGCGATTAAGTGTAGTACCATTTGACTGTTCTTTTCGGGTACTAATCAAAAAGAACTAAGAAAAATAATTTTCAACTAAAATTAGAACTGATTAAAACAAATATGAAATTTTACTGGGGGGTATTTTTACCCCCGAGATTAACGAGCAAATAACCCCCTCCATTGATATAATAACCGATCAGCTAAACTAGCTTCCGCCGTAATGACATCTGCGGTGCCAGTCAAACTATTACTAAAATGGATAGTCTTTTGATAATTTGTTTGTAAACCGTTGTTGAGTTTAACCTTTATCAAAAAACTAGTGTCTTTGTAAGGTACTTTTGGAATATAAATAATAGTTCCATGCAACACACCAAACTCATTTCTTTGATAACTATTGAGTGCAATATTCACCTGTTGCCCTTGCTTAAGTTTACCAAAGTTCAGTTGAGATGCAATCATCTCAGCATAATAACTTGGCTGTGTCGGTATTATATAGAATAACTCCTGCCCTGATTTAATCCAACTATTCTCTTGAAAATAACTGGCAAATTGTAGTGTTCCAGTTTCGCTAGCAATTAATGTATAACGAGTTGTCCATTCTGCCAACGCGTTTTTAGCATTAAAAATGACTGCTATAAATGTTTGTTGAATATCAGCTTTTAGCTTTTCAATTTCTAATAATTCTTTTTGCTTGGCAACAATATTAGCAGACTGATTAATATTACCTGCATCTACTTGTTCCAATTGCTGCTTCTTAGCTATAACGGTTGATTTGTCCTTAATCAAATCAAGTGGTGCTATCACTTTTTCATTTGCCAATTTCTCATTAATGGTTAATAATCCTTGTTGCATTTCTAAATCTTGAAGAATTAATTGCTTTTGATTATTGGCATTCGCTTTGGACTGATTAATCAATTGAATATCTTGAGCAATGGCATTTCGTTTTTGATCAAAATAACCTTTAGACTTTGCCCAGCTGAGCTGATAGATTTGTTGAACAATATCCTGATAATTTTTTTGCAAATCGCCTAATTGATTAAGTATTTCTAACTGGCTAATCGCATTCCAATTATTCCCTTTTAAGAAAAGTTCAGTTTGAACAACCCATTTTTTAAACAACAACACTTGCTCATAATCAGCATTGCTTTGCAAAACAGCTAGAACGTCACCCGCATTTACTTTTCGGTTTTCTTTAGCATTTAAATAAATGATTCTTCCCTCAGATTTACTAATAATTTGCTTGGGCAAATTATCTCCTACAATTTTTACTGGCGCTTTTACGATATCCGGGTATCGAATAAAAAAGGTTAACGTGAATAACAACCCAATAATGACAAAAAACATTGCAATGCCATTTCGGACTATCCAAACAGGTTTACTACTAATGATTTCACGAACCTCATGGCTATAAATACGATCTGCCTCATCTAAGTGCTCAATATTTGCAGCTTCAAGCATTGCATCTAAACTATATGATTCTTTTTGTTGAGGCATAGTTTATATTTAATCACCTAATTCTAATTGATTTTTAACCAAAGTAAAATATTCACCCTTCATTGCTGTTAATTCAGCATGTGTACCTTGCTCGGTAATGACACCGTTGTGCAACACCACAATTTGATCTGCATTTTTAACAGTGCTTAAGCGGTGTGCTACCACTACAACTGTTTTACCTTCGAAAAATAGATTTAAATTTTTCAAAATAGTACTTTCATTATTGGAATCTAATGCATTGGTGGCTTCATCTAATAAAATTAGATCCGGGTTTTTGTAAACTGCTCTAGCAATTAAGATCCGTTGTCTTTGCCCTGCACTTACTCCTGTGCCTTCTGCGCCAATTTTGGTATTATAGCCCAGTGGTAAACTTTCAATAAACGAAGTAATGTTGGCAATTTTTGCAGCATATCTTAACCTTGTCTTATCAGGATAGTCTTCCCCAACAGCTATATTTTTTGCAATACTATCAGAAAAAATAAAGCTGTCTTGCATTACTACACCACACTGTTTACGCCAAGCACGATGGCTAATATTTGACAAATTTAAACCTGCTAATTCAGCTTGATCACCAATATATATATCCCCAGACTTCGCATCGTAAAATTTAAGTAATAACTTTAATAAGGTGGTTTTACCACTGCCACTGGACCCTACAATTGCTGTAACTTTTCCTTGTGGTATTTGCATGGAAATATTTTTAAGCACAGGCTCATTACCAGCACCAGGATAGGTAAAGCTGATATTTTGAAGGTGTATAGATCGGTTTTGCGGCAAGTCAGTAACCAGAGCTGAAGGAGCATCGCTGTTCAAATTTACCGGTTCCTCATCGGCCAATTGATGAATTTCATTCAATCTTTCCAAACTTATTTTAGCCAATTGCCAATTTTGAACGAACCCAATCATTTGCTCAATTGGAGAATTTAACTGCCCAATTATGTATTGAATGGCAAGCATTGCCCCAAGGGTTATTTGCCCTTGAATCACTGCTGTTGCAGCCACAAATGTGATGAATATATTTTTGCCCTCGTTAATAAATAAAGCACCCGCTTGTTGCCATTGATTCAGTGCAAGCCCTTTCATTCCTACCCTAAATAGCGAAGCTTGCAAATGTTCCCATTGCCATCGTTGTTGCTTTTCGCTACCATGCAACTTAATCTCCTGCATACCTTGTACCAATTGAATGGTACTACTCTGTTCTGCAGCTGCAATATCAAACTGTTGGTAATCAAGCTCTTTTCTTTTCTTTAAGAAGATTAAAATCCATAAAATGTAAAGCACACTGGCTGCAGTAAAAACACCAAAAATGAGGGTACTGTAATTAAGTAAGACAACAGAAAATACCAATAAATTGAATAGAGAAAACAAAGTACTAAGTGAAGTTCCAGTCAAGAAATTTTGAATGCGTTTATGATCATTCATTCTTTGAAGTATATCCCCTGTTTTTTTGCTATCAAAATAAGCCAAAGGCAACTTCATCAGCTTTATTAAAAAACCAGTTAATATGGAAATATTGATTCGGCTACTGATATGGTATAATATCCAACTGCGAATAAATTCTACTCCTAAACGCCCAATAAACAATGCCAGTTGAGCTAATAAAACAATATATACAAATTGAATGTTTTGGGTGTTGATACCTACATCAACTACACTTTGTGTGAGAAAGGGAAATACCAATTGCAATAAACTACCGAGCATAACCCCTAAGAAAAGTTGGAATACCAGTTTTTTATGCGGCTTTATATAACCCCATAGTTGGTTAGCATGATTGGTTGTTAACTCTTTAAAATCATGCCCGTAATTAGTATTATAAAAGTTTTGCCCAGGTTCTAGTATTAATGCAATTCCTGTGGATTTCCCATCCTCATTTTTATCACATATCCATTTTTGTAAGAACAGCTCTTTGCTGATAGTTATAATCCCTTTAGCGGGATCAACTATTATTATATTTTTTGGCTTTGAAAAAAAAGCCCTCTTTTGTGGTGGTAAAACAATAAAGTGATTTTGACCCCAATGCAGTATGGCGGGTTTTGGGGCTTCTTCTATTAATTTTTCAAAACTCAACTTTAACCCAGAGGTTTGAAAACCTATCTTTTCTGCAGCATCACTAATGCCTAATAAGTTAACCCCATCCTTACCTATCTCTGTTAACTCCCTTAGCTTCTCTAAAGCAAACACACGACCATAGTACCTGCTTATCATATACAAACAAGTAGGACCACAGTCCATTTGGTTTTGTTGACGGTGGAAAAGGAACATTTATTTAAACAATAAATTTTTTAATGGTCAGAAATGAACTGAGATATAAATCTGATTAACCAGTATCCTCAAGAATTAACAAATGTTATTTTGTTTTATAGGTTGCTGTAAATGGATCATAATTACAATTTGATTTGATGAATTAACATATGCTCTACTATCGGTAAACTTACACAACATTAATTACGGGTGGGGAATTTCTACAACGTAATTTTCTAAAAAGCAATTTTTTGCACTTCCTTTAAGAATTGTACTTATTAATTGAAGTTAGTTTTAGTTTTCATAGGAATTTGTTTTAAAAGAAGTTGCAATGAGCTGTGTGAACTTATCAGCTGTTGGCTAGAATTATATAACAAATTATAAGGAATCCCGTATTTCACATTTTCAGTATATAATTTACTATTTGCACCACCAATTAATAAAAAATTTGACCATTTGCATGCATCTTGTTTTAAAGCTAATTTCCATTTTGATTCATCATCATCTATTGAAAGTCCAATAATTTGAATTTTACTAGTATCAATCAAATTGAAAATGCCATTTAACATCCGATTCTCATGTCGGCAAGGTGAGCACCAAGATGCACCAATTATAAATAAGTAGTATTGTTTATTTGAATTAAAAAATTTTGAGAGTTTATAAACTTCCCCTTTTTGTCCTTTTACATAAGAGTCTGATAAATATTTGTTTGCAGTTAAGAGATTCAGCTTATTTGAATAATCTAACAACTGATCATGAACCTTTTTACCATCTTTTGAATTTCTTATTTCAAATGGGAAAGTATTAAAAAGTTCTATTCGATCATTAATAGAAACTAAATTAGAAAAAGATATATTATAAGTAATAGCATATATATTTTTAGCTTCTTTTTTTATCTTTCGTAGTGTCTTAAACAAAAGTACAGTATATAAATCTTGTTGAAATAAAATCACTGAATCAGAATAAAATCGAGCTTTATTTTTCTCAGAATAACTAGATGGTATAATTTTAGAGAAGCTATAAATCTTTTTATTTTGAATTTCCCAATATTTGTTTAAACTCGTTAAGTTTTTAAAATCAAGAGTTGTATCTACAAATACTATATTGTCATTTTCCAAGTTTTTAGAATATATTTTAGAAATAGACAAATGAAAAAACAGTATGAAACTAAATATTTTAATAATCATTTGAATTGAAATTATACAATTAAAAATATTAGCCACTTATAATAGTCAGTGGCTAATATTTTTTCTTAATTCATGTTACATCCATTACATGGAACAACTCCAGAACTAGCAAAATCAGTACAATTAGGGTAAACTCTTGCACACAATTCAGCTGCTGAACCATTTGTATACCAGCATGAAGACATACTTCCACAAACACATCCAACACATGCACCTCCTTCTCCAGGATCATCCATGTATCCACCAATTAATTTCTTCTGTGCATTTCTACTTAATGCAAAACCCAAATTTGCTAATTTATTTTTCATGATAATTGATTTAGCTATTCAGTTATAATGAATAACGGTTAACTAAAATTATTCCTGCAGCTTAAAGCATCAGCAGATAATTGGCTCGCCAAACCACTCATTCGCGATTAAGTGTAGTACCATTTGGCTTTTCTTTTCGGGTACTAGTCGAAAAGAAATATTTTTATTCTTTCTCATGAAAGAAAATAATTAATGTCCTTTATTTGATACCCTTTTGGTAATAGAAAACCATCAATAAAAATAGTTGGAGTGTATTCGATTTTCACCTTTTCACACCAATCCTTCATTTGATTGATTTTGTCTGTTTGTTTATCTAGTTCTCCATTCATTGGGTATTTGTTGGCAAAAACATCATAATTCTTTTCTTTAGCTAAATACCAATCATCTAATGCTTTATGAGTAGTAGGTTCATTGCCCTTTTCTGCAATAGCCAATAAATGTTTAACAGGTTTTGCACCTCTATCATTCTCCTGATTAGTTGCTGTAAAAATTATTTGTGCCTTTACATCTGGGTTCAATTCAATAATTTTCTCTAACTCAGGATGTGCTGTTGCACAAGGGCCACAATAGGGGTTACAGACTTTAATAATCGTATGTTTTGCATTGGGGTTACCAATAGTTATACCCAATTCACTCGTAGAATGATCAAAAATAGATGGCTGTTTTTTAAGCAATGACCAAAATATATCATCGTTATACTTTAGCATTGAATAACTTCTCTTTTCATACTTTGCAATCTGTAATCTTTTCAACAAAGGCTTTAACAAAAACCAAGATATTGACGGTATTAATAAAGCATATAGTGCCAAAATAAAATTGTTTACAAATGCTGCTGTTGTCTCAGAAAAAGATAAACTGTTATTTGTTATAACCAATATTCCTTCAGTCAATAAAACAGCCTGTACCATTAAGCAGAGTACACACCAATGCTTGGCTACTTTCCACTGGTAATAAATAGAAAAAATGATATAAGGCAGGGCTAATAAAGAGAATAGACTTAAAACAGGCAATGCCGTATTAATACCAGCGAGCGCTGAGAATAGTAATGACCCTGCAAAATAAACAAAGCCAACTTCACTCCAGGTTACCATGCCTCCAAGCGTTGCAGCTTTGGTATTTAAGACAGCACTGCAATTGGCTTTTTGTATGCCTGAACAGATTTGTTTTAATAAAGGGTTGCCTTTATCTATATCATACCATAGTAGTAGTACTGATGCAGTTAAGCCTATTAACTTCGCCAATAAATACAATGTGGGCAAAAGGGTAATGGAGCCGTTCATGAATGGTATCATCAAGGAAGCCAAAATTCCTAGTGGGATTAAACTATAAACAGCCGTTTTTACATTTGAAGTATTAATCTTTTGTTGGTTATTGATTTCTCCAGAAAACTCACTTGCTTCAGCAACTAAGATGTTCTCAGACCACTGAGACAAAAATACACTTTTAGCAATCGTTTCTTTTTTGCCCTGTTGGTTTACAATTAGAATCCCATTTTCTACAACTCCTAACTCTGCTACAAAAACACCTTGTTTAAAGCTTGTAATAAATGGTGTTGGAATCTCTAATAATTTTTCAGCTGAAGTTTGTATCACTAGATTTTCAACCTTCCAATTATTCAATGAATCTGAAATGGATAAAAAGCTTGGATAGTCTGGATGCGATTGTAAAGTTTCGTTAATCGTTTCCATGCTTACGTTCACTTTTAGTCCCCTTAAAAAAGCGGAAACAATTAATGGCTGGTTTTCATGTAAACTATTAAATAAAATACCCGATATCATAATATCTAATTATGCAGTAAACATCAAGGTTAATTTTCAAACTAAAAAAAAACAGCGGGGGGTATTTTTACCCCCCGAAAAAAACTATTAAAATAAATTAACATAAGTATTTTTTTTTGTATTTCCTTAATACCTATTTTGCATCAATACAAATATCCCCAAGTGTTTCGTATTAATAGACTGTAAAACGTAAAACATGCCATCAATAATGATGTGTGATGACCATGCTATGGTCATGAACGCAATGGGGGATTTATTAAGAAAGAAGAATTTTAAGGTTATCGCCACTACACTATCTGGTAAAGCTTGTATTGAAGCCATTCAGAGTGGACTAATTCCAGATGTATTAATTTTAGATATTAGCATGCCCGATACGCCTGGCTATAATGTAGCACTACATGTAAAGAAGCATTATCCAAATACCAAGATATTAATCTTTTCAATGATAACCGATGAAAATGCGGTTAAGGCAATGATTCGAATTGGTGTGAATGGTTTTGCTTTTAAAAATATTAACGATAATGAGCTTGTTGAAATTATTCGAAAAATATTAAGCGGTCAAGAATACTATCCACCTGAATTTATTTTTAGCACTGAAGAAATAGAAACCATTAAGCAGCAAAATTTTCCTTGGGCTGAGCAATTAACGGAAAAGGAAATTCAAACTGCACAGTTACTCGCTTATGATTTTTCAAGAAAACAAGTGGCAGCAGATATGGGTGTTTCTGCCTCTTCCATTAATAAAAAAATGGAACGGGTCTTTAAAAAAACCAATCAGAAAACAACCGTTGGGGTAATTAATTTTTTAAAAAAGGTGGGTATCATTCAATAAATTACCTTTTCTCAAAAAACCACCACAAACGCTTCCTAGGTTTTACCGTATAGTTTTTTCGAACATAAGTGCTGATATGGTGGCCTGCTTCATGTACATCATCGGTTAACAAAACCAGCTTTAAATCTTCTTTAGAAATAGTGCCTTGTTCTGCCATGAATGCACAATAATCCATTAATGGCTGATAATATTCTTTCCCAAACAATACCATTGGAAAATCATTGATGGTTCTGGTCTGTATCAGGGTTAAAGCTTCATAGAACTCATCCATGGTGCCAAATCCGCCCGGCAAACAAACGAATGCATAAGAGTATTTCACCAACATTACTTTGCGTACAAAGAAATATTTAAGTGTAATTGATTTGTGCACATAAGGGTTTTCATGCTGCTCAAAAGGGAGTTTAATATTAATACCCACCGACTGCCCGCCATTTTCAAAAGCACCCCTGTTGGCTGCTTCCATAATGCCTGGACCACCCCCTGTTATTGTGGTAAATCCCATTTCTGCAATATGCTTACCTATATCTTGTGCCGCTTTATAATAAGGATGATCTTCTTTGAATCTTGCACTACCAAATACAGTAACACAGGGTCCTAGAAAATGCAAAAATCGAAACGATTGAATAAATTCTAAAAATACATTCCAAGCAAATTTTAATTCATAAGCCCTCGGCTTTGGTCCATCTAAATATACTGCTTGTTCTGGGGGAATGATTCTGTCTAACCGTGTCTTCATTTTGACTTACATTTATTACCAAATTCAAATTAATACATTCTAACAAGTCTAGCCCGATATTTGTATCAATAATTGTATGCAAAAAACATTTTTTACATTTTGTATGGTTTTTTTTAGCTTGGTTTTTAGCCATGCGCAACCTATTATTCAAGCTGGAAATTTCCAATGTATTTCCTTGCACGGCCCTTTAATGTATTATTGGAACAACCCTACCATTGCTTCGCAGTTTACACAAGACCTACAGCAACAATTACTTACTAAAAAAGGGTATTCACTTGAAGGAAATAATATTTCTTTTTCGATATTAAAAAACATCAAAGAGTTTAGTACTGCCTCAAACAGTTCTACAGCCTCCCCCGTGATCAATATGAAACTGGCGGAATACCCAGCCAGCCTATACCTTAAACAATTTTATCCCGATCAATTAAACGATTCTAGTCAGCAAGGTATTCAGTCTGTGATCTTAGTAGAAATGAGTATTCAGCACAATGGTACTGCTGAAGTATTCAGTAGAAGTTTAGAAGTCTTTATAAAAAAAAGCAATTCCATTGGCTTTGGTGTTCCCTTTAATAACTTGCATTTAAGCGCAAAAGGGTTTAGTGAGTTGATGAAAAAATCGGTTGAAATTATTTTAGACAGCAACAACCTTAATGAACAAATTGAGTTAAAAGCTTCTCCCCCTAGTATGGGTGATAATTTTATTATTGGAGCTATTACCAATATGCCTAAAATTGCCATTGAAAGCAAAGGACTGTTCAGTAAATATGCACTCAATGGCAAAACCGAATTAATCAGGTGGGACGAACAACGTTACCTAGAAATTATTTTAAGGGGTAAAAATAAAACTGTATTGCAGCCTGCGCTGAATAGCATCATAGTAGAAAAGGAAAAAGAGAATCCGCAAGCTGTTTTTGTTTTTCTATTACAAGAAGCCAGGAATATTGTTTTAAACCGAAATTATCAATTGGTCATTCCTGCAAGAGTTTCTGGCAACAATAATTCAAGAATCAGCAATATGCCAATTGTAGAACCACTAGAAGGGAATAACAACTTTATGTTACAAGAAAAAGATACCATTGCCTATTTTAATATTGAAACAGATCAACTGGATAGCACTAAAAAAATTTATCCCTATTTATCTAGCAATGGCATTGATAGCAATTCATTAACCAGAATCAACGATTTTAATAATGCAATTAATTTTACTTCGCTGTATTATTTAAAAGGGAAAATTCGTAACCAAGCTTTTAGCATTGAAGTAGGAGAATTTTTTAGAGCCATTTATTTAAACAACGAAAGAATTGTTCTACTAAGTGGAGTGCAACAACCCGAAAGGATGGTTATCTTTAACCCCAATATTTCAACTGAGTTGATTAACGAATTAATTTTACTCAGTTACAATCGTTTCTTTCAATAATTTTTATGCGCATTATTTCATACAACGTGAATGGCATCAGAGCTGCCATTAAAAAAGGATTTGACGAATGGCTCCTCTCTGATCCCGCAGACATTATTTGTTTACAAGAAAGCAAAGCCACCAAAGAAGACATTGACCATACTGTGTTTGACAAAGCAGGTTACAGTAGTTACTGGTTTACTGCCCAAAAAAAGGGCTACAGTGGTGTGGTAATACTCACTAAAATAAAACCAGATGCTGTTCATTATGGTAGTGATATGGAACAAAGTGATTTAGAAGGCCGTGTTATTCGGGCAGATTTTGGCGACATCACTATTGTAAATGCGTATTATCCTTCTGGCACCAGTGGTGAAGAAAGACAAGCTTATAAATATATATGGCTAAACCAGTTTCAGGTTTTTTTAGATGAATTAAGAAAAATGAGGCCTAATTTAATTGTGGTAGGCGATTATAATATTGCGCATGAAGCCATTGATATTCATGATCCTAAAGGCAATAAAAAATCTTCTGGTTTTTTGCCTGAAGAAAGAGCTTGGATGACCCAGTTTTTAGCCAATGGTTGGGTTGACAGTTTTAGACAATTGCATCCGGAAACTACTGGTGCTTATAGCTGGTGGAGTCAACGCTTCCCTTCTGTAAGATTGCAAAATAAGGGTTGGCGGATCGATTATATCTGCCTAAGCAATAGCCTTGCTCCTCAATTAAAGGCGGCTGCTATTTACCCCGATATTAAACACAGTGACCACTGTCCTATTTATGTTGAAATAAAATAATCATGTATATATATAATGTAACTACCAAAGTAGCCCATGGCATTCATACCGATTGGTTTCATTGGATGAAAAATGAACATATTCCTGCGGTGATGGCCACTGGTTGCTTTACCCATTTTCAATTTGTTCGTTTATTAGAAACGGATGAAGAAGATGGGGTTACTTATGCAGTACAGTACCATGCTGAAGCCAAGGCCAATTATAACCGTTACATTGAATTGCACGCACCCGCTCTGCGTAATGACTCTATTCGGAAATGGGGTAACCAAATGATGGCTTTTAGGTCGATTATGCAGGTTGTGAATTGAGTGTGGATAGTTTTAGAAAACAAATTTGGTATTTAAAAATCTTCCTTATATTCCTTTGAAACCCTTTATGGCATTGAATTGCATAAAAAACAGCTGAAACGCTTTAATAGCAAGGGTTTCAGCAGCTAATCATGTAAATTGTACACTTTTTATTTTTGTTTCAATTCCTCGTCAACCCTTTATTAATAAGGCTTTTAAGCCAAACTAACTAATCAAAAAAAAGAATAAAAATTTTGTTGGTAGCTAAAAGCCAATAAATTTGTTCTGTTATCAAAAAACACTTTAAAAATACATCTATGAACAAAGCTGAATTAATCGCACACTTAGCTGATGATGCGGGTATCACCAAAACACAAGCAAACGCTACTTTGGATTCTTTTATTGATGCTGTAACTAAAACATTGAAGAAAGGCGATAAAGTAACTTTAGTAGGTTTCGGTACTTTCTCTGTATCTAAGCGTGCTGCTCGTACTGGTCGTAACCCTCAAACTGGTGAGACTATTAAGATTAAAGCAAAGAAAGTTGCTAAGTTTAAAGCTGGTAAAGAATTAAGCGGTAAGTTATAATTTTTGCCTTCCAAAAGAATTGAACCCCGCTTTCGCGGGGTTTTTCTATTTTTACACTTTATTAAACAACTTATTCAATTATTTATCATGGGTAGAGGTGACAAAAAAACAGCTAAAGGAAAACGTTTCCAAGGGTCTTTCGGTAAGTCTAGACCAGCTAATCCTGTTGCAGCAAAAAAGGCAGCAGCAAAAAAAGCAGCAACAAAAGCTTCTTAATTCAATAACAAGTGGGTCAGTACCGCTATGCGGGGTTGCTGATCCACTTATTGTATTATCCTTTTACGCCAGACGCAATTTTTTCCATTGCAACCACTAATACGTCTAAGTCGGCTATTCTTGTGTATACATGCGGCGTTATTCTTACACAACTGATATTCTCCCATACAATGCCAACGGTATGTATTTTATAGGTATTGTACAACTGCTGGTCTAATTGTGCCGGTGTTAAGCCTTTGATACTTACTCCACAAATAGCACAGGAATACCCTGGTTTTAATGAAGTGTGTAACTGAACGCCTGGTATATTTTGTACCCGCGTTGCCCAATAATTTTTTAAAAACCGAATGCGCTCTTCTTTTCTTTTACTTCCTATTGCTGTATGAAATGCAATGGCTTCCCCAATACCTTGTTCTATTGGAAAGCTACGCGTACCAAGGGTTTCAAACTTTCTAATGTCTGGGCTTTGGGGTTTATCGTTGCATACCAGTGGCCATATTTTAGAGATATGTTCTTTCTTTATCCATAACATACCCGAGCCTATTGGAGCACTTAAAAATTTATGCAAGCTTGTTCCAAAATAATCACATTCTAAATCGGGTATAGCAAAGTCGAGCAAACCAAAAGAATGCGCTCCATCTACTATTACTTCTAACCCTTTGCGATGTGCCATTTGACATATTTTCTTAACAGGCAGAATTTGTCCTACCCAATTAATGATATGGGTAATATGTAGAATTTTAGTTCTGGGTGTGATGGCTTGTTCAAATGCTTTCACAATGGTTTCGTCGTCTTCAATTGGAAAATCAAAACTGATTTGCTTGTACACGATGCCGTCTCGTAATGCCCGTTGACGCCATGCCTGTATCATATTGGGGTAGTCTTGCTTGGTTCCAATTACTTCATCGCCTTTTTGCAAATTAAGTCCAAAAATGACTGTATTCAGCGCTTCGGTGGCATTTCTATTCACCGCAATTTCCTCGGGCGAACATCCTGCCAACAATGCCAGTTTTTGCCTAAGTGGTTCTCTACCTTGGTCTAAAATCCGCCACATAAAATAGGAAGGACCCTGATTAGACAATTGATTGTATCGCTCTACTGCTTGTTGCACCACGCTTGGCGATGGACTCACCCCGCCATTATTCAGGTTGATGAAATTAGAGGGCACCGTATAAGCTTGTTGTATCACCTGCCAGTAATCTTCGTCTGAAGCAGCAAGAATAGGATTGTCTGAAGTGATGGCAGCCGCCGCTTTAAATTGTGCAGCTTGTAATTGGTTGAAAAAGCCATAACCAGCAAATACGCCGGCCATTGCGCCTGCTTTCTTGATGAAATTCCTTCTTGGCTCCACGAGTTTAATTTTAACGCTTAAGTTAAACATTATCCTCAGAAAACGGTTATATCTTTGTGCTTTAATACACAGAATATGAAGAAGAAAGGGCTGTTTTTATTGTTGATCTTGGTTTTTCTTTTGGCAACTGAATCTATTCAAGCCCAGTGTTCTATTTGTACCAAAACCGCTTCTCAATTAGGTGAAGGACCGGCAAAAGCCTTGAACTCTGCCATTATTTACCTAGCATTTGCGCCTATTGCCATCATGGGCTTTATTGGTTTCCGTTGGTGGAAAAAAGAACAAACCATTATTGCGGCTGAGGAAGGAAAAACGCTGTAGAACTTATTTCAATTTTTTGCTTAATAGTTCATCCAATTCCGCTGGTTTAGGATCTATTGCAAGAATCTTTCCCTTTGAATCAATAAGAATCATCATTCCAACTCCATTGTTGATTCCATATTTATTCCAAATTGAAAATTGGTCATCTAAATCAACCAGGTTGATCCAAGAATACTGCTCGATTTTAATTCGATTATTTAATGCTTTTAAATTTTGGAACTCTCTTGCAATACCAACAATTGAAAACCCTTGACTTTTGTATTTGTCATATACTGGCTTGATTAATCGCATTTTAGCTATGCAAGGTCCACACCAAGATCCCCAAAAGTTAACTAGGGTAACTTTACTATCCACTACTTTAGACAAACTAACCGTATCTCCTTTTACCGTTAATGCCTTTAAGTCTATATAATTATTCCCTATAGCGATGGTTTTTAATCCATTAAGTTGATTAATGACTGATTGAGTGTATATATGATTGGGAAATTTTGCTTGATAAAAAGGAAATACTTCTTTAATAAGTTGTGCAGCCAACATATTGTCTTTTGCCACTCTCATTGCATCTGCCCACAATAAATAATAGTTAGATAAAGAGCAATTATTTCGGATATACTGGTACTTCCATTTTAATTCTTCTTTTACCAATGAATCAAATGGATTCAGGTATAGTTGTTTTGCTATTTCTGTATAACGGCCTCCTGTTTTCTCTAATTCATCACTTTTTTGATACAATGGAACCCTTGCTAATTGATCATTTGGACTTAATAGCCTTAAATCTTTGAATACTTGCAAATATTCTTCTTGTTCAAGTTGATTCGCTTGTCTCAAAGAATCTCTACTATTATTGAGCTTGTCTTTATAAAATTGAAACTTCAACCTTGCCAGTTCTCGATAAATTTCATATTCCTTGTTTAAATCACCGCCCCTAGTTTTATTTTTTTCCCATTCTTCTTGTGGATATAATTCAAATTCAATCTTTCCCTCAAATGGAAAGAACAAAATTGGCTTCCACATTCCTTTATCTAATTCGTCTTCAAAAATTAATTCCAACGCTTCAATCTCAGTAAATGGTAACGTATAACTAAACGCTCCATTTTGTATTGGAATCTTAATAGGGTCTTTCAAAAAAGACCTTAGCTCCTGAGTTGATTTTCTTATTAATAGCGTTTTACTCTCTCTATTTATTACCCTTCCTGAAATACTACAAATAGCCTTTTCATTCTGTGCATACATTGGGGTGCAAGAAATAAAAATGCTAACCAAATAAATTAAACAAAATCGCATAAATGTAGTTTGATGTTCCACTTACAATAAATCTTCATTTATAAAGACTAAGTTCTCATCGGAGATGGAAAATGAGAAATTGTATTTGCTAATGGCAGCAAATACCGACTTAGAACATCCTTTTTTCATTTGATCGTGCAACTCTAAATAAATGACTTTGGTTTTAGGCAACCAGTATTCATAATTCTGTTCAAATACTTCTTTCTCTGATCCTTCAATATCTATCTTGAGTAAATCAATGGTATCCCATTGCTCTCCGCGCATGATGGTTTCTACCGATTCTGCTGGTATGGCTTCTGGATTGTCTGGGTTGGTTTCTGTTACCATGAACGAACTGCTAGGTCCTGTTGGGTTCATGATAGATAAGTAAACGTCTTTATTCCATAAGCCCATGCAATTGGCTTTAATATTTGGATGGCCAGCAATATTTTTTAACAAAGCTTGAAAATTATCTCGGCTTGGTTCTACTGCTACAATTTTACTCCCTGGATATCGATGTGAAAAATAAACCGCAGCCAACCCTATATTGGCACCAGCATCAATAATGCGGGTGGGCGTAAATGGCAATGATACATTGTATTGATCGTCTAAAAACACTTGTTTAAACGTGTATTTGTCGGTTGTTTTACTGCGTAAATGAAAAGTAGTTTGGTATTTAGATGAAGTAAATGCACCGTATTTCTTAAACAATAAATGTATATAGAACTTGATGCCGTCTACAAATCCAAAAGCTTTTATTAATGGTTTAAACCTAGATGCCATATGGGGGTTGGTATTAACTAGCCCGAAAATAACCCATTACCACCTAAAACAAAATAAAAAACTCACTTTAAATGCAGAGAAGATGGGCAGTCGTCTTACTTTATAATAAAAAAGTTTGCGGTGGTGTTGAAGCAAAAAAACAAATAAGCGTCCATTCAACTTCATGGTTAATGATTGATTCCAAAGTTGACTGAACTGCCTAAAAAACAATTGAACTGTCTCGGGAAATCCTTGAATAGTAGTAAATGCAGCCAAATGCTTGCTCAGCATTATCCTGTAACGATTGCGATGTTCTTGCTCTGTTAACCCTTGCTGAATCGTAATATTCTGGGTATGCATGCGTTGATATACCCCTATAAATGGAATAAATTGAATGCCTCCTGAAATGGTTGCATGCATTGCCATCCACCAATCATAGTACACATCTTTGGGAAAAGGCAGTATGGGCATTAATGCCGATCTGCGCATGATACTAGCATGCCCACTTACCGTATTAAACATGCCCAACAACAAGGGATCTGAACCTGCAATTCTCCTGTTTTTTTTATTGGATTGTGGATTGGTTGGAATGGCATCACTAAATCTTACTGAATCGCAATAAATTAATGCAGTGGATGGTTGCATGGCTTCCATCATTAATGCCAGCTTCTCTTTTTCCCAAATATCATCTTGGTCTGCAAAAGCAGTATAATCACCAACAGACAAGCGAATCGCTTTTTCAAAATTAGCATTGTACCCAATATTAGTGGGGTTCTGAAATAATTGAATTCGTGTGTCTGTTGTAGCCAACTGTTGCAACAATGCATACGTTTGATCGGTGGAAGCATCATCTACAATCACCAATTCTTCAAAAGGATAAGATTGTGCCAATATAGACTGTACTTGTGCTTCCACAAATGCAGCCCCATTGTAGGTACACATCACTATCGATAAAGATGATTGCATGATTGTTTAGCTTTATTGCCAATTTGTAAATATAATATTTAATTTAGTCTACTTAGAGCAAGCAAGATGTTGACCAATCAAAAGCCATTTCCATTAATATCCATTGTATTGGCAACTTACAATGGAGCAAAATTTTTTCGCACACAATTAGACTCTGTGTTGCAACAAGATTATCCCAATTTGGAAATCATTGTGAGTGACGACAATAGTACAGACGATACGCTTGCTATTGTTGAATCATATCGGTTACAGCACTCCTTTATTCAAATCATTAAGAGTGCAGCCAACCAAGGCTATATCAAAAATTTTGAACAAGGTTGCAAATTGGCCAAAGGTGAATATGTGGCTTTATGTGACCAAGATGATCAATGGCATCCACAAAAAATTAGTAAATTATATAATGCCATTGGTGATGCTGCGTTGGTGTATGCTAATTCTGTTTTATGCAATGAAAGCATGGAGCCAATTGGTGTAACGATAGCAGATCGAGTTACTTGCAAAGATTTTTCAAGCCCTTTAGAACAAGCCATTTTCTGTAGAATTTATGGGCATGCTATGTTGATTAAGAATGAATTTTTACGGCGAATTTTTCCATTCCCTACCATTATTCCGCACGACTGGTGGATTGCATACACTGCCACGGTAAACGGTGGTATCCGCTATATTCCGGACCAATTGGCTTGGTACAGACAACATAGCAACAATGTGTTTGGTGCAGTGGGTGGCAAAAGAAATAAAACACAAGAGGCGCAAGCTGCTTTGAAAGAAAAACAAATTGCCCAAGAAAGAATTGAATTATTTTATTCCTATTGTCCTTCACATTTAGCAAAGGAGAAAATGGTATTGTCTAAGCTGAATCAATATTACCATGGATCGGGTTTCGTCAATAATGTACAAAGGATGGTTTTGTTTTTCAAGTACCATCAACAACTATTGGCTTCTAAAAAAAGATCCCAATTAAGGCAATGGTTGTTTTGCTTAAAGATGTTGGTGAAAATTATTTAAGCCAATTGTTGATAGATATTCAAATAAGCTTCGGCTGCTTCATTCCAATTAAATAGGGCTGCTCTTGCCATTACTTTTTCTGCACGATTGTTAATAATAAAATCCTTCATCCCTGCTTCAAATACGGCCTGCATATGTTGAGGATCAAAATCAGGAAAAATATAAGCCGCATCTCCAGCTATTTCGGGCAATGAAGTGGCATTCGAAATAAAGACTGGTTTGCCAAAGTGCATGGCTTCTACCAGCGGCAGCCCAAATCCTTCAGATAAAGAAGGGAATACAAATGCAGCACAATTAGCGTAATACCATTGCTTATCATTTTCTGAAATAGCCCCTGTAAAAATCAATTGGTCAGCAACACCGCATCGCTTTGCTTCAGCCATAATTTGTTCTAAATAAGCTGGTTGTTGGGTAATACCTGCAATAACCAACTTCATTTGATTGTTTGCTATTAGTGCAGGCAATACATGAAAATTTTTCTTTAGCGCTATCGTACCAATAGAAAAAATAAATGGCTCTTTAGGCGCATGTAAAGGAATGGTTGGCAAACTAGTTTCATTAAAATTACAACCATTATAAATAATTGAAAAAGGCTTGCCTTTTAAATCAATATGGGCCTGCACATCTTTTGCAGTGTATTCAGAAATGAATACAATATGACTACTAGCGTCTACTTTTTTTTGCAGTTGCTTCAGCCAATTATTTCTTTTAGTCATCGACTTACGTTCATCATGATAATAATTTAAATCATGAATCGTAAATACAATGGGCTTTTTAAATTGAAAAGGAAAGTAGGCACTGTCTTGACTAGTGGTATGCCAAATATCTACTTGCTTAAATATAGGCATCTGGAATTTATACCATAATTGAATGGGCAATATGGTAGTGCCTGCTTCAAAATGATGCGCTTGATTAGCGGGTAAGAACAATTGTAATTGAGTATTGGTTTGAATTGCTTTTTGCAATAATGATTCAGCCAATTGCTTACAAAAATAAAACAAGCCAGTATTGGGATATTTCATCCGCTCTGCATCAAATAAGATGGTAGTTGGTTTATTCATGCATTAAGCATTGCCTGTATTTGCATACTCGTTTACAAAACTAAATAGATTAAACTGTTCCTTCGTTGCTTTTGCTTTTAATGCCTGGTAGATGGCTTTCTTATCGTATGGCTTCATTCTATTTCTTGCAATCAACTGATACACACGTTCGGTTAATAACCAAATTTTTCGATTGTTGATGGATATATGTTGTTGGTGTGCTTCAATGGCTTCTGCTAATTCCGCTATCCCTTCTTTTTGTGATGCCACTGTTTTAATCACTTCAATTTTTTTATCCGTATTAAACGCTGGCGCCATCATTAAACGGAGGTTTTTTACAAAAGTATCCGCATCGGGCCGATCACTTTTATTCACGACAAACACATCTGCTATTTCCATTAAACCAGCTTTCATGGTTTGTACTTCATCGCCTGCTTCGGGCACAACCACCACAATAGTTGTATCGGCCAAGCCTGCGATTTCAATTTCACTCTGCCCCACTCCTACTGTTTCAACAATAATTTCATCAAAACCTGCTGTTTGTAAAATGGCTGTGATTTCAATAATATATGGATGCAAACCACCCAATGATCCACGGGTTGCCAATGAACGGATATATACGCCCGGATGATTGTACCAATCACTCATTCTAATTCTATCTCCTAAAAGTGCCCCCATATTAAATGGAGAAGATGGATCAATACATAAGATGGCTACTTTTTTTCCTTGAGCAGTCCAATGTCCAATAAGCGCATCGGTTAAAGTGCTTTTGCCTGCACCGGGAGGTCCAGTGATCCCTGTAATAGGAGTTTTACCAATGGGTAAACTTTGTAAAAAAACATCGTAGCCCTCCACTTCATTCTCTACCAATGATATAGCCCTTGCAATGGATTGATGATTGCCTATTTGTATGCCTGCTAATAATTGTTTCCACATATAACTGCTGTAAATGTAAATTTATGCCAACTGTATGCCAAAAAGAGCAACAAATATTTTATTAGCATTGGCCATCATTATGCTGGCTGGTTTATTATGGAGTAGAGCCGTATTATCAATTAGTATGGGCCTAATGGCCTTTTATGCCATCTATTATTTGAAAAAAGAAAAGGAGACTCTTTTATCGCCCCTCTTTATTTGGAGTTTTTGCCCATTGGTATTGATGTTGATGGGTATTTATCAAGAGGGATTTAACGCCAGCAACCTTCAAAGCTTACTCGGAATAATGGTTTATCCTATTGCCGGAATTACTGCTATTGCATCAGAAAAATTTGCCTTTACTAAAACCATTTCGCAACCATGGATTCATGCCGCTTTAATTGCTTTATTGTATCCGTTAGGATGGTATGTATTACATGCGGGGGAAGCGTTTGAGCTATATGGCCAAGGCAGAACATTGCCTGTATTCATGGATACGGATCATGTTCGATTCAGTATTTTTTTGTGCAGTGCTTTATTGTTTGCGCTCTTGCCAATTAGTAATGCGCGTTATAAAAAAATATCTTTTGCAATTTTATTGATTGCTATTCTTTTTTTAGCTGTAAGAACAGGATGGGTAATTGCAGCCCTAATCATTGCAGGTTACGGTATACATTATTTGAAATCAAAACCTGTAACAAATAGGCATCGCTCTCGCAACATATTGATTGCAATAATTGCGTTCATCACCATTCTTGCTATCACACCCACTATTCAACAAAAAATCAGGTACACCATTTACGATTGGAATAACTACAATACCAAAGGATATGATTCCACTTATTCAGATGGGGTAAGAAGAGCCATTAATACGGTGGCTTTAAAAGCCATCAAAGAAGATCATGCTACTGCAATTGGTTGGTCTGCTATACCATCTACACTTCAACAAAAATTTACCGAAGTATTCAATGGTCAAAGCACCCAATACGGCTGGCCTTTTAACCAATGGTTGTTTTGGTGGATGGGCAGTGGCTGGTGGGGAATGTTGTTATTTTCTATATGGTTATTCTATCCTGCGTGGTATGGATTCCAAACTAAAAATCCATACCTCATTATTTGGACTTTGGCCATTGCGTTTTCATGCCTAGTAGAAACTACCATCAATTATCAATATGGCACTTTACTTCATGTTTGGCCATTATTGGTTTGCTGGCAAATAGGTAAAAAATCATCGGAGTAATCGATAATTTTTAAAATCGAAGGGCCTTATGCCAGTTGCTTTTTCAAAATAATACAAGGCTTTGTCTTTTAGACTAAATTTTTTCTTTGATGGATCAAAACTGATAGGCCAATTGGCTCGCTCTATTCTTGCGTGCATCACTTGAGGATGCGTTCCATTGAATTTTTCTAAAGAATCAAATTGGCTGTAATCAAAAAAATTGGGTTGTGCCATATAGTCTTTGAGGGCTTCATCTTTGTGCCAAAGCTTACTAAACTCTTTTTGCTTTTTCATCATTTGCTCAGGAGACTTCACCCAACCATAATGATATACATATGCATCAATGGCTTTTACTTTTAACTTCTGCCCGCCTTTTCTAAAGCCTTGGGCATCTTTGTAGGCAGTAATATGTTGGTCATTTCTAATTACCCGTACTTCTTTACTGTACCATGTTCTGCTATCCCCCACATAATCGTAAGTTCCATAAAAGTGGAGGTACTTAAACAATAAACCTTCAACTTGAAGTTGATCTTTGTAGTCGGCGCATCCTTTTAAAATTGCTGCATGGTACTGCTCATGTACCACTTCATCCCCTTGAATATAAAATGCCCAATCTGCATCTTTGCTGATCAATTGCAGTGCCTTATTGGTTTCTACCGCTAATACAGAACCGCCTGATCGTAAATTTGGATCCCAAACTGAATGATGAATCTTAATTTTAGGATCATGGATAGATTCCATTAACTCAATGGTTCCATCGGTACAATCCCCAATTAAAATGATCATTTCATCTACCACTGGCAATATAGATTTTACCGCTTCAACAATTGGATAATCATTTAACACAGCATTTTTAATAATTGTGAAGCCAGCAATTTTCATTTTAGCTAAATTGTGAAGCAAAGAACTGAAATCTTTTGTACGGATAAGCTGAAGTCTATGATTAATTTTATACCTATTTTTCCTTTAGCATTGGTAGTTTATCCAGGTGAGGAGTTGAATCTCCATATATTCGAGCCTCGTTACAAGGAATTAATCACCGAATGTTTTGCAGAAGCAAAACCCTTTGGCATACCTACTGTTTTAGAAGAAGGAGTAGCCGAAACAGGCACCATGGTAGAAATTACAGAGATTGTACAAGTGTACGAAGATGGCAGAATGGATATTAAAACTAGGGGCATCAGGGTGTTTCAAGTATTAGAGCTCATTGAATCAATTCCAGACAAAATGTTTAGTGGCGCTATAGTTAGTTATCCTATTAATGATGAAACTACCAAGCCTTTTGTCTCTTTTAAAATTTTAGATTCCGTTTATGTATTGCATCGGTTATTAAATGTTACCAAGAATTTTAATAAAAAAGTGGCCGATATCATGAGTTATGATATGGCACACCATGCTGGGCTATCGCTAAAAGAAGAATACGAATTATTGTGTTTGTTTAAAGAAGAACAAAGACTAGAGTATTTAAGAAGACATTTAGAAAAAGTGATTCCTGTTATTACTGGAATGGAGCAATTAAAAGAAAAAATCATCATTAATGGCTCTTTTAAAAAAATAAAGGGGTTCAAGCTTAATTAACCATCATGGGTATTTCACTTTGTTTAGATTTTGGCAATACGCGCTTAAAAGTGGCGGCATTTAATGGAAGAGATTTTCAAGAAGAAATTAATTTACCCGATGCGGCTGTTGAAACTATTGCAGCATTAATGCATCAATGGAAGCCTACTAAAGTCATTCTTTCCTCTGTAATAAACCATGACCCTGCTATTGAAACATTCATGGCAGCACAAACAGCATTCCATCGATTGAGTCATGCTAGTTTACTTCCTTTGACCACACCGGTTGGCAAACCTGAAACCATTGGAGCCGACAGACTGGCTTTGGTAGCGGCTGCAGTGGACCTGTTTCCCAAACAACATAACCTGGTTATTGGACTAGGAACTTGCATTACTTACAATTTTATCAATAATCAACATGAATTTTTAGGTGGGAGCATTTCTCCTGGAATGAATATGCGCTTCAGGGCCATGCATGAGCAAACTGCTTTATTGCCCTATATTAAGGCAGAATCACCCTTTCCGCTGATTGGATATGATACCAAAACCAATCTCTTGAGTGGGGTTATTTGGGGGATGACCAAAGAAATAGATGGAATAATTGACGAATATGCCCTAAAATACAGCAACTTTAACGTGCTATTAACCGGGGGGGATATGCCTTTTTTTGTACCACACCTAAAAAACAGGATATTTGCCGACCCAAACCTAATTTTTAAAGGCTTATATGCAATCAGTGAGTTCAACAACAGGTAGGCTGGCTTTTGTGGTTAGTTTCATCTCTTTTTTCGCAATCAGTTCATCTGCTCAGGTAAATTCACCATTTTCCCGTTACGGATTGGGCAATTTAGTAGGTTCCCAACATGCCATTAGCCGTTCCATGGGTGGTCTTTCAGCCGCTTATGCCGACGGAAATAATTACAATGTTGGTCAGGCCATCAATTTTAATAACCCAGCAACCTATGGTTCCAACTATATGGTCACCTACGATTTGGGTTTGTCTATTGATTCCAGAAAATTAAAAAGTAATAATCCTAGCGGAACTTTTAGTTCTGTTTATTTAATCCCAAGCTATTTAGCGGTAAGTTTTCCGTTGAATAAAGCAAAAGGACTGGGTTTGGCTTTTGGATTAAGGCCAATCACTAGGGTTAATTACGGTGTAGAAAGCAGGGCTCGACTTGCTGGAGATAGCGTGGGTACCATTTACGAAGGTACTGGCGGCACCAACCAGGCTTTTATTGGGATAGGTAAGAAATGGAAGAATTTAAGTGTAGGATTAAATACCGGATATACTTTTGGAAGAAAGGAATTGAGCACCACCAAAACATTCTATAACGATACTTTACAGTATTTTGAATCGAAGTCTGCTTCTCAAACCAATTTTGGAAAAGTATTTTTACAGTTGGGTGTTCAATATGAATTCACTTTATCTAAGAAAGAAAATGCTGCAGACAAATCTGCAAAAAGCCTGTTGATGAGAGTGGGTGCTACTGCATCTTTTCAACAGAACATGAGTGCTGTTCAAAGTATTAGCAGACAAACTTTTGTAGTGAATGCTGCAGGCGGATTAATAGAAGTAGACAGCATAGCTAAGCAAGACAATATTAAAGGAACGATTGTGATGCCTGCCACATACGATGCAGGTTTCATGATTATGAAAACCTTAACCAATACCAGAGGTAATTTTCAATTGTGGTCTGCTGGATTAGAATTTACCACTACACAATGGACCAAGTATCGTTTTTATGGCCAACCAGATGCATTGAACAATAGTTGGGCCTTAAAATTGGGTGCACAAATTAGCCCTAACCCAGATGGTGCTACCAGCTACCTCAGCAATGTAAACTACCGTTTTGGGTTTCAGTTTGGTAAAGATTATATCAATGCGGATGGGAATGGTTTAAAGCATAGTTCATTTACTTTAGGTGCAGGTTTCCCTATCAGAAAATGGAGAAACTATGAAACGCAATACACGGTTGTTCAAGCAGCAGTTCAATTTGGTAAAAGAGGATCTGCTGTAAATAATATTACAGAGAACTATACTCAATTAACCCTTGGATTTAGTTTAAGCGATATGTGGTTCATAAAACGCAAATATGATTAATCTAAATCTACATAATAAAAATATAATTGCAGCCTTTTTCATAGGCTGCTTTTTTATGCTCGGATGCGAGAACGATGTAAATGAAGTAAAAGAATTAGGCAAGAAAAAACCTGGTATTGAAGAAGGTAAAAATATTACCAGCTTTTTGAGCATGGGGGGCAAAATGAAAGCAAAACTAACTGCTCCTCTTTTATTAAGATACCAAGGAGACAGTGCATTGAAGTCTGAATTTCCTAAAACCTTGTTTGTAGAATTTTACAACGACAGCATGAAGCTAGAGAGCACGCTCAGAGCCAATTATGGAAGATATATTGAGAACGAGAATAAAATTTATTTAAGGGACAGTGTAGTGATTATCCGAATTAATGGAGACACTTTAGAAACTTCTGAACTGCTATGGGACCAAACACTTGGAAGGTTTCATACCGACAAGCCCGTTACTACCAGTCAGCGTAACCCCAGACAAAAGTTGTATGCCAAAAAAGGCTTCAGCTCTAATCAAACCCTAACAGATATTACTTACTATGAATTAGATTTGGGAAGCTTTCTAATTTTACCAGATAGTACTGCAGATAAAAAACAATAAAATCAATTTTATGGAATACAGAAGAATGGGAAGATCAGGCCTTCAATTAAGTGTATTAAGCTTTGGCAGTTGGGTTACATTTCATAAACAAATTAACGACAATAGTGCCGACGAACTAATGGGCATTGCTTACGATAATGGCATCAATTTTTTTGATAATGCAGAAGTGTATGCATTGGGAGAAAGTGAAAAAATGATGGGGCGTGTATTAAAAGCAAAAAATTGGGATCGTACTTCTTATACTCTTTCTTCTAAAGCATTTTTTGGCTGGAGAGGAAAAGAGAATAAACCCAATCAAACAGGTCTCAGCAGAAAGCATTTAACGGAGGCTTGTAATGAAGCATTGCAAAGGCTTCAAACCGATTATTTAGACTTATACTTCTGTCATAGACCCGATAAAAACACGCCTATTGAAGAAGTGGTGTTAACCATGAACACTTTAATTCAACAAGGAAAAATTTTATACTGGGGTACCAGTGAATGGAGCGGCGTAGAATTGATGGAAGCACATAGGGTTGCCCAATATTATCGTTTAATTGGGCCTTCTATGGAACAACCTCAATACAATCTTTTCGAAAGAAATAAAATAGAAAACGACTACCTAGAAGTATATAAAAATGTAGGATTAGGCACTACCATCTGGAGTCCTTTAGCCGCTGGATTACTTACAGGAAAATACAATAATGGTATACCTGAAGGTAGTAGATTGGGCATCGAAGGATTTGACTGGTTAAAAGAGCGTTGGATTATGCAAGACAAAATTGAAAAAGTAAAGCAACTAGAACTTTTGGCCAAAGAGTTGGGTTGTAGCTTGCCTGCTTTGAGTATTGCCTGGTGTATTAAAAATCCAAACGTTACTACTGCCATTTTGGGTGCTACCAAAAAAGAACAATTAATCGATAATTTAACTGCTTTAAAGGCATTAACACTAATTACCCCCGAAGTAATTGGTAAAATTGAAGCGATTATGCAGAACAAACCCTTACTAGCGGAATATTAAAAAGCAAAAAAATAGTTCTACCTTCTTTCCAACTTTTCAAACAATCCTTCTCTTACTCTTGAAAACTGCTTGGAACAGGTAATAGACATACAAAAAGCTGCTGTAAAAAAGGCTTGCAATGGAGATGCAAAAGCCCAGGCTTGGTTGTACGAGCAATACAGTAAAGCCATGTTTAATATCTGTACCAGAATGACGGGCAACCAGTCAGACGCAGAAGACCTTTTACAAGACTGTTTTGTTATTGCATTTAGCAATCTTCATCAGCTTAAAGTTGCTGAGCAATTTGGGGGCTGGCTCAAAAGAATTGTGGTAAATGAATGCATTCGTTTCAGCAAAAAAAATATTCGCTGGGAAGAATGGGACAGCGACCAACAAGGCAATCTGGTAAATGATGAAATAGAATGGTGGAAAACAATTGATTTCAAAATCATTCATTCAACCATAAAGCAATTACCCGAAGGATGCAGACAGGTATTCAACTTGTATGTATTTGAAGATTATTCACACAAAGAAATTGCAGAAAGCATGGGTATTTCAGAATCAACCAGTAAAAGCCAATATCAACGAGCAAGGGCATTGCTAAAACAAAGAATATATAAACAAGTACAAATACATGGATGAGTTTAAAAAATATTTAATTAATCACCAAGAGCAGCTAGAAACAGATGCGCCCAGTTCATTGGTTTGGGGTAAAGTGCAAGAGCGCATGAATACCCAGTCGGGGCAAGATTTCACTCCTATCGGTAACGAATTTGCATCAGTGAAAATGGATGAGACTGCAAAAGTTTTTTCAATGCGAAAGTTGGTGCAATGGTGTGCAGCTGCTTGTATCTTGGGTTTAGCTGGTATTGGCGTTTGGTATTTGTTTAACGATAATAATATAGTGAAACCGCTTCAAGAACAAGTGGTAACAAATGAACAAAAAACCAATACCGCTCCAAGTAATTCTACCACCAATTCATCCACTAATTCGCCCATTAATTCACAGAGCAATAATCGATTGAATGAGTCAATCGTAGCAACAGAACCTAATTCAACGGATGCGTCCCTTGGTTCAACTCAACCCGTTTTTAGCAAACAAACCCAATCAGTAAAACCAAAAACAACTGGTTACTCAACGGCAGCAACAAACAAAAACAATGCAATGACCGCATTGACTAATATGGAAACAGGGTTTACACAAATCATCAATTTGCAAAAAGGAAAAATTAGTACCACTCCTATGTATGCAGAGTCTGCTAGTTATTTTAATGAATTCAAAGCACAAATAAACCAACTAGAACAAGAGGAAAAACAAATTAAAAAAGAGATTGCTAAAAAAGGACTAACAGATCAACAGCTTGATCAACTGATAAATCTGTATCAATATAAATTGACTGTGTTGAAACAGTTACAACTAGAAATGAATAAAACCAATAACCGTTACAAACAAAACAGAGGACCAGTAGATTCTACTCGTGCTTACTTTATTAATATTTAAAACAGATACAATGAAAAATATCTTTCCCAAAACCACATTATTGTCCGCTTGTCTTTTGAGCCTTATAATGGCAACTGCGCAACAAACTACAACAGAAAAAGAAGTTGAAAAAGAAATTAAAAAGGCAGAAAAAGAAATTCAGAATGCCGACAAGGAAATTAAAAAAGCCAATAGAGAAGTAAAAGTTGCCAATATACAGATTGAAAAATCGGTAAAAGAAAGTATGGCAAAAGCATTAAAACCAATTGTGGTAGAAGGCTTCCCTATAAGGGGCTCAGGCTATACTACTGTTAATGGTTTTGCTATGAATATGAATCAGAATTTTGATCATGTATTTAACGACCTGAAAGATGTAAAAGCCAAAGAAGTAAGTCAAGAAATAAGCACTTCTAAATCCCCCGATATCTATATAGACAATACATCTAGAAATATTCAAATCAAAATTTGGGACCAATCAAAAGTAAAAGTAGTGACTACTGTTTATTATGAGGGTGACGGAAAGTTAAGTGATGAAGAATGGTTCGAAAAAATGAATCTTTCTTTAAAATCAATTGGCACCACTGTAAGAGTAAAATCTGGAACTATTTCTGGTGGCAGCTATACCATTAATGGCAATACATTTGGCTGGAGTGGAAGTACCGGTGTAGCCGTATTTAACGATAAAGGAGAAAGTATTGGCAGCAAATCGAACACAAAAAGAATGGTTACTATTTATGTTCCTGCTGCTAGCAAATTAGACATAGATAGCAAATATGCAGATGTTCAATTAACCGGAAATTATGGGAATGCTACCGTAGATATTTCGAATGGCAGTTTGGAAGCAGAAAGTTTTTCCAAATTATACCTACGTTCTAAATATTCTAATGTAACTATGGAAAATGCTGCTATTGCTGAAATTGAATTTATGAATGGTCGTTTTTCGGCCAAAGAAATTGGTGAAGCAGACTTAGATACCAAGTATTCTACTATTGAAATAGCCAGCGCAAAAAAAGCAGTATTTAGAAGCACCAACGATGAATACGAAATAGAAGATGCCAACGAGTTAAGAGGTAGAAAGAACTATGGTAATTTCAGAATTACCAAATTAAATGGCTCTCTCGAAATGGATGGCACCAACGCTGATGTTAAAATAAGAAGCGTGGGAGCAAATCTCGATTTAATCAAAATTGATAATAAGTACGCCGATATTCGTATTCCACTGAGAAATATCAAGAATTATACAGTAAAATTCAATGGGGTATTTAGTACAGTGTACGGAAACTTTGAAAAAGAACCATTAATAGAAGAAGAGAAAAAACCATTGGCAAAGGAAAAAGAGACCGACGCCTTGGCTAGACAACTAATTGAAGTGAATCGATCTATTACTCGCTATTCTCAAACTATAGATAACGAAACGAGGTTCAGCGCTAAAGTAGGCGAAGGCAAGGGGCTTAAAATAGACATGAATTGCCAGAATTGCACCGTTGACTTTAAATAAAATAGCCATATAAATTTTACAGCGCCGATTCTCATGTGTTAAGTCGGTATCGTACCCCGTTTCAACGGGGTACTTTGTTATTGTATATACCTTAACTTTGGCTCATTATGACGCATATCTATACCATTCTTAGTATAGTGGGTACTTTGCTTTTTATCGGCTTTTTTGCGGGGTATGAAATTGCATTCGTAACTGCCAACAGATTGAGCATTGAATTAAAGAAAAAGCAGGGTAAAAGAAGCGGTGCTATTTTGGCCCAATTCATAGAATCTCCTGCCCGATTTATTGGAACCTGTTTAATAGGAGTCAATGTTTTTTTAGTAATCTATGGTTTGCTTTTTGACGAGCTGCTTAAAACGGGTATCTGGTTACCTCTACAAATTGAAAACAACTTATTAAAACTGGCTTTTGATACTTTAATTTCTACCCTAGTGGTTTTGGTTATTGGAAAATTCTTACCAAAAGCAATTTTCAGAGCAAAGAGTGATAGCTTATTATTTGTATTTGCTCCGGTTGCTAATTTTTTCCATCACTTATTTCTTCCATTAACCAATTTATTCGTAAACATTTCTCAATGGATTTTGAAATACATTTTTAATGTACGAGTGAAAGATAAAAACGAAGCGTTTACTAAAATTGACTTGGAACATTTTTTTCAACAAACCAAGGACCAAGACGACGAAAATCAAGAACTAAATACGGAACTTTTTGAAAATGCATTAAGCTTACCTACCGTTAAGATTAGACAATGCTTGGTACCTAGAACAGAAATAGTTGCGCTTGAAGTAACAGACTCAATTGGTGAAGCCAGGAATCTATTTATTCAAACCAAATTAAGTAAACTGCTGGTATACGAAGACAGCATAGATAATATTGTAGGTTATATTCACCAGTTAGATTTATTTAATCGTCCGGAAAGTGTAAAAGCAATGCTACACCCAATTGTAGCGGTTCCCGAAAGCATGAGCGCTACGGATTTGATGAATAAATTCACCAAAGAAAGAAAAAGCATTGCATGGGTTGTAGATGAATTTGGCGGAACTTCAGGAATAGTAACTATGGAAGATTTATTAGAAGAGATTTTTGGTGAAATTCAAGACGAATACGACACAGAGGAATTTGTAGAGAAGCAATTAGCAGAAGATGAATTTATTTTTAGTGGTAGAATGGAGTTGGATTATTTGAATGAAAAATACAACCTCAATTTTCCTGCTAGTGATTCAGAAACATTGAGTGGTTACATTATCAATGAACATGAAACCATCCCGAAACAAAAAGAAACCATTATCATCAATAATTTCAAGTTTGATATTTTAACTGTATCTGAGAGAAGAATAGAAATGGTTAAGATGAAAGTATTACAATAAACATGGCACTATTTAATAGAAAAGCAACAGCAGAAAAGGAAGAGATGTCATTTATTGATCATCTTGAAGAATTAAGAGGGCATATCATTCGTTCGGTTATTTCCATTTTGGTAATGGCGTTGCTAATATTTATATATCGCAACTGGATATTTGATAATATTATTGTTGGCCCTATCAATAAAGACTTTGTTAGCTATAAGGCACTTTGTGATTTTAGCAGATGGCTAGGAATTGGGGATGCATTGTGTATGCCCCCTGTAGAAGTAACCATGCAGAGTACCACATTTGGTGGACAGTTCTTAAGCACCATTAGCATGGCCATTGTGGGTGGTATTATTATGGCGTTCCCTTATATTTTTTGGGAATTCTGGCGTTTTGTTAAACCAGCTTTAAAAGAAAAAGAAGTTAAAAATACTCGTTTCATTATTTTTTGGGTTTCATTCTTCTTCTTTTGTGGCGCGGCTTTTGGTTATTTTTTATTGGGGCCGTTCACCTTTAACTTCTTGGCCGGATTTCAATTGGGTACAGAGAATATGATTGTAACCAGACCAACATTTTCTGATTATTTAGACAACTTAACCAATATTATTTTAGGTTGTGGATTGGCATTTGAATTGCCTGTATTGGCTTATATTCTAACCCAAATTGGAATCATCACCCCTAGCTTTTTAAGGGCTACCCGTAAGTATGCTGTAGTAATTATTTTAATTGTTGCCGCATTTATTACGCCTAGTCCAGATTGGATGAGCCAATTGATTGTGTTCATTCCTTTATTCTTACTATATGAATTAAGCATTCTGGTTTCTGCAAGAGTATTTAAGAAATTAGAAAAAGACGAAGACAAAGAGTGGGATTAATCAACCTATATACTTCACATTAAAGATTATTTTATGGCTTATGTTTTTGATGCTTCCAAACCCATTTCAATTGGTAGCGACCATGCAGGATTTGCGTATAAATCTGCTTTAATTGCTTGGTTAACCGAAAAAGGCTACCAAGTTACCGACCATGGAACTTATTCCTTAGATTCTGTAGATTATCCCGACTTTGCACATCCTACTGCAGCTGCAGTAGAAAAGGGTGAAGCAGGTTTTGGTATATTGATTTGTGGAAGTGCCAATGGAGTAGCCATTACTGCAAATAAACACCAAGGTATTAGGGCGGCGCTTTGTTGGCAGAATGATGTGGCTGAATTATCTAGACTTCACAACAATGCCAATATCATCTGCATACCTGCAAGGTTTGTAGCATTGCCCCTGGCAGAACAAATGATTGATCTTTTTATGAATACTTCATTCGAAGGTGGTAGACACGCCAGCAGAGTGAATAAAATTAGCTGTAACTAAACCAAAAAGCCATGATGAAAAAAATCCTGTTTGGTGCAATGTTCCTTTCAACTGGAATTGCATACGGACAAAAAGAAGATGCATCAACCAAGTTTGCTGCATTAATTACCCCCGCTTCAATGAAAGAAAAATTGACCATTTTGGCAGGGCCAGAAATGGAGGGAAGAGAAACTGGTATGCCAGGCGAAAGAAAAGCCGCTGCCTACATTGAATCTGAATTCAAAAGAATGGGACTTAAGCCAGGTAATGGCAATAGCTACCAACAATATTTTAATGTATACCAAGACGAATTGTCTAGTATTGAATTAAGGGTTAATGGAAAATTATATAACTGGGACAAAGACTATATGATGTCTTTGCAGTCCATTGCCGATGGTAAAGCCAGCTCTAAAGAATTGGTGTTTGTTGGATACGGTATTGTTGATAAAGCTGCTTCAATAGATGACTATGCAGGCCTTGATGTAAAAGGTAAAACAGTGATGATTTTAGACGGCGCTCCAGCAGGATATAAAGCCCCAGCTCCTGTACCAGGATCAAGAACTCCAAGTCCTATTTCAGGTTTTGCCAAAGCAGCTGCAGCAAGAACAGCAGGTGCTACTGGTATCGTTTTAGTTTCAAAAGATTTTCCTCGCAAAACAGCAACTCCAGTAAAAGGAAATATTTACATGAATAAGCCTACTGGCGCTCCTTTTATGATGGTGACTGTTTCAGAAGAAATGGCTTCAGCATTAGCTGGAAGAACCACTAAACTTACTAGTGCTGCATTAGCTGCATTACCTAAAGGAAAATATGTTGCTGAATTAAGCATTGCTGCCGATAAAAAATCAACTACTCTAGAAACCAGTAATGTGATTGGTATTATTGAAGGAACCGACAAAAAAGACGAATACGTTTTCATGACCGGACACCACGATCACTTGGGTAAAAGAGGAGACGTGATTTATTATGGTGCAGACGATGATGGTTCTGGAACGGTAGGTGTGATGCAAATGGCAGAAGCTTTTGCTGCAGCAGCTAAAAAAGGAAACAAGCCTCGCAGAACTTTGGTATTCATGACTGTAACGGGAGAAGAAAAAGGCCTTTGGGGTTCTCAATATTATTCTGAACATCCAATTTTCCCATTAGATAAAACCACCGTTGATTTAAATACCGATATGATTGGAAGAGTAGATACAGAAAGAAAAACTGCTGATACCCTTAATTATATCTATGTAATTGGTCACGATAAGTTAAGCTCTGATTTAGCAAAAATTAATGAGGGCGTGAATGCTAAGCATTTGAATATGACTTTAGATTACAAGTACGATGATCCTAAAGATGTAAACAGAATTTATTACAGAAGCGACCACTACAACTTTGCACGCAAAGGCGTTCCAATTTTATTTTTCTACGATGGAATGTTAAAAGCAGAATACCACCAACCAGGTGATACAGTTGACAAAATCAACTTTGAATTAATGGAGAAAAGAGCAAAGCTCGTATTCTATACAGCATGGGATATGGCTAATAGAGACGAGATGTTAAAGAGAGATATCCCTTTAACGATGCCTGCCAGATAACATAACTGTTCAATACAAAAAATAAGCCCCGGACTAGAAACAGTACCGGGGCTTTTAATTGCAAACAATCGTGACTCTTTAACTAGCAAAATATTTATTTTACCAACCACATTAAACCATAGTTCTCATCCTTTCCACCTAATGCAGTAACAGCAGCTGCATAGTTAACGGGATTTAAAGAAGCCTCGGTTGGTGAATAACCTAAACGCATTGGAATTCCTCTTGAATCTACTGCATCAACAGCAGGAGTTAATACAGGGAAACCAGTTCTGCGCCAGTCTTTCCAAGCTTCATAACTAGCTAAATAATTGTGTACCCATTTTTCGGTCATGATTTTCTTATGCCCATCTACTGCAGAATAAGCAATCTCTGGTAATGCTGTATAAGTATCATACTTTGCTTGATTAAATACACCGTACATTTCCCAAGAAGCTTTAATAGCGGCTTTGTATTTTGCCTCTGCTTCTACGTCGCCACCTGCTACATAGCCTAGCTTAGCAGCTTCTGCCTGCATAAACAAAACCTGTGCATAATTATGCAAAGTAAGTGGAGAATTTTGGCCTCTGAAAGCAGTTCCAATTCTGCTGAAGGCTGCAGGAATATTAACTGCCACATTTCTACCATAAGGTAAGCCTTTGATAACACCACCAGCCAAAGTTTCAGCAAATACAGGTAGTCTTGGATCGGCTTTTGGATCCATATAATCGGTCATGGTTTTACTGATAGCATAGTCATTACGATTGCTAATAGTATAGTTGTTATACCATGGATTATAGTTATTAGGGTCCCCAGCAATATACTTGTAATTGATATTCTGTGCATTGCTAGTGATTACACCTGCAGCAAGAGCAGCAGCATATTCGGTTTTACCTTTTGCAATATCTGCTTTTGAAATACGCAATGCCATGACCATTCTGGTGGTATTAGCAAAACGCTTCCATGCAGCCATATTGCCATTCAATAAAATATCTCCAACTACAGAAGACTCCGTTTCTTTAATTTGAGCTACTGCTTCAGTAAGCTCTTTAAATAAGGCGGTATAAATGTCTTGTTGCTTATCGTACTTAGGCGCATAATTTTTATCTCCTTGTAATGCCTCAGAATAAGGAATATCTCCCCATATATCGGTCATTTGCAAAAAGTAATAGGCCTTCAAAATACGAGCAACTGCAATTTGGTTACTCTTAGAGCCATTTCCATTAGCAGAAGATGAACCCGCATTGTTATCGTTAATAATGGTTTGTAAATCATACAATGGCCCTACATACCAACCAGCGAAACTAGAGTTTCTATCGCTATACAAGGAAGATCCAGGATAAGGACCTTCAGATAAATGTTGAACATACAAAGAACCTAATCTTGCACTAGTAACATAAGTACTTAATGCTTGTTCTGCATTCGTTAACAATGCTTTGGTAGAAGCCGTAGTTAATTGTGCGGGAGAAATATTGGTATCGCCAAACTTGTTACAACTTTGTAACGTAGCCAGCAAACCAAAAACGATTAATATTTTTTTCATAAAATGTCTTTTTGTTTTTACTGAATTCGTTTACTAAAATGATGCTCTTAAGTTGATACCAAATTGTCTGGTAGAAGATAACTGACCACCTTCACGATAGAAAGTTTCTAACTCTGATGGATCAACACCCCACTTTTTGGTAGTAGCCCAAATTAACCAGGCATTCTGAACCATAAAGCCAATATTAGCAGACTTTACAAATGGAAGCGATTTTAGTGCAGAACTTGGAATAGTATATCCAAACCTGATTTCTCTTAATTTAACATAAGAACCATCTAGTAAAACATTACTTGCATCACGCTGACGAGCAGTATACCAATAAGCTCTTGCAGAAATATATCGGTTGTTTTCTTTACCAGCTAACGCACCATTAGCAAAAATTCCTGGAATACGAATTCCTCCACCTCCAGCATTACCACCTGCTGTGGTATAAGCTCCAGGGTAATCTCTCCAATCATTGCCTTTATCATTCTTACCAACTGTTTCTTGAGAAAGTCCAGTACCCGAATTAAAGTTTCTGGTTTCAGAATAGAATAAACCACCGCTTTGGAAATCAATACTGAAAGTAAGATCAAAAGATTTATACTTGAATGCATTAAACATACCACCAGTAAATTTAGGTAGCACATTTCCTATACGTTGATTGATATCATATTGAGGTTGACCGGTAGCATCAATTAAAGTTTGACCTGTTGCTGGATCAGTTCTCCATTTTCTACCATAATAAGTTCCCCATTCGCCTCCTACTCTATGTTCTAAACGAGTATCGTAACGATTGGTTGCATATAAGTAGGTATTAATTCCTGGAGCCAATTCCTTAATGCTGTTCTGATTTTTAGCCCAGTTTAAAGTTACATCCCAGCTAAAGTTTCTGGTTTCAATTGGTTTACCACTAAGCGTGATTTCAATACCCTTACTTTGAATATTACCTGCATTAATTTGAGCAGTAGAGAATCCACTTGCAGGTGTTACATCTATACCCAAAATTTGATCGGTATTGTTATTTTGGTAATAAGTAACATCTAGACCAATTTTCTTGAATAAACGTAATTCAACACCAAACTCATAAGCCTTGGTTAAGGCTGGTTTTATTCCACCACCCTTAAATTGGTTTCCAATAGTTGCAGATGGATTGGTTCCGTAAAAAGAGCCATTTCCTATTGCTAAATTAAGTGCATGTGCTCCTAAGTCTGAACCTACGCTAGCAAAAGACGCTCTTAATTTACCATAAGTAAGCCAGCTGGTTTTAACCAATTCGGTGAAAATAAAGCTGGTGCTTAATGAAGGATATAAATAGGAATTACTTTGAGTAGGCAACGCTGAAGACCAGTCATTACGCAATGTACCTTCAACAAATAATAAATCTCTCCACCCTATAGAAGCTTTTCCTAATACTGAATTCACTGTTTTCTTTTCATATGAACGACCAACACTTGGTCTTGAAATAGATGCAGCAATATCAAAATAATTAGGAGAGCTTAATCCGCCTTGTGTGCCCATTGATAAAGCACTGTAGCTGTTCTTACGTACGTTACCTCCAATCATTCCATCTACAGAAAAGTCACCAAATTTATTCTTGTACATAATATTGGTTTCAAAATTCATTTCTGAATATCTATTCTGAGAAATATTAAAATAATCTAGTGTTAAAGCCCCTGTTGGCATTCTACTAGTGTTTTCGGTATTATAAGTATTAGCTCTTACATAAGATTGAATATTTAAATGCTTATTGATTTTAATATTCATACCCACGTTTCCAATTAATCTGTTTTCAGCCTGGGTTGCAATTGCTTCATTTACGATAAAGTAAGGATTGTCCCAATACTGTGGCCTTCCATAAACTGAGATATCAGCACTTGCATTCGGGTCTCCAATATTCCATGAATTTAAACTACCATCAGGTTCTCTATAGTTTACCATACGCTTCATGTCTAATTGACGTTGAAACCATTGGTTAAAATTCTGCGTAATGTTTAATCCATCTAAACGATACCCTTCAGCAGGTTTACCTCTTGTACTATTGGTAGTATAAGTAAGGTCAGTAGAAATAGTAATGTACTTACCAATATCGAATGAACCATTCAAAGCCAACTGATGTTGATCTCTGTTTGCATTTGGTATCATCAAACTTCTGTTTTGATTGGCATAAGTCATTCTTAAATTATAGCCTTCACCACCAGAAGAAAATGCTACTGAATTGTTTTTATTTACACCCGTTCTAAAAAAGTCTTTCACATTATTTGGCTGTGGAGTTAAAGGAGTTAATTGTCCAAACTCTGAACCAGGGTACCAGCTCCAATAAGCACGGTAATTGTCTCCATTCATTTTAGGTCCCCAACTTTCATCGGCACCATATTCTAACATACGTTGACCATTGAAAGCAGCCCATGATGCAGGATGTATTGCAGGATTGTATTTAAACAAATAAAAACCTTGTGCATCAAAAGATGATCCAGCAGAAGTAAGAGCCGAAGAATATCCACCCGCGTAATCATTTTGGTAAGGAGGCAGTAGTGCCAATTTTTCAAAAGTTAAACCCAAGTTTACATCTACACTAGTGAACTTTTTGCGGGTTCCTTTTTTGGTAGTAATTACTACTGCACCATTTGCAGCACGTTGACCATACAAAGCAGTAGACGCAGGTCCTTTTAATACAGAAACACTTTCAATATTATCCAAAATTACTGCAGACTGATTCGTAATGGTTCCATCTACCACAAAAATGGGCGCCTGAGGTCCTAAACCAGTAACCCCACGAATTAAGATATCGGCATTATCAAATGAAGAACTAGGTGAACCTACTAACTGAACACCTGCCACTTTACCAGCCAAAGAAGTACTGATATCTAAAGACTTGGCAACTGTTAAGTTTTCTCCTTTTACTTCTTGAACTGCGTAACCAAGGGCTTTCTTTTCTCTTTTAACACCTAGTGCGGTAACCACCACTTCACTAAGGTTATCTACTTCTTCTTTCATTCTTACAGAAGAAGCCTTGTCAGCCGTTAATTCTACCATCCCAAAACCAGTAGCAGTAAACTGCAGGGTTGCATTGGGAGATACCGAAATAGTAAAATTGCCCTCCCCATCGGCACTTACTGCATTTTTGGTGCCTTTCTCTTTAACAGTAGCAGAAGGAACGCCTACACCATTGGTGTCTGTAATCCTTCCTTTAACCGTTGTTTTTTGTGCAAAAGTGATATTCGTAAAAAGAATAAAACCCAGCATTAACAACAAAATTTTTCTCATTTGTTTAGGTTTTGGTTAAGAATATTAAGATTTCAATATACCAATTTTTGCATTATTGTTAAAAAATTCTTAAAGGTTTAAACATTAAAATTCAATTAAACCCAGTAAAATGCCCTTAAAGTCAAGAATATCTCTAAACTTATAACCATAGTCTATATTTTATTCGCTAAAAAACAATAAAAAAGCCCCGATTGAATCAATCGAGGCTTATATTAAATTTATATTTTATACTACCAACCCAACAAATACGCGAAAATTAATGGTACCACAATGGTTGCATCGCTTTCAACAATATATTTAGGGGTATGGATATCTAATTTACCCCAGGTGATTTTTTCGTTGGGTACAGCTCCAGAATAAGACCCATAAGAAGTAGTAGAGTCACTAATTTGGCAGAAATAGCTCCAGAAAGGCACATCATGCCATTCTAAATCTTGGTACATCATTGGAACCACACAAATGGGGAAGTCTCCAGCAATACCACCTCCGATTTGGAAGAACCCTACCCCCTTACCTCCACTGTTTGCGCGATACCATTCTGTTAACCAAACCATGTATTCAATACCACTTTTCATGGTTGATGCTTTCAATTCTTGTTTAATAATATAAGAAGCAAAAATATTTCCCATGGTACTGTCTTCCCAACCTGGCACTACAATAGGCAAGTTTTTTTCAGCAGCAGCCAACATCCAACTATTCTTTGGATCAATTTCATAATATTGGGCCAAGTCGCCACTTAACAGCATTTTATACATGAACTCATGAGGAAAATAACGCTCACCAGCATTGTCTGCATCTTTCCAAACTTTGTAAATATGTTTTTGTAAACGACGGAAGGCTTCTTCTTCAGGAATACAAGTATCGGTTACCCTATTGTAATGATTCTCTAATAAATCCCATTCTTCCTGCGGACTTAAATCACGATAATTAGGAACACGCTTGTAATGACTATGCGCTACTAAATTCATAATATCCTCTTCCAAATTGGCACCAGTACAACTGATGATAGCTACTTTATCTTGACGAATCATCTCGGCTAAGCTAATACCTAACTCAGCAGTACTCATGGCACCTGCCAAACTCACCAACATTTTTCCTCCCTCTAACAAATGGGTTTCATAGCCTTTTGCCGCATCTACTAAAGCAGCTGCGTTGAAATGTCTATAATGATGCTCAACAAACTGAGAAACTGGTCCTTTACTCATATTAATAAAATTTAGAGGGGCAAAAGTAAATTTTTTAGCTGGTATGCCTCTCTTAAATTGTAGTAGAATTTTCGTTACTTGCAAGTCCCCCCAAAAACAATATGGACCAACAATACTTTAAAGAATATTATCATTTAGAAAGAGTAAACTGGTGGTTTACTGTTAGAAGAAGGATTCTGAGGGATAGAATCCGCCATATTTTAAAGAACCCCAAGGAAATCCAGTCATTAAATATTGGGGCAGCCACTGGAACCACCTCTGATATGCTCACCGAGTTTGGAGAAGTCATGTCGGTGGAATTTGACCAAGAATGTTGCAACTATACCCAAACTTTTTTGAGCACTCCCCTTATTCAGGGATCCATTACCGAACTTCCATTTGGTAATAATAGCTATGATTTAGTTTGCGCTTTTGATGTAATAGAACATGTAGAAGACGACACAAAAGCAGTTGCAGAAATGATGCGAGTTTGCAAACCCGGTGGACATATTGCTATAACCGTTCCAGCTTATGCATTTTTATGGGGAGAGCACGATGTAATTAATCAACACTATAGAAGGTATACCAAAACACAACTGCTTGGATTACTAAAAAATCATCCGGGGAAAATGGTGTATCAAACTTATTTCAATTCCATACTTTTTATACCCATTGCCGCATATCGCTTACTGGCAAAAGGAATGAGTAAATTAAAGGGGGCTAAAAAAGAGACAGTAGAATCGGACCATGCCATATTTGGTACTGAAGGATTTTTTAATAACTTGTTAGCAGGAATTTTCTCCATTGATTACTATTTATTGAAATGGGGATGTCAGTTTCCTGCAGGTGTTTCCATTATGGTATTTTTTAAAAAAGAAAGTGAATGAGTTCAAAATTGGAGAAAATCATTTTTCATAAATGGGAAACAGCCAAATTTGGATCAGTTTACCTAATCTATTGCATATGGTTTTTACTGGCTGCTATTGCAGTTGTATCTGAAATGAGCAGAGGCCTTACAGGGATTGATAATTATTTAATATTTGAAGGAGTATTCAAACACGTAGTACAAGAGAAATACCTGTTTAGCTATTATCCAGACGAATACGTTTCATTTAATAATTATGGCCCCGCATTCTCTCTAGTGATTGCGCCTTTTGCTTTACTCCCTACTTATATAGGATGCTTTTTGTGGGCTATGGCAAATGCAGCTGCATTATTTATTGCACTTAAAATGCTTCCAGTAGAAGAGAAACAAAAAATCATTTTGTACTGGATTATTTTGATTGAAATGATGACATCTATTCATAGTGTTCAGTTCAATCCGATGTTTACAGCATTTTTCATATTTACTTTTGTATTCACTTTACGTGGCAAAGATTGGATAGCAACATTATTTATTGCATTGGGCATTTTGACTAAATTATATGGGGTTGCAGGATTGGCTTTTTTCTTTTTTTCTAAAAACAAATTGCAGTTTATCCTTTCTTTATTGGTTTGGTTAACCATTATAGTTGCAGCTCCAATTCTCTATTCTAGTTACGATTATATTGTTCAGAGCTATGAAGATTGGTATTACCAAATCATTAGAAGAAACCAGCAAAATATTGATAATTCAAGAACGGCTGGAATGCAGGATATATCAGTTCCAGGAATGATTCGTAGAATATTTAAATATTATGGACCCATTGATTTCCCCATTATTGCTGCTGCAGGAATATTTTTTGGAATCCCCTTATTAAAAAAACAAAATCAAGAACAGCCCTATTTTAAATTATACTATTTAGCACTGGTATTAATTTCTGTGGTCATTTTTAGTTCAGCTGCGGAAAGTCCCACATTTGTGATTGCAGTAACGGGGGCGGCACTTTGGTTTATAACCCAACAACAGCCTATTTCATCTGCAGTAAAAGCAACCCTATGGCTGTTATTTTTGTTGACCATATTATCGCCTACCGACATAGTACCACCCTATATTAGAATTAATTTTATACTAGCCTATTCTTTGAAAGCTTTACCTTGTTTCATCATCTGGTGCTGGATAGTAATCAGGTGTTGGAAAATTCATCTGCCTAAAATTCCTGCAAAATGAGCAAGATGATCGCATTTGTAATACCTGCATGTAATGAGCAATCGAATGTGATTGTGATAGCTAGAGCTATCAATAATATTATGGCTCCCTTGAAGTATGATTATCGTATTTTATTTGTAGACGATGGAAGTACAGATGACACATTAGCGGTATTAAAAGCAGAAGCTGCAATCAATACACATATTCAGTTTATTAGTCTTTCTAGAAACTTTGGTCATCAGAATGCATTAAAAGCGGGTTTAGATTTTGCAGATGGTGACTGTGTTATTATGATGGATGCAGATTTACAACATCCCCCAGATTTAATTCCCATTTTACTAGAAAAATGGGAAGAGGGAAACGATATTGTTTATACCATTCGAAAGGAACAAACTGATTTGTCATTACTAAAAAGAAAAACCTCTGCCATATTTTATGACATTATCAATAATATGTCAGATATAGAGTTGGAACAAGGAACAGCCGACTTCAGATTAATGGATCGAAAAGTAGTGGAAGCCTTCAAACAAATTAGAGAACATGATTTATTTATTAGAGGGTTAGTAAAATGGATGGGCTATAGCCAATCAGGAGTAGCTTATTATCCGGCAGCACGTTTATCGGGCGAGTCAAAATACACCATCAAAAAAATGGTTAGATTTGCCTTACAGGGTATCACTTCTTTTAGTACTAAGCCTTTGTACATGGCTGCCTATCTTGGATTTAGTTTTGCTTTTCTTTCGGTTTTATACATTCCATATATCATTTACAGTTTCTATCAAGGACATACTGTTTCAGGCTGGGCATCTATTGTTGCCGCTATTGCTTTTTTTGGGGGATTACAACTGATGATTTTAGGAATCATTGGTCTTTATTTGGGCAAACTATTTATGCAAAGCAAGAGTAGACCACATTATTTGGTTAAAGAAACGAATTTGTGAAAATGAGTAGAAAGGTATTCATGAGTTTTGATGTAGAGGAGTTTGATATGCCTTTAGAATATCAGCATGCTATATCAGTTCAAGATCAAATGCGAATTGGTATAGAGGGGCTAAATGCAATAACACCCATATTAGAATCGGTACCTTGCACATTATTTACCACAGCCAATTTTGCCAATCATTTTCCAAAAAGAATCAACCAACTTGCTATATCACATGAAATTGCATCACATACTTTTTATCATACTGCATATACAACCGAAGATTTACTAAAATCTAGGCTGAGATTAGAAGAAATTACCCAACAAAAAGTAACAGGTTTAAGAATGCCGAGAATGCGTCCGGTATTAATGAAAGATGTATTAGGGGCAGGTTATCAATATGACTCTTCTATTAACCCCACTTGGTTACCAGGCAGATATAATAATTTTCATTTGCCAAGAACAGCTTATTACGAAGAGGGAGTCAAGAGAATCCCAGCATCGGTAAGCCCTGGCATCCGGATTCCCTTATTTTGGTTGAGTTTCAAGAACATGCCCTATGCATTGTATTTACAATTATGCAAACAAACACTAGCGAAAGACGGTTACCTATGTCTCTATTTTCATCCATGGGAATTTACTTCAATTGAACAATTTGGCCTTCCTGGCTATACTAGACGGTGGTGTGGCCCCAAACTAGTGGAGCGTTTAAATAAACTTGTAACAGATTTATCAAAAGAGGCTGAATTCAGTACTATGAACCAGATGTAGCAAATTGAACTTCAATATATTTTAGCTGTCATTAACTCAGTAGATTCAAGTTAGTATTCAATGGTACCTTTAAATTTGGTTTACTGAATTTTTATTTAGACATTTGTCTAAATATCTAAAAATTGTGAATATTCTGTTTAAAGCATTAAATGATGAAACAAGAAGAGGGATTCTCGAGCTTTTGAAAAAAAAAGATATGAATGCAGGTGAAATAGCAGAGCAATTTAATATTTCTAAACCCAGCATCTCTCATCACTTAGACTTGTTAAAACAAGCTGGCTTAGTGGTAGCAAACAAAGAAGGTCAATTTATTCATTATTCAATCAATACAACAGTAATGGATGAAATGCTCAAATGGATGATGCAGTTTAAATTAAAAAAATAAGGCTATGAAATCAACTTCTGTAAAAGAAATTTTTGTGGTTGGCGTATTAATTCTGCTTCCTTTTATTTATTTAGGCAGCATTTATGATTCCTTACCTGCTATTATTCCCACTCATTTTAACTATAAGGGTGAGGCCGACGGAACAGGTGAAAAGTCTACACTTGTAGTCGTGTCCATTTTTATGACCTGCGTTTCAGTATTCACGTATTTGATTGTGAAAAATGCCAATAAAATAGATCCGAAAAAAAATGCCCAATCACCAGAATTGCTTCAAAAGATTGCATACATGATTGTTGCGTTTTTATGTGCAATACTATTAGTGATTATACAATCTGCAAAAACTGGCTCAGTGAAATCTAATCAATTTCTATTGCCTTTAATTGGTTTATTGTTTGCCGGCTTAGGTAATTTCATGCACAGCATTAAACCTAATTATTTTATTGGAATGCGATTACCATGGACCTTAGAAGACCCGGAAAACTGGAGAAAAACGCATCAGATTGGTAGTAAAATATGGATGATTGGGGGCATTTTAATTGCTATGTGTTCACCATTTATGCCTAACCCAACAGGATTCATTTATTCAATGATTGTTTTAATAGTGATGATTGTTTATCCAATCATTTTTTCTTATCGGTTGTTTAAAAAATCAAATAAAGAAATATGAAATACAAAAATTTATTGGGAGTACTTATTTTTGCGTTTGCGAGTTATTTTGGAAATGCACAAACAATGGTAGGTTCTTGGAAAGGTATTATAGATGCCGGAGGAAATAAATTACCCTTGGTGTTTCATATAAAGCAAACCAATAACCAATGGGAAGCCAGTTTCGACAGCCCTGTACAAAATGCATATGGTATTAAAACAGGATCGACACAAATAAAGAATGATAGTATCAGCATCTCCATTCCTGCAATCAATGGGAGTTATAAAGGAAAATGGAATGGGACAGATTTAATAGATGGCTTATTTCAACAAGGCAATTTTAATACTGCCCTTGTACTAACAAGATCTAATGAACCCGTTAAACTAGAAGCACCAAAACAAATCATAAGACCCCAAACACCCAAAGCACCTTTTGATTACTACAGTGAAGAAATTAATTTTACGAATACAGATAAAACGGTTGAATTTGGGGCAACCTTAACCTTACCAAAAAATAAAAAAGATTTTCCAACTGTTATATTGATTTCAGGAAGTGGTGCACAAGACCGAGATGGATCAATGTTTGATCACAAAATATATTGGGTATTGGCCGATCATTTAACTAAGGCGGGCATTGGCGTACTAAGAGTAGACGATAGAGGGGCAGGCAAAACAAGTTTAGGTCCTAATCCTCAATTGCTAACCAGCAAGGATTTTGCTAAAGATGTAGAAGCAGCCTTTCAATATTTATTAACTAGAAGCGAAATCAATACTAAAAAAATAGGATTGATAGGACATAGTGAAGGAGGGGCTATTGCGCCAATGGTGGCTGTTACCAATAAGCAGATTGCTTTTATAACTTTATTAGCAGGGCCAGGAATTTTAGGCCATGAAATTTGGAATTACCAAATGCGCAGAAATTTTATTCAGCCTAACCTAACGAATGCAGACTATGCAATAGCAGCTTTGTTGGTAAATGAAATGAATTCGCAGTTTAGATACAGTACCAAAGCAGACTCTATTAAAATAGGCATGCAAAAAACTTACGCTAATTGGAAACAAATGAACCCTTCGGCTGATGAAACCAAATTATTTACAGCAAAAGGAATTGAACCATACTTTGGTTTATTAAATCAATTTAAACCAGCTTTAGCTTGGTTACAATTTTTTATGAATTATGATCCTGAAGAAAATTTATCTAAATTAAAAATTCCTGTGTTGGCACTTAACGGCGCTTCAGATATTCAAGTAAAAGCAGATGAAAATATTAATGGCATCAAGCAAGCACTAACAAAAGCTAAGAATAAAAAGTTTGAAGTAAACATATTGCCTTCCCTGAATCACTTATTTCAAAGATGTAACAGCCCCGAACAACCTTATGGATCAATTGAGGAAAGTTTTTCACCAGAAGCCCTTCAAATAATTAGCAACTGGATTAATAAAACAATTCAGTAATTATGAACTATTTAGCCCACGCCTATTTTTCCTTTGGTGACCCTGCAATTTTAACAGGGAATATGATTAGTGATTATGTGAAGGGTAAGAAACAATTTGATTATCCTTTATCTATTCAAAAAGGAATCAAATTGCATAGGGCTATAGATCAGTTCACCGATGACCATGCTACAACAAAAGCCATCAAACAAATTTTTTCACCCATAGTACGCTTATATGCTGGCGCTTTTGCTGATATAGTTTACGACCATTTTTTAGCTTTAGACCCCAATGAGAAAACCGCGGAAGAATGGATGCATTTTACTGAGACAACCTATCTTCAACTAGGTTCGCAGCAGGAATGGTTTCCGCCTTATTTTGCAAGGGTTTTCCCTTATATGCAACAACAAAACTGGTTGTATAACTATCGATTTGATTGGGGCATGGAGAACAGTTTTAAAGGTTTACAAAGAAGAGCAGCCTATTTAACCAATGCCGAGCAAGCTTTTGAACTATTCTTAGCCAATTATGACCAAATACGTCAGTTATCCGCTGATTTTATACCGGATGTTAAAATATTTGCCATTGGTCAATTTCAACAATTGGTAGAACAATAGCTAGGTATATTTGTAAAAATGATTCAAATGAAAAAAATCGGATTTTTTTTAGCATTTGCATGCATCAGCATGGTTGCTGTTGGTCAACAAAAGCCAACTGAATTAGACAAATCTCCCATGGACATGAGTTATTGGCCCGACAATTACCCTTTATTAAAAATGAGTGGGAAAGCCAAAGATCAACCAATAGCCAGGATTATTTATGGAAGACCAGTTAAAAATGGTAGAACTATTTTCGGCGGCATTATAAAATACAATGAACTATGGCGCCTAGGTGCTAATGAAGCAACCGAATTAGAAATTTTTAGCCCAGTCAAAATCGCCAATAAAATAATCCCAAAAGGTAGGTATACCTTATTTTGTGTGCCATCCGAAAACAGATGGACCATTATTGTAAGCAAGGATAATTTTTGTTGGGGAAGTTTTACCTATGATACTAGAAAAGATGTAGTAAGGGCAGATGTTAAACCCGAAACAACCGATGAAATTATTGAAACCTTTACCATCTACTTTAATGAAAATGCTGGAAAAGCAAATTTGATAATGCTCTGGGATAACCAACGTGCAGAATTACCTATGACACATGTAACTACTAAAAAATAAATATAGAATGAAGACCGCAACCAAATACATACATGCCGGAGCAGAACCAGATCCATCAACTGGGGCTATTATGACGCCTATTTATCAAACCTCTACCTATGTTCAGGAAGCGCCTGGTGTTAACAAGGGGTTTGAATATGCTAGAAGCCAAAATCCTACCAGAAAAGCCTTAGAAGAAGCTTATGCGCAAATTGAAAATGGGCAATATGGATTAGCTTTTGGGAGTGGTGTTGCTGCAACGGATGCGGTCATTAAATTATTAAGTCCGGGCGATGAGGTAATTGCAGCCAACGATATGTATGGTGGAACGTACCGACTATTTTCAAAAGTGTTTGAAAAGTTTGGAATCATTTTTACATATGTAGACACTACCAATGTAGCCAATATTAAAGCTGCTGTTTCTGCAAAGACCAAACTAATTTGGATTGAAACACCTACCAATCCATTGATGAATATCACAGATATTGAAGCAGTTGCAGCAATAGCTAAAGCCAACAATGTGTTACTCTGTGTAGACAATACATTCGCATCTCCTTACTTACAGAATCCTTTAGACTTAGGTGCTGATATTGTGATGCACTCCGCTACTAAGTATTTGGGTGGGCACAGCGACGTAATTCAGGGAGCCTTAATGATGAATAACGCAGAACTTAGAGAGCAGCTTTATTTTATTCAAAAAAGTTGTGGTGCTGTTCCAGGTCCAATGGATTGCTTCCTAGTTTTAAGAGGAATTAAAACATTGCATTTGCGCATGCAAAGACATTGCGAAAATGGAAGAGTAATAGCCCATTGGTTAAGGAAACATCCTAAAGTGGGTAAAGTATACTGGTGTGGATTTGAAGACCATCCCAATTATGCCATTGCTAGAAAACAAATGAGGGATTTTGGGGGAATGCTTTCTTTTGAATTAAAAGACGATAGTATGGATGCTGCTAAAAAAGTATTATCGTCTACCAAATTATTCTCTTTAGCAGAGAGCTTAGGTGGAGTTGAAAGTTTGATTAACCATCCAGCATCTATGACACATGCTTCTATACCAAGAGAAAAACGCATTGCCAATGGCTTAAGTGATACCTTAATTAGATTAAGTATTGGTGTTGAAGACGCAGATGATTTAATTGCTGATTTAGAAAAAGCATTGGCATAATGATAAAAAAATCCTGGAGAATGTTAATTACAATATTATTTGTTTATAGCAATACTATTGCACAAGTGAATATTGCAAACACTATCCAATTAAAACTGGATAGTGTATTTAAGCTAAATACAGTCCCTGGTATAATGGTAGCAAGCTCAATCAAAGGGAAACATCAATTATATACAGTAGGGGTAGCAGATAAAAAATTGAATACTCCTTTTACGGCAGAAACACAGTTTGAAATAGGCAGTATCAGTAAAACCTATACTGCATTTATCTTAGAATCAATATTAGAAAAAAACAGTATTGCAGATACTAGTTTAATCACTCAATTCTTACCGGATAGCCTAAAGAAAAATAAAGCAATAGGTAATATTCAATTATTGCATTTATTAAATCATACATCTGGATTACCAAGGCTTCCTGAAAATATTGGGATACCCCAAGATCGTTTACAACCTTATGCTAATTATAATAAAGAACAATTGTATTACTATTTAAGTATAACAGAACCTAAAACTTTTGGCAGGGTAGCTTATTCCAATTTAGGTGTTGGCTTAGCAGGAGTAATTGCAGAAAATATAAGTGGCAAACCCTATGAACAATTATTATCCGAATACATAAACAAGCCTTTTCAATTAAAACATACTGGTATTCAGGCTGCCAAAAGAATGCCCAAAGCAATTGGCTATTTTGGTAATGAAACCGCCGCCTATTGGGATATGAGTGTTTTGGTGGGTGCTGGTGGAATTAAATCGGATGCCAATGATTTATTGAAATACCTAGACTATATCGCAACGCATCAATCTTTACCAGTGGTTAAATCTGTTCTACAAAAAACAACTCTAGTGAACAAGCAGGTAGCTATTTCAAAAGCTTGGCATACGATTGAAAAAGATGGAACTACATTCATGTATTGGCACAATGGAGGCACTTACGGTTTTACTACTTTTGCTGCATTTAACCCAACTACTCAGAATAGTATTGTAGTAGTGATTAACGCTTTCAATAAAAATGATATAGCAGATAAGTTGGGTATAGAAATAATGACCAATCTCTTAAAAGAATAAATGGAATCTAAGGAAAAACTGCAAGATTTTTTTAACAAGAAAGTAAAAGATTATAACCAGCCTACTTTTATTGCGTCGGATCCAGTTTGTATTCCGCATTTATTCACTAAAAAACAAGACATTGAAATTGCCGGATTTTTTTCGGCAATTTTTGCTTGGGGAAATAGAACAACCATCATCAATAAGTCTAAAGAGTTAATGCAATTGATGCAAATGCAACCATATTCATTTTGTTTGAATGCAAGTGCAACTGAATTAAAAAAACTAGAAGGCTTTAAACATAGAACTTTTAACGCAACCGATCTTTTGTATTGTATTGAGTTTTTTAAACAACATTATCGGCAATACAACTCCTTAGAAAATGCATTTATGCCTAATAACAAACCGCCTAAAAACGTAAAAGAAGCACTTAGTTATTTTCATCATTACTTTTTTTCTTTAGAATACGCTCCTTTAAGAACCAAAAAGCATATTTCTACTCCTGAGAAAGGATCCAGTTGCAAAAGACTCAATATGTTTTTGCGATGGATGGTTAGAAAAGATAATAATGGAGTAGATTTTGGAATATGGAAAAATATACATCCGAAACAACTGATATGCCCAATAGATGTTCATGTTGCTAGGGTTGCCAAAAGATTCAACTTATTAGACCGAAAACAAACCGATTGGTTAGCAGCAGAAGAGCTTACCAACTATTTAAAAAAGCTAGATCCGAAAGACCCTGCCAAATACGATTTTGCGCTATTTGGTTTGGGTGTGATAGAGAAATATTAATTTTAAGAATGGCTGTTCCTATTTTAGATATTACACAAATTGAGCAACTTAATAAAGCCGAACTAATTAATGCAATCAATTGGTTAATCATCAACGATTTTGAAAAACTGGTATTTATACTTTATCGAATTGATGTAAGCGAAGCAAAAATTAAAACATTACTCAATAAAGACAATACCAATTTTGCTGCACCCGTTATTGCAGATGCCATTTTAGAAAGATTGGATGAAAAAAAAGCTTCTCGAGAAAAATACAAACAAGATCCATATGCATCCGATGAAGAAAAATGGTAGTATTAATTAACCTATTTTTGCAACCAAAATATTCCATAATGAAGCTTGTCTCTTACTTATCTAATGGTCACGATCAATTGGCCTTTTTAGTTGATGATTTATTATTTGACTGCGACCTAATGCATCCTGAGCTCCCCAATAGCATGAATATGTTTTTGCAATACTGGGATGATATGTTTCCTATTGCACAGCAAACAGAAGCGGCTATTAAATCAGGTAGACTCAGCAAAGACAGAGGTATCTCTATTGCGGAAACCATGCTACTTGCTCCGATTCCTTTTCCTACTTCATGTAGAGATGGATATGCTTTTAGACAACACGTAGCCGCTGCAAGAAGAAATAGAAAAGTAGACATGATTTCAGAATTTGATCAATACCCAATTTTCTATTTTACCAATCATCATAGTATTCAAGGACCAGGAGAGATTGTATGCATGCCAGATCATTTTGAAAAACTCGACTTTGAATTAGAAGCTGCTATTGTAATATGCAAGAATGGTAGAAATATTAGAGCAGAAGATGCAGATCAATATATTGGTGGGTTAATGATCATGAACGATATGAGTGCAAGAAGATTGCAAATGGAGGAAATGTTATTGAACCTAGGGCCTGCAAAAGGAAAAGATTTTTCTACAGTAATTGGGCCTTGTTTGGTTACACTTGATGAATTGCAAGAATTCGAAATTCCTGCAAAAGAAGGTCATGTGGGTAAAAGCTGGAACCTTAATATGAAATGTTGGGTAAATGGAGTTCAAGTAAGCGATGGTAATGTAGGAGATATGGATTGGACATTTGCGGAAATAATAGAGCGTTGTTCTTATGGCGTAAACATACAAGCGGGCGATGTAATAGGAAGTGGAACCGTTGGCACGGGCTGCTTTCTAGAATTGAATGGCACGGGCAAATTGAATGACCCTAATTACCAAGAACAATGGCTACAAGCTGGAGATGTGGTTGAAATGGAAATTACTGGATTGGGTAAATTGAGTAATACTATTGTAAAAGACGAAGATGACTTTTCTATTTTAGCTAAAAAGAAAATATAACCCTGTTTTATGAAAATAGTTTTATCAGAGTTACCTATTATGCAAAAACAAGCATGGTTACAACACGCAATTGCGCCAAGGCCTATTTGTTTTGCGAGTACTATAGATGAAGCAGGTAATATTAATTTGAGTCCATTTAGTTTTTTTAACCTATTTTCTTCTAACCCGCCAATTGTTGTTTTTTCACCTGCTAGAAAAGGTAGAGACAACACTACCAAACATACATTAGACAATGTGTTGGCTGTACCAGAATGTGTAATTAATATAGTAGATTATAATATGGTGCAACAAATGAGTTTATCTAGTTGCGAATACCCAAAAGGGGTAGATGAATTTATTAAAGCAGGCTTTACCAAAGAAGCGGCAACCATGGTTAAACCGCCCATGGTAAAAGAAGCTAAAATAAAATTAGAGTGTAAAATAAATGAAGTAAAAAGTTTAGGCAACCAAGGAGGAGCTGGTCAATTAGTTATAGCAGAAGTGCTTTGCATGCATATAGACGATGCTATTTTGAATGAAGCAGGTACCATGATAGACCAAACCAAATTAGAACTAGTAGCAAGACTAGGCGGAGATTGGTATTGCAAAGTAAATACCGATAATTTATTTAAAGTAGCCAAACCCAATACTGCATTGGGTATTGGCATTGATGCAATTCCTAGTAGCATCAAGAACAGTACTATTTTAACAGGCAATCATTTGGGTCAGTTAGGTAATGTAAACGAATTACCATCTATTGACCCTGCATTTCATGATGATCGGTTAAAAAATATTATTCAATATTATGCAATCAACCCCAATGAAATGGAACTAGAATTGCATAAATATGCAGCCGAGCTATTGAATCAAGAAAAAGTACAAGCAGCTTGGCAAATATTGCTTTCAGGTACATTGTAAAATGAATTTTACAAATCGCCCAACTGAGGTCGCATAACAATATCTTCAACTACGGCCATTGGAGATAGTTTAGATGCAGCAACAATCATTTCAGCCACATCATTCACTTCCATGATTCTATTGGGGTCAATATCAAAACCATCCCAGCTTGCACTTAGTGTTGCACCTGGCATTACTGAAGTTACTTTTATGCCCTTGGGTTTTAATTCTTCGCGAAGGTTTTTACTAAATCCTAATAATGCAAACTTGCTTATGCTATAACTACCTCCATTTGCGTAAGCATTTAAAGAAGCTATGGAACAGATATTGAAAATATGGCCAGCATTATTTTGAATCATTGTAGGCAATAGTGCTCTAGTTAAATAATACGCACTGTACAAATTGGTTTGAATCATTTGTTCTAAAATACCTGCTGCTTCATTGTGAATGCTCCCTGGAATAAACTGCCCAGCATTGTTAATTAAAATATCAGCCGTTCCAAACTTTAAACACCATTCCGCAAAAGCCAATACTTCTTCTTTATTGGCCATATCACAAGACATTCCTTTTATAATACTATTGGGGTAAGCGGTTTGTAATTCATTTACGGTATCATACAAGCTTTTTTCACCCCTGCTACAAAGCAATAGGGTATTGCCTTCTACAGCAAACTTTTCGGCAATGGCTTTTCCAATCCCTTTAGATGCGCCAGTTACTATTATATTCATCTACTAAAGTTACTAACTTTACACAATGCAATACAGGCACTTATTTTTTGACTTAGATCATACGCTCTGGGACTTTGATACCAATTCTAAAGAAGCATTGAAAGACTTATATGATAGCAATCAATTACACCAAAAAGGAATAGCGCTATTTGATGATTTTTTTGAGCGGTATAGCTTTCACAACCACCTGCTTTGGGAAAGATATGCAAAAGGACAAATTAAACAAGATGAACTAAGATGGAAAAGAATGTATTTGGCTATGCTCGATTTTAAATTCGCCGACGAAAAATTGTCTCGTTCAATGGGAGTTGAATTCTTAGACATTCTTCCCAATAAAAATAAACTCTTTCCTTATACGCACGAAATATTAGGATACCTGCAAAACAAAGGGTATATCCTCCATTTAATTACCAACGGTTTCGAAAAAGTGCAACAGCATAAATTAGTCAAGAGCAATATTGATATTTACTTTACAGAGATGATTACATCGGAAGTAAGCAATAGCTTAAAACCCAATAAAGAAATTTTTGAATACGCACTCCATAAAACTGGAGCAAATACTAAGAACAGTATTATGATTGGTGATAATTTAGATGCGGATATTCAAGGCGGAATGAATGCAGGGTTAGATACTGTTTTTGTAAATCATATTAATGCTGCACCGCATATTCAACCTACCTATACCATTTTTCATTTAAAAGAATTAGCCCAAATTCTTTAAGACAATAAAAAACCCGTACCGATAAAATCGGGACGGGTACGTAACAATTGGGGGGATTGATTATGCTTTTTTAGTTGCTGTAGTTTTCTTAGCTGCGTCTTTCTTGCAGCAATCTTTCATTTCTTTACCTTTCATATTACACTTCATTTCTTTCCCTTCTTTTGCACACTCTTTACCTTTTGCGCATTTTTTTCCATCACCATGTGCGAATGCTACACCACTCATTAAGAATGCAGCTGTTGCAAATAAGAACGCTTTTTTCATATGATTTGTTTTTAATTTGATAGTGAAATTACCGATTTTGTTGAATTTTTCTGCAGATTTTTTGTTAAACTCCTAAGCGGCTGATTACCAACTAGCAAGAACAGTTACTCCGCCCTTTACTACTTGATTCAGCTCAACATTCACTTTGGTGCCCACTGGTAGCAACACATCTACCCTACTTCCAAACTTAATGAACCCGTATTCATTGCACTGGATTGCTTTTTGGCCAACAGCAGAATAGTTGCAAATCCTTTTAGCCAAAGCCCCAGCAATTTGTTTGAATAAGATTTCACCATATTGATTCTTGACTGCTACACTCCAACGCTCATTTTCAGTGGAAGACTTTGGATGCCAGGCTACCAAATATTTTCCTTTATGGTATTGGTTATACGTTACCTCCCCATTCATTGGGTACCTATTCACGTGCACATTGGCTGGGCTCATGAAAATGCTCACTTGTATGCGCTTATCCTTGAAATATTCCACATCGTTTATTTCTTCAATTACCACTACTTTACCATCTGCAGGACAAATAATTTTACTGTCATCTAAAGTGTGAACCCGATTCGGAATTCTGAAAAAGGAAATAATAAAAAGAAATAAGGCCAATGTAAGTACAAAAATGATCATTGCCACAGTTGGAAATGATGCACTTAAAAAGCTAAACGATATGAGGTTTATTGCCCCAAAAAGCAAGGCTGTTATGGCAATGGTTTTATATCCTTCCCTATGTATAGTCATATATAATTATAATTAAAGTGCAAATGTATGGTTGGAATAAGATACTCTTAGAAAAAAAGAAATAAAACAATCCAAACGGCTGGTATCGCAATCAATAATGAGTCAAAACGGTCTAAAAATCCCCCATGACCTGGCATAAAGCTTCCACTGTCTTTTACCCCAGCTGTTCGCTTGATCTTGCTTTCCAATAAATCGCCCAAAGTACCCGCAATGGCTGCCGTTAGCGATATGGCTATTAAAGTTTGATAAGGTAGGTTCCAGAAAAAATGACCTGCCATGCTTACTGCTATTACGGCTAGCACCATCCCCCCATAAGTGCCCTCCTTGGTCTTTTTAGGGCTGATAGGGCTTAAGGGAGTTTTCCCAATTAAGGAACCAACTAAGTAAGCCATGGTGTCATTAATCCAAATGGAGGCTATAATCACCATGGGCAAAATCCAATCTGGCCCTTTAAAAAACTGAACACTGTGGTCGTATAAATCTACCATCATTGCACAAGGTATGGTAATGTACAATACGCCTAATGCTGAATATAAATTAACTGGATATCCCAACTTAGGTCTATAGAAAAAAATGGTGACCAACAAAACAATGATGAGTATATAAATAATAAAAGACCCCCAATACCAGAGCGGCAAAGATTGATACAACGTTCCCTTACCTGCAATGATGAGCATCACCCAAAGACTTCCGAGTACATTTTGTGATTTATATATAATAGGAGCTCCTGCGTAAGTAGCATTTATCTTCCCCATTAATTGATGGAATTCTACTAAACAGCCTACCATGATAATCGTAAACAAAACCAAAAAGCTCCACTGATTGTAGAAAAGGCCACCCAACATTACTAATACAAATACCACCGCAGTGATTGCCCTGGTTTTTAATGTCTGAAGATTTAATGCCATATTAAAGCGAAGATAAGGTTAGCGCGGCTACTGGCTAAATGTCTGTTGTATCAATTGTAATGCAGTGTCTTTTAAATGAACTGGCACATAAATTTCAGCTTCTCCTAAAACAGGATAACTGCTATCTTGTTTATTCAATTGCTGAACTGGTATTTGATTCTCTAACAACATTCCTTCTACTATACTTGCTTCCGCCAAACTTTTGGTTGCAAAAATTTTAGTCCACTGATTCATTGGCTAAAGGTAGCGCCTTTCTTAAAAATAATAGTGCAGGTATAACAATCATTAAACCAAAGACACCATACCAAATAGGCATAGCCTCATCCATGGCTTCTTTAATGGGTTTACCCATTTGGGTGTACACATAAATTTGAATAACCACTACCGCATTGTTTAAAAAATGCATTAAAATAGCCAACCATAAATTGCCGGTTAAATAATATATAAGGCCCAAAACCACACCCAATGCAACCCTTGGCAAGAAACCAAAATAAGAAGCATGTATTGCACTAAATAAAATAGACGAGATGATGATTCCTACTGCAACATTTTTAGTGATCCCTACTAATACTCTTTGCAAACCTGCTCTAAACAATACTTCTTCAAAAATGGCAGGAGCTATTGCTATTACCAATAAGCCAAGCAGTAAATCGCCAATATTTTTCATAGTAGCCAAAGTAATCATGGTTTGCTGGTACTCATTTTCCAATTTCCTAGCTTTTGCTAAAAAAGTAGCTGGCAAAGGAATGATTTCGTTAATAGCAGCTAAGGATCCACTTAAAAAAAGTGCTCCAAAAGAAATAACTCCAACAGCAATTACTTGCTTGATATTAATATGACTATTAAATCCAAGGGTTTGAAATGCATTTTTATGAGCAATTTTAGCCACCGCCCAAGCGGGGATAAAAAAAGCAATAAAAGTGGTTAAAGCATTGGCAAAGCGAGCAAATTGAACGTTTTCAGGCTTCATTAAGGCATCTGGAACTTGTAAAAATGGCACATTAAGTATAACAGAACTGAGCCAACTCATCAATAATCCACTTAACAATAATCCTACTCCTAAAAATCCCAAAAGCAACGCAAACTGACTGGGATAGGCAATAACAGGTTTCTGATTCATCAAATTGAGTAATAAGGTTGTAAATTTGCATTTCCTTTTATCTTCCGCAAAGTATTAAATGATAAAAGGTAGTGTATTGCAATATGGTTAAAATAGATCAAATAGTGTTGCCTGATTTTCCACTTTTATTGGCTCCAATGGAAGATGTGAGTGATCCGCCGTTTAGGGCGGTATGCAAAGACAACGGGGCAGACCTAATGTATACGGAATTTATAAGTAGCGAAGGCCTTATTAGAGACGCCATAAAAAGTCGTCAAAAACTAGACATATTCGAATATGAGCGCCCAGTAGGCATTCAAATATTTGGGGGGGATGAAGAAGCCCTTTCATTGAGCGCAAAGATTGTAGAAACGGTAAACCCTGATTTATTAGACATCAATTTTGGATGTCCAGTAAAAAAAGTAGCCCTTAAAGGCGCTGGAGCTGGGGTTTTAAAAGATATAGACTTGATGGTACGTTTAACAGAAGCAACTGTTAAGAGTACCAAGCTACCTGTTACCGTAAAAACCAGATTGGGTTGGGACGATCAAAGTAAAAATATTGAGGAAGTAGCTGAAAGATTGCAAGATGTAGGTATTAAGGCATTGGCCATACATGGTAGAACCAGGGCCCAAATGTACAAGGGTGAAGCCGATTGGACTTTGATAGCCAAAGTGAAGAATAACCCAAGAATTAAGATACCTATTTTTGGAAACGGAGATATTGATAGCCCACAAAAAGCCAAATTGTACAAAGAACGATATGGGGTAGATGGAATTATGATTGGCCGAGCAGCCATTGGATATCCTTGGATCTTTAGAGAAATAAAACATTACTTAGCAACGGGTGAAGTTTTACCTGCACCAACATTGGCAGAGCGTGTAGCAGTTTGTAAAAAACATTTGCGCAAATCGGTGGAATGGAAAGGACCCAAAGTGGGCATCTTCGAAATGCGCAGGCACTATACCAATTATTTAAAGGGATTACCTGGAATTAAAGACTACAGAGCAAGACTCGTAACCTTAATGGAACCAGCAGAAATAGAAGGGGTATTAGATGAAGTAACCGCCAATTATGAAGGTTACGAATTTGAGCGAATGCCTATTGAGTTAATTGACTATCACCAAAAATGTCCTATTAATTAATCGGAATATCTTTAGGCGATACCCATTGAGAATAATAGCCCTCTAGCAAACCGTTTTCATTAATTAAATATTTGGAAAAATTCCAATCGGGTTCTTTGTTACACCATCCATTTTTAATTGGATCTGTTAACCATACATAAACTGGTTGTTGTTGAGCACCCTTAATCACTTGTCCTTTTTTCATTAACTGAAAACTGACACCATAGTTTACTTTACAAAATGCAGCAATGTCTACATCCGATTTTTTTTCTTGGTCTTTAAAATCGTTTGCAGGAAACCCAATCACTACTAATCGGTCTCCGTATAGTTGATGCAATTGTTCCAATTCTTCGTATTGCCCTGTGTAACCACAATCACTTGCTGTGTTTACCAACAATACTTTCTTGCCCTTCAATTCACTAAAGTGGAGGGTGTCTCCGTTGTTCTTAACAGCCTGTAGATCATAAAAGGAATCAATAGGCTTAACTTGGTCTTTATTGAGTAAACTATTTTTAGATTGCCCCGTTAGTTTTCCCATAAACATAATAATGGGGTAAGCGGCTTTCAGTATTGATTGTTTCCAAGTCATTTGAGGTTTTTTTATAAGCAAGCCAGCAACTACCAGCACTGCAACTATCATAATAATGGTTCGCTTCATATACGTTTATTCAAATGAAAAGGTTTAACCCTTTATGGTAAATTAACCAATCAACCATTTTAATAACTTTAATTTACCAGTGAAAGGAGGATATTTCATAGCAGGATCAAACCAGGTTGGCGTTTTCATCACCGCTTTTTTATGACTAAATGTTTCAAAACTGTATTTTCCATGATAAGCGCCAGTTCCGCTGAAACCCCTTCCACCAAAGGGTAAATTGGGATTGGTTAAATGAAGAGTTGCAGTATTAACACAAGCGCCGCCAGCAGGTACGGCCTGCAACCATGCTTGTTCTTTAGCTGTACTCCCGGTGAAAATATAAAATGCCAATGGGTTGGGATTTTTTGCAATAATTGCTCTTGCTTCATCCATTGTATTAAAACTCAATATGGGTAAAATAGGCCCGAATATTTCATCGCGCATAATAGTAGAATCAACCAATACACCATCTAAAATAGTAGGCTCTATATAAAGTGTAGCAGCATCGTATTTGCCACCATACACAATAGTACCATCCGACAAATATTGAACAATGCGATTGAACTGTTTTTCATTAATGATTCTTCCATACCCTTCTTCCTTTGCAGCATCGTTTCCATAAAATTGTGGTATGGCTTTTTTAAGTGCCTCAATTAGTTGAACACGTTTAGATTCATGCACTAAAACATAATCAGGCGCTACACACATTTGACCCGCATTAGAAAATTTAGGCATAGCAATGCGTTTAGCGGCAATGGCAATATTAGCATCATCCTCTACTATACATGGACTCTTGCCACCCAATTCCAATGTAACAGGCACTAAATTTTCAGCAGCCATTTTATAAATAATTTTTCCAACGCTGGTGCTACCCGTATAAAAAACATGATCAAAAGCAAACTGATTCATCATGGCAGGAATTACTGTAGCACCGTCACCTGGAACATACAATACTTGATCGGGAGGAAATACTGCATGGATGATTTTTTCCATGATGGCCGCAGTTGCTGGAGCAAACTCGCTGGGTTTTAAAACGACTGTATTTCCTGCGGCAATGGCGCCCATTAAAGGAGTAAATAATAATTGAAAAGGATAATTCCAAGGGCCAATAATCAACACAACCCCCAAAGGCTCTCTCATCACTTTAGAGCTAGAGGGAAGATTTAATAAATTAGTAGGAACCGCTTCAGGCTCCATCCACTGTTTTAAGTTGGCCAACGTATCTTTTAACTCAGCCATAAAAAATCCATTCTCTGTAACCCAACACTCTTCCTTGCTTTTATGCAAATCTGCAAAAAGTGCAGCATAAATTTCGTCTTCATGATTTTCTACTGCACGCTTCAAATTCAAGAGTTGTTGCTTTCTAAAAGCATAGGGTCTTGTAGCACCAGATTCAAAAAATTGGCGCAGTTGCTGCAGTTGTGTTATAAGGGCTTGCATTCATCAATTATTTAGCTGAACAAGTTAAGGAGTTATTACAATATCATACTTATCTAAAAGACCGGCTATGCTTAAAATAGAAAACTTCGCTTTTGAAATTTGGTTAATGGTTGGATCAATTGAATAATGATAAGAAGTGCTAAAGTCGGCTTTTACCAATATGGTATGGTCAAAAATAGCTTCTGACAAATCACAGTGATCAAAAACCGCCTCAGTTAAGTCTGCTTCTGCAAATTCGGTTCCTTGTAATTGCGAGTTCTTGAATATTGTTTTTTTAATCTTTGATTTGTAAAAAGAAGCATGATTTAATTGGCAACCATCAAATGAAATAGAAAGGCCAAATTCATTGCAATTGTCAAAACGAAGTCCTAACATTTTACAGTCTTTAAATGCAACATCTTGAAATCCTGTTTTATTAAGCTTTAACATGCTCAAATTGCAACCAATAAATTGGCAATCGATGAATTTAAATGCAGAAAAATCTTTGTTGGCAAAATCACTGTTATTGAAAACGCAATTTTCATATTCCCCCTTAGTTAAAAACTCAGCTTTATTAAAGGTTTTATCTTGAATGTATATTTCCGATTCTTGCATTTTCAATTTTCTAATTTTAACCCCAACCAATTAAGCTTACCGCCAACACTTAAAAGTAGCGAAGATTTTACATTTTTCTGTATATTCATACTTCACAATTGCTCCATATGAAAAAGAAAAACAACGCTGCTTCAAAGGCGGAAAATCAACCGGAACAAACCAATTCGCGCCGTTCCTTTCTTCGTAACGCAGGCCTTGCTGCTGCAGGGTTTTACATTGTACCTCGCCATGTATTAGGGCGTGGATTTACTGCACCTAGTGATAAACTCCAAATTGCGGGTATTGGCGCTGGCGGAAAAGGCGAAAGCGACTTATGGAGTTTCTACAATAGTGGTAAAGCAGATATTGCTTTCTTGTGTGATGTGGATGATAGACAAGCTAAGAAAAGTAGAGAGCGCTATCCAAAAGCGAAGTATTACAAAGACTATAGAGAAATGCTCGATAAAGAGCACAAATATTTTGATGCGGTATCTGTTTCAACACCAGACCATATGCACGCCATTCAAGGATTGGCAGCTATGCAGTTGAAAAAGCATGTGTACATTCAAAAACCACTGTCGCACAATATTTCTGAAGCAAGAGAATTAACTGAAGCTGCACACAAATACAAAGTGGTTACACAAATGGGTAACCAAGGTGCAAGTGGAGATGGTGTTAGAAAATTAATTGATTGGTATAATGCTGGCTTAATTGGCGATGTACATACCATTTATTGTTATACCGACCGACCAGTATGGCCACAAGGAATTGGTTGGCCAACTACAAAAGGAACTGTTCCAGAAGGCCTAGATTGGAACCTTTGGCAAGGGGTTGCGCCAAATAAAGATTATGTAGATGGCTTATTGCCATTTAACTGGAGAGGTTGGTGGGATTACGGTACCGGTGCATTAGGAGATATGGCTTGTCATATCATGGCACCTGCTTTTGCTGTTTTAGGATTGGGTTACCCCGTTTCTGCAGAATGCAGTGTTGCAACCAGATACTTACAACCATGGACTCGCGCGTATTTTCCAGAAAGCTGTCCTACTGCTTCACATATTATCTTAACCTTTAAAGGCCAGAACGGAAAACCTGATGTAAAACTCCATTGGATGGATGGTGGTATACAGCCAGCACGCCCAGAAGAATTAGGACCAAATGAAATGATGGGAGATGGTGGTAATGGAGCCATTTTTGAAGGCACAAAAGGTAAAATGATTTGTGGTACCTACGGTGCTTTACCTAATTTATTACCAACTAATAAAAGCAAAGAATACGATGGTGTTCCACAAACCATAAAGCGTGTTCCCAAAGGAGATGTAGGCCACTACGCTGCATGGGTGGAAGCTGCTATTGCAGGATATGGTTCAGCCCAAGCAAAAGAGTTGAGCTCTAATTTTGATATTGCAGGACCATTAACGGAGAGTGTATTAATGGGCAACTTAGCCATTCGTAGTTTTGATATTCAAAAGAAAGCAGCAAATGGTAGAGCTACTTATCCCGGTAGAAATATCAAATTATTATGGGATGGACCAAATATGAAGATTACCAACTTTGATGAAGCCAATCAGTTTGTAAGAAAAGAATACAGAACCTTCTAAGGTTTATTGAAAAAAGTAAATAAAAACCCATTCTGTTAATTCAGTTTGGGTTTTTTATTTAAGTCCAATGCTACAAAAAAAGGGCTAGCATTTTAATGCTAACCCATTCTATAAGATTGTGCTTTGCAGCAGTAAAAATTAAATCGAGAAATCCTTCATGTAAGCCGCATTTTTTTCAGCACTTTCCATAGGATTTGTACCAGTGAATGCTTCTTGTTCAACAATATGGTGTTGCATACCATATTTCTTCATCTGACCAAGTATCTTTTTGAAATCGATACCTCCCTTACCAATCTGACAAGATTCAATGCCTTTGGCTGTTTTAGTTTGGTCTTTCACATGGCATAATCTAAAACGATTCGGATATTTTTTAGCCCATGCAATAGGATCTTCATTAGCAGCAACTACCCAATAAATATCCATTTCAAAATCAACCAAACCCGCGTCAGTTCCTTCCATCATAACTGTTTGAGGAACCTGACCATCTAACACTTTGAAAGAGTAATCGTGGTTGTGGTAAGCAAAACGAATTCCGTTTTTCTTGCAAATCTCACCACTCTTATTGAACTCATCGTTAAAGCGTTTGAAATCATCAATCGATTTCTGTGCACCCTTGTAAGGACAAATCAAATACTTCACCCCTACTTCAGCTGCTTCAGCTGCTTTGCGCTCAAAATCTACGGTATTATTAGAATGAGCAGATACCAAGCTCATTCCTAAATCGTCCATATATTTTTTGAACTCGGTATTTTTCCAACCCCAGAAAAATCCTTTAGGGCCTTCAAAACTTTCAATTTGTTTATACCCGTAAGAAGACAATTTTGCTAAAGTGCCTTTGGCATCTTTCATCATGTCTTCCTTAACTGTCCATAGTTGCAAGCCAAAAGCAGAAAGCTTTTTTGTTTCACCCAAGGTATTTAGGAAATTGGATTTCCCAACAAATGGTAAACTTAAACCTGCGGCTGCAAAGCCCGCTGTTTTTAAGAAATCCCTTCTATTATTGCTCATAATTGTTTTTTAAATGGTATAGAAAACATACTAAATCAAACCGCATGCCATCTTACTAGGTTGCCCAAGCTTTGTCTCCTTTTTTGTAATCTACACAACCTTCAAACTTGCCTGGCACAGCTACATAGCGCAACACTTTTGTTGCACCTACTTCAGAAGTAAAGAAACCCCATAAAGTAAGCTCTTTCATCATTCTAAAATAATGAGGCATTTCTTCTGGCTTTTTCTTTTCTTGAAAAGCTTTCGCTTCTGCGTCTAATTCAGTTAACAATTTGGTGCGCTCTTCAGGGCTGGCTTCCATAAAGGATTTACCAATTTTTGCTTTCGCATCTTTAAACTGAAGTGCTGCCATACCTTCCATAAATACTTTGGCTTCTGCTGGCTTATAGCAATCTTTAACAATGACCGTCATAAACTCACCTACATTGGCTTCTTTCGCGCCAGGTGTATTGGTTTTAGGTAAAATAGTTTCAGCTACTTCATTTAAAAAAGCAATGTCATCAGGCGTAAATGCAACTGCATCACCCGCTGTTGATTTACAACCAGATAAAAAAGCTTGTGAACCCAATATAGTGCCACCCAGTAAAAGGGCAACGCTGGATAATGCTTCTCTTCTATTCATCATGATTAATGCATTTAATAATTTATAAATTTCCTTTTTTCAATTCGCTCACTGCAAAGTCCGCAGCTCTTGCTGTGAAAGCCATATAAGTTAAAGATGGATTCACACATGCAGCTGAAGTCATGAAAGAACCATCTGTTACAAATACATTTGGTGCATCCCAAATTTGGTTGTGTTTATTTACTACAGAAGTTTTAGGATCTGCGCCCATTCTTGCAGAACCCATTTCGTGAATACCACGACCTAATACTGCATTAGCATCATACCCTTTAACGTCTTTAACACCAGCATTGGTAAGCATTTCAATGGCATCGGCCAACATGTCTTTACGCATTTTCATTTCATTCTCTTTCAATTCTGCGTCAATTTTCAACACGTTTAAACCCCATTTATCTTTTACCGTTTTATCTAGGGTAACAAAATTACTATGGTCGGGTAATACTTCCCCAAAGCCCATCATGCCCATGCTCCAACCCCCTGGTTCAGAAATAGCTTCTTTAAATTCAGCTCCAATGGTAAATTCAGCTACATTGCTTCCCCATCCACCTCTGTTACCACTACCTTGGTATCCAAATCCTCTTAAATAATCACGCTTATCGTTTCCAATATTTTGGTAACGTGGTATATAAATACCATTGGCTCTTCTACCAAAAGTGTATTTGTCTTCGTAGCCTTCCACTTTTCCACCAGCACCTACACCTAAATGGTGATCCATGATATTGTGACCCAATTCACCACTACTGCTTCCCAATCCACCTTCCCAAACATCAGTTGCAGAATTCATTAGAATCCAAGCTGAGTTTAGTGTTGATGCATTCAAGAAAATAATTTTTGCGTTGTATACATAGGTCTTATTGGTTTCCGCATCTAAAACTTCAACACCAGTTGCGCGTTTTTTATCTTTATCGTATAAAATTTTGGTAACAATACTCCAAGGTCTTAAGGTAAGATTACCTGTTTTCATTGCTGCAGGTAAAGTAGAACTCTGCGTACTGAAATAAGCGCCAAATGGGCAACCCAACCAACACTTGTTTCTGAACTGACAGGCAGATCTACCCTCTAATTCTTGTGTAATATTGGCCGTACGACCAATAATCATTGCACGCTGACCTTTATAATATTCTTTTAGCCGTTTTGCTACATCTTTCTCTACACAGGTCATTTCCATAGGGGGCATAAATTGCCCATCGGGCAATACATCTAAGCCATCTCTATTACCACTAATACCTGCAAATTTTTCTACGTAATCGTACCATGGCGCAATGTCTTTATATCGAACTGGCCAATCAACTGCAATACCATCTTTTGCATTGGCTTCAAAATCTAAATCACTCCAACGATAGCTTTGACGACCCCATAACAAAGAACGACCACCTACATGATAGCCTCTAAACCAATCGTATCTTTTTACTTCTACATAAGGGCTTTCGGTATCTTTTACCCACATGCCATAAGTTTGTTCATTCAAAGGATAATCGCGATCTAGCACTTGGTTCTGTGCAATCATTTCCTGCGTTTTCCTTCCGTGGTGCGGATAATCCCATGATTCTTTGTTGGCATTCACGTAATCCTTTACGTGCTCAATATTGCGACCTCGCTCGAGCATCAATACTTTTAAGCCTTTCTCTGTAAGCTCTTTTGCTGCCCAGCCTCCGCTGATGCCGGAGCCAATCACAATCGCGTCAAAATTTTGTTCAGCCATGTTGGTGGTTTAAGCGTTGATAGATTATTGTAAATTTTAAATATAACAGATTTCAATTGCTTTTTTTAGTGAGCCAATTTTATCTTTTGCAACCGGAATAAACTCTTGTGCCACATAGCCAGTAAAGCCAGTAGCAGCAATAGCTCTCATGATTGCAGGATAAAACAATTCTTGTGAATCATCAATTTCGTGTCGGCCGGGAACCCCTGCTGTGTGGTAATGGCCAATATAAGGTGCACTTGTTTTAATGGTTCTAATTACATCGCCTTCATCAATTTGCATATGATAGATATCGTACAATAACTTGAAATTTTCAGAACCTATTTGCTTGCACAATTCAACACCCCAAGGGGTCTTATCACACATATAATCTTTATGATCTACTTTGCTGTTCAATAATTCCATGATAATGGTTACGCCTCTTTTTTCTGCAAGCGGCATGATTTTCTTTAGCCCTTCAGCACAATTTTTAAGCCCGGTTACATCGTCCATTCCATTTCTATTGCCACTGAAACAAATCAGGTTTTTGTAACCAGCATCTGCAACTAAATTAATATGGTCGGTATAATTCTTTATAAGTGTACTATGGTATTGAGGATCGTTCCATCCTTTTACCAAACTAATTTCGGCACCATTGCACATAGTAGACATCATGCCATGTTTCTTCAGTATTGGCCAATCTTTAGGGCCCACTAAATCAATTCCAGTGATGCCTATCTTTTTTGCTTCAATACATAACTCATCTAATGTTAAATCACTAAAGCACCATCTACAAACAGCGTGATTGATATTCCCTTTCATAGTTGTTGATACAGTAGCACAAGATGCTAAAGTTGGCATTATCGGAGCCGAAGCAACAGCAACAGAACCGGTAATAATGTTTTTAATGGCAGAGCGCCTATTGGATAAATTTTTCATACAGCAATTAGAACCCCAATATAATTATTTGTTTGCATCAAAGTACTAGGAATTTTATAAATCCTTCAATAAGGGGATTCATTCGGTAAACAGATTGCAACAATGATTAATAAGCCTTAAATGAATATAATCGGAGAGAATGTTTAAATTAGTGCCTCTGATAAAATACCAATCAAATTAAAAAAAATACTATGCCTAGAAAATTAAGAATGGGAATGGTGGGTGGAGGCAAAGATGCTTTCATTGGAGCTATCCACCGTTTGGCTGCCAATATGGATGGACAGATTGAACTGGTTTGTGGCGCATTAAGCATTAATCCAACTATTGCACAAGAATCGGGTGAAATGCTTTACCTACCGAAAGATCGCATTTACCTTACTTATGATGAAATGATTGTTAAAGAATCGGCGTTGCCTGCAAACCAACGCATGGATTTTGTAACCATTGTAACCCCCAATTTTGCACACTTTGCACCTGCGAAGATGGCTTTGGAACACGGGTTTCACGTAGTTATAGAAAAACCCATTACGTTTACTTTAGAAGAAGCAAAGCAATTAAAAGCCATAGTAGAAGAAACAGGATTAACCCTTTGCTTAACCCATACTTATTCTGGATACCCAATGGTTAAACAAGCAAAAGCAATGGTTGCAGAAGGTGCTTTAGGAAAAATTAGAAAAGTTTGGGTAGAATATCCGCAAGGATGGTTAAGCAAGCTCAGCGAAAAAGAAGGCAATGCACAAGCAGCTTGGAGAACCGATCCCAAAAAATCGGGTAAGAGTGGTAGCATGGGAGATATTGGTACGCATGCAGCGCATTTGGCAGAATATATTACTGGAGCAAAAATCACCAAGCTATGTGCAGATTTGAATACAGTAGTAGAAGGTAGAATGCTAGACGATGACGGTTCAGTATTGTTGCATTTTAGCAATGGTGCATCAGGTGTGTTAATGGCATCGCAAGTTGCAGCAGGCGAAGAGAATGCATTAAAGATTAGAGTATACGGAGAAAAAGGGGGATTAGAATGGGCACAAATGGAACCCAATACACTTATTGTAAAGTGGTTAGAAGCACCTATGCAAATATTGCGAGCTGGCGCTAATTATACCGATCGCTTATCTAGTTTTGCTACCAGCAATTGCAGAACACCAGGCGGACATCCAGAAGGATATTTAGAAGCATTTGCCAATATCTATAAAAATTTTACTGCAACCGTTCAAGCAAAAATAGATGGCAGTACACCAACCAAAGAACAATTGGATTTTCCAGGTGTGGAAGATGGTATAAGAGGCATGGCATTTATAGACAATGTGGTTGCTTCTGCGCAATCCAATTTAAAATGGACCGAATATAAATTATAAACAATGACCAATATTAAAGGACCAGGAATTTTCTTGGCTCAATTTATGGGCGATACGGCCCCATTTAATTCTTTGGCGTCTATTTGTAAATGGGCTGCATCATTGGGGTTCAAAGGAGTACAAATTCCTTCCTGGGATGTTAGGTGTATTGATTTACAAAAAGCAGCAGAAAGTAAAACTTATGCAGAGGAGATTAAGGGGATTGTAGCCGCCGCGGGATTAGAAATTACTGAACTATCCACCCACTTACAAGGACAGTTGGTAGCCGTAAATCCAGCGTATGATGCGTTGTTCGACGGCTTTGCTCCCGAAGGCCTAAGAGGAAACCCTAGTGCAAGAACTGAGTGGGCTGTGCAACAATTAAAGTATGCAGCCAAAGCCTCACAAAACCTAGGACTCAATGCACACGCTACTTTCAGTGGTGCATTATTGTGGCAAACAGTTTATCCTTGGCCACAAAGACCAGCAGGATTAGTAGAAACAGGATTTACTGAATTGGCTAAAAGATGGTTGCCCATCTTGAATGTATTTGACGAAAATGGGGTAGACCTTTGTTATGAAATTCATCCGGGTGAAGACTTGCACGATGGGGTAACATATGAGCTGTTTTTAGATAAAGTAAACAACCATCCACGTGCTTGCTTATTATATGATCCATCGCATTTTGTGTTGCAATGCTTAGACTACAAAGCATATATAGACCATTACCATGAACGCATTAAAATGTTTCATGTAAAAGATGCAGAGTTTAACCCAACAGGTAAACAAGGTGTATATGGAGGCTATCAAGGTTGGGTAGAAAGAGCAGGACGATTCCGTTCTTTAGGGGATGGACAGGTAGATTTCAAAACCATATTCAGCAAACTGGCCCAATACAATTATACTGGCTGGGCCGTGATGGAATGGGAATGTGCGTTGAAACATCCAGAAACAGGTGCAGCGGAAGGAGCACCGTTTATTCAGCAGCATATTATTCGTGTTACCGATAAAACATTTGATGATTTTGCGGGAACAGGATCGGATGAAAATTTTAATAAGAAGATATTAGGTATCAACTAACTTTAACTTGTGCGCACGAAAAGTGTTGCGATTATAAATTTTAAATAAACGATTATGAAAAAGTACTTAGTGCTGTTTGCCATTACAGGATTAGTAGCTGCTGCTTGCGGCGGTAGTGAAGAAAAGAAAGAAGATAAAGCTGCAGAAACTGCACCAACAGCTGCTCCAGTTGCAGATTTAAGCAGCAACCCAGACTACACCAAAGGATTAGAATTAGTGGGTAAATCAGATTGCTTAACCTGCCATAAAGTGAACGATAAATTGATTGGGCCATCTTATAAAGATGTAGCAAACAAATACGAAGCAACTGATGAAAATATCAGCATGTTAGCAGGTAAAATTATCAAAGGGGGAAAAGGTGTTTGGGGTGAAGTGCCAATGACACCACATCCACAAGTGAGTGAAGAAGATGCCAAAGCAATGGTGAAATACGTTTTACTACTTAAGTAATTTACATGAATAATCTACTATGGATCACTGCCATTGCAGCTGCATTGGTAACAGCGCCAAATAAAAGGCCCGACATTACAAAAGCATCAATCACCAATCCTGTCAAAAGCAAATGGATCAAATTGTTTGATGGAAAAACCACCAACGGTTGGAAAACTTATGCCAAAGACAGCATAGGTAGTGCATGGAAAGTACAAGACGGTATTTTGTATTTAGATGCCAAAGCCAAGAAAGAACAAAAATTAGGCGGTGGCGATATTATTCACGAAAAATCATTTGGCAATTTTCATTTGAAACTAGAATGGAAAATTTCAAAAAATGGAAATAGTGGCATTATTTTTTGGGCGCAGAATGATCCAGCTAAATACAAAGCAGTTTGGCATACAGGTCCTGAAATGCAAGTATTAGACAATGGTGGACATCCTGATGCAAAAATTAGAAAACACCGTGCTGGAGATTTATATGATTTAGTTGAAGGACCAGACACAGCTGTTAAACCAGTAGGTGAATGGAATAAAACTGAAATCATTGCAAAAGATGGAACCCTTGAATTAAAACTCAATGGCGTTACCACCGTTAAAACAAGTTATGGCGATGAAATTTGGTACAGCCTAATTGGCAACAGCAAATTCAAAACCATGCCTGCATTTGGAAGAACATTTACTGGGCATATTGCTTTACAAGATCATGGTGATGATGTTTGGTTTCGCAATATCCAAATAAGAGAATTATAATGCCGACCCTGAACCACGAGTACTTTATGCAACAAGCATTAAAGGAAGCGCAAGCAGCTTTTGATGCCGATGAAGTACCCGTGGGAGCAGTGGTGGTAATGAACAATCAAATTATTGCAAGAGCCCATAATCAGGTTGAACTCTTAAACGATTCAACTGCGCACGCAGAAATACTCGCACTCACATCTGCCTATAGCTCTCTAGGGGCAAAATATTTACCAGAAGCTACTTTATATGTTACTGTTGAACCCTGCATCATGTGTTGTGGTGCTATCTATTGGGGCAAAATAGGCAGCATTGTTTATGGGGCATCAGATGAAAAAAATGGCTACCGTCATTTGACTAAAGAGCAATGGCCCTTTCATCCCAAGACCGAATTAATTGCAGGTATATTAGAAGCTGACTGTGCATTTTTAATGAAGTCTTTCTTTAGATCAAAGCGATAAAAGCTCATCTTACTCACTCCTGCTCAAACAATCACTTCATTCGCTGCCGACTACATTCCTATCATGCTCAAACAAACACTTCGCTCGCTGCCGATTATTGCATGTACTTATTCTAAGGCCTTACTATTGCATGCAATAATCGAATGCTCGCTTTCGTGTTTGTTTGTGCAATGATTGAATCTGTTGCATTCTGAAAATATGATTGCCTTTTTAACAGTATAAATGTTTGAAATTAAATTGAGGAATGTAAATTACAAGAACAGTAATATCTAAAGCGAGAATGATTAAACAACTACAAATTTGTTGGCTTTTCTACAAAAGCTTTGCTGTTGCTTCATCGTTTTTTACTTTATGCTCCATTAGTTTATTTTGGAAATTTGGGTTCAGTGTTTTCTCTGGAATTTTTTGGTTTAAAGTTTTCACTGGATTAATTATTTTTTACTTTGTGAACGACTATAGAAAAAAAGAATATTATTTCTATTACAATTTAGGGATGTCTAAAAGAAAACTTTGGGTAATTACGCTTGGTTTTGATTTCTGCATTTTTATTTTAGCCATCATTTTAATCAACAATGTAAAATGATTGAACAATTAGAAGCCGATGGCATACAACTGCAATTTGGTAATCGAATTATTTTATCAGATGTATACCTTTCATGTGCAAAGGGTTCCATCATTGGATTACTTGGCAGAAACGGTTCGGGGAAGTCCTGCCTTTTACAAGCCATTTTTGGAATACTCGCCTGCGAAAAATCGATCCGAATCAATAGGGTTTCATGCAATGAAGCTTATAAAAACCCAAGTTTAATCAGTTATTTACCACAGTTTCACTTTATTCCAAATAGCTTATCCCTAAAAGACATCTTTGAAGTATACGCATTAGACTATTCAATATTTGAGCTTCAGTTTCCATTGTTACAGATACCCATTAATCAAATATTCAGAAACTTATCTGGAGGAGAAAAACGATTGATTGAGATCTACATTATTGTAGAATCAACTGCAAAGTTTGCGTTATTAGACGAACCCTTTACTTTTTTAAATCCAATTCAAATAGACGCTATAAAATCCTATATTAAATCTAAAACAACAACAAAGGGATTCGTTATCAGCGACCATTTATATAAACATATCTTAGACATCAGTGATACCAATTATGTATTAGCAAATGGCAAAACACATTTAATAAAACAGTTCAGCGATATTGAAAGGCTTGGTTACATCAGCATCGAAAATTCATAGTAGAGCTACTTTTAAATAAACACGAACAACTTGTTTCTTTCTGCTCAGCTTACTCAAAACCTACTCAAACAAACACTTTGCTCGCGACCGATTATTGCATGTACTTATTGTATGACTTGCTTATGCATGCAATCCTCGAATGCTCGCTTTCGTGTTTGTTTGAGTGTGATTTTGAACAAGTAGTCAAAAATATTGTAATGATAAATCTAGAACTGTAATATGATGAAATGGATTCTACTGTTACTCACACTTAATCTGTATCCGAAAAACAATATGACAGAAATTTATCACTTTTCATCTCAATCAAATTTAAGAGAATGGAGAATCGTGAACGATGGGGTGATGGGTGGTATTTCCAAAAGTAATCTTGTTATTACTAGTGAAGGTTACGGGCAATATTCTGGGCATGTTTCTTTGGCAAACAATGGTGGATTTGCATCAATTCAGTTGAATCAATCAGCCTCAATACCTACTGCAACTAAATACATAGTTTTACGAGTGAAAGGAGATGGTAAGCAATATGAGTTTAGAATAAAGAGTGATTTATATCAGTCAGTCTCTTATGTACATCCATTTAAAACAACCGGTGAATGGCAAAATATACAATTAGCAATTAACGATTTTTACCCACAGTATTTTGGTCAAAAATTAAATAGACCAAACTTTAATTATAAAAATATTGAGCAGATTAGTTTTCTAATTTCCAATAAACAAGAAGAAGATTTTAAGCTATTAATTGATTGGATAAGTATGAACTAGACATTGAAATAATCAACTAATTCATCTAGCGTTTCTGTGCTTACAGATATGTCTTTCATCATCTCTCCCTTGTGCATGAGTAAAATTCTGTTACTTAATTTTGCTATATGATTGAGATCGTGACTACTAACTATGATGGTAGTTCTATTATTAGCATTTAATTCTTGCAATATTTTTATTAATCTAATTTGAGAACTTGGATCCAAGTTTGCAAATGGTTCGTCTAGAATTAATAATTCAGGTTTCTGTAATAAGCAAGCTACAATCCCCACCTTAAATTGATTCCCTTTTGATAAATCACGAATGTATCTTTTGAAATCAACTCCACCATCAAAAAAATATGCATAAGAGGATACTTGGTCATCTACTTCTTGTTTATTTAGACCATGAAGTTTACCAACAAAATAAAAATACTCGTTAGAGCTTAAATAATCAATTAAAAAACCATCATCTAGATAAGCTGCTGTATAGTTTTTCCAATCTTCAGTTTCTTGAACTTGATTGTTATTTATAGAAACTGAGCCTGAATTAGCTTTAATTAAATCTAGCATCAATCTAAACAGTGTTGTTTTACCCGCCCCATTATTGCCAACTAATCCAATTAAATCGCCTTTGTTAATACTTAATTCAGGAATATTAGCACAAACCACGCCGCTGAATTTTTTTGTAAGATTTTGTATATATATCATCATTAAATTATTTTTCTCTGAAGCCAGCAATGATTGAATATTTTTGTTTTTTTAAGCGCCGTACTATTTGATTAATCCACCAATTTTGAAGAAACAATGGAATAAAACCTACCACTCCAATTGCTGCGACAGCAGGCCAAAATCCAAAAAACAAGTTTACTATAGCATAAATCCCCATTAGTAAAAGCAATGGAATTAGTGTACTTAAGAAACTATTGATTCCTACGCCTTGATAATTAAAGTTGGCGCTTTTACTGATATCAATTCCCTTTGAATTATAAACATTAAGCAGTACACCAATTGGCAAAATAAGCCCAATATTAAATAGAAACAAAGCAATATGCAAGGGTATGATTCTCCAATCGATTATGCCGTAGAACAAACTGATAATAAATGGAATAGTATTTAGAATTCTCAACAAACTGAGTTTACTCTTAACATAATTGGTGAGGCCGTGTTTAGAAATCATCAATTGTTCTATATGTGCTGTTTGCCAAGAAAATAAAAACTGTAGATAATTCAAGCTACTCATACCTGTAATCATATACGCCATAACAATTAGTATCGTCCTAGGTGATTGTTGATTTAATATGCCTTTATTGTAAATCATAAAACCATATAAAAGAAATATAAATGCTACTAGAAGGGTATTTCGCGGACGTTTATTTCTGAATATTAGTTTTAATTCATTTGAAATTAAATCACCAAAACTATCTGTCCATTGTAAAGAAAAATTACTACTTGCTTTGCTATTGGCATCAATATCGAGATAAAAATTAGCCTTTAATAAGGATTGATTGAGGAAAAATGACCCAAGAAAAAGTAAAAAAGGAATCAGTGCAAGCCAATAATTGGCCAGCAACTGCGGAAAAAAATATTTTGATATCGCAGAAATTGAAAAAACATTATTAGCAATACATAAGAATATAGTTGCAATAACAAGCACAAATCCAAATAACCATTTTGAATTGATAATTGATTTTCGTTTTAAATAGATGACCATAAAATGATTGGCAAGCATCAAAAAAAATAAACAAACTAAAAAAGCTATGAATACACTTGCTCCAAATTTTGATAAAACAGTTCCTACCATAAATGGTATAAATAATACCAATGGAATTAAATTAAAAAGACTCAATAAAGAACGAAGATTTAAAAAACTAATTAGTTGACTTTTCTTTACATTCTGAATCAAATAGGGCTTAACAGATAAAGTTGGTAATTCTTGAAACCAATATCGAACAGGTATATCTATTAAAAAGTAATAAAATAAAATTCCACAAAAGGAATCAAACTCTTTTCCTGGAGTTAATTTATATAAAATTGAATTCAACATTGCACCGAGTACAATGGCAGAAGATAAAAGATATACAATCAGTAAGCCGAGAAATATTTGTCCAACCAAACTTGCTCCAGAATGTCTGCTTCTAATAATTTTTTTCGTCTCATTAACGATTAAAGAAAATAACATAATCAAAT
>NCGN01000019.1 GCA_002281575.1 Sphingobacteriia bacterium 28-36-52
CATCAGCATAAGTCCCCATGTAGATATCCCAGTTTTTGGTTATCCGTTCACGGTTATTGTCTACTTGGGCGAGCTGTTTCTGAATGTTGTTTGGTGTTGGGTCAATGATGGCGGAGGCGATGGCCAGGCGATTGTTAGCCGTGGCCCGGATCACTATATCAAGGGCACCCAGGGCAACTGTGCGGTCTGAATAAACAGTGCGTAACGACTCGTTCGTCGTTGCCTGATTGTGTAAGCCGAAGGTGCCGATCATAACGAGCATGATGGAAAACAGACTAATCACGGCAATGAGCAGGGTTTTTATTTTGAAATGTTGGAAAAGAAATGTTGGCTGTTGTAGAGATTGTATTAAAATCCATCAGAAATGAATATCCAGCTAAGGCTTCATTGGCCATTTGCGCTGCTAGGTTCCAGTTTTCAAGGACGAGATAAATTCTAGCTAATAGAGCTTTTGTAGCAATACTGGTAGGCCTAATTTTAGGTTCAATTTGATTAGGTAATAATTTAACTGCTTCATTTAAATCTGCTAATATTTGGTCATAACACTTCCTTACTGAAGCCCTTTCAACTTTTTCATCAATAGCTGAGCTTAGTTTTATAATTATGCCTAGGTCTTTATCAGCGGTATTGGCATCATAGGGTTTTGCAAAAGCCTGTAATAAATTAAAATTGGCATGCGCTCTAATGAATAGAGCAGTTCCTTTGACCTGGTTATAGACCTGATGGTTTAAAGGACTAATGGGTATTTTCGAAATTCCTTCTAAACATATATTACTTATTGAAATAAGACTATAATTGTTTTCCCAATCGGTATTACTTCTACCTTCGAATATCTCTTTCTTCCATAAATATGTATTTCTAATGAACCCTATAGAAATTGCATTGAATTGATCGTCGGTTAAATAATATGGAGCTGCGCTTATTGCTGTAAGAATTCCCTTTGATGTATAATTATATTCATAATCTAACAAAGCTTGAAATTCTGATAATCTTTCAGGGGTTATATTATTTAAGTTGGGTTTTATTTCTAGCCATTCTTGTTGTTTTTTACAGCTACCTAAAAGAAAGGCTAAGAAATAAAGTGTTATTATCGGGATAATGATATTGTTGAGGTTATATAATTTTTTCATGGCTTTTTATTTTAAATGAAGTTTTAAACCAATTGTGTAGCTGCGCATGGGGGGTATATTGTCAAGCCCAAGACTTCCATCATTAGCATCTGGGTCTATCCCTTTTTTATTCGCTTTCCATAATAGACCTAGGTTGTTTATATAGCAATAGAATTCAAGCTGTGCTATTCGGCTGTTATGTGTATTTACTTGGTAGGCAATACTAATGTCTTGTAATCGAATATGGTCTGCCCTTTCAACTAATACTGACGAAGCTGTATAAAAGTTTGCTCTAGGTGTATTAACCGGATATACAACTGATGGTATATTTGTATTTTGTTCATCTCCTGGTTTTTGCCATCTGCTGGGGAAGTCTGCATTTTGCCTAGATGTAAGTAGATCAGTATAGTTTAATCCGATTGAATTGGTTCTGAAGAAGTATCCTGCTTTATAGGTAATATTGAATGAGACGCTGAAGTTTTTATATGAAAAATCCTGTCTAAATGCACCATAAAGAGTGGGTCTTCCTGATCCATGAAATTGTAAACTGTCGGGGTTAGTGTTTGCAAGAATAGATGTATAGTTTTTACTTGGTTCGCCATTGAGTATCCCCATTGGGTCACCGTTGGATGGGTCTAAGCCTGCAAAACGATAGCTCCAAACGCTAAACAATGGTTTGCCCACTAAAGCCACTAAATTTCCACCCCCAGCTGTTACTAGCCGACTCGGTAAGAATTTACTATCGAAAGAAATTACCTTATCCTTAAGCGTATTTACGATTAGTGTGGTATTCCATTTTAGCTTACCAGTTAAAACTTTACCACTGATTTGGGCTTCAACACCTCTAGTTAACGTGGCAGCTCCATTTCCTCTTAAACTGGAGAAGCCAGCGCTAGGTGCTAATTCTTGATTTTGAATTAAATCCTGTCCGTTTTTGCTATACCATTCTATTGATCCATTGATACGATTGTTAAGCATACTAAAGTCCAGCCCAATATTGATAGTCTTTACCTTTTCCCACCTCAATAGGGAATTAGGAGGAGAGGTGATCATAGCTGTTGGAAGACCTGTGAGACTACTTGTTGAATATCTAGCAGTAAGTAAAGAGTTTGTATTTACTGCGTTGCCATTAAATCCATAAGTTGCTCTTAGTTTTAAAAATGGCATCCAGTCAATTTTGTAGAAAGATTCTTTACTGATTTCCCAACCTAGACCTGCTGACCAGAGTGGAACAATTTTTTCATTGGTTCTAACACCAAATAAATTGGCACCATCAGTTCTGGCACTTATATTCACCAAGTATCTGCGTTTGTATTGATAACCTGCATTGGCATAAAATGAAACAAAACGATTAATTAGACCTGTTTCTAAATTAGAACTATTGGGAACTAGTGCATTGCCAAACGGATTGATTGGTAATGTGTTTTGAAAATTTAAATTTGATACGCCAATTCCATAGAGTTCATCATATCCCAGTACTGTTCTTGAAAAGCCATCGGTTTTTCTCTGTCTAATTTCAAAACCTGCTATAGCATTAATTGAATGATCTGTGTTGATGGTTTCTTGGTAGTTGATTTGTCCACGTAAATTCTGACTATTCATAGTAGTCTGAGATTGGTCAAGAATTCCGCCAATTGGGACTGGATAAGTAAATGAACCGTTGCTGTTTCTAACTGAAAAACGATTGATTAAATTTCTTGCGGCATAGGTTTGACTATTTCTTAAAAGCCTAGTTTGTGTGGTTTGGTATTCCTGTTGATATTGTAGATCGAGATTAAATTGGTTATTTATTTTATACTTTAGTCCAATTCTGGCTATCAGGTTTCTGATATCTGTTTTTTGTTCTGTGTTTGCTATTTCATTTAGAATATTAAATCTCCAGGGCTGAAATCCCATCGCTTCAACACTATCTAGATAGGAGGACCTATAATTCTTCACCACATTCAATGGATTCCCAAATTCATCAGCTAATTTGGCATATGGGTAAAGAAAGTTCGATCCAAAGTAGTTTAAAGTAGTAGACCGATAGAAGCTGGTATTTGGTTGTTCATTGATTGAATTAAGGAAGAAAACAGATGTATTTATATCAAGTTTTGAAGAGATTTTGAGTGTCTGTTGAGTTTGAAGGGTGATTCGCTCGTTTTGATTCGCAATTAAGCGTTCAATATTCTTATCATAGCCTAATGAAAAAATATAACTATGTTTTTCGGATCCGCCTTTCAATTGCAAAGCATATTGTTGTTTTTGCTCTTTTCGATAAATATGTTTACTGAATTCGTCTCTTAAGTCGTATCTACTAAGGGTTGCTAATTGTTGGTCTAATTCATCTTGGCTGATACGGTTAAGTCTACGTAGGTTAAGTAGTTCCACTACGGGAGTTACAGCTGTTCTTGTAGTATTGTTGTTTAAGGTGGTATTATAGTATCCTTTATTAAATAAAAACTGTTCTGTTTCAATGTAATCCTTAGATGAAACATAGTTTCTAGAGTACTTTAAATTGGGCGCATCCGTAATAGTAAAGTTTTGATTGAACGCTATTTGAAGCGGCTGATTAAACTTTCCTTTTTTAGTAGTGATAACTATTACACCGTTTGCCGATCTAGAACCCCAAATAGAAGCTGCTGCGGCGTCTTTTAGAACTGTAATGGTTTCTACATCATTTGGATTAATACTGTTTAAATCTCCTTCATATGGAAAGTTGTCTAATACAATTAGTGGGGCAGCTTGGTTGTTCAATGCTTCAAGGGTACTTCTACCTCGGATATTAATTTTATCTTCTCCGGAGTTTTTACCAAAGAGAACACCTGGCGTTACTCCTTCTAGTCGGTCTAGAATATTACTAGATACTCTTCTATTCACTAGTTCATTATTTAGTACAGCAAAAGAACCAGTGGCTCTTTCTCTTGGAATAGATTGAAAGCCAGTTTGAACGGTTACATTCGATTCTCCGTATGCTGGGAGTAGTTCAAAAACAGTAATTCTTGGATTATACGGAACAGACAAATTAAGGTATCCTTCTGCTCTAAATAATAAAGTGTCAGATGCTTTAATCTGCTTCAAGCTAAATCTTCCTGACGAGTCGCTTGTTGTTCCATTTTTACTCAATTTAATTTGAATAGAAACAAAGCCAATAGGTGCTTTTGTTTGTGCATTAATTATTTGGCCATTGAAATATTGATTCTGTGCTTTTATATTTTCTACTGGTTTGCATAAACAGAAAATAGTTAAAACACGTATGAGATTACGCATAGTAATGGGTTTAAGAATAAAAAAATAATGGGGGTAAGAACCATTTGTTTTATTCTTCCTGTTATATCGGATTCTTAGGTTTTTTAGCGAACTGCGTAAGCAATAGATGCAATGCCCACTTGGGGGAAAGACAGTTCGTGCATTGGTTAAATCCTTTTTTCATACTCCGTATTTATGGGTAAATCGGAGTCGGATAAATTGAGTTTTGGCAAAAAAATAGCGTGGAACTCAACTTATCGATTCAAGGTACCTAGGAGAACCTGTGCACGAATAAGAGAGCCCACGCCTTAACGTGGGCATTCTACTTATCGTCTCGTGCACTTGAAATTTCCTAGGTTTCAGAATCGAGACTCAAAGCGAATGCTTCAATGTTTTAGAAGTATCGCAAAATTACCTTTTAATAATACTGTTTTCCCAAATATAAGAAAACGCCTACAATATATAGGCAAATTAAAAAATATTTTTCGTTTTTTATTTATGGCAAAAACCTTAAAGAAAAATACCATTGATTGGTATATCATCAGCAAGGTTAAAGATTTGCGAATTAAGCAAGGGATGAGCCAAGAAGAACTCGCTGTAAATCTAGGTATAAGCCGTGGCTTTATTGGTCATATTGAAAGCCCTCAATTTGTATCAAAATATAGCATGGTACAGTTGAACGAAATTGCAAAAATCTTTAAATGCTCTCCAAGAGACTTCTTGCCCGAAAAACCACTTTAAATTGACCAATTTCTGGTAAACTGTTATTTTATTAGATTTTTTTTAAACTGTCCAGGTGTAAGCTGGTGAAACTTCTTAAACTGTCTAATAAAATGTTGCGGTTTTTTAAAGCCACAAATAATTGAAACTTGCTTCACACTATAATCTAAATGAGTTTCCATTAGTAACCTGCTATACTCCATTCGTTTTTCAATAATATATTGGTGAGTTGTTTTTTGGAATATTGCTTGAAATTTCAGTTTTATAAATTGCCTATTTAAATTAGCTTGAATTGATAAGCTCATTAAAGTATGTTGCTTAAAAGGATAACAGTCTATAATATTTTTAACCACAAATATTTTTCTTTCCGATTGGCTTTGGATAGTATGCTCATTAATTCGAGAGGTATAGTCAAAGCAAAACCGCGAAAGAATAACCTGAAGTTGCGACATCAAATGACTAGACAATAAATCTGAAAATTCGCAAGGCGCAAATAATTTATCCCACTCAACCTGGGTTTTGAAGTCTATTGAATTAACTATTATTGGATAAATAGTACTTTTTTCAAAAAGCGGTAAAAAGTAGCTAAGCAAAATAGTGTCAGCTGCTTCTTTCAAATTGCAACATACAAAAGCATATTTATCTTTATTGAGCGTAATATTTATGGTTTTACCTATTTGGTTATTGCTAAATAGGGCCGACTTTTCAGGCAGTTCAAGTAATTTTTCTCTTATTAGTACCTGATCTATTTTACCGCTTCTTAAATAAAAAAGAAGCCACTTACATGAAACGGATTTCAGGAAAAGGTCTACCTGCTTATTTACAATGAGCTGATAATAATATATATCGAAAATTGGACTGTTGTAATACTGGCAAAGTTGGGTATGCGTGTTGTAATTTTTTGTTTCATTCTTAAACCCTGTTATAATAAAATCGGGCCTTTTTCTAGAAAACTTAGTGTTTTCTATTAGGTTTTCAGAAAATTTGGAACTCGTAATAAGTAGCATTTGAATTATTGAGTGGTAACTAATGCACAATAAACACAACTACAATTGGTGGTAACTTTTCCTTGATTATCAATTGAAACAGTCACCTTACAGGTACATTCATACCCCTCGCAAAATGTAATACTATATTGATCTATAAGCTGTGTTGAAGGTTTTTTTTCAAGCAGTATATTGTGGTTGCCAGTATTCGTAGTATAGAATATAATTGCAAGGGTAGATGAATCAGACTTTATATAAGATATAGTTTGAATATCTCTAATTTTTTCTGTTGGATTCCTTTTATTCAGAATTTTAGTGAGTTGCTGTTTGGCGTCTAATTTATTCAAAAAGAACTCAGCATTAGAAAATGAATCAGTTTGTTTTGAAGATTCATTTTTGTTACATGCAAGTAACATACTGATCACTATCAGATAGACTATTTTCTGGTTCATGGTTTACTATTTCTTGTAAAATCCTAGAAGTAGTTCTTCTTTAAATTCTTTATTGTGAATTCGAGGAGTATTACTGTGAATTCTGCTTTAATTCTGTAGTAAGACTATTATGAATAAAATTGTACCCTTTCTTTTGCTATTGATACTTTCAAAAAAAGTAATTGCGAATAAAGACTCAATTAACCACTTTATTGGCGTTATTGAATACAGTCCATTTGTAATTCAAACAAAGGGTATTGTATTTGGTTTTAACAATGTAGATACGTTTAGAATAGGAAGCGGCAGGTTGATTTTAAATTCTTTTAGTAGAAATAAAATAATTGAGTTTGATCATTTAATTCAATTAAAAGCACCTTTAAGTACAAAGGAAAGGAAATGGATTATAGCTGAGTTTAATCAAGGATTAAATAAAAAAAATCAAATTAGCATTGACTTAAATGAAAAAGACAATAAGATTTTAGACACTTTAATGGAGCCTGGCCATATTATTACTGTCTTTTGGTTAAGCACAAGGAATAAGATTTACCAACGAATGGTTTTCAAGTGTGAGAATTTAGTGCCAAAACTTTCAGGGTATCGTAATTTTAAAAATAACGATAGTATAGATCAAATTCATAAAGCAAGGCAATTCGTAAAGTTAAATTTTCTTACTGATGGGTTTATTCAGCAGGAAGGCAAGAACCTCCAATTAATTGCTGACAATAATATGGAATTGAGATTCGTTAAGCCAGATTTACTGTTAGATTCTTCAATTAAATACCGATTACTTAAGTTAGATAACAAGTTGAATCAAAATTGGATTAAAGCAGGGCATCTAGTAACCTTATCAAAGTTAAAACCTAATAGTACCTATATACTTGAAATAAAATATAGTGGACAGTCTGAAACTAATAGGATAGAAATTAATACCAAAAAGAGATTTTACCAAGAATTATGGTTTATTCTGTTATATATTTTTAGCATTATTTGTTTTATCTTTTTTACAACAAAATGGTACTATCGAAGAAAAATACGGCAGCTTACTATTCAAAGAAATAGAATAGAAGAGCAATTGAAAATGATACAATCACAGCTTAATCCCCATTTTGTTTTTAATGCACTAAGTTCAATCGAAGGGCTTGTTTCAACTGGTCAAAACGATTTAGCCAACGAGTATTTAACAAACTTCTCAAGTATTTTAAGAGAGACCTTAAAAAACGCTAATCGGATTTTTATAAGCTTAGAAGAGGAATTGCTTTTTATTGACAAATATTGTAAAGTAGAGCAATTAAGATTTGGATTTAGTTATATAATTGAAGTTGATGAGGTTATTAGTACAGCCGAACTTGAATTACCACCAATGTTGCTTCAACCAATTATTGAAAATGCTATAAAGCATGGCTTATCATCCATGAAGAAAAAAGGGTCTTTAAAAATTGATATTGCTAAAGCTGGAGTTGATTTAGTGATTTTGATATCTAATAATCGAAATTTGAATAAAAATAGAGTGGTTACTGCTGGGGGTTACGGGCTAAAATATACTGAAACTCGAATTAACCATTTTAATCAACTTAACCCACAGAATACCATTATTTACAAACTTGACATGCATGATACTCATACAATTTCAACCTTGCGATTCAAAAATTGGTTTTTATAATTTAGTAGAAAGTAGTATTTCCCTAACCTGTGCTATCTTAAGTTTTGAAATTGGAACGATTGTTTTATTCATTAATTCTAATGTTGAATCTTTTCTAATACTTCTAATATAATTCTGATTAACAAGATAGGATTGATGAACTCTTATGAAACCTGTTTCACCCAGTAGTTCTTGGAAGTAGTAAATGCCTTTTGAAATAATCAACTTTTCATTAGTAGTTGAGTAGATTAGGGTATAATTATTAGCGGATTCTAAGTATATAATTTGGCTAATTTTTAAAAGTATTATTTCTTGACTTTGTGGAACAGCAATTGTAGGTTCTATTTCATTTTTTACATTTAGGTTATTCAATAGATTTCTTAATTGCACTTTATTATAATCACTTATTTTAAACTTTTTAGCCTTTTGAACTGAAGCTATTAATTCAGTATGAACAATTGGTTTAAGTAAATAATCTAGTGCAGAGAATTTGATGGCTTTAAGTGCATATTCTTCATACGCCGTTATAAAAATTACCGAATAAGGAATACCCTGAATCTTTTCAAGTAAATTAAAGCCAGACTCAGTTCCTAGATTTACATCAAGAAAAATAATTTCTGGTCTATGTTCTAGAAATAAGCTAACAGCCTGATCAATATTGTCAGCTATTCCAGCTATTGAAATTTCGGGACAGTATTTTTTGATAGCAGAATCCAATTGAATCTGGCTTTGGTATTCGTCTTCTACTATTAAGGCTTTCAATTTTCGGTTTTTCTTCTAGCAATTTCTATATAATTTTTTTAAAATTAATTATGATTTTACTTAATAGTAGACCGTTTTTTAACGGTATACTCATATGATTGATAATGAAGTGGTTAATACTGAGTTGATAATAACTCAATCGTATTTATTTTTCCAAAATCAAAACAGGGATTAATTATTTTTACCAATGTAGATGATGGATACAAAGTTTACGAAAAGTTATTGCTTCATTACCTTGGAGAATACGGAAGAAAAATTATTGAAATTGAAACACGATAAGATTGTTATTAATTTAACAATTCATCCTTTTTTTATTGTTTAACTTCAAGTATCTTCTTGTAATTCACTTTGCATTATCCTTTTTTCGGATAGTTTGAGCTTATTGCATTTTACAATAACCAATAAAAAAACTTGAAATCATGACTATAAAAGAACAATTGAAAAAACTGGCAACAGAAAAAAATACCCCTTGCGTAACTATTTCACTGAACACGCATCGAACGCATCCTGACAATGCACAAGATGTAGTTGTACTTAAAAACCTACTAAAAGAAGCTGAAGAGCGAGTAATTAATGAATTTGGCAAAAGACCAGTGATAAGTTTGTTAGAAAATATTAGTCAAATAGTTGATGAAATTGATGTAAACCATAATTTGGAAAGTTTACATATTTTTCTTTCGAACGATACGAAAGAAATGGTAAAATCCATTTGGGAAACCAGTAATGTAGGTGTTCATATTTCGAATAATTTCGCTATCCGCCCACTAATTAAAAATTATAATAGGAGTGAAAATTATTTAATAATGCTACTTTCCCAAAGTGGTGTTCAACTATTTGAAGCGATTAATAATGAGATTATTAGAGAAGTTAAGAATGAAGATTTTCCGTTTGCTGAAAATGGGCATTATAATACCCATTCCGATAAAGGAAGTGATTCTAAGCATCTTGATGATTTAGTACGTGAGTTTTTAAATAAGATAGACAAAGCATTAGTTAAAGTGCATAATGAAACAAATTTAAAATGTATTCTTATTGCTACTGAAGATAACTACAGACGATTACAGCAAGTAGCCGACCTGCCAGGCGTTTATTTAGGTTGTGCAAGTATTGATTATAATAATATTTTACCACACCATATTGCTAAGCAGTCTTGGGAATTAGTAAAAGAGCTACAAAAGAAACGCAGAACAGAAGCTATTGACGAAATGCAAGAAGCGGTATCTAGCGGAAAAGTTCTAACAGATTTACAAGAAATTTATCAGGCTTCTATTGATGGAAAAAGCGATTTGCTAATTGTTCACCACGATTTTTCACAATCAGTCATAATGCGAGATGACCGCACTTTTGATTTAATAGAAGACGCTTCAATACCAGATGCAATTGACGATATTACTAGTAAGATTGCATGGGAAGTGATTTCAAAAAATGGTAGGGTGGTATTTACATCACAAGATGAGATTAAAAGCCTAGGTAATATAGTACTTAAGTTGCGTTACTAAAGCAATTGCTAAAGTTTTTAAACAACTCAACTTAATGTTGTTCTTCAAAACTAGAAGGAATTGTTATAGTAAAAGTAGTGCCCTCATTTAGTTTGCTTTCAACAAGAATATTTCCGCCTAAAGATTCTATTTGTGTTTTGGTCATATGAAGCCCTAAACCTTTACCCTCTACATTTGTATTGAATCTTTTGTATAATCCAAAAATTGATTTACCATGTCTTTCCATATCAATTCCTATACCATTATCGCTAAATACTATTTGAAGTGCGCCCAATAATTTTGAAATTTTAATTTTGACTTCTAAATTTCGCTCTAGAGACTTGTATTTAATTGCGTTGCTAATTAAATTATAAAAAATACTTTCTATATAGCTTTTTGTACTTATAATTTTTTCTGATTCAGATTCAATATCAATACTAAAATGATTTAGCTTTTCTTCATGTTGAATATTCAACGTTTCAAAAACGCTACCAATAATTTCTAAGAGTGAAATATGGTCTTTTGTTTTGTTTATATCAGACTTTGAAGAAAGAATTAAATTTAAATCTGAGAGCACTTCATCTATTTTAAGTGTAGAGAAATGAATTGATTCAATTAATGATTTCTTTTCAATCTCTTCAATGTCATTGTTCTTAAGCAAATTGGCTAAACCTAAAACATTGGCAACCGGTGCTCTCAAGTTGTGCGAAACAATATAGTTGAATTGCATCATTTCATTGAATCTGTTTTTTATTTCTTCAACAGCCCTAGTTAAATCTTCCTGTTTTTTTATTAGTGCAAATTCATTTTCCTTTTTTTCTGTTATGATATTTCTTATTGAAAGATATTGTACTATTTTATGCCTTGTATCAAATACTGGTGTTATTACGGTATCTACCCAATAGTAGCTTCCGTCTTTCGCTTTATTCCTAATTTCACCCCTCCAGGTATCTCCAGACTTTAGCGTTGTCCACATTTCTATAAAAAAATAGTCGGAATGATATTTTGAATTTACTATTCTATGATTTTGACCAATTAATTCTTTTCGGGAGTATTTTGAGTATTTGCAAAATTGATCATTTGCAAATAGTATTTGACCTTTTGGATCTGTTATTGAGACCAAAGAACCGCTGTTCACCGCGTTTTGATAGGTGTTCAACATGGAGTTTAATTTACTAGATTCCCTTTCACTAGTAATATCTCTTATATACCCTTCAATGTAAATTAATTTATCACCATCGTAAACGCCATTTGAAATTTCATTAACCCATTTAGTTTTACCTTTTCTGCAGAGGATTCTATATTCTGTATTGCAATTAGACTTTTCAGTTATTGCTTTGTCTGTATTCCGTTTCAATTTAAAAGTATCTTCTGGATGCAATAGTGCGTAAAAGGGTATATTCTGATTTAAACACAATTCAGCGGGGCTATATCCGGTTAATTCATTGCATCCATTTGAAACAAAAACAACAGTCCTGTCATCATCATTTAAACACCTAAAAAACATACCCGGAAGGTTGTTTAAAAGGTTTTGGCAAACTGAGTCGTTTAGGTCTAAGGATTCTTGAAAATTTCGCAACATTTGTTTAAATATTTACGACAATGTAGCAATATTGTTTAACAATAATAGTTGTTTAGCGAACTATTTTCTTTATTAAAAATTTATAATAT
>NCGN01000011.1 GCA_002281575.1 Sphingobacteriia bacterium 28-36-52
TCTGGGCTAAATTTGCGGTTTACTCTTGACATGTTTCCTAAAGTTATGATTACAAAATTGATTTTAATTTTGAATCCAGTCCTTTAGGGGGTTAATACATTCGAACCACAAAAGTGAACGAAGCTGTTCAGTTAATATTCAATATGGGAGAGGGTTTTGGAGAAAAAAAAAGTGGACAAACCGATGAGAAAATCGATTTATCCACTTGGGTGATTCGGATTGGATTCGAACCAATGACCTACTGCTTAGAAGGCAGTTGCTCTATCCAGCTGAGCTACCGAACCTTGATTTGGAGGTGCAAAATAAAGGATTTTTTTTTACTAAAGCAAACAAGGTGTCAAATTGCGTCGATAAATTGTAAAACAGTTTACTTTGCACCAAACGATTGACTTCATGAGCTACAATTATTTGCCACTTGACAGTAAACCGCTACAATTTCAGCAAATCAAGCATTTATTAGATTATGACCAATTGGTATCCATCACTTTTGATGCGCATGAAAAAATAATGCGATGTAGGGAGTATTTAGATCAAAAAATGCAAGAGTCAGGCAAAATGTATTACGGTGTAAATACAGGATTCGGGTATCTTCAAAACGTACAAATAAGCTTAGATCAAATTGAACAATTACAATATAATCTGATTGTTTCCCACTCTTGTGGTTTGGGAGAAGAAGTTCCAAAAGAGATTGTAAAGTTGATGATGATGCTTAAAATAAAGCAATTGAGCTATGGCCATAGTGGTGTTCAAATAAATACAGTAATTCGGTTAATGGACATGTATAATAATGGAATGTTTCCCGTAATTTATGCTCAAGGGTCTTTAGGAGCTTCTGGAGACTTAGCTCCACTGAGTCATTTAAGTTTGCCCTTATTAGGTCTTGGAGAAGTTTACTTTAATGGCGAGAAAATGGCTTCAGCAGCTGCTTTAAAAAAGATGAACTGGGAGCCTATTCATTTGCAAAGTAAAGAGGGGCTTGCATTAATTAATGGTACTCAATTTATGAATGCCTATGGATTGTATTGCTTGAAAAAAGCAGAACAATTAATAAAAATGGCCGATTTAATTGCAGCTTTATCCATTGAGGCTTTCGATTGTTTATTAGAACCATATCACCCAGCAATTCATCAAATTAGAGGGCATCAAGGGCAAATAGATACAGCCACTACAATTCGTTGTTTTTTAGCTGGTAGTGAAATAGCCCAGCAACCCAAAAAACAAGTGCAAGACCCTTACTCGTTCAGATGTATACCACAAGTGCATGGTGCCAGCAAAGATGCATTTAAACATGTACTCAACATTTTTATGCAAGAAGTCAATTCGGTAACCGATAACCCCAACATTTTTCCTGATGAAGACCTAATTGTTAGTGGAGGTAATTTTCATGGGCAGCCATTAGCCATCAATTTGGACTATTTATGCATTGCCATGAGTGAGATTGCTAGTATTTCTGAAAGAAGAACATACCAATTAATTTCAGGACAAAGAGGGTTACCCATGTTTTTGGTTAAAAATGCAGGATTAAATTCTGGTTTCATGATTCCACAATACACTGCTGCAGGAATAGTAAGTGAAAATAAGCAATTATGCACCCCTGCATCGGTAGACAGTATTTCGAGTAGTAACAACCAGGAAGACCACGTTAGTATGGGAGCTAACGCAGCAACAAAATGTTACAGATTAATGCAAAATGTAGAAAAAGTGTTAGGAATAGAACTATTAACTGCTGCGCAAGCGTTCGATTTTAGAAGACCTGCAAAAACCTCCTTGGTGTTAGAAGAGTTAATGACACAATTTAGAAAACAAGTACCATTTAACGATGCTGACAGAATTTTACATACTGACATGATAAATTCAATTAATTTTATCGCGGATTATACATTAAACAGTCCAACTGAACAATGAGAAAATTAACCTTATCCTTTTTATTAATAGTAGTTACAGTTGCAGTTCATGCACAAAATATTGCACATAAACTATCAGACAAAGTAACAGTACAGTTCCCCACTAAACCATCTGAAAAAACAATGAATGGGGCTACTATTTTTTATTCAACGGATAAAGATACTAGCAAAGGTTTTGGTGCATTGGTATTCGATTTAAGCGCTATGGGACTTTCAGGTGACCCTATAGAAATGATGGGTGATTCTTTTTGGGATCAATTAAAAGCTGGTATGAGCAGTCAAATGGCGGGTGCAAGTATCAGCAAAGACATTATTACTAAGTTTAAGGAAAAAAATAGCTTATACGTGGAAATTGATGGGGCAAACTCATCAGATGATAATTTGAAAGGTAAAAAAGCATTTGGTTATATCTTTTTTATAGGCCCAGTTCTACACCAGGTTCTATTTTATTCAACCAATCCATCTGCAAAAGCGGCAGATGGACAGGCTTTTTTTGACAGTGTAGAAATTGGTAAATAATTCAACAAATAAATAGGGAATGAGCAGCGAAGAGAAAAGTTTGAATTTCATAGAAGAGATTATTGAAGCAGATTTGGCTAGAGGGAAACACCAAAGTATTACTACACGATTTCCTCCTGAGCCCAATGGATATTTGCATATTGGACATGCTAAGAGTATTGTGCTAAATTTTGGATTAGCAAGAAAATATGGTGGCTCAACCAATCTTCGTTTTGATGATACCAATCCAGTAACAGAAGACACTGAGTATGTTGAAAGTATAAAAAACGATGTAAAGTGGTTGGGCTTTGAGTGGGCAAATGAATTGTATGCTTCCGATTATTTTGATCAGTTATATGAAATGGCATTAAAACTGATTGATCTAGGTTTGGCTTATGTAGACGATAGTTCCAGTGAAGAAATTGCTGCTCAAAAAGGCACCCCTACCATTCCAGGTAAAAGAAATGAATATGCCAATAGAACCCCAGCTGAAAACAGGGCTTTATTTGAAGATATGAAGGCAGGCAAATATCCGGATGGGTCAAAAGTTGTTAGAGCAAAAATAGATATGGAGTCTCCTAATATGTTATTAAGAGATCCAATTATTTATAGAATCAAACACGCACACCATCATAGAACTGGTGACAAATGGTGTGTGTATCCAATGTATGATTTTGCACATGGACAAAGTGATTCAATTGAAAAAATTACCCATTCTATATGTACATTAGAATTTGTTCCACATAGACCATTGTATAATTGGTGTATTGAAAAATTAGCAACTTTCCCTTCTCAACAATATGAGTTTGCCCGTTTAAACATGACTTACACGGTTATGAGTAAACGCAAATTACTACAGTTGGTAAACGAACAAATGGTAAACGGTTGGGACGACCCAAGAATGAGTACCATCAGTGGTATGAGAAGAAGGGGATACCCAGCTGCTGCTATTAGAGAATTCTGTGATAGAATTGGTGTTGCAAAACGAGATAATTTAATTGATGTTGGATTATTGGAGTTTTGCGTTAGAGAGGAATTGAATAAAACAGCCCTTAGAAGAATGGTCGTGTTTGATCCACTTAAAGTAATTATTACAAATTACGATAAAGTGAGCGAAGATTTGACTAGTGAGAATAATCCTGAAGACCCTAATGGAGGAGTTAGAACAGTTCCTTTTAGCAAAGAAATTTGGATAGAGAAGGATGATTTCATGGAAATCCCTTCTAAGAAATATTTTCGCTTAGCACCTGGTCAAATGGTTCGCTTAAAGAGTGCTTATATAATTAAATGCGAGGAGGTTGTTAAAGATGTTAACGGGAATATAACTGAAGTGCATTGTACATATATTCCTGGGTAAGTGCTGCACACGCTATTCAAGCTGAAGTAAGATTGTACGATCGATTATTTAGAGTGGAAGATGTAGCAAATGCTGAAGGAGATTTTAAAGATCATATCAATCCTGATTCCTTAACAATTTTATCCAATGCATATGCAGAGCCAGCTTTAGCAAATGATGCACGTAATCAAGCATTTCAATTTTTAAGAAAAGGATATTTTGTACAAGACCAAGATAGCAAATCTAGTAAACTGGTTTTTAATAGAACAGTTACACTGAAAGATTCTTGGGCTAAAGAAGTAAAAAAAGGGTAAATGCTAGTAATACTTCAGGGGGTTTCTTCTTGCGGCAAAAACATAATTTTTGATGTTTTTCCAAAATGCCAAAATCATGTAAATAATGATGGGAGATCCCATGGTTAAGAATGAAATGTAAATAAACCACATTCGAATTCGGGTAGAGGCAATTCCTAGCCTAACACCAATGGAGGAACATACCCCAAAAGCCTGCAATTCTAAAAATTCTCTAATTTTTTGCATGGTTACTGTTTCTTTATAATAGTTAAAGTTAAGCACTAAATTATCAATAATGTGCATATTAATCTTTAATTCCATTTTAACCTAAGCCCGTTTTTTAGTAAATTTGCCCTGCTTACGAAAAGATATCAATTAATATAAAATCACTTCTTTATGGCTTTTGACATTGACATGATTAAGAAAGTGTATGCAGAAATGCCTGCCAAAGTAGATAATGCTCGAAAAGTATTAGGTAGACCACTTACTTTATCTGAAAAAATCCTATTTGCACACCTCCATTCAGACCAACCAATTGCTAATTTTGAAAGAGGCAATAGTTATGTAGATTTTGCCCCAGACCGAGTTGCTATGCAAGATGCAACCGCTCAAATGGCATTATTACAATTTATGCAAGCAGGTCGTCCTAAAGCTGCAGTACCTTCAACTGTTCATTGCGACCACTTGATTACAGCAAAAAATGAAGCTAAAAAAGACTTAGAAGTAGCTAATGCAGAAAGTAAAGAAGTGTACGATTTCTTGGCTTCTGTTTCTAACAAATATGGAATTGGATTCTGGAAACCTGGCGCTGGTATTATTCACCAGGTTGTTTTAGAAAATTATGCTTTCCCAGGCGGTATGATGATAGGAACCGACTCACATACGGTAAATGCGGGTGGATTAGGTATGATTGCCGTAGGTGTTGGTGGTGCCGACGCTTGTGATGTAATGGCAGGATTGCCATGGGAGTTGAAATGGCCTAAACTAATAGGTGTAAAGCTAACCGGTAAGTTAAGCGGTTGGACTGCCCCTAAAGACGTGATTTTAAAAGTAGCTGGTATTTTGACTGTTAAAGGTGGAACCGGCGCTATTGTAGAATATTTTGGTGAAGGTGCAGTGGCAATGAGTTGTACGGGTAAAGGTACTATTTGTAATATGGGTGCCGAAATTGGAGCAACCACTTCTACTTTTGGATACGATGAAAGCATGAGTCGTTATTTAAAAGCTACAGGCAGAGATGAAGTTGCCAATTTAGCAGACGGAGTCAAAGCTTATTTGAATGCAGATTCGGAAGTATATGCTTCCCCAGAAAAATATTTTGATCAGGTTATCGAAATCAATTTAAGTGAATTAGAACCCCATTTAAATGGGCCTTTTACACCAGATTTGGCTACGCCTATTTCAAAAATGAAAGAAGCTGCAGCTGCAAATGGTTGGCCAACTAAAGTGGAAGTGGGTTTAATTGGTAGTTGTACCAATAGCTCATATGAAGACATCAGCAGAGCGGTAAGTTTAGCACGTCAAGCTGCTGAAAAAGGATTAAAACCAAAGGCACAATATACCATCACACCTGGTAGCGAACAAGTTCGTTATACCATTGAGCGTGACGGATTCTTAGAAGTTTTTGATAAAATAGGTGCTACAGTTTTTGCAAATGCTTGCGGGCCTTGTATAGGTATGTGGGATAGAGTAGGTGCTGAAAAGCAAGAGCGCAACACCATTGTACATAGTTTCAATAGAAACTTCGCAAAACGTGCAGATGGTAATCCAAATACCATGGCATTTGTTGCGAGTCCTGAATTAGTTACTGCTTTGGCTATTGCAGGAGATCTTACATTCAATCCTTTAACTGATACCCTTACTAACGAAAAAGGGGAGCAGGTAAAATTAGACGAGCCAACTGGTATGGAATTACCTCCAAGAGGTTTTGCTGTTGAAGATGCAGGATATCAAGCTCCCGCAGAAGATGGTAGTAAAGTAAATGTTCAAGTAGAACCAACTAGTAAGCGTTTACAATTATTGGATCCATTTGCAGCTTGGGAAGGCACTGACCTAAAGGGATTAAAACTGTTGATTAAAGCAAAGGGTAAGTGCACCACAGACCATATTTCTATGGCAGGTCCTTGGTTAAAATTCCGTGGTCACTTAGATAATATTTCTAACAATATGTTGATAGGTGCGGTTAACTTCTTTAATGAAAAAACCGATAATGTAAAAAACCAATTAACAGGCGAATATGGTGCAGTTCCTGCAACACAGCGTGCCTATAAAGCTGCTGGCTTAGGATCAATTGTTGTTGGTGATGAAAACTATGGTGAAGGTAGCTCAAGAGAACATGCTGCAATGGAACCTCGTCATTTAGGAGTTCGTGCCATTTTAGTAAAGTCTTTTGCACGTATTCACGAAACCAACTTAAAGAAGCAAGGTATGTTGGCATTAACTTTCAATGACAAATCTGACTACAATAAAATTCAAGAGGATGATGTAATCAATATTGAAGGATTAACTTCATTTGCACCTGAGACTCCTTTAACCATTGTGTTACAACACAAAGATGGTTCTGAAGATAAAATTTCAGTAAATCATACTTACAATGCACAACAAATTGAATGGTTTAAAGCAGGTGGCGCATTGAATATTATTCGCAAGCAAGTTGCTGGATAATGATTAATTGTTGAAATACATATTTCATATCAAGTCCTGCCAGATAAAATCTAGCAGGACTTTTATTTTTTAAAAATGTTAATTAATTTATTCTGACAAGATCACTCATCATACTCTACTTAATCATCTTTGGATCTTATATCTTATGGACTAGGCAGCCCGATTATTTTGATGGAGAAAAATATCCAGCAACTATTCAAATGGTTAGAGACAGTACCAGCAATAAAATGATACCAAAAGCATTTTATTCGATTGGCGTAAATCAATATGCAATTCAAGTAGCTTATCCATTGTTAACTTACCAATCGAATGAGAAAGTGACGGTTATATTTGAAACAGAGCACCCTTCAAAAGCCAGCGTATATAGGTTTTGGGGCTATTGGTTGCACTGGGAAGAACTATTAGGGTCAATTATTGCAGCCATTGTTTTATTTCAAATTGCGGTTTCTATAACCAATAATCCTACAGAATCTGCAATGAAAGAACAAATGGATTATATCCCAGAAAAGAAAACCAAGTACGATTAAAAGGATTCAATAACTTAGCTTTTTATAATTTGAATATGAAAAAAAATGTCCTCATTGCACTAAGCTTAATTACGATAGGATTAGCTTGTAATAAGAACCCTTATAAAGCCACCAATAAAGTTTATAAGAAACAAGTAAAAAATTATTTAGAAAGCATTGCATCTATACCCGAACAGTCCATAATAAATGATACCATTCCCCCATCTCCTTATTGGGTAGGTACAACCAATTTTGGAATTCGTAAACCCAGCTATGTAATTATTCATCATACTGCACAACATTCTACCGATCAAACATTAAAAACTTTCACCTTACCTAGAACTGCAGTTAGTGCACACTATGTTATTGGAAGCGATGGCAAAGTATTTCAAATGTTAAACGATTATTTTAGAGGTCAGCATGCAGGTGTAAGTAGGTGGGGGAATCAACTTGATATGAATTCTGCATCCATTGGCATTGAATTAGATAATAATGGATTTGAATATTTTGAACAAGCCCAAATAAATAGTTTATTGGTTGTATTAGGGAAACTCAAAAAAGCATACAATATTCCAACTGCTAATTTTATTGGCCATGGAGATATTGCACCTACTCGTAAGAATGACCCCAATTGGAGATTCCCTTGGAAGCAATTAGCAGACAAGGGCTTTGGATTATGGTATGATGATTTAAGGTCTACTGTACCTGAAACCTTTGACCATATTACTGGCCTAAGAATTGTAGGTTTTGATATAAAAGACACTACTGCAGCAATTGTTGCATTTAAAAGACATTTTCTACAAGATACCACCAAAGGAATGACACCATATAGTCGAGAAATTTTGTTCAATCTCCATAAGAAATATTTCTAATGGAGTAAACCAACTAATATGATAAGGAGATATTGGCTAATTGCTTTTCTAATAGTGCACTTAGCAAATACTGAGGCCGCTGGACAGTTATTACCTAATATTGAAATCATTAATGCATTAAAAGAAAGTGACCGCTATATTGCGAATGGTAAATCTCAATATGCACTGATTCAACTTCATCAAGTGTTACAAACCAAAGAAGCGGTAACAGATCAAAATATTCTTTCTCATTTGTACAACAATTTAGCAATCGTACTTGCGCGTTACAACAATTTTACTGGTGCAATGGCTTGCTTTTATAAAGCAGGATCAATTGAAACTAAATATAATACCACAAAAAGAGGCAAGCGATATCTGTCATTTTTTAGCACCAATGCTAATTATGACAATAAAATAAAAGAAGATATTGTAAATGATGAGATATTAGAGTTAATGGTTCAAGATCAAATTAATCAAAAGGAATTAGAAAGAACCGAAGAATATGAATCGGAGCGAATTCAACCCGAAACAATTGTAGAAGCTTTTTTAGATCAAAAAGAAGCAACCCACTACGCATTGGCCATTCTGATAAAGCAACCCATTCCTGGTCAAAAAAATACGAATACCGGATTGGGTGAAGTGGGCCATTCCTTCATTTCTTTAATTAAATACAATAATGACCAGTCAGCCATATGCAAATCTTTTGGATTTTATCCTGAAGAGGGCCAGTTGATTCCAGTAAATCCACTAATACCAACCGCCCTTTCCGTTATTAAAGATGATTCTTACCACAATTGGGATCAATTATTGGGGAAGTTTGTTTCTAAAGACCAATTTGAAAAAATATTAGAATACATTGACCACAATATTGCAAATGAATATCATTTAAGTGATTACAATTGTTCTGATTTTGCATTGACTATTGCCCAACTAGGAAATATTCAAATTGATAATACAGTGGGATATTGGCCACTAGGGAAAGGAGATAATCCAGGATATATAGGTCAAAGTATACTAGGAGGCAAGTACTTTAATCTTGATACAAAAACGAAAGAAGGGCTCTTTACTTGTTCCAACAATTTATTTACAAAAACAAAGAAGTAACCATTTTTTTACAAAACATCGTACATCCTAACACTTGTTAGCTTATTTTTGCGCCATAAAATTTTACAACCATGCATTTTCAGTTGAGTGAAGAACATTTGATGATTCAGAAGGCGGCAAGAGATTTTGCCCAAAATGAGTGTAAGCCCGGCGTTATTGAAAGGGATGAACACCAAAAATACCCCTACGAACAAGTAATGAAATTAGCTGAATTGGGTTTTATGGGAATGATGGTAAGCCCTGATTATGGTGGTGCAGGAATGGACACCCTTAGTTATGTATTGGCTATGGAAGAAATTAGTAAGGTTGATGCTAGCACTAGTGTTAGTATGAGCGTGAACAATAGCTTAGTATGTTGGGGGTTAGAAACTTTTGGGAACGAAGAACAAAAGAAAAAATACTTAACGCCATTGGCACAAGGTAGAAAAGACGACAAACTTTTTATAGGTGCTTTTTTATTAAGTGAGCCTGAGGCAGGAAGTGATGCAACAAGTCAACAAACAACTGCTGAAGACAAAGGAGACCATTATTTATTAAATGGTACAAAAAACTGGATTACCAATGGTTCTTCCGCATCCGTTTATTTAGTAATTGCCCAAACAGACCCAGCCAAAGGAAGTAAGGGCATCAATGCTTTTATTGTTGAAAAAAACTGGCCAGGTGTAACGGTGGCTGCAAAAGAAAATAAATTAGGTATCAGGGGTAGCGATACACATACCATTTTATTTAACGATGTAATTGTTCCAAAAGAGAATAGGATAGGGGAAGATGGTTTTGGTTTCAAGTTTGCCATGAAAACATTAGCTGGAGGTAGAATTGGTATTGCTTCCCAAGCTTTGGGAATTGCCAGTGGTGCTTACGAATTAGCCTTAGCCTACAGCAAACAACGTAAAGCTTTTGGAAAAGAAATCATGCACCATCAAGCCATTCAATTTAAATTAGCTGATATGGCTACTAAAATTGAAGCAGCTCGATTACTTTGCCTAAAAGCAGCTTGGGAAAAAGACAATGGATTAGATTATACCTTAAGCTCTTCAATGGCAAAAGTTTTTGCGAGTGAAGCTGCTATGTGGATATCAACTGAAGCTGTTCAAATTCATGGTGGTTATGGATTTGTGAAAGAGTATCATGTTGAGCGTTTAATGCGTGATGCAAAAATCACCCAGATTTATGAAGGTACTAGTGAGGTTCAAAGAATTGTAATTAGTAGAAGTATATTAAAATAAGGTAGATGAAATTAAAGTGCTTGCTCTTATTCTTGTTGTTTTTCTACATGAATAAGAGCATTGCTTTTGATACTACAATTGTAACTCAACTGCTACATCGTATTGAGCAGCTTCAAGTAAAAGAAGACGGCATTTTTCCGAAAGGACATTTTTCCTCTTACAGAACTTATGCACTTAATCAAGATCGACAAAAAGCTGATATTAATCCATTTTTTACTGGACTAATTGTTTTTACCTTAAATAGGATTAAAGACCAACTTACCCCTTACCAACAAAAACTGGTTGAGCAGATTGCTTCAAATGCAGCGCCTTCGTTTGCAAAATTTAAAAATCGGAAGGGGAGAGATACGTATAATTTTTGGCCAACAGACACGGCACAAATTTTTCCGAATAGTGGTTGGATGAACCTTTTTAATAAGCAACAATCATTGCCAGATGATATGGATGATACTGCTATTATTCTAATGGCGTTAAACGCAGATAAACAAACAGCCTCAAATGTTCATTTCTTGATGCAAGAATATATTAATGGCGCAAAGGGGAAAATCAATAATACAATTGCTTCAATTAGTCATTTACCGGCCTATTCAGTTTGGTTTGGTAAAAAAATGCCAGTTGATTTTGATATTTCTGTACTAAGCAACGTGCTCTATTTTGTTCAAGCATATAAACTGCCATTTACAAATGCAGATTCATCAAGTATTCAAGTGATTGTAAATATTCTAGAAGAAAACAAACATATAACTGAACCAAGCGTTATTTCTCCCCATTATGGTAGTACAGAAATTATTTTATATCATCTCTCAAGATTAATGGCATTAAACCCTATACCAGCAATTGAAAATTTTAGACCTATACTCGTTCAACAAACTCAAGAATTACAACAAAAAACACAATCATTCTTGAGCCAAGTACTTTTGTCATCCGCATTACTAAATTGGGGGATAAAGCCAAATGAAATAAATATTCAAAGCAATCAAAATTTAAAAGGATTAATTGAAGATGAATCATTTTCTTTTTTTATTGCGAATATGGCTTCTATATTACCCGGTCAACTAAAAAAAACTTTTACGGCAAGTTCTTTGGGTAAATTCAATTACTATTGCCCTGCCTTTAACAATGTACTCTTATTAGAGAATATTATTTTACATCAAAAATTGGTTAATTAATCTATCAGTTCTATGCCCGTAAATACCATCGCATATCAAAATATAATAAAAGAATTAATTAGTTCTAGTACCATTTTAGTAGCTGTGAGCAAAACCAAGCCCAACGAAGACTTAATGGAATTATACGAATTAGGTCAAAGGGATTTTGGAGAAAACTATGTGCAAGAATTGGTAGACAAAGCGGCAAGTTTACCTAAAGATATTCGCTGGCATTTTATTGGACATTTGCAAAGCAATAAAGTAAAATACATTGCTCCATTTGTTCACTTGATTCATGGGGTGGATAGTTTAAAGTTGTTACAAGAAATCAACAAGCAAGCAATCAAAAACAACCGGGTTATTGATTGCTTGTTACAAATTCATATTGCAGAGGAAGAAACAAAATTTGGATTAGATGAAACAGAGTTGGAGCAGATAATTACTCAAATTGACCAAATACCTAATATAAGGATTTGCGGCTTAATGGGAATGGCCTCTTTTAGTGAGGATCAACATAAAGTTCGGAATGAGTTTAAAAAATTAAACCGCATCTTCACTCAAAACAAACCTTGGTTCATCAAACATTCAAGTAAAGAACCCATCTTATCAATGGGCATGAGTGGCGATTACCCAATGGCGATAGAAGAGGGAAGTAACTTGGTAAGAATTGGCAGTTTATTATTTGGCGCAAGAAATTATACCAAATAAAAAAGCGAACCAACCGATTCGCTTTTAATAATTTATAAAGTTTCCTTTAGCCATTTAAAAAATTCCCGCTGCCATACTAGCCCGTTTTGTGCAGTAGATACCCAATGATTTTCACCAGGTAAATACAACAGTTTACTTTTTATGCCTCGCAACTGTGCCGCTTGAAATGCTTGTAATCCTTGTTCAATTGGCACCCTAAAATCAATTCCTCCTTGTACAATCATGATGGGTGTATTCCATTTAGCAACATGATTAATTGGATTTTGAAGTCCGTACGTTTTTTGTGTTGCAGGTTTTTTATCCCAATATGGTCCGCCATAATCAAAATTAACAAACCACAATTCTTCAGTAGTTCCATACATACTCTTGGTATCGAATATGCCATCGTGAGAAATGAATGTTTTGAAACGATTGTTGTGTAATCCAGCCAGCATAAATACAGAATACCCGCCATAACTTGCACCAACACAGCCCAATCTATTCTTGTCTACAAAGGGTTCTTTGCTAATTGCATCAATAGCCGATAAATAATCGTTCATTACTTGACCCCCATGGTCTTTACTAATTGATTCATTCCATTGAGTTCCATGCCCAGGCATTCCTCTTCTGTTAGGGGCAACTACTATATATCCTTGAGAAGCCATTAACTGAAAATTCCATCTGAAAGAATAAAATTGGGTGAGTGGGCTTTGCGGTCCACCTTGACAATACAATAAGGTTGGATATTTTTTAGACGCATTAAAACTTGGGGGATAAATTACCCAAACCAGCATTTTTTTCCCGTCTGTAGTTGGAACCCATCTTCTTTCTGTTCTACATTTTGCAATACTGCTGTAAAAAGAATCATTCACATGCGTTAGCTGCTCCAATTGATTATTCTGCAAATTCAGTTTGTATAATTCTGAAGCAGTATTCATATCTGTTCTAGAAACAACCAAGTTATTCCCTGACTGTGCTACTATTCCAGTGATATCAAAATCTCCTGTAGTAAGTTGTTTGATTACAGGTATCATTTTAGTTAACCCTGGATTATTTACTTGGAATAATTGAAGTGTACCATTGATTGGTGCCCAAAAAAACAAAGAACGACCATCTTCACTCCATTTAAATCCCTCTACATGAATATCATCTCTATGTGCAGTAAGGTTAATGGGGAACTTGTCATTAACCAATACAATCAGGTCTTGTTTGTCTGCTTCAAATCCATCTCTTTTCATTTGCATCCATGCCAATACTCCTTGTGTATTAAACTGTGGAGCCAAATCGTATCCCTTATTGTTGGCAGTTAAATTTGTAGTAAGCTCGGTTTCAATATTGTATTGATATAAATCGGTATTGGTACTAACTGCATATTCGGTTCCGTATTTTTTCTTTGCTACATATACTATATGCTTGCCATCTGGGTGCCAAATAAAATCTTCATCCCCACCAAAAGGCTTAGTTGGCGCATCGTATGGCTCATTGGGCATGATGTCTTTTCCTCGTAAAGATTTGCCATTAACATAAGGGGCTACAAATACATGGTTGTATTCGCCATCTTCCCAAGTATCCCAATGTCTATAGTTTAAAGAAGTATAAATGTATGCATCCGATTTGGGCAAGTCTGGATACAATTCTTTTCCGGCTACTTTATTAATTTTCACTTCATCTGAATACAAAATGAACTTACCATCGGCTGAAATTCGATCATTGGCAACCAAGTTTTCATTATTTGCTAATTCAATTGCTGATCCTCCAGTTATTGGAACTTTAAATTTCTTGCGATTGTTCTTATTGGCTCCAATATCAGGAGTAGTAACAGAATAAATAATATACTGTTTGTCTTTACTAATCCCTAATGGGCTAACCCTTTGTACCTGCCATAATTTTTCTGGCGTCAGATTCTCTTGTGCTTGGGTAAGTAACATACATCCCAAAGCTGCTAATACTAATATTTTTTTCATGCATTTATTTTTTGCCCGTTTTTGCATAATCCAATACCAAGTGTACAAAAGCTTTTACCCCAACATCTAGTTTGGAATCATTAATCATAAAACCTGGTGTATGATGATCTGGTGCTGTTTCAAAACTAGCAAACTGAGGATCTCTGGCACCTAAGAAGAAATAAAATGCAGGTGCTTTGGTTCCAAAAAAGGAGAAATCTTCTGCACCAGTAACCCAATTAGTTAGCTTAACATTGGCAGCCCCACCTGCAGCAGTTTCTAAAGAGGGGAGGGTTCTTGCAACTAATTCAGGATCACTATAAGTAACCAAGGTTTTAGTATCAATCATTACTTCTGCTGTAGTTCCATTTGCTTCTGCAATATTTTTTGCAATCAATTTTATTTTTTCGTGTACATATTTCTGAACTTGATCATCTAGGGTTCTAATGGTACCTTCCATGATGGCCTCTTCCGGAATAATATTGGATCTAACGCCTGACTGAATTTTACCAACTGAAACTACCACTGGAGATTTAGTGATGTCGATATTTCTGCTTACAATGGTTTGTAATGCTTGAATAATTTCAGCGCTTACTACAATAGGATCAATAGCGTTCCAAGGGTATGCACCATGACTCTGTTTACCTTTCACTTTAATGGTAAACCAATCAGAAGAAGCCATAGTAGATCCTGGCTTATAATAAATTTTACCTAGATCGTATTTTGAGTTGATATGAATACCAAATACTGCATCCACTTTAGGGTTATCCATTGCACCTTCTTTTATCATCAATGGAGCACCACCTTCTTCTGTTCCGGGAGGACCTTCTTCTGCTGGTTGAAATAAGAATACCACCGTACCACTAATATCATTCTTTATTTTGCTTAAAACTTCTGCAGCACCTAATAACATAGCTACGTGAGAATCATGTCCACAAGCATGCATTACAGGTACAGCAGCCCCATTGTATTCTCCTTTGGCTTTTGAAGCAAAGGCTAAATTGTTTCTTTCTTCAACAGGCAAGCCATCCATATCGGCCCTTAATGCAACAACTGGACCTGGCTTACCGCCCTTTAATATGCCAACAACACCTGTTTTTGCTACTATACGCGTACTAATACCAAAACTCTTCAACGTTTCTTCTACTTTTTTACATGTATTGAATTCTCGATTTCCTAATTCTGGAAACTCATGAAAATACCTACGCCAATTAATTACTTTGGCATTTTCATCTTTAAACAATTGTTCTAGGGTTGCCTGTGAGGGTTGTGCTACTACTGTTCCTGAAACCAGTAATAGGAAGGTGATCATTTTTTTCATAAGAGCAAATAGTTAAGAAATTCTAAGGTACTGAATACCTTTATTAAATTTAACGGAACTAAGAATATAAAACGAGATTCTGTTAAACTTAGTGTAACTTCAAAGAAACCGTAATACTTATGAAAAAAATCATCTATTTAATAGCAGCAGCTATTGTTTTTAATTTTTCAACAGCAACTGCTTCATCCGTTGGAACCACAACCGGGGAAACCAATAAGTCTTCGGCTACAGCTAGTACATCAATAACCATGGACGATGCAGTAGTAACAGATGCCATGAGTCAATTTAAGAGTTTGTCAAGAGTAGACAGAAAAGCCAAATTAAAAGAAGTAAAAAGTTTAATGAAAGAGTACAAAGCCAATAAAGCTAGTGCTACACCCTCAACAGACAAAGTATTGTTGGCTATCTTAGCTATATTACTTCCCCCTTTAGCTGTTTACTTGCATGAAGGAACTACCAATGGTACTTTTTGGATTAGCGTTTTACTTACTTTATTGTTCTGGATACCTGGTGTTATTTTTGCCCTGATAACGGTATTATAAATTACCTATGTTCTCCGTATACTTGGCGAAGTGTATCTGCTATTTCGCCAAGTGTACAATAGGTTTCAACTGCTTCTACCACCAACGGCATCAAGTTTTTTGTGCCCATTGCTGCAGATTTAATAGCTGCTAAACATTGATCTACCTTTGCTTGGTCTCTTTTATATTTCAATTCAGTCAACTTTGCTGTTTGGAGTTGACGAATACTATCGTCAATTTTAAAACCAGGCACAGGATTTTCTTTATCAATGGTAAACTTATTTACCCCAACAATAATCTTATCACCACATTCAATATTTCGCTGATATTCAAATGCACTTCGGGCAATTTCATCCTGCATAAAACCTTGTTCAATGGCACTTACACTGCCACCCATTGCAGTTATTTTATTCATTAGTTCCCAAGCTTTGTTCTCTACTTCTGAAGTTAGCGATTCCACAAAATAACTGCCTGCTAATGGATCAACTGTATCAGGTGCCCCACTTTCAAAAGCAACAATCTGCTGGGTTCTTAATGCAATCCTAGCCGCTTCTTCTGTGGGCAAACTCAATGCTTCATCATAACCATTGGTATGCAAGCTTTGTGTACCTCCAAGCACTGCAGCAAGTGTTTGAATCGTTACCCTGCTGATATTATTTAGAGGTTGCTGAGCCGTTAATGTGGCACCCCCAGTTTGAGTATGAAAACGCAACATCATTGCTTTTTCATCTGTTGCCCCTAATTCTTTCATAATTCGTGCCCACATTTTTCGGGCAGCACGAAACTTGGCAACTTCCTCAAATAAATTATTATGCGCATTAAAAAAGAAGGACAATCTTTTTCCAAATACGTTGATGTCTAAACCCTTTGCCAGCGCAGCTTCCACGTATGCTTTACCATTACTTAATGTAAAAGCTATTTCTTGAACAGCTGTACTGCCTGCTTCACGAATATGATAACCAGAAATAGATATCGTATTCCATTTAGGTAAAGAAGTACTGCACCATTCAAATATATCGGTGATTATTCTCATGGAAGGTTTAGGTGGATAAATATATGTTCCTCTAGCTGCGTACTCTTTTAATATATCATTTTGAATAGTTCCAGTAACCTTATTTAAATCGGCCCCCTGTTTTTTTGCTAATGCAACATACATAGCCAATAAAATAAAACCAGTTGCATTTATGGTCATAGAAGTACTTACTTGTTCCAATTGAATCCTTTTAAACAACAACTCCATGTCTTCTAAACTATCAATAGCAACACCTACTTTTCCAACTTCCCCTTCAGATAAAGCATGATCACTATCATATCCAATTTGTGTAGGCAAGTCAAATGCCACGCTCAAACCCATTACGCCTTGGCTTAACAAATAATGGTATCGTTTATTACTTTCCTCTGCAGTAGAAAATCCTGCATACTGTCGCATAGTCCATAATTTACCTCGATACATATCGGCTTGAACACCTCTAGTATAAGGAAACTCACCTGGCATCTCTGTACTTAATTTTAATGCCTCAATATCTTCAGCTGTATAACAAGCTTTTATTTCAATTCCACTATCTGTCATTTTTTTCGATGGCATGGTACTCTTTTTATATTACAATAATTGCTTGGCTTCATAACTCAATGCTTCCGACACCAATTCATGTAAAACCGCTGTAGGATTGGTCATTAAGTATTGCATGATGGCTTTTTGCAAATCTAATCCTGTTGCTTCAGCGGGTAATTGCTGCCCAATTTGGTTGATGATTTGTAAATTTTTTTCTTTCAAATTTTTAATCGCCTTCCAAGATGCAGGGCTGATATACATTTGCTGGGTTACGTTAAAATCAAATTCCTCCCGTATAATTTTAGTATACATTATTTGAAGTTCAGCTGCTGAAATGGCATTTGCTGCATTTCTATTGATTAAGTTAGGCAAAGCAATTCTATCTGTCAATAATAGAAGGCGTTCGTAAGCTTGCAATGGCAGCGGACTGTTTGCCTTACTTTGTTGCTTTTCATAAATGATCAGCCTGCGTTGTAAGTATATTAAATAACCTGCCATAGAAGCTATAAAAACAGCCACTATTACCGTAATTAACACCGAATTATCCATTCTCTAGATTCTTTATACAAAGGTAGGGGATGAACAAGGAATTCCTTCTATCGTAAACCTAAAGAGGCGAGGGTTCAGGCAAAATGGTAACTTTGTACCTTAAATATTGAATATGGAAACAGCAATTACAACTCAAATTCCAGTAACCCTCACTGAGGGGGCAATTGTAGAAATTAAGCGATTAATGGCTGAACCCAACTTTGACACTACACAACGTTTAAGAGTGGGCGTAAAAGGGGGCGGATGCAGTGGTATGACTTATGTGTTGGGTTTTGATCAAACCGAAAAAGAAGATGAATTATTTGAAATTGAAGGAATACCATGTATAATGAATAAAAGCCATAGCCTTTACTTATATGGCATGGAAATAGATTGGCAGGGTGGCCTTAATAGCAGGGGTTTTACTTTTAGTAATCCAAACGCCAGCAAAACTTGCGGCTGCGGAACTTCATTTGCTGTTTAAGTCAAAAACAACCGCTTCAAATTATTTGAGGTTATAATCCATCCAAAATTGAATTAAAATAAAAATGCCCCAATTTACATTGAGGCATTTTTTATTAAATAACTTATTAGATTATTTAGTTTTTGTACCCAAGGCTCTTCCTTTACCGAAATCTACTAGGAAAGGAGCTGCAACAAATATTGAAGAATAGGTACCAGTAGCCACCCCAATCAACATTGCGAATGCAAATCCTCTGGTTACTTCACCACCAAAGATGAATAAAATCAAGATGGTTAAGAACACCGTAACCGAAGTCATAATGGTTCTGCTTAATGTTTCGTTGATAGCTCTGTTAATGATGGTAGCGTTTGGTGTTCCCTTCATTATAGCACTGTCTTCTCTAATACGGTCGTAAACAATAACGGTATCGTTCATAGAGAAACCAATCACCGTAAGTATTGCCGCAATAAAGTGCTGGTCAATTTCTAATGGGAATGGAACAAAATCCTTTAAGAAACTAAATACAATCAAGGTTACAAATACATCGTGCATTAACGCAACAATGGATCCCAAAGAATATCTCCAATCGCGGAAACGTATGAAGATGTACAAGCAAATTACAATTACTGCAAACAAAGTAGCTTTGGTTGCACCTGCTTTTAAATCATCAGAAATGGTAGGTAATACTGTTTGCGATCCTTGTTTGTAAGAATTTTCAAATGTATCAAAACTAGTTCCCGCAGGTAAGTATTTAGTTAATCCTTCGTATAACTTGCGTTCTACTTCAGCATCAATATTATTACCTGTTTCCTTAATTTTATAAGAAGTTGTAATATTTACTTGATTCTTTACGTCAACAGTTTTAATAATTGGAGCTTCCCCAAAAACCGTTTTTAAATCTTGGCGAATCATTTCTGGATCAACTGCTTTGTCAAACTTAACAGTATAACTTCTACCACCTGCAAACTCTACACCTTCATCAAAACCATGGAAGAAAGAGGCAATACCCATTACAAAGATTACTGCAGAAAGCATGTATGCATACTTTCTGTATTCAATAAACTTGAAATTGGCATGGTTAAAAACTTTTCTTGAAATACCCGTAAAATATTCAAAGTGTCTGTTTTTATTAGTATACCAATCTGAAATTAAACGAGATACTAAGATTCCACAGAACAATGATAATAAGATACCAATGATTTGTGTGGTTGCAAACCCTAGTACAGGGCCTAAACCAAAGTAAGCAAGAATAATAGCTGTTAATAGGGTAGTGATGTGACCATCTAATACAGGAGCAAGAGATCGCTTATAGCCTTCATTCACTGCTGCAGAATAGTTTTTACCCTTAGTTAACTCCTCTTTAATACGCTCGAAAATGATTACGTTGGTATCTACTGCCATACCAATGGTTAATACCAAACCTGCAATACCAGGAGCAGTTAAAGTAAATCCTAAGGCACTCAATACACCAATGGTAAATAATAGGTTTAGGATCAATGCAATGTTTGCAACCCATCCACCCGTATTAAAGTACAATAACATCAAGGCAAAAATCACCAAGAAAGAAATTCCAAAAGATAATGCACCGCCTTTGATAGATTCACTACCCAAAGTTGGCCCTACAGTTTGGCTCTGAACAATTTTAGCAGGAGCAGGTAATTTACCACTCTCTAAAATTTCAGATAAATCTTGAGCTTCTTTAATAGTATAGTTTCCACTGATTTGAGAATTACCAGTAGTAATAGGATCATTTACATTAGGAGCAGAATAAACAAAATTGTCTAACACTATGGCAATTGGTTTACCTACATTTCTAGTAGTCATCTTAGCCCATATATTAGAACCAACTTTATCCATATTCATTTTGATAGCAATACGACCACGCTCATCATAATCTTGTGATGCACCAGCAATACGATCGCCCTCTAATTCAGCTTGACCATTGTCTAAGGTTTTGATTGCATATAGAGTAAGTATGTCTTTTGCTTTCGGATCATCTAATTCTGCTTTACCATACATGAATACTAAGTTAGAAGGAAACTTGCTTTTTACAGATTCCATTGCTAAGTAATCATTTAATGTACCAGTGTCTTTTGATTGAATATATCCTAATGCGGCTGGATAAACTGGACGACCATTTTCTGCTTGGTAAGGCTGGGTCAATTGCATCAAACGAAGAATAGGATTCTCCGTTGCTTTAATAGCAGCAGAATCCGTTTTAGCTGGAGTTGCTTTATTTGCCAACGCAGAAATAGTAGCAGTTTTGCTGGTATCTCCTTTAGGCTGAACCGCAGCGGTAGCTTTAGTTGTATCAACAACTGTAGCCATTTTATCAGCACCTGTTAAATAATCTTGAACCGCTTTATCTGCAGCAACAATACCAGACTGTACATCTTTATTTTCCCAAGTGTACACTTCAAAAAATTGAAGATTGGCTGTAGACTGTAAGTAATTTCTTACACGATCCTTATCATTTACACCAGCTAATTCAATATTAATTCTGCCTTTAGCAGGATCTGGATTAATGTTGTTTGATGACACACCAAAACGGTCGATTCTGGTTCTTAAAATTCTAAAAGTATTATTGAAAGCAGCTTCAGCTTGCTTACGTAAGTAGTTTTCTACTTTAGCATTAGAATCATCAATTTTAACAGCAGAAGCACTTTTTGTTGTGAAAAATGGAGCTAGTTTTCCATCAGGACTTACTTTACTATACTCTGCTAAAAACAAAGTAATCAAGTCTGCACCACTGTTTGCTTTTCTTTCAACAGCAGCATCCAATGCTTTGTTGAAATTAGCGTCTTTAGTAAAATTGCTTAATGATTTTATTAAACCATCTAAGCCCACTTCCATGGTTACACTCATACCACCTTGTAAGTCTAGACCCAACATCAATTCTTTTTCTTTGGCACTACGATAGGTAGTTAATCCAAAAGCCAATTTGGTGTCTTTGGTACTGTCTAACAAACGAAGTAATCTGGTTTTCTTTAGGTCTTCTAAAGAATCGGTGTAAGCAGCTTGCAATTCCTTGTTGCCAGGGTATTGCTGTTCTGCAGTTGGAAAACGTTTCAACCACTCTGTGGCTTTCTTTTCCATTGCAGATTCATGGCTATTTACAAACCAAGTGAATGATAACTGGTAAAGACAAATCAATGTAAGTGCTATGGCAAAAAAACGCACTAAACCTTTCAGTTGCATATTAGTAACGGTTTACGAAGTTTTATTCCTGATTTTTTCAGGACGGCAAAGATAGGGGAATGAGCGATTAATTCACAGTAACATCAAAGTAAAGAGGGGTATTGGGTGGAATAGAGCCTCTACCTACACAAGAATAAGCCAAGGCAGATGGAATAATTAAGCGGATTCTGCCCCCCCTTTTTACCAAAGGAATGCCAATTTTCCAGCCTTCGATCACTTGATTTAGCCCAAAAGTTGCTGGGGTAGCGTTGGCTTCAAATATAACACCATTAAGGTATTTGCCTGTATAAATGGCAGAAACAGTTGATGAAGCGTCTAAAGCGGCGCCAGTTCCTGGATTGATAATTTGGTAGAGTAACCCACTAGGATGTTCAGAGTAACTGATGCTATTATCTGTACAAAATTTAACCATGGCATCTTTTTCAGCAGCAACCGCAACTGGCGTGCAACCTGTATCCTGGGTTTTACCACAAGACAAAACAGCAAAAGTGATTAATAAACCCAAAGCAATCAGTGATTTTTTCATTCTCAGTTTTCTTTTTAAGACGCTGAACCATTGTTTATGGCTGCATCATTGGTATTTAATTTTTGTTTTTTAGCTAAAATTTCATGATATCGTTGGTCGTTCATTTCCCATTTAAACCTACGATACATAAAAGCGATAAATATAGAAATACCTAAAATGGCAATAAAAAGCACAAATGCACTCATTTTACTATTGGCTTCCATGGTAGCACGCTTATACCATCCCGATAAAATAAAAGCAAGCACAACAACTCCTATAGCGAAACCTGAAGAAAGTCCGAACATAAAAGCTTTTCGGCTGCTTTTTTCTTTTTCACTATTCAATTGCCAATAAGCAAAAAATGCTTCGTCGTCCATTTGCATGGAGCAAAATTAGGTCAGTTTAAGCTAAAAATCGTAGATTCCCTTAACCTCTTGTATTAATTATTCCATTATGAATTTAAGAAAGATTACTGCGCCTCTTTATGTGGTGGTATTATTGGTTCATTGTTATTTGCTTTGGATAGAACAGTTAGAAATAGCCAGAATCACAAAAATTCTATTGATGCCATTATTGCTTTTGTATTTAGCTGAAGCGTTGGCGCCATCTTTAATAAAATTGAAATTGTCTAAGACCTTGGTAGCTTCAGCTTTTTTAGCTTCCTGGGGAGGAGATATATTTTTGTTGTACGATGGAAATCTATTTTTTATTGCAGGGATGCTTTGCTTTATGGCGGCACATTTTTGTTATATTATATTATTTATAAATATACAGCCTTTAAAAATTAGTAACGCTTTTTTACCCATTACAGGGGGGATTGTGGTGCTTGTTATGGGGGCAATCATTTTGAACCATTTAGCGCCAAAGTTGGGAGATTTATTTTTACCAGTTTTAGTATACATGATTGTAATTGCCACCATGTTTGCTAGCGCAATAATGATTTCTTGTAATGCAGGTACCAAACAGTTTGGTGTAAATTATTTTGTTCCGGGTGCTGCATTATTTGTTTTGTCTGATTCTGTTTTGTCTTTGAATATTTTTGCATACAAGAATGTTTTCTTAGGTGTTATTGTAATGCTCACTTATGGTTTTGCTCAGTTTCTTTTAGCTAAGGGTTTTAAAAATTACTTGTTGAAGAAATAGCCATTTCTTTAAGTATCTGTTATTTTTACTGATGAAATTTTTTGCAACCTTCTTGACAATCTTATTATTGTCTATAAAAGTTCAATCACAGGAAGTACCAACTACTTCAAATCATACTATTAAGATTGTAGTTAGAGAAGCCGAAGAGAAAAAGCCTTTGGCAGGAGCAACAGTGATGATCCCAACGTTAAAAAAAACCTTAGTAGCAGATAGCAACGGAGCTGCTTTATTTACACAAATACCTACCGGGAAATATGCATTTAAGATCAGTTATATTGGATACGCTGATCAAGAAGTAATTATCGAGTTGCCTCAAAAGGAAAGCTATTATGAGGTTTTATTAAGTCATGACGAGGAACACGAAGAGGAAGAAGAAGTAATAGTAACTGCAACTAGAATGAGTAGATCTATTGCAGATATTGTTACCAGAGTTGAAACAATTTCTGGAGAAGAATTAACAGAGAAGGGGAATATGAAACCGGGCGATATTAGAATGTTATTAAATGAAAGTACCGGAATTCAAACACAACAAACATCGGCCACTTCCTATAATTCAAGTATTCGTATTCAAGGCTTAGATGGGAGGTATACTCAAATACTGAGAGATGGATTTCCTTTATACGCAGGATTTTCAGGTGGATTGAGTCTTATGCAAGTAGCGCCTTTAGATTTAAAACAAATTGAAGTAATTAAAGGATCTTCCTCTACTTTGTATGGTGGAGGAGCGATTGCTGGATTAGTCAATTTAGTTTCTAAAACTCCTACTAATGAAAGGGAATTGAGTTTCTTGGCAAACGCTACAACTGCTGGTGGACTAGACTTAAGCAGTTTTTACAGTAAAAAATTCAATAAAATAGGTCTTACAGTTTTTGGATCAAGAAATGCTTCCAATGCATACGATCCAGCTGCTTTAGGGTTATCTGCTATTCCAAAATTTGAGCGTTATACCATTCATCCAAGGTTGTTTTTTTATGGTAATAAAACCAATGCAAATTTTGGTTTGAATTATATTACTGAGAAGAGGCTAGGAGGTAGTATGGATTATATTAAGAATGGCAGTTTAGGTTATTTTGAAAACAATCAAACCAATAGATTGACTTCTCAATTTCAATTGACACATCAAATAAACGAGCAATCTCATTTCGTATTTAAAAACAGCTATAGCCGATTCAACAGATCCATTCAAATTCCTACCTATGAATTTAAAGGACTTCAACAAACCAGCTTTTCTGAAGCTACCTATCAATACAAAGCAACAAAACATGATTGGATTATTGGAGCCAATTTTATGAGTGATCATTTTAAAGAAATGAGTCAAATGGTTGTTAACCCTAGAGATTATCAATTTAATACTTGGGGAATCTTTCTTCAAAATACTTGGCAGGCAAGCGAAAAACTAAGCGTTGAAACAGGATTAAGAGGAGATTATGTAAAGCAATTTGGATTTGAATTGTTACCCAGAATTGCGCTGATGCTAAAAACTAACGCGCAATTTACTTTTAGATTAGGAGGGGGCATGGGCTATAAAACACCTACTGTTTTTAATGAGGAAGCAGAGAAATTGCATTTTCAATTTATACGCCCGATTGACCAATTGATTGCAACCAATGAACGATCTATTGGAGGAAATTTTGATATTAATTTTCGCACAAGAATTGGAGAGATTGGATTTACACTGAATCATCTATTCTTTTATACAAGGTTAAATTCCCCCTTGGTATTAGTAAATAGTGGAACGAGTTCATCTTTTGTAAACGCCAATGGGTTTATCAGTACCAAAGGAATGGAAACCAATATGAGATTGAGTTATGAAGACTTTAAACTATTTATAGGCTATACTTATGCCGATGTGAATACCCAATTCAATAATGTAACAAACTGGTTCCCATTAACTTCTAGACACCGAGTGAATAATGTGCTGATGTATGAAAAAGAAGGCAAGTTCAAGATTGGTGCTGAAGCATATTTTTTTAGCCCACAACAATTGAATGATGGAGCAAAGGGAAAATCTTATTGGATTTTTGGATTGATGGCCGAAAAAATCTGGAACAACTTCTCCTTGTTCATCAATTTCGAAAATTTTACAGATACCAGACAGACCAGATTTGACACCATTTATACTGGGTCAATTAATAATCCAACTTTTAGAGATATTTATGCCCCAGTAGATGGATTTGTGGTAAATGGTGGGCTCAAATTGAAGCTATGAAAAAGCCCCACCTAAAATTCAGGTGAGGCTGTATAACTATTGATTGAAATAGTATTAATAACCCATTCCGCCCATATCAGGAGCACCACCGTGCGCATGAGGAGCTTCAGGCTTTGGCTTATCTGCAATCACACACTCTGTTGTTAACAACATCGCAGCAATTGATGCAGCATTCTCTAAAGCAACACGAGTTACTTTGGTAGGATCAATTACACCTGCTTTAAACAAGTTCTCGTAAACTTCAGTACGAGCATTGAAACCAAAATCTCCTTTGCCTTCTTTAATTTTTTGAACCACAATAGAACCTTCGATTCCGCTGTTGATTACAATTTGACGCAATGGCTCTTCAATTGCTCTTTTCACAATTTGAATACCAGTTAATTCGTCTTCGTTAGCACCTTTCAACTTCTCTAAGCTCTCTACTGCGCGAATGTAGGCAACACCACCACCTGGTACAATACCTTCTTCAACTGCAGCTCTTGTAGCGTGTAAAGCATCGTCTACACGGTCTTTCTTTTCCTTCATTTCAACTTCAGTTGCAGCACCTACATAAAGTACCGCTACACCGCCGCTTAATTTAGCTAAACGCTCTTGTAATTTTTCGCGATCGTAGTCTGAAGTGGTATTTTCCACCTGAGCCTTAATTTGGTTAACTCTTGCAGTAATATCTGTTTTTTTACCTTTACCTCCTACAACAATGGTGTTATCCTTGTCAATAGTGATAGAAGCAGCTTGTCCTAAATAAGTAAGGTCGGCATTTTCTAATTTGAAGCCTTGCTCTTCGCTAATTACAGTACCTGCAGTTAGGATAGCAATATCAGTTAACATTTCTTTTCTGCGGTCACCAAAACCTGGCGCTTTAACAGCAGCCACTTTAATGGTACCACGTAATTTATTCACCACTAGTGTAGCCAATGCTTCTCCTTCTAAATCTTCAGCAATAATTACCAAAGGACGACCAGTTTGAGCCACTTTCTCTAGGATATGTAAAATATCTTTCATAGCGCTGATCTTCTTATCGTAGATCAAAATGTATGGATTCTGCATTTCAGCTTCCATTTTTTCGCTATTGGTTACAAAGTAAGGAGAGATATAACCGCGATCGAATTGCATACCTTCTACTACATCAACTGTTGTATCGGTTCCTTTTGCTTCTTCAACAGTAATAACACCTTCTTTACCCACTTTAGCCATTGCAGTTGCAATTAACTTACCAATTTCGCTATCACTGTTTGCAGAAATGGTAGCTACTTGCTCAATTTTTTTAGAGTCGTTGCCTACAGCTTGAGATTGTGCTCTTAAACTATCAACCACTTTAGCAACTGCTTTATCAATACCGCGCTTTAAATCCATTGGATTAGCACCAGCAGCTACGTTTTTTAACCCTTCGCTAATAATAGCTTGTGCAAGTACAGTTGCAGTAGTAGTTCCATCACCTGCAATGTCTGCAGTTTTAGAAGCTACTTCCTTAACCATTTGCGCACCCATGTTTTCAATTGCATCTTCTAATTCAATTTCTTTTGCAACAGAAACACCATCCTTAGTTACTGAAGGTGCACCAAATTTTTTCTCAATAACCACATTGCGACCTTTTGGTCCTAATGTAACTTTAACAGCGTTGGCAAGGGTGTCAACGCCTTTCTTCATTTTATTTCTAGCTTCAATATCAAAGAAAATTTGCTTAGCCATATTTGTAGTTTTACAATTTTAGAAATGATAATAATTAAAGAATCGCCAACAGATCACTTTCTCTCATGATCAATAAGTCTTGTCCTTCAATTTGAACTTCAGTACCAGCATACTTGCCATACAATACAGTGTCACCTACTTTTACGGTCATTGGCTCATCTGTTTTACCTTTTCCAGCAGCAACGATTACACCACGTTGTGGCTTTTCTTTTGCAGTATCAGGGATAATGATTCCACCGGCTGTTTTTTCTTCAGCAGCAGCAGGCTTTACAAGAACTCTGTCGTGCAGAGGAGTAACGTTGATTTTCTTAGCCATACGTTATTGATTTTGGTTAGTTGTTTAAAATTTACTGTGAGAAAGCTATAATTATGCCAGAGCGTCATTTCAGCCAATTTTTCAGTTAATGGTATCAAAGGGGGAGCTAAAACGCTGTTGTTGACAGAATTATCTAGTTAAGAAAGAGTTGACTTATAGCAAGAGTGCCAAAATTTCACCGATAACTACAATTATCAAATCATAATAAACGATAAATCCCTACCTTCGCGCTGCTCAAAAAAAGTTCTTGTTTAATGATCAGCAGAAGAAATATCCGCGTAAAAGTGATGCAGTTGCTCTATATGATTGAAGCCGCGGATTCTACGAATACGTTTCAGCATCCGGTTCAAACTCTAGAGAAACAAATGGATAAAAGCAGGGAACTTTTTGTTTACCTGATTTATTTTATTGCCGAAGTAGCCCGTTACGCAGAAACCAGTGCCCAAAAAAGGGCTTCTAAAAACCTTCCCAGCAGGGCAGACCTCAATGTAAATATCAAAATTGCAGGCAACGATTTTATTTGGAATCTTTTAGAAAACAAGGGGTATCAACAATGTTTAGAAAAAGATCATCCTGAAAAATTATTAGATAAAGAATTGGTGAGTAAAGTGTACAAAGCATTATCAGAAAATGCTGTTTATCAAGTTTACATTACCGAAGAAAGTAGAGACAAAGGGAAAGAACGAGAAATTATTAAATTGATATTCAGCGAGTTAATGCTCCCTAATGAGAATTTTATATCGCATATAGAAGAGCATTTTAATAACTGGGATGACGATGCAGAAATGATGGAGCAATTGGTGTTGACTTACATTCAAAAGCCAAAATCAGTTCAATTTAACGAAATCATGAGCCCTGATAAATGGGAATTTGCAAAGACCTTGTTGAAAACTGCTATCGATAAAAAAGAATATTGTGCTGAATTAATCAAGCCAAAATTAAAAAACTGGGATGCAGAGCGAATTGCTCAATTAGATATGGTATTGATGCGCATGGGCTTATGTGAACTCTTGTATTTTGACACTATTCCTACCAAAGTGACCATTAACGAATACATAGACCTAGCAAAAGAATACAGTACTGCACAAAGTGGACAGTTCGTAAATGGAATTTTAGATAATATTCACAAAGAATTGGTAGCAGAGGGCAAGATTCAGAAAGTAAGTTTCAAGTAATTCCTTTTAATTTGCAAATCATTTAAACAGAGAATATATGTTATTGAACGCGTTGACTATTTTAGCCGCCGACCCTAAGCAGGGTGGCACTGTACAATTGATTATGATGGGTGCCATTATTTTGGTATTCTGGTTGTTCATGATTAGACCGCAAGCAAAAAAAGCAAAAGAACAAAAGAAGTTCATCGACAATTTGTCTAAGGGTGATAAAATTGTAACTATTGCTGGTATCCACGGTGTTGTAAATAAAATAAACGAAGACGGAACTTTGCAATTAGAAGTTACTCCAGGAAGTTATTTAAAGATTGAGAAGTCTGCTTTAAGTATGGAATGGACTGCAGCCATTAATAAACCTGCAGTAGAAGAGAAAAAATAATTTAGCCCCTAGGTTCCCTAATAGCTAATTTTTATACCTTAATTTTATATCCTGCAAGCCCCAAACTTGCAGGATTTTTTATGCTTAGTATAGGACTAACCGGAGGAATTGGAAGTGGCAAATCGATAGTGGCTCAAATATTCAGAACACTGGGTATTCCTGTATTAGACGCAGACGCATTGGCTAAAAAAATCATGCAGGAGAACAAAGAAGTAAAAAACCAAATTATTGCTGCATTTGGGGGAGAATCTTACAATCAACAGGGTTTAAACCGGTCATATATTTCCAATATAGTTTTTAAAGACCCTTATCAATTACAATTACTGAATTCCATTGTACACCCCGCCACCATTGAAGCGGGGAAAATATGGGCCTCACAACAAAATGCTCCTTATACTATAAAAGAAGCAGCTTTATTTTTTGAATCTGGTTCGGCTGAAGGAATGGATATCATCATTGGTGTTTATGCTCCTGATGCCTTGCGAATTCAGCGAGTAATACAAAGAGACCAAATAAATAGAGAAGAAGTATTAAATAGAATGAATCATCAAATAAGTCAAAGCATTAAAATGAAGCTTTGCGATAGAGTCATCATTAACGATGAGCAATCTTTATTGATACCGCAGGTTTTGCAATTGCATATTGATTTAACTACTTATTAATTAAATAACACCATCGCTTTAATTTTCCCTCAAAATCAAAAGGAGTAGTAGCTTTGGTTATATCTTTTATTTGAGTAGAATGAATTGCTGCAGTATCTAATTGAAACCGCACAAAATTGGTACTGAAATACAATTGACCCTCTGGAGCTAGCGCTGCTAAAACATCATTAATCAGCTCTGCATGGTCTCGCTGTATATCAAGAATATCTTTCATTCGTTTACTGTTGCTGAACGTTGGCGGATCCATAATAACCATGTCGAAACTATTGGGCTGTAGTGTTTTTAGGTATTGCTTAACGTCGGCGTGAATAAATTGATAAGCCTTCTTATCCTTAAATAAATTAATTGTCATATTGTCTTCTGCCCAAGCCAAATAGGTCTTAGATAAATCTACTGAAGTTACGCTAGAAGCTCCGCCGGCAGCTGCATAAACTGAAAAAGAACCTGTATAACAAAATAAATTCAATACCCTTTTATTGGCACAAGTAGACTTCACCATTTTACGAGTGATGCGATGATCTAAAAACAACCCTGTATCTAAATAGTCGGTTAGGTTTACCAAAAATTTTAGCCCATCTTCTAATACCGTGCTGTATTCTTTTTCAGTGTTTATTTTTTCGTATTGTTCATCTTTATGACTCATTCTCTTGCGCAGTTTAAAATTCATACGCTCAATTGGAATGCCTACAATATCCGAGATAATAGCTTTGCATTCTTCCATCCATGCATCGTGCACTTCGTCTTCCATGCCATGCCTTCGCAAGTATTCAGCTATATATAATTGATCTTCGTACAACTCAATACTAAAAGGAAATTCAGGTAAATCATGGTCGTAAATTCGATAACAAACAATATTTTGTCTACGGGCCAATTTACTCTTGTGCTTAAACACTTTACTCAGCCTGTTTCTAAACATTTCTGCCTTTACCGGATCAATCATATGCCCTGTTTATAAAACGAAGGTACAAGCCATTTATCCATAATGTAAATTTAGAACCTTCATTTCAATTATATTTATAACCTAAAGCTTGCACATGAAAAAACTTTTCCTGATGGCTTGTTTTTTGCCCCTGATAGGACAAATAAAAGCACAACAGTATCCAACATTACAAGAACAACAAAACCGACTAACACTGTTGGTAAAAAACAACCCAAAATGGGTATCTATCCAATCTTTGGCCAAAACAAGTGGCGGTAAAGATATATGGGTAGTAACATTGGGAACTGGTAAACCCGAAACCAAACCAGCTATTGCAGTAATAGGTGGAGTAGAAGGTACTCATTTACTGGGCACCGAATTAGTGATTCAATTTGCAGAGAAACTATTGAAGCAAATTGACAAAGACAGCGTGCAAAAACTATTATCCGAGAACACTTATTATTTGTTTCCCAATATGAGCCCTGATGCCATGGAAACCTATTTTAGTAAACTTGCATTTGAGCGATTGGGCAATGCCAATAACACCGATGACGACAGAGATGGCAAAACAAATGAAGATACATTTGATGATTTAGACGGGAATGGAAAAATTACGATGATGCGTATAGAAAGCCCTGTGGGCATATATAAACTTCATCCCGACGACCCTAGAGTCTTAATTAAAGCGGATATTTCTAAAGGAGAAAAAGGAAAATACTTGTTACTATCCGAAGGAATTGACAATGATAAGGATGGTCAATTTAATGAAGATGGGGTTGGTGGAATACATTTCAACAAAAACCTAACTTATAAACATAAAACATTTTCAGCAGGTGCCGGAGAATTTCCAGTAAGTGAAATAGAAACAAGAGCCCTCCTCGATTTCTTGTATGACGCATTCAATGTTTATGCAGTGGTTAGTTTTAGCAGTTTAAATAATTTGAGTGCAAATGATGATAAAATAACAACCGTAGTAAGTGAATTGTATAATAAAACGATGGGGGCAAAAGATGCCCCAAAGCCAACTGCAGAAGGAGGAGATTTTATGAGTTGGGCTTACCAACATTATGGTCGTTTTAGTTTCAGCACCCCTGGTTGGTGGGTTCCCAAAGCCAAGCCAGATACGGCAAAGAAAGAAAAAGCATTTACTGTAGTAGATGCCACAGCTAATTATTTAAGATGGAGTGCACAGCAGGGATTAAATCATTTTACCGAATGGAAAACTGTACAACATCCCGACTTCCCCAATCAAGTAGTGCAAGTTGGAGGCGTAGATCCCTACGTAATGATAAATCCTCCATATAAAATGGTGGATAGTATTGCCTCAAAACATACAATGTTTCTAACAAAGTTGGTGAGTTTAAAACCACAAGTAGTTATTCAAAAAATTGAAACCCAAAAATTGAGTAATGGATTAACCAAGATTACTATTGATGTGTCCAATGCAGGAATGCTACCCACACATAGCAAATTTGCTGACCGAAATTATTTTGTAAAACGATTGAAGGTTGCCTTACAATTAAACGACAAACAACAATTGATTGGAGGCAAAAAATTAGAGCTACTCAACAATATGGAACCACATACTATGCAACAATTCAGCTGGATTGTAAAAGGCACTGGAAGTGTTACTGTTGAGACTGGCTCACCCGCTATTGGCTTAACTACTAAAGCCATTTCGTTACAATAAAAATTCAATCATGAAAAAAATATATTCTTTTTCGATAGCACTTATATTGAGTATAAGCTTGATGGCTCAAGAAGCCAACCAGGTTTTTAAAGCTGCGGGAACACCTGTTAATCCTAAGGTGCAGGCAAGCTGGAACCGTTATTATGATCATGCAGGAATTACCGCTCTCTGTAAAAAAATTGCAGCTGCTTATCCTGATTTAGCTAAATTAACTTCTTTAGGAAAGTCTTATGCAGGCAGAGATTTGTGGTGTTTAACCATTACCGATTTTAAAAAGGGAAATGAATTGCAAAAGCCAGGCATGTACATAGATGGCAATATTCACTCAAATGAAATTCAAGGAGCCGAGTTTGCATTATATACAGCTTGGTATTTAACGGAGAGTTTTGGCGATACAAAATTCATTCAAGAATTATTAACCGATAAAGTATTCTATATTGTTCCTAGCATTAACCCAGATGGAAGAGATAGTTATATGCACCAGCCCAACACTGCTAGTTCCCCTAGATCTGGTGTTAAGCCTGTAGATAATGATGGTGATGGATTAGTAAATGAAGATTGGTACGATGATTTAGACGGCGACGGGCATATTACCATGATGCGTAGAAAAAATATAAATGGTCGATATAAATTAGATCCACGTGATTCTAGAAATATGGTGATGGTAGGTGCAGATGAACAGGGTGATTATGAACTCCTTGGTATGGAAGGCATAGACAATGATGGTGACGGCCGCGTAAATGAAGATGGCTATGCATTTGAGTACGATCCCAATAGAGATTGGGGTTGGGGATGGCAGCCAAATTATATTCAAAATGGTGCCTATAAATATCCATTCTCTATACCTGAGAACAGAGCGGTAATGGAGTTTGTAATGAAACATCCCAATATTGCTGCAGCACAATCTTATCATAATGCAGGCGGAATGATATTAAGAGGACCTGGTGCTTCTGCTGATGTGACCACCTACAATTCACAAGATGTGGCTATTTATGATGCCATTGCCAAAAAAGGAGAGGAGTTGATGCCTGGCTATAAATACTTAGTGGTATATAAAGATTTGTATTCTGCCTATGGGGGAGAACTAGATTGGTTTTATGCAGGAAGAGGCATTTATACCTATTCTAATGAATTGTGGACTCCGTATCTAATGTTCATGAAAGAGAGTACTAGAAGCCCTTTTGACAATAGCTCTTATAATTTTGATAAGTACCTATTGTTTAAAGATGGATTTGTAGATTGGAAAGAATACGATCATCCACAATATGGCAAAGTAGAGATTGGTGGATTTAAAAAGAACTTTGGAAGAGCTCATCCCGGATTTTTATTAGAATCTGATGCGCACAGAAATATGGCATTTAGCATATATCATAGTTACCATACACCTAAATTATCTATTTCAGAAATTAAAGAAAAGGATTTAGGAGATGGCTTAACAGAAGTAACTGCTGTAATAGCCAATGAAAGATTGATGCCTACGCATAGCAGTCAAGATGTAAAGAATAAAATAGAAAGGCCAGATTATATTACTTTAAATACGACTGCTAAAATAGTAGCTGGAATGATTATGACCGATAAAGATTTGAATCTTTCTAAAATTCAAAAAAACAATCCAAGTACGATTGAAGTAAACAATATACCTGGGTTAGGAACTGTAACGGTTAAATGGATTGTTGAAGGCAAAGGAAAATACACGGTTAATGTAGACAGTAAAAAAGGAGGAATAGCTACCAACATTAAATAGTCAATAAAAAATAGCTTTAAAACAAAACGGCTGGTACTTTAAAAGTGCCAGCCGTTTATATTTTAATAAATAAGATTAGGAAAGTTTACTGAGCGCATTGGCTATTCTTTCCCAAGCTTTTTCAATATTGGGCATGCTATTAGCAAAAGAAAAACGAACACAATTGGGTTCTCCAAATGCATCCCCCATAACCGAACTAACATGGGCGGTATTTAATAAATACATACTAAAATCAGCAGCATTTTTAATGGTTTCTATACCATTCGATTTGCCGTAATAATAACTTACATCAGGAAATACATAGAAAGCGCCTTCAGGTGCAAAACACTTAAAACCTGGAATAGCATTCACCAATTCCAAAGTCTTCGTTCTTCTTCTGGTAAACTCTTCTGTCATTTCAATTGAAGGTTTCAAATCTCCGGTAAGCGCTGCCACCGCTGCTTTCTGTGCAATAGAACAGGTACCACTGGTGAACTGGCCTTGTAATTTTTCACATGCTTTAGATATGGTTGCATTAGCAGCAATATAACCTAAACGCCATCCGGTCATTGCAAAGCCTTTACTCAAGCCATTAATAATAACTACCTGATCTTTTATGTTTTCAAATTGTGCAATGCTTTCATGCTTGCCCATAAAATTGATGTATTCATAAATTTCATCGGATAGTATAGTTATTCCTGGATGCTTCTCAAATACTTTTACCAATGATGCTAACTCCTCTTTACTATATACTGCACCAGAAGGATTACAAGGTGAGGAGAACATAAACACTTTTGTTTTTGGTGTGATTGCTGCCTCCAATTCTGCTGCTGTTGTCTTAAATTTATTTTCTACAGTAGTTCTAATTTCAACAACTTTACCACGAGCAATTTTTACCAATTCAGAATAGGTAACCCAATAAGGAGTGGGAATAATAACTTCATCACCTTCATCTACCAATGCTAAAATTGAATTGGCTAAACTTTGCTTAGCCCCAGTAGACACCACTATATGCTCTGGTTTATAGTCTAAGTTATTATCACGTTTTAATTTTGTACAAACCGCTTCTCTTAAATCTAAAAAACCAGGCACTGGAGTATAATGACTCCAGTTATCATTAATTGCTTTAATAGCTGCATCTTTAATATGTTGTGGCGTATCAAAATCGGGTTCGCCCAAACTTAGATCAATCACATCTATTCCTTGGGCACGCAATTCTCGGCCAAGTTTAGCCATTTTAAGTGTTTCAGGCTCACTAAACCTGTTCAATAAAGAAGACAATTCCATTCTGAAAAATTTAAGACGACAATTTACTTAATTATGGGCAATTTGCCCTTGCGCTGTAATTCTTGTTGATAAATGGCAATACCCAAGTCGCGCATAAAAGGGAATCCTAATGTATCGTATTCATATTGATCATCATTATAAATACCGTCTGTATTACAAGAAATCACTGCACTAAGCATGAATTCAATATTATTAACAGGATCTGTTATGTAAGCAATATCTAATAGAAACCCATATGCATCACCTACCTTATTATAAATTTTCACATTTGGAAACAAGGTGGTTCTTTCAGAACCTTGTAACAGAAATTTACAGTAAGTATCATAATAATAACTTGAATCATAAAACGGAGACTCCGACTCTCTGGGATACATGCTCATGTATTTTTTTACAAAATCATAATCATCATTAGTTAAGTTAAAACGTTTTTTACGAGGAAATTGCTCCGGAAAAATAACTGATTGTAAAATATGATGCAAGTCTTGTAAATAGATTCTGTTCTTATTTAAAAAAGAAAATGGCTCATTAATCATTTTTCCACCTTTCATATAACCTTTACCTAGTATTACATTGGTAGCCTCAAACACTGCATTACTTTTAATAGCGGGTTGCTCATAAATTAAGTTGCCTGCAGTGTCATAAAATTTCACAGGATTGGTAATGGCTTGTTGTTCTACAGTTCTATTCAATTGAAGTCTATGCCGAATGATTACATCTGGATAACCTTTTTCTTTCAGTTTACGCTGAATATACTCTTGACCTAAAAACTCATACAATCGATTGAATGCATCGTTATCGCTTACTAAAAATATTTGTTTGATGTAATTCTCAATAGTGGGTGCACCATCATTTGCATTGGGTTGATTATACACGTGGTCTTGAGAAGCTGCAGCACTATCAGTAATCATAATGCTATTACGGGTAAGTCCGTTAATACCTAATTCATTAATTTTTTCCAAGGCTAACAATGCAATGGGCATTTTAACTGTACTGGCAGGATAGAAATATTCCTGATTATTCAAACGATAACCAAAATCTTTAAAAGAAGGCTTATTTCTTTTATTTCTGTTGATTTGAGTATACATAATTTGTACCCTAAAACTGTCTGGATTGCTAGTAATACGTTTAAAATATTGGGGATTGTTTTCAAGTACTTGATGAAGAGGGGATTGGGGGTCGAATAATTGCCCATTGACCATAATAGTAAAAGTACATATAAGGGTTACTAAAAAGAGATGCTTCATTTACCAAACTTAATGAAAATTGATAATTAACTTTACCAAATGCCACATGAAGCAATTTCCGTATTTGATATGTTTAAAATAGGGGTAGGGCCTTCTAGTTCACATACACTTGGACCTTGGCGCGCCGCCCTTCGTTGCTTGGATAATTTAAGCAAGCAATACCCATTAGCTACTGTTAAAGCAGTAACTGTTCTATTATATGGTTCATTAGCCAAAACAGGGAAGGGACACGGCACTGATATAGCGGTGTTAATGGGTTTGATGAAAGAGGATCCTGTTACCATTGATGTAAACAGCATCAATCCTAAGATTGCTGAAATTAAAACTACTCATCAGTTATTATTAGGGGGAGAACATGCCATTCCATTTGAATTCAAAGAAGACTTGGTTTTTTTAACAAATGAATCTTTACCCTTTCACCCGAACGGTTTGAGTTTTTTAATTACACTCAATAATGGTGATCAGTTAAGTGAAACTTACTTTTCAATTGGGGGTGGATTTGTGGTGAAAGAAGGCGAATCATCAGCTGGAAATAGGGAAAGTGTTGAGCTTTCTTTCCCTACTAATAATGCAGCCGACATATTGCATTGGTGCAGAAAAACGGGAATGGCAATACATGAAATGGTTTTGGAAAACGAAACCAGCTGGCGTTCAGAAGCGGAAACTAAAAAAGGAGTAATAGCCATTTGGCATGCCATGCGCGATTGTACTTATAGGGGATGCCATTCAAAAGGCGAATTGCCTGGTGGATTACAAGTTAGAAGAAGGGCTTTTGAGCTAAACAAAAAGCTCATTAATAAACAGCCATATAGTAATTACGAAGAATGGTTACAAGCCATTCGTAAAGGAGGGAACTCCTTCAATTATATTTTAGATTGGGTAAGCTGTTTTGCATTGGCAGTGAATGAAGAAAACGCCTCATTTGGTAGAGTTGTAACTGCACCAACCAATGGCGCTGCAGGTGTTATTCCTGCGGTTTTGCAATATTATATTGCTTTTTGCGAAGGTGGAACAGAAGAAAAAATCATTCAATTTTTATTAACTGCATCAGAAATAGGATCCATTTTTAAAAAGGGAGCTACCATTTCTGCTGCAATGGGCGGCTGTCAGGCAGAAATAGGAGTATCCTCAGCCATGGCTGCAAGCGCTCTAACTGAATGCATGGGTGGAACCCAACAACAAGTATTGATGGCAGCAGAAATTGCCATGGAACATCACTTAGGTTTAACCTGTGATCCAATTGGTGGTTTAGTACAAATACCTTGTATAGAAAGAAATACCATGGGTGCCATCAAAGCCATTACCGCTTCACAATTGGCGCTACAAAGCACACCAGATTTTGCACTAGTTAGTTTAGACAAAGTAATTGCAACCATGTGGACCACCGCTTTAGACATGAACAGTAAATACAAAGAAACAGCAGATGGTGGCTTAGCCATTCAAGTTCCATTGGGTTTGAGTGAATGTTAAATTTATAATTATGAAGGCAATCTCTATCCGACCTTTTATTGGTTCCAAGGATTTTAACTTAAGTCGTGCATTTTATAAAGACATAGGTTTTGAAGAATTTATTATTGGCCCACAGTTAAGCGCCTTTCATTTTTCTAACTTAATATTTTATTTACAAAATGCATATGTAAAAGATTGGGTAGATAATACCATGGTATTTGTAGAAGTAGAAAATGTTGATGAATATTGGACTGAGTTACTCACGTTAAACTTAACGCATAAATATCCAATGGTTCGTTTAGTTCCACCAAAGAAGTTAGATTGGGGGAAAGAATGTTTTATACACGACCCTTCGGGTATACTTTGGCATTTTGGCACTTTTAAAAAATAATTATTTTAATTTTTAAAAGTGCTAGAAGATAATAACCTTCTAGACTTTGATAATTTTATTAAAGCGTATCTAAAATAACATCGCTGTAATCCTTGATTTCATTGTATAAAGTACCACGCTCAACTGGTTGACGTCTTACTTGTCTAATTAAATGTACAAGGTCTGCAGTGCTCATGGTAGGAGTTTGCTCCTCACTTCCAGCCATAGCATAAATTTTAGTGGTATCGTCAATGGTTCCATCAATATCATTAACGCCAAAGGATAAAGTTAATTGGGCATTCTTTCTACCTAACATTGGCCAATAGGCTTTGATATGATTGAAGTTGTCTAAAAACAGTCTAGATACAGCATACATTTTCATGTCTTCAACAATGGTACTTTCTGCAACATTACTCATATCATTATCCTTGTTGCGGAACTTTAATGGAATGAATGTATTGAATCCGCCAGTTTCGTCTTGCAAGCTGCGCAAGCGATCCATATGATGTATACGATGCCAATAAGATTCAATATGACCATAGAGTAGAGTAGCATTGCTGTGCATTCCTAATTCATGAGCCGCTTTGTGTATAGCCAACCATCCGTCAGCATCTACTTTATCGTCACATATTTGTTTACGGATATCTGGATGAAAAATTTCTGCACCACCACCAGGTAAAGAATCCAATCCAGCTTCGTGTGCTAAACGCATACCTTCTTCTACAGAAACTTTGGCCTTTCGGAACATATAATCTAACTCAACCGGAGTAAAAGCTTTTACATGCAAATCAGGACGATGTGCTTTAATGGTGCGCAATAATTCTAAAAAGAATTCCATATTCATTTTAGGATGAACGCCACCTACAATATGCACTTCCGTAACGGGTTTACCATCATAGCTTTTTACTATATGCATCATCTGCTCAATACTTAATTCCCAACCTTCTTCTCGATGTGCATATAATTTTGAATAGGAACAGAATGCGCAAGAAAAGACGCAAACATTGGTAGGCTCTATATGAAAATTTCTATTAAAATAGGTTTTATGGCCATGTTTTTGCTCTCTTACCCAATTGGCAAGGGCACCCACATAGGAGAGGGAAGCTTGTTCAAATAAAGCAACTCCCTCATCAAAACTGATTCGTTCTTTGTTTAATATTTTATATCCAATGGATTGTAACTGTTGATTTTTTTCAGCGTCTACCAATACCTTAACTGCTCCTGTATTCATGGCTCCAAATTTTGTGCAAATTTACACCATTAGAACATCAGAATACCTGCAATTGTTGCAGATAAATAAGAAGCTAGGGTTCCACAAAGTAGTGCTCTCAATCCCAATTTAGCTAAATCGGCTCTACGCGTAGGAGCTAACTCGCCAATACCGCCAATTTGCATACCAACGCTACTAAAATTTGCAAACCCGCAAATGGCAATACTTACAATTAACAAGCCCTTTTCAGATACAATAGGGATGGTTTTTGTAGTTAAATTATTGAATGCCACAAACTCATTAATAGTAAGTTTTTGACCTAACAAAGAAGCAGCATTGGCAATATCTACTTGTGGCACACCCATTGCCCAAGTCATTGGATAGAATATTTTGCTAAAAATGACATCAAGCGTTACCCCAGGGATCATTAACCCAATACAATAATTAATTAGCGCAATCAATGCAATGAATCCAATTAACATGGCAATTACATTCAACGCTATTTTCATTCCATCGCTGGCCCCATGAGAAATGGCATCTATAATATTACTGTATGGGCTTTTTACCTCTAATTTTACTTTACCCATTGTTTGGGACTCTTCGGTTTCAGGGAAAACAATTTTAGAAATAACCAAAGCCCCTGGAGCAGCCATTAAACTGGCTGTTAGTAAATATTCCGCTTTGGCACCCATATTGGCATAAACAATCAAAATACCACCGGCAATACAAGCCAAACTTCCACTCATGCTGGCCAATAATTCACTTTTAGTCATGGTACTTAAATACGGGCGTATCATTACCTGCGCTTCTACCTGACCAACAAAAGCCGAAGCAACATTACTAAGTGCTTCGGCTCCGCTTACGCGCATGATAAAATTCATGGCTTTGGCAATAACAGATACAATGAACTGCATTACCCCAAAATGATATAAGATTGCTACTAATACACAAACCAAAATTATGGTTGCGGTAACACTGAATGCAAATACAAATCCACCCTGACTAAAATTCTTAACTCCATCTGGAGCATTTACCATTATGCCACTGTAAACAAATGCAACTCCCTCTCTAGCAAACCGTTCAATTTTTTCCATCCCATGACCCAGCATTTGAAAAAACCGAGTAACAGGAGGAACTTTCAGCACCATTACAGCAATAAAAATCTGCAATAATATTCCGCTAAAAACCAGTCTGTAGTTAATTCTTCGCTTGTTATTAGAAAACAAAAATGCAATGCCCAGTATCAGTATAATCCCAATTATTCCTTGAAACCTTTCCATATACAATCAGTTGGTAATAGATTAGGTTTGAAAGATACGGAATCACTACATGTGTGCTTGAATTTTTTTGTCTAAAACAGATTTTGGAACAGCTCCAATTTGTTTGTCTACGATTTGTCCACCTTTAATAAATAGGATAGCAGGGATAGAAGTGATACCATAGTTCACGCTCAAATTTGGGTTATGATCTACGTTTACTTTACCCACATTTATTTTACCATCGTATTCTTTAGACAATTCTTCAATAACTGGTCCAATAGCTCTACATGGTCCACACCATTCTGCCCAAAAATCTACTACGGTTAATTTATCGCTGTCCAATACAGTTGATTGGAAATTCGCGTCTGTTAGTTCTAATGCCATATTTAATGTTTTATTAAATTATTTTAATCAAATTTACTACCAAAGCCATGGAACTGCTCAATTGACTTTTCCACCAATGTGACAAGTTTATTTTGGCTGTTTATACTGCCAATGGGGCAGAGAATACCCAAATTAACCAACCAACCCTACTTTTACCTCAATATCTAGATTATTCATTAGGTATTCTGCCATTTCCTCATTCATTTGAAACCCCCTTTCAATAGTATACATACTTATTTTTAAATTTTCTTTGGGTTCCATGATATTAATTCTAAGCGTACTCTTACCAGGGTATGTCTTCAAATTATTTTCTATAAAGCCCACCATGGCTGGGGTAACTGCAGAAGGGTGCATATTAATTTCAACAGAACGGGTTAATTGTTGCTTCACCGTTTCTAAAAGAGACATGCTACTGATTTTAAATTCGAATAAATTGGGTTGATTGTAGCGGTTTCTAAATACGCCATTCAGCAATATATTCTGTCCCTTTTCTAAATAATCTTTGTAGCGAATATAATCTTCGCTCCACAACATGTATTCTGTTTTTCCACTATAATCTTCTATTACAAAGGATCCAAAGTTCTTCCCCGTCTTGGTAACTCGATGTTGCACGTCGGTTACCAATCCTGCAACCCGATACATTTTACCCAAACTTGACCCCTCAATTAAAGCATCTCGCACTTCATTAAAGTCGGCAATATTGGTGATTTCGTAATGTTTTAATTCGAATTTGAAATGATCCAATGGATGCCCACTCATGAACATACCAGTCACTTCTTTTTCATAATTCAAGAGTTCCGTTAATGTCCAAGGCTCACAAGGAGCTATCTTGGGTTTTGGAACATGCATAGCCCCTGGTAAATCCCCAAAAAGGGTGTTTGAATTTCCAGAACTCAAGCTCTGTTGTACTTGACCATAGTTGACTATTTTTTCTAAGCCATTCACCCTTTCTCCATCAACTGTATGAAAATATTGTGCACGGTGCATTGCAGGAAAACAATCAAAAGCACCTGAATACACCAAACTTTCTAAGGATTTTTTATTGACCGACTTTTGCATTACACGCTGCACAAAATCAAAAATATCTATATAAGGCCCGTTTTTCTGGCGCTCTGAAATAATGGATTCGATGGCCATTTCACCCACGCCCTTTAATCCACCTAAACCAAACCTGATTTCCCCCTTGGCGTTCACTGCAAAACCCTTCAGGGATTCATTAATATCTGGCCCCAGGACGTTTATACCCATGCGCTTACATTCTTCCATAAAGAAAGTAATCTTCTCAATATTGCCTTGGTGATTCAATACTGCTGACATATATTCCCCAGGATAATGGGCTTTTAAATACGCTGTTTGATACGCCACAAAAGCATAACAGGTAGAGTGTGATTTATTAAATGCATATTGTGCAAACGCCTCCCAGTCGGTCCAAATTTTTTCAAGCTTATCTGCAGCATGCCCCTTAGCCGTTGCACCTCCAATAAACTGTGCTTTCATTTTATCAAGCACCGATTTTTGCTTTTTACCCATTGCTTTTCGCAACACGTCGGCATCTCCTTTTGAAAAGCCTGCTAAACTTTGGCTGAGCAACATTACTTGCTCTTGGTATACTGTAATACCATAAGTATCACTGAGGTATTCTTTGGTTTCTTCTATATCATAGCTAATTGCTTCCTTGCCATGTTTTCGGGCAATAAAGTTGGGAATATATGCAATGGGCCCTGGTCTATACAATGCGTTCATTGCAATTAAGTCGTTAAAGTGGTCGGGCTTTAATTCACGCAAATATTTTTGCATACCCACACTTTCAAACTGGAATGTTCCATTGGTTTGGCCGCTTTGATACAATTGAAATGTTTTTTCATCGTCCAATGGAATGGTATCTAAATCAATGGTTACCCCATGATTCAATTTTATTAATTCCAATGCGGTCTTTAAAATGGAAAGGGTTTTTAAACCCAAAAAGTCCATCTTAATTACACCTGCATCTTCAATAATACTCCCTTCAATTTGGGTAACCCATAAATCGGAATCCTTAGCTGTTGCTACCGGTATTAAATCGGTTAAATCTCTAGGTGCAATAATGATACCTGCTGCGTGTATGCCTGTATTGCGTACCGATCCCTCTAATCTTTCTGCTTCTCTTAATACTTGAGCACGTATATCGGAACCTTTATAAATTTCTCGCAGCTTTTTTACATTATCAATGTCTTCCTGCTGATATCCTTCTTTTTCCTCTAAAGATTTAGGGCCCTCTTTAATGGTAAGTGGTGCTTTTAGAACCCTTCCTAATTCTGTTCCAGGTTTATCGGGTACCAACTTGGCCAACATATTACTTTCTGCTAGTGGCAAATCTAACACACGAGCAACATCCTTAATACTCATTTTTGCAGCCATTGTGCCATAAGTCACAATTTGCGCAACCTGACTCTTTCCATATTTCTGAACCACATAATCAATTACTTTTTGACGGCCTTCGTCGTCAAAATCTGTATCAATATCGGGCATGCTCTTACGGTCCGGATTTAAGAAACGCTCGAATAGTAAGTTGTATTTAATTGGATCAATATTGGTAATTCCTATGCAAAAAGCTACTACAGAACCTGCCGCAGAACCACGACCAGGTCCTATAAAAACCCCCATGTCTCTACCTGCCTTTATAAAATCACTTACAATTAAAAAGTATCCAGCAAAACCCATGGTTTTGATAGTGAACAATTCAAAATCTATCCGTTCTTGAATTTCAGGGGAAATATCACTGTATCGTTGTTTGGCTCCTTCATAAGTTAAGTGCTTCAATAATTCCCATTGATTCAAATTGGCGTCTGCGTGTATTTGAAATTCTTTTGGAATTGGAAAAGCAGGGAGGAGTATGTCTTTCTTTAAATTCAGCACCTCAACTTTGTCTACAATGCGGTTGGTATTATCTAAAGACTCTGGTAAATCATGAAATAGCTTGGCCATTTCATCTTGGGTCTTAAAATAAAACTGATCATTAGGAAATTTAAAACGACGATTTTTAATTTGTACTTCATCATTTACAAAATCATCAAAACCAGGCGTGCTTTGTTTTTCTCCTGTATTAATACACAATAAAATATCGTGTGCGTTGGCATCCTCTTGGTCTACATAATGACTATCGTTGGTAGCTATAACTGGCACATTGTATTTCTTAGAAAACTTGAGCAGCGTATGATTAATAATTTCCTGTTCTTTAATATCGTGTCTTTGTATTTCTATATAATAATCATCTCCAAATAAATCTAACCACCATTTAAATTCTTGCTCTGCTTTCTCTTCACCTTGATTTAAAATGGTTTGAGGTACATAGGCCCCAATACAACAAGTAGTGGCTATTAATCCCTCATGATATTGTTCTATCAATTCTTTATCAATTCTCGGATACTTACTATACATCCCTTCAATATAACCCAGTGAAGTAAGTTTAACTAGATTTTGATAACCAATTGCATTCTTAGCTAACAGAACTTGATGGAATCGATTGTCTTTAGAATCCTTGGTAAAGGTTTTTATATGTCGATCTTTTACCACATAAAACTCACATCCCACAATAGGTTTAACTACTGGCGCTAAAATATCTTTTCCGTTGGCGTCTTTTCCCACTACTTTGGTATTCTTCCATGCCTGACTTACAAAATCGAATGCCCCAAACATATTACCGTGATCGGTAATAGCCAATGCGGGCATATTATTAGCAGCCGCTTTCTTGTACAACTCATCAATAGGAGCTGCGCCATCTAATAATGAATACTGAGTATGAACATGTAAGTGAGAAAATTGCGGCATAAATCAAGAATAGTCTTCAAAGTTCGGGCATTGTAAAACCATAACAAAGTGACAATTTTCCACATTAGCATAAAGAAGCTAAATTGCAGACCATATGAGTAGTAAATCATATATCAATTTAGTTTTGTTAATGCTGGTTATAAGTAGTTGTAATACCGTTCGGAAGATGGTAAACAAAGATCAATCTGCAAAAAAACCAGTTACAAAAGTCTATTCGAATGAGAAAAGGGAGTTTATCAATGGAATTGAAGTTACACTGGGAACAGTTACTACTACTAAACACAAAACTAGTAGCACGGCAACCACTGCAAAAAAGAAAGCAAGCAGCAATAGAGGTAATCCCCCATCTAAAGCAGAACTAGAAAAAGCTAATTGGTTGCAAATTAAATACGCAATAGTAATGGATATGCCCGCAGAGGACTTAACCAATATCCCATTATTAGAATTAATGGATAAATGGTGGGGAACACGCTATTGTATAGGAGGCAGCACAATGAATTGTATTGATTGCTCTGCCTTTACTCAAGTAATCATGAAAGAGGTTTACAATACTCAATTGCCTCGTACTGCACAGGAGCAATTTAACATGATGCAGCCGATTGCAATAGATGAACTACAAGAAGGCGATTTGGTTTTCTTTAACACGGGTGGAAGAGGAATATCGCATGTGGGCATTTATATTCAAAACAATAAGTTTCTACATGCGTCTACTTCGCAGGGCGTTACCATCACCGACTTAAGCGATAAATATTGGAACCCCAAATTCAGGGGTGGGGGAAGAATGCGTTAACTATTTCTTGAAACGTTGCATAAAATTATGATAGAGCTGTCCTGCATCTGGAGTTAGTTTTAATTTAAATATTGCCAATACCATTAACGCAGAGAACAATACACTACGAAGTATAATACCTGCCCATCCATGCATGTTTTCAAAAATAAAATAACTGATGCCAAATGCTCCGGCTGCTACTCCAAATGCTAATAATGTTTTTACATCAAATGGTTGCATCTTAAATTTCCTTCGCAAAAATTCAAAGCGGATAAAATTATATAAACTATATGCGAATAACTCTGCAAATGCAGAACCAATAATACCGTAGTTCATAATCAAATAATAGGTGAGGGGCAACCTAAATGCCAATAATATTACCCCACTAATAAAATCGAACCGCCAATATGTTGAAGTATTAATAACCATTGCATTTAACCCCGTGCCTGCATCAATAATGCGAACCATCCCCAAAATAAAAATAGTGCCTAAACCTGCTTCGTACTCTTTTTGAATGTGCAATACCCGCATACCATCTGCCACATTTAACCAAAGATTTCCAAAGATGAAAAGGGCCATAATTAATAGATTAATACATGACCTTTTGTAAATTCTTTTGATCTCGTTCATGTCTTTGTCTTTCCAAGCACGAGAGAGCACCCCTGCAGATATGGCTTGTATACTTCGCTGAGGAACTTGAATTAAATTGGCTGCATACTGCGCTAATCCAAATACACCTACCACGGCCAATCCTTGGAATTTAGCAATGATAAAACTATCGATAGTTGCAGCTATTGAAGCAATTACCGTTCCGCTATAAATTAATACCTGCATTCCCAACATTTTTTTCCAGAATTTTTTAGTAACCCTACTAATTGTTGTTGGAAAATGCACTTGTTGAGTAGCATACAAATAAGTGGCAAGAATTACGAAAATCAATAAATATAAAAATGCAAAAAAGAAGATAAACGATTCAAAAGGAATTAATTTAAAATAATACAAGGCAATTAATACACTGGTGAAAATTCTTAAGCCTGTCTCCTTTAGAAAATTAGAGAACACCGTTTTTTGTAGTGCCCAACAAAACCCTTCTAAAACAGAAAAAAACAACATTCCCAACGCAAATGGAAACATTAAATAATAGTAGTCTACAATTAACTTTGATTTTTCATAAAATTGTGCTTCAAAAACTGGCCTAAAATACCAACCTGCTAATAAAACCAACATAAATCCGAGCAATGCAGCGAGCATTCCCCAAGTCATTAGATCAATTTTGTGTTTTTCTAAATTGTCTTTATAATAAGGGTAAAATTTATAGATAACGGGTATTACCCCTAATGCACCAAATGCATACATATTTTGAGCAAAATCAAAGAATATACGGGTTAACGCAAACTGCTCTAAGGTAAAAGATCCATCTTTTGTATAGATATACATATTGATGGCGCCTATAAAGAATCCTATATAGACCAATAAACTTGAGATGATTGTTTGCTTCCGAATGGTTCCCATGCGCACTAATTCATTTTAATCTGTACTTCTTTTCTTCCGTTAATGCCAATGTAAAAATAGTTCTCTAAATCTTCTAATTGTAAATTGGCTCCTTGTTTAGAAGTTAAACGAATCGTTTGCCAAATATTCACTTTTGGCTTCAACACCAATAAACCATTATTTGTTTTCACTTGCAGTGGCATATAAAAGTTTTTAACTGCATTAGAATACCTATAGCTTAGTGTTTTGCCATCTACAGACAATTTATAATCAAATGAAGGTATTTGAGTTGTAGTAAGGTATTGGGTAAATATTCCTTTAACTGAATACCCTGCAAACAAGGAAATTTCTTTTTCTATCATGGTTGTTGTAACAATTTGATGATAGAATTTTTTATTGAGATGGCGCAACAGCTGCCTAAATTTTTCATCGTTGTTCATAGACATTCTAATACTATGTAACATAGCAGATGCTTTTGGATACATATCTCCACTGCCTGTATTGTGTACATTGTAGGTTCCTAGTATTGGTTTATCGTTGCGGATATTTTTTCTGGCTCCTTTATTGTATGCTGAGCCTGCTTCTTTCCCGCTTAACCATTGCGTAAACAAAGTTTCAGAATAATTGGTAAACCCCTCATGAATCCACATGTCGGCAATATCTTTTGAAGTGATATTATTTCCAAACCATTCATGTCCACTCTCATGCACTACAATAAAGTCCCATTTTAATCCCCAACCTGTTCCAGACAAATCTCTTCCTAAATAGCCATTCATGTATTTGTTTCCATATGCCACATTGCTCTGGTGCTCCATACCCAAGTAGGGCACTTCTACCAATTTAAATCCATCTTTATAAAATGGATATTTCCCAAACCAATGTTCAAAACATTCTAACATAGGTTTTACTTGGGCAAATTGTTTTTCGGCTCCTTGTTTATTTTGTGGCAATACATAGTAATCTAAACTCAATTTTCCAGCTTCCCCATTAAACTCATCATGTAGATGAATATATTTTCCAATATTCATACTCACGCTATAATTATTAATGGGTTCATTTACCTGCCATACCCATGTTTTTGTTGCATCTTCATGTTGCATGGTATTAATTAATCTACCATTGGAAACATTCATTAAGGTATCAGGAACCCTAACAGAAATGGTTACTCCTTTTTCTGGTTCATCATATTGATGGTCTTTACAAGGCCACCAAACACTTGCACCTAACCCTTGACAGGAAGTGGCTACAAATGGATTACCCAATTCGTCTTTCGTCCAACTAATGCCACCATCCCACGGGGCTCTTATGGCAGCTCTCGGAACTCCATGATAATATACCTGTACCAATCCCTCCGTATTGGCTTGTAAATTATTGGGCATATTAACCATTGCAACGTTGCCTTCTCTGTTAAATGTTAAATGCTGCTTGGATTTGCCTAAATAAAAGATACTGTCTATTACCAAAGGTTGCTGCAAATCAATTTGCATACGTTTCCCTTTGGTCAAAACTTTGAATTGGATGTCTACTATCCCTTGTATCGTTTTGTCAACCAAATTGGGCCTTACTTGAATATCGTAGTGCAACAAATTCCACCAGGCTCTTTCTGGGGTAATGGATCCCCTTAATGTGTCGGCCTTGGTAAATAAGTTAGTGTCTGCTTTTTGCGCCATTATAGACAATGGTAGCAAAAGCAAAAGACTCATCTTTAGCAAAGGTTTTTGATTCATTTGCTAAATGTAGCATATTCATCAAAAGAAAGTTTATTGCTTCTTTAATTTGTCTTTGAAGACTTTTTCAAATTTCTCTAGCTTGGGCGCAATTACAAAACGGCAATACCCTTGGTTTTGATTATTGTTATAATAATTCTGGTGGTAATTTTCTGCAGGATAAAAGTTTTTAAATGGTTCAATAATGGTAACAATAGGTTTTGCCCATGCACCACTCTTATCTAAGGCAGCTTTGTATTTCTCCGCTTTTTGCTTTTGTTCGGCATTGTGGTAATATATGGCCGAACGATATTGTGGCCCAATATCATTGCCTTGCTGATCCATTGTAGTTGGGTCATGGGTTTTCCAAAACACTTCCAACAATTCGTCGTAGCTAATTTCGTTTGGATCAAAAACTATTCTAGCCAATTCTATATGACCAGTATTTTTATCACATACTTGTTCATAAGTGGGGTTTTCAACAAATCCGCCACCGTACCCACTCAAAACCTCTTTTACTCCTTTTAAACGCTGAAAAAACGCTTCTGTACACCAGAAACAACCTTCTCCAAATGTTGCAGTGTCTGTTATTATATTCATTAAATTGGGTTTAGGGTTCAATTTTAAAGCTGCTTTATTGGGATCTTCTGCTGCTGCGCAAGAAAGCAACCACATTGTTAGGGTAAGGGCAAATAGGTAGTTCTTTTTCATAATGCTTTTCTAATCTACGGAATAATACTACAAACAGTTTGGTATTTTTGTTGAATAAGTATCCACTTATATACGAAACAGTGTTATTTAAACGATATATAGCTAAGAATTGATATTTTAAGATAAATTTGTGATACCGTAACCACTATGAGTTTTCAGTCCCAATTTTGGAAGTACATGTCTCTACGCTTAGAGTCGCTGCTGCTGGCAATGCCGCTGTTGCTATTTTTTGCGCTATATCACTTCTACGACGCACTCAGCATTGACCCATATTTTGGGGTTTCGGTACCGTTTATTTTAAGCACAAATATTTTGATCTTCCATATTCCTATTTTCTTGATTCCTTATTTAATGCATCGTTTCATGCGTGATCAAGACAAAGGGCACGTATTAGTAAACTTTTTACACGTAGCACTCTCTATCTTTTTATTGGTTGCACTTATGTTTACTTATCAGGTAATACAACCTGGATCTCCAGATACAGGCACACCTATTTTTGATATGCCCGAAAATAAATTATGGATGGAAGCAACAATGGCTACCTATGTAATATTGGGGGCACAAGTATTATTACAAATTGCATTTATCTTTTATTCACTTACAGTGCTATTTCCTTCTAAACAAAAGCAACCCCTACCGAGTTATTCATTTAATTAGCTGGTTCAATGTAACTTTGCCAGCAGAAACTGGCTTTTATGATGCGTTTGTACCCCGAATCGGCTTTAACACAATTGGAATTTGACAAGGTAAAAGAATTGTTAAGCGCTTTGTGCAATACAGACTTTTCTAAAAACAAATCCAATCAACTTCGCATTCATACCCGAAAAGATTTTATTGATAGAGAATTAAGACAAGCATTTGAATACAAATTAATTCTGCAACAACAGCAATATTTTCCTGCAGATTTTACAGCTAATATATCCAAAGACATTAAACTCTTGTCTATCCCCGGTGCTTTACTAGTAGGGGAGCAGTGGATGATGATAAAAAAACTAACCGAAAGCATGGGCACTGTTTTTCGTTGGTTCGATAATGAACGCCGCATGGCATTTCCAGCACTAACGCAGGTTTTAAGTGACAGTTATTACGAGAAGTTGATTGTAGAAATGATTAATGAAGTTTTAGATGATGCTGGTGTTGTGTTAGATAATGCTTCCCCTGAATTGCAGAAAATTCGAATGAACTTGTATAAAAAAAGAAATGAGCTACGCAGGGTATTCGAGAAAATGGTACAGAAAATGGCCAAAGCAGGCTATACTGCAGATATTGATGAAAGCTTTAGTAACGGAAGAAGAGTAGTAGCGGTTTTTTCGGAATATAAAAGACAGGTTAAGGGTATTTTACATGGAGAAAGTGACAGCCGTAAAACAGCATTTATTGAACCTGAGGAAACCATTGAGCTCAATAACGATGTATTTGCCTTAGAGAATGAAGAAATTAAAGAAGTGCAAAAAATACTACGTGCGCTTACTGCAAAACTTTCCGTTTATGCTCCATTACTTCAACAATACATTCAAATTATTGGAGAATATGATTTTATAAGGGCCAAAGCCAAACTGGCCATTAATATGAATGCCAATTTGCCCAATGTATTAGATAAGGCAGTGGTGCAATTAATTGACGCTTATCATCCATTGTTGTATTTATACAATAAAGACTCTGGCAAAAAAACCATCCCCGTTTCTATACACTTAGACGACAAGAATAGAATACTGGTTATAAGTGGCCCTAACGCTGGGGGAAAAACAGTGACCATGAAAACCATTGGCCTTAATCAAATGATGTTGCAAAGCGGTTTATTGGTTCCTGTACATCCTGATTCGCAAATGGGTATTTTTAAACAATTATATATTCATATTGGCGATACCCAAAGTTTGCAATTTGAGTTGAGTACCTATTCTAGTCATTTGATGCATATGAAGCATTTTATGGAGAATGCGAATGGGAAAACATTATTTTTTATAGATGAATTAGGATCTGGATCAGACCCTAATTTGGGAGGAGCTTTCGCTGAAGTAATTATGGAAGAATTGGGGCGTAAGCACTCATTCGGGGTAGTTACTACGCATTATTTGAATTTAAAAGTAATGGCCAATCATACCCAAGGTATTTTAAATGGTGCCATGCAGTTTGATGAAGTGAACCTTCAGCCGATGTATAAACTAATCATAGGTAAGCCTGGTAGTTCTTACACATTTGCCATTGCAGAAAGAATTGGCTTACCTAAAAATTTAATTAATCGAGCCAGAAAATTAGTAGAGGAAGACCATTTTAAATTAGACCGCTTACTCAATAGAACCGAACAAGACTTACAGCATTTAGAGAAAGAGAAGAAAGACTTAAATCGTTTGATGAAAGAGAATGAACGCTTGAAAAAAGAAATGGAGCAAGTGATGAATAAAGAGCGCCATACTCAACAAGTTGAATTACTCAAAAATCAAAATAAGATTACCGAAGAACGTTTGCATTACTTAAAAGATATGGAGCGTAAGTTGAAACAAATTGTATTAGATTGGAAAAAATCGGAGAACAAAAATGAAGTCATCAAAAACCTACAAAACCTCTTATTTAAACAAAAAGAAACGATTGTAGTTAACAAACTGGCTAAAAAAGTAGACAAAAAATACAAGGAATTAAATACGCTTGTAGAGATAGGCACTTTGGTAAAATTAAAAAAGAATTACCAAGTTGGAGAAGTAAAAGAAATCCGAGGAAAGCGGGCCATTGTTCAAATTGGTGCATTACCCATTAATGTTGAGCTAGTCGATTTAATTCCAGTAGAGAAAATACCAGAACCAGCACCCAATAGTTAAAATGAATCTGTATTTTACAGACTGAATTTTTGCTGTGAAATATTGTTTTTTTATTTTTTCCTTATTCATCAATCTTAGTGCGAATGCACAACTCTGTACAGGTAGTTTAGGAGAGCCTGTAGTCAATATCAGTTTCGGCAATAAAAATTCGGCTGCTGGGCCTTTAAGACCAGGTGTAACCAATTTAGGTTATGCAGCCACAGGATGCCCAAACGATGGCAACTATACCATCACCAATGCTGCTTTAGGTTGCTTTTCAAGCACCTGGCACGATATTAATAGAGATCATACAGGAGATGAAGATGGTCGATTTATGTTGATTAATGCCACCAATGCACCCAGTGTGTTTTTTGTTGATACCATTACGGGGCTTTGTGGCAACACCAGTTATGAGTTTGGCGCATGGGTTGCCAATGTGTTGAAACCATCAAGTTGTAATGGAAATGGAACCAAACCCAACTTAACATTTACGATTGAAACCCTTTCAGGAACAGTACTAGAATCGTACAACACAGGCAATATAAATGAAGACGCTGTATTAACATTTAAACAATATGGATTCTTATTTAAGCCAGATATTAATACCTCCACCATTGTTTTAAGAATTGCCAATAATGCTGGAACAGGTTGTGGAAACGACCTTGCATTGGATGACATTACTTTCAGGCCATGTGGCCCTGTAATGAGCGCCAGTATTGATGGGGTAGCTGGGTTTACTAAAAATGTTTGCTTTAACAATCAAACTAATTTGAATTTAAATATGTCTGTTGGATCAGGTTATTTAAACCCGGTTTATCAATGGCAGTTGAGTACTAATTTGGGGAATACTTGGAACGATATTTTAGGTGCAACTAGTACTAATTATATAAGGAGCGGAACTTCTGTGGGCACTTTTCAATATCGATTAGTAGCCGGAGAATCTGCGTTTGCAAGTGTTGCATCATGTAAAACTGCTTCACTCCCTGTCACCATTAAAATAAATAATGAAGCGCCGAAATTGGGCAACCAAACCATCAACCAATGTATTGGAGGAAGTATCAATTTTAATGGCGCTTCTGGATCAGGGTCAAGCTTAACCTATCAATGGACTGGGCCAAACGGTTTTAGTGCGGCTATTCGTGATCCAATCTTACCCAATATTCGTTTAGGAGACACAGGTAGATATATTGTTCAAGTTTCTACAAACGAAGGATGTTCTGCAAATGATACAATTACCATAACAGCTTTTAATGCAATCAATGGCTCTTATACTGGCAATAACCTAATTTGTTTAGGCGATAGTACATTACTATCAGCTGTTGGTGGTAGCCAATTTGAATGGTATAATAATACCCGTGCAATTGTTGGATCCAATAGTTCTTACTTAGCTAAACCAACAGATACTACCACTTATCAATTATTGTTTAGAGATGTAATGGGATGTTCAGATTCAATTAATATACCCGTGAAGGTGATTAAACCACCAGTGGTTGATGCTGGTCCAAATAGAAGCATTATGCAAGGAAATAGTACAGCTTTGTTGGGAAGTATTTCTGGACAAAACAATGGATTTGTTTGGTCGCCGCTAACCAATATGTTACAGCAAAATACATTAACTCCTTTGGTAAGCCCATTTAATACCACTACTTATACTTTAACTGCATATGGACTTAACGGTTGTACAATAACAACAGATACGGCTCTAGTACGTGTATTCGTCAGCATTGCTCCTCCTAATTCATTTTCTCCTAATGGAGATGGTATTCATGATATTTGGTTGGTACCAGGATTAGAAACTTATCCCTTTTCTGAAGTGAGTATTTTTAACAGAGCAGGCCAAATCATGTTCCAAGCAAAACCATATGCAGAGGGGTGGGATGGAAAATACAAAGGCAAAGATGTTCCATCAGGCGTATATTATTATATCATCAATCGCGGCAACGGAGAAGCATTGTTGTCGGGCAGTATTTATTTAATTAAATAAACTATGATTCTAGATTCAATTGACTGTTTACAAACCTATTCTAAGCTGCATCCACGATTTGCAAAAGCTATGGAATACATTACTGCAGCTAAATACAGCGAGTTACCCCCTGGTGAAATTAAATGGGATGGAGAAGATATTCGTGCCATTGTAATTCACGATCAATTAGTGAATGAAAAAGATTCTACCGATTATTTTGAATGTCATAATACTTACATAGATATTCAAATAGTGTATGAAGGAGTGGAGCGGGTAGGATGGAAGCCTCGAACCAATTGTATGTTTCCGCGTGGTGAATACAATGCCGAAAAAGACGTACTTTTTTATGAAGACAAACCTGAATTATTTTTTGAATTAAAGCCAGCTCATTTCACTATCTATTTTCCCAATGATGTGCATGCACCAATGATTGGAGAAGGGGCAATTAAGAAAATGGTGGTGAAAGTAAAGTTGTAGCTTTAGAATCAATAATACTTAAGCATGAAGCACTCCATTCTTTTAGCACTATTGACCATTTTTATGGTATCAATAAATGCCCAACGTCCTAATATTGTTTTGATTGTTTCCGATGACCATTCTTATCAAACCATCAGCGCTTATGGCAGCAAGTACATGGAAACACCTAATATTGATCGAATTGCTAAAGAAGGAATTCGTTTCGATAAAGCTTATGTTACCAACAGTATTTGCGGCCCTAGTAGAGCAGTTATTTTAACTGGTAAATACAGCCACAAAAACGGATTTAAAGACAACGCTAATTCTAGTTTTGATGGATCACAAAATACTTTCATTAAAGAATTAACCAAAACGGGTTATCAAACTGCATGGATAGGCAAATGGCATTTACAAACCAATCCTCAGGGATTTTCTTATTGGCAAGTGCTGCCGGGTCAGGGTAGTTATTACAATCCCGATTTTTTGATGATGAATGGGGAAAGAAAAAGGGTAGAAGGGTATGTGTCTGATGTAGTAGAAGATGCGGCTGAAAAATGGTTGAGCGAGAGAGATACCAGCCAACCTTTTTGTTTAGTAATTGGCCATAAAAACACCCATCGTACTTGGATGCCCGATACCAAAGATTTGCGTTTGTTTAATCAATCTTCATTCCCTCTACCTACTAACTTTTACGACAGGTATGAAACCCGTGCAGCTGCTGCATTACAAGACATGACAATTGATAAAACCATGCGAATGGGGTATGATTTGAAAATGTTTGATAGTAAAGAAGAAGAAGACAAAGAATTTTCAATTAAAAGAATGACTTCGGCTCAAAGACAAGCGTACATGTCTTTCTATGATTCTATTTATGCTGATTTTAAATCAAAAAAATTAAGTGGGAAAGCCCTGGTTGAATGGAAATACCAGCGCTATATGCAAGACTATTTGGCAACAGCGGCTTCTTTGGATAGAAATATTGGTCGCACTTTAGATTATTTAGACAAACATCAGTTGACCAAAAATACCATTGTAATTTATGTGAGCGACCAAGGCTTTTATATGGGAGAACATGGTTGGTTCGACAAAAGATTTATGTATGAAGAATCTTTTAGAACCCCCATGGTAATGCGTTATCCTGATGTAGTAAAATCTGGAACTGTAAATAACCAAATGGTTATGAATCTAGACCTTGGCCCTACATTACTAGACGCTGCAGGTATTAAAGCACCTAGCGACATGCAGGGTAAATCATTTTTGCCTCTAGTAAAAGATGTTGCCAAAAAGGGAAGAAATGCCATGTATTATCACTATTATGAAAATGGGGAACATTCGGTATCGCCTCATTTTGGTATTAGTACTGGTCGGTATAAATTAATTCGATTTTATACACGTGTAAATGGTTGGGAGTTATTTGATTTAGAGAAAGACCCGAGTGAAATGCTTAACATCTATGGTAAAAAAGGCAATGAAAAAATAACTTCTGAATTAAAAAAGCAATTGGCCCAGTTGATTGAGCAGTATGAAGATGTAGAAGCCAGGAAAATAATGGAAGCTGGGGATTAGCTTCCCTCCACTTTCAGTGGGATTAGCTTCGCTCCCCATTTCATGGGATTAGCTTCGCTGATCCTAAATGGGGGAGGCACAAAACAAACAGATGTCCGTTCGCTTTCAGCTCACTTTCATTTTTATTTAGTCCGCTTCGCAAAGCAAGCTTTGCGCGCTCCCTAAAACAAAAATGCCAGCCAATGGCTGGACATCTGTTTGTTTTGGCGGAGAGCGAGGGATTCGAACCCCCGGACCTGTTACAGTCAACAGTTTTCAAGACTGCCGCAATCGACCACTCTGCCAGCTCTCCGCGGCAAAAGTAAGGGCTGTATTTTTTTTATCCAAAACTTATTTTAATACAAGGTTATATTTGCAAAATAATTTTGATTGGATTGAAAGAACTGGCCTCGTTAAATCATTATTTCTGGAAGTACCGAAAGCGTTTCTTTATTGGAATGTTCTTTGTAATTGCCTCGAACTATTTTGCAGTTTTAGCCCCGCAAATCACAGGATATGTGATCAGTTTGGTGCAACAAAGATTGCCCGGAGCTAAGCCAGGAATACCTTATAATGCTCATGACGGTATTGTCAACAGCTTTATCCGATTAATTAATGGAAATGAATTTAGCTTTGGATGGCTAATTGCCATTTGTAGTTTAAGTATACTTTTCATCGCCATCGTAAGAGGGATTCTCATGTTTTTTATGCGGCAGACCATTATTGTAATGAGCCGTCATATAGAATTCGACCAAAAAAATCAAGTTTTCAATCAATATCAACGCCTGAACACCAGTTTTTACAAACAAAATAGTACAGGTGATTTAATGAATCGTATTTCTGAAGACGTGAGTAGGGTAAGAATGTATACTGGCCCAGCAGTAATGTATTTGATTAACCTAGTTACTTTAATTGGGTTTTGTATTGTAAACATGCTCAGCAAAGATGTGAACCTGACTTTGCTCGTATTGGCTCCGCTCCCCCTTTTAGCTATAACTATTTACAAAGTCAATAGCATTATCAATAAAAAAAGTGAATCCATACAAGAACATTTGTCCAATCTTACCACCAATGCACAGGAGTCTTATTCGGGCATTCGAGTAATCAAATCATTTGTTCAAGAAAAAGCCATGTTGGGTTTCTTTAACCACAATAGTGAGCAGTATAAATCGAATGCAATTAGCTTGGCAAAAGTAGAAGCATTGTATTTTCCGAGTATGGCTTTGATGATTGGAATCAGCACGCTAATAACCATATTTGTAGGGGGAATGCAGGCAATGGAAGACCCCACTAAAGTTGGTACCATTGTTGAGTTCGTTATCTATATTAATATGCTTACGTTTCCTGTAAGCGCCATCGGCTGGACGGCCAGTATGATTCAACGTGCTGCCGCTTCGCAAAAAAGGTTGAATGAATTCCTACAAATAGAACCAGCAATACAAGACCATCCAACCGTATTGCAAGATGAACCCGTTTCTGGTTCCATTGAATTTAAAAATGTTAGTTTCACTTATCCACTTACTGGCATCAAAGCCATACAGGGATTGAATTTGACTATTCCCAGAGGAGAAAAAGTGTTGATTCTAGGTAAAACAGGAAGTGGTAAATCTACTTTAGCACAATTGTTATTGCGTTTTTATGAACCCGATCAAGGTACCATTACCATTGGGTCAAAACCCCTTTCCACATATAGTTTAAAACAGCTAAGAACCAATATTAGCTATGTACAACAAGATGTGTTTTTATTTAGCGATACGGTAGCCAATAATATCCGTTTTGGCGTAAGTGAACACACTTCTATTGAACGTGTGCATGAAGCGGCTAAAAGCGCTAGTATTCATGAAGAAATCTTGGGTTTTGAAAATGGATATGAAACTTTAATAGGAGAGCGGGGGGTTACTTTAAGTGGAGGGCAAAAACAAAGAATTTCTATAGCACGTGCTTTGATTAAAGCTCCTGAAATTGTTTTATTTGATGATTGCTTAAGTGCAGTTGATGCCAAAACAGAAAAACATATTATTGGCCATTTATACGAATATTTAAAAGCTAAAACAGCCCTAATTGTGACCCATAGAATATTTGCGGGTTTTAAATTTGATCAGATTATTGTTTTAGAAGATGGAATAATTATAGAACAAGGAACCCATGAGGAACTCATGGATTTAAATGGCTATTACGCCGAATTGTATAAACTACAACTTCAAACCAATAGGGATACCTAGTTTTAGCGTTACAACGTTAAAAAAGATCATATCAATTTGTTTATTTATTTAATGGAAATTTTTGGTAATTCGGAAACATCTCCTATTTTTAACCATTAACAAACTGTTAACCAAATCAATAAACTGTGGCGTACGAGAACAACGACAAAAAAATGGAGAGTGTGTACAGCACCCGAATCCGTGCAGGAAAGAGAAGAACTTACTTTTTTGATGTAAGAGCAACACGTGGCAATGATTACTTTTTAACCATTACCGAAAGCCGTAAACGCTTCGATAACAATGGTTACGACCGTCACAAGATTTTTCTGTACAAAGAAGATTTTAATAAATTCATTAAAGCATTAGGAGAAGCGGTAGATTTTGTGAAAACAGATTTAATGCCCGACTTTGATTTTGATGCATTTAATCATGAATATCCTGAAGGAGAAGGAGATGGTGAAAACTATGCACCTGAAAATAATAATGAAGCAAGTTTAGTTACTGAAACTATAGCATCTCCAGAAGTAGCTGTTGCTGAGCCTACTTATTCAGCTGCAGCGCCCACTTCAACCGTAAATGAAGCACCTGTTGTAAACGATACTGCTACTGAAGAAGTAGATAAATGGTAGTTTTTTTCGATTGTTTGCTATAAAAAAACCCCCGAAATTTCGGGGGTTTTTGCTTTTAATACCTTTGCGATTATTTTTTAATTTCAGTCGCTTTTATTTCTATGCCTTTATCGCTCATACTCATGTAGAACTTTTCGTATTTCTTGTAAACATCATCGGTAACTGCAGTACCATTAATTAATAGTTTACCCCCTTCAATTTTAATAGAAACATTTTCAGCAGACTCAATAACGCCATCTGTTTTCAAAGCTTCAATTAAACCAGTTAAACCATCTTCATTAGGCTGAACACTCATGCTCATTGCTGCAGTATCTTGACCAGTAACCCTGATTTCTATTTTCTTTTCTATTTTGTTCTCCGCTGCCCCAGTTGGATGCAAATGAGCCAAAGTAGGCGCAATTACCAATGAAACAATAGACATCAATTTAATCAAGATATTCATAGAAGGTCCAGAAGTATCTTTAAATGGATCACCCACTGTATCACCAGTTACAGAAGCCTTATGTGGTTCTGATTTCTTGTAATACATTTCACCATTAATTTCAACGCCTTTCTCAAATGATTTCTTGGCATTATCCCAAGCACCACCAGCATTATTCTGGAAGATTCCCATTAATACACCACTTACTGTTGCACCTGCTAAGAATCCACCCAATGCTTCTGGTCCTAATAAGAATCCAATTAAAATAGGAGAGATAATAGTGATGGCACCAGGCAACATCATCTTCTTTAAAGAAGCTTCAGTTGAAATTGCCACACATTTATCGTACTCAGGCTTACCAGTACCTTCCATGATGCCAGGTATGGTTCTAAACTGACGACGTACTTCTTCAACCATGGCCATAGCCGCTTCTCCTACCGCTCTAATAGCGAGTGAAGAGAAGATAAACGGTATCATTCCCCCAATAAATAAAGCTGCTAATACATCTGCTTTATAAATATCAATATGCTGATTGTTGGGCATTGCAACACCCACAAAAGCAGCAAATAAAGCCAATGCGGTTAATGCTGCAGAAGCAATTGCAAATCCTTTACCACTTGCCGCTGTAGTATTACCTACCGCATCTAAAATATCGGTCTTCTCACGAACTTCACCAGGTAATTCACTCATTTCAGCAATACCACCTGCGTTATCTGCAATTGGTCCAAATGCGTCAATGGCTAATTGCATACCAGTTGTTGCCATCATACCCGCAGCTGCTATAGCCACACCGTATAATCCTGCACAAAGGAATGAACCATAAATACCACCTGCCAATACAAGAATTGGTAAGAACGTGCTTTCCATACCTATAGCTAAACCACCAATGATATTGGTAGCATGACCTGTAGCAGACTGGCGAATAATGCTCATTACCGGACGCTTACCCATTGCGGTATAGTATTCCGTAATAATGCTCATTAAAGTACCAACCACTAAACCAACTACTATAGCACCGTAAACACCATTCCTGGTGAATTCAGCACCTCTTAAAGTCATTGTTTCAGGCAATACATTACCTACTAAAAAATAACATACAATAGCAGTTAAAACCATAGAACCATAGTTACCCATGTTCAAGGCTTTTTGCACTACTGCTGTATTTAATCCAGCGTTTTCACCTATGCGAACAAATAGCGTTCCAATAATAGATAAGATAATTCCAATACCAGCAATCAACATTGGTAATAGGATAGGAGACAATCCACCAAATGCATCAATCAATCTTGATCCATCCGCTGCGGTTACTTCATTACCTAATACCATTGTAGCTAATACAGTTGCAACATAAGAACCAAATAAATCGGCACCCATACCTGCAACGTCACCTACGTTATCACCTACGTTATCCGCAATGGTAGCGGGGTTACGAGGATCATCTTCAGGAATTCCTGCTTCTACTTTACCTACTAAATCGGCACCTACGTCTGCAGCTTTGGTATAAATACCACCACCAACACGTGCAAACAAAGCAATACTTTCAGCACCTAATGAAAAGCCAGTTAATACTTCAATTGTGCGAAGCATACCTTCCACATCTCCATCAGGAGAGAAGTACTGTTTTAACACTAAAAACAAACCACCTAATCCTAAAACAGCTAGTCCTGAAACACCTAAACCCATTACAGCACCACCAGTAAAAGAGACATTTAAGGCTTTGCTTAAACTAGTTCTTGCTGCTTCTGCAGTTCGAACGTTGGCTTTAGTTGCCACTTTCATTCCAATGTAACCTGCAGTTGCGCTAAATACGGCTCCAATAAAGAAGGAGATGGCTATGCTCCAATGACTGTCTTCATTAGACTGAGCCATAAATCCTAAAAGGATGGCAACAATTACCACAAAATAAGCCAGGATTTTCCACTCAGCTTTCAAAAAAGCCATTGCACCTTCCGCAATATAAGTGCTGATTTCTTTCATTCTAGCATTACCTGCGTCCTGCTTGGATACCCAGTTAAACTTGATTAATGTGTACAGAAGTCCAATGACTCCCATTGCCGGTACGGCATAAAACAATAGATTGTTCATAAGCAATTGTGTGTCAAATGTTAAATTGTTTAAGGTTGGCAAAAATAAGGGTTCTAACCCTTTGGTGCTTCAATAAACGTTGTATAGGGATAATTATTATTCTGCATCCATTTCAGGCAGCTCAATATCTGTGAAAACGGTGCTCAGCTTACCCGCCTGCCAAATATTGCTGTTAAATTTATTTCCGAGAATAATGATGGTTGCGGTATCACTTAAAAGCCTTCTAAATACGGCATTGTTGCCATGCCACCAGCCATTGTGGTAAACTACTGTAGGATTGGGTGGATCTACATATAAATGCCAACCTAAACCATAATTCTTTTTACCCCTGGTTTCATTGCTTAAAGGCTCATATGCCAATTGTTGAGACTGCATACTTACAAATTTGCCTTGGTACAAAGCTTTGTCCCATTGAAGTAAATCTCTAACGGTGCTGTACACATTTTTATCCCCATAAATGCAATCCAGTTTTTCTAATGGATATGCTTTTTTACTAGGTGTATAAGAGGGTATATAATTGGCTGTATCCTTTAAACTAAATACATAAGTGTCTTTCATTCCAAGGGGAGTAAAAACGCTGTCTTTCATATATTGCGGATAAGTTTGACCCGTAATTTTTTCAATCACCAAGGCCAATAATGCAAAATTAGTATTGTTATAACTGTATCTTCTATTAGGCTGAGACTCAATTGCAGGGCGGGTTCCAGCCAAAAATTTTAAAACGTCATAATTGCTACTTAAGCCTGTTACGCTTATAGGGTCTTTCACATACACTGTTTGTTTAACCCATTTACCTCTTTTATTTTTTCTTCTAGTAATATAAGATCTAGTACCTGCCATCAACTGATCGTATTTTGGTAAGCCAGAACGATGAGACAACAACAATTCAAGCGTTATCCCTTTATAAGGAAAGGAGGGCAGGTATTGTTCTACAGGGTCTGTTAAAGCGAGGCGGCTTTGCTCCATCAACCTTAAGATGGTCATAGCCGTAAAAGTTTTACTGATTGATGCAACGTGAAAAGTAGAAGAAGGGGTTATGGGTTCCTTTGTAGAAAAATTAATCATTCCCTGGTAATCTTCAAAAATCACTTCTCCGTTTTTGGCTATTAAAATTGCGCCATTAAAACCCGTCTTTAGCAATTGCTTCTCATAAATAGGCTTAATTGCATTAACGTATATTTCTTTTTCACTCGATTTCAAACTGGTGTAAACCAATGGCTTCCCTTCATTAATTGTATCTGTGGTAGGGGTGGGGGAGCCACTACATGCCATCATTACATAACTGATTACAGGAACTATCATCAATCTCAGCATTTATTATAAAGAGTTAGAATTATTACAAAGATAACCATGGTGGCTTCTTATACTACCAACGTGGAAAACTATGCGCATGGTATAAGAATAGATAACATTATTTTGCATTTATGAGCAAGCAACCAAGCACCAGCTATCCAAAAGAGCGCATTAATATTCTTTTTTTAGAAAATATTAGCGAAAAAGCCGTTCAACAATTTAAGCAAAACGGTTATACGAATATTCGAAAACTGAATGGAGCATTAAGTGAGGAAGAACTAATAAAAGAAATTAAAGACGTTCACCTAATTGGCATCCGTTCAAAAACATTGATTACCAAAAAAGTATTAGATGCTGCAACCAAATTGCAAGCCATTGGCTGTTTTTGTATTGGAGTGAACCAAGTAGATCTAAAAGCTGCAACACAAAAAGGAGTGGCAGTTTTTAACGCCCCTTATAGCAATACAAGAAGTGTAGCAGAACTCGTAATAGGTGCAAGTGTTATGTTAATTAGAAGAATCCCCGACAAAAATACAGCAGCACATCAGGGAATCTGGATGAAAGAAGCCAAAGGCAGTTATGAATTAAGGGGTAAAACACTCGGTTTAATTGGCTATGGAAATATAGGATCACAAGTAAGTGTATTGGCTGAAGCATTGGGTATGAAAGTATTATTTTACGATACCGAAACCAAGCTACCCATGGGCAATGCAACTGCAGCAAAAAACATGAAGGAAGTATTGAACTATGCCGATATTGTCTCTTTACATGTGCCAGAAACACCACAAACCAAATTGTTGATTAATAAAAATGCCATCAAACAAATGAAGCCAGGTGCCATTTTAATTAACTACGCAAGGGGAGAAGTAGTAGACTTAAAAGCGTTGGCTACGGCATTAGAAGAAAAACAGCTTAGTGGCGCTGCAATTGATGTGTTTCCTTGGGAACCAGAAAAAAATGGAGATCATTTTGAAAGTCCCATGCAGGGTTTGAAAAATGTATTATTAACCCCGCATATTGGCGGCTCTACCGAAGAAGCACAACAAAATATAGGGGAAGATGTAAGCATCAAATTATTTCAATATTTAGAACGAGGAATTACCAATGGTTCACATACAGTGCCCGCAATTGGATTACCACCAATAGAAGGAACCCACCGAATTTTACACGTACACCACAATGTGCCTGGCGTATTAAGTGCCATTAATACAGCTTTGTCTAAAAACAAAATAAATATTGTTGGGCAATACCTCAAAACCAATGAAGACATTGGTTACGTAGTACTTGATATTGAAAAGAAATTATCTAAAACAGCCATTGAATTATTGAAGTCTGTAAAGTCTACTATTAAGGTTAGAATGCTCTATTAAAATATTTTTATCCCAATTGTATAAAGTTCATCATTTATTTATGATGGACTTTATTTTTTTAATTTCATCTGCATCAACAAAATCAATATCAAAATCTTCTGGCATTAGGGGATTTCGATATTCAGCAGTACTCGGTATGCTGATTCTAGCAGAGGTATGTACTTCATTCACACCTGCAGTATCAATAATATGTTGCACATTGCTGCTGTTTAATCCACTGCCAGGCATGATGATGATTCTATCGTTGGCTTGTTCTACCAATGTTTTCACCAAGTCAAGGCCATCGGTTACTTTTAAGTGTTGACCACTGGTTAAAACTCTTGTACATCCGCACTGAATAAGGGTTTCAAGGGCTTCTAAAGGATCTTTACAACGATCAAATGCTCTGTGAAATGTTACGTCTAATGGATATGCAGCTTCCACTAATTTTGCCGTATTTTCTTGATCAATGGTTCCATCTTGATTTAACAAACCAAACACCACACCTTCAAATTGCAACTCTTTGCAAAGCAAAATATCTTTACGAATAATTTCAATTTCATCTTGGGTATGAAAGTAATCTCCACCACGAGGCCGTATCATTGGGAATACAGGAATTCCAATTTTTTCTCTAACTGTTTTTAAATAACCATAAGATGGAGTAGTTCCACCATTGGCGTAGTTTTCACATAATTCAATTCTATCGGCACCAGCTTTTTCAGAGGCAATGGCAGTTGCTGTATTAAACACACATATTTCTAAAAGCATGGCTTAAATCAAAAATTTACTGTCAACTAAAATATTTTTATCATCTGCGTAACATACAGCATAATTAAATCCTTTTTGCAAAGCATAACCGCCATATAAACCTTCTTTATTAATGGCAATCATACAAGCTTGAATTTCCTTAGCCTTGCTGCCTTTAATTTTGAGCAATCGTTCAATGGCTTTTTTACAAGCCATTTCAGGGGATAATCCTTGGCGCATAAATTCCATCACAGTATGTGCACCACCCATTCGGATAATGTCTTCACCTTGACCAGTTGCAACAACTGCACCCACTTCATTGTCTACAAATAAACCTGCGCCAATGATGGGCGAATCACCCACACGACCTCGCATTTTGAAACCCATACCGCTGGTAGTACAGCTGCCACTTAAATTACCATTTGCATCTAAAGCAATCATTCCGATGGTGTCGTGGTTCCAAGAACCGTCAGATAATCGGGCAGGAGCTGCTGCAATTTGGTTTTCCTTGTTTTCTCTATTGATACTGGGTTTGTATTCGCTTTTTTGTAACCATTTTTTGTATTCGCGTTCGGCCCCTTCAGATAAACCTTCTTTTTCTAAGGTAAACCCTTGAGAAAGCGCAAATTGCTGCGCACCTTGACCCACCAACATTACATGTGGGGTATTTTCCATCACTTTACGAGCAACTGAAATAGGATGTTTAATTCTTTCTAAACAAGCTACACTGCCACAATTGGCAAATTCATCCATTATTGACGCGTCTAACGTAACGTATCCGTCTCTGTCTGGATTAGCACCTAAACCCACGCAACAATTTTGTTCATTTTCCGTAACCATTACACCTTGCTCAACTGCGTCCAACGCACGACCATTCTTTTTTAAGACATCCCAAGCAGCTTTATTGGCTCTAATACCAGCATCCCAAGTAGACAAAACGATTGGCTTTTTACCAGCATATTTCGGGGCAAATCCAGCCAATGAAAAACTACCGACACCAAGGGTTCCAACTTGCAAAAATTTTCTTCTTGAGAACATAAATTATGCTTTTAAGGTTAGCGTTTTTAAATGTAGGCATTGTTTTATTCTTATCCCAAGAATTGACAATCAAATTATCCATCTCCAGACTAATCAGCAATCTAACCAATTGACAACCAGTTAATTCCAATCATATATTTATTCTTATAATTAATATTATGTTAAATAGCGCACAACAGAATGGGAAGAAAAAAGGCTACTCAACTGAATAGCCTTATATAAATAATTTATAAATGAAATTACTCAGGAACCAATCGTACAATCCTACCCGGTCCTTCTATTGAAACATAAATAGAACCATCGGGTGCTTGGCGTACATGACGAATGCGGCCTACTTTATCAAGCAGTTTGTGTTCTTTTACTACTTTGTTGTCCTTGATTTCAAGGCGTGCTAAATATTGCAGTGCTAAGCCACCAACTAATAAATTGCCGGTCCAGCTTTTGAATTTTTTGTCTGTAATAAATGCCATCCCACATGCTCCAATAGATGGCACCCATTTGTAAACGGGATCTGTAACGCCCGCCATGGTTGGACTTGCAGATACAGGTTTGTCGTCGTAGTTAACACCGTATGATACCAAGGGCCAACCATAATTGTTGCCCGCTTTAATGATGTTCACTTCATCTCCACCCTTTGGTCCATGTTCTGCTTCCCAAATTTCTTTGGTGAATGGATTATACACCAAGCCTTGTGGGTTCCTGTGTCCATAGCTGTAAACCGTTGTGGGCGCTGAATTGCCTGTTAATACTGGGTTTCCGGCTGGTATGCCACCATCTTGTGTAATGCGATGTACTTTACCCCATGTACTATTTACATCTTGTGCATTTTTATTGGGTGAATTGGCTCCTCCATAACTGGTAGCGCCTCCTTCCCCTATACTGACAAATAAATTGCCAGCCTCATCAAAATCAATTCTACTTCCATAATGGCCGGTCATGGTATTGGCCGAATTGGAATTCAATAATATTTTAGGTTCGGTAATTTGATCGTTCACCAATTTAAATCGCATCAAATGATAACTTCCGCCACCACCAGGATAATTACCAGCATAACTAATGAACACCCATCCATTGCTATTGAATTGAGGTGATACGCGAACGTCTAATAAACCTCCTTGACCGCTGGTATTAATAGTGGGGAGACCACTAATTTCGGTGATTTTATCTCCACTTTTACGATGCAACTTACCTCTCTTTTCAGTGAATAGTAAATCACCATTGGGTAAAAAATCCATACCCCAGATTACTTCGTATCCAGTAATTAACTGTTCCGTTTTAACGGTGGGCTCCGTAGTCATTTGCGAAGTATCTTCTACTGTTCCCTCTTTTTTACTAGTAGAACAAGCCAAGATACTCGCAAATGCTAAAGATAATAGTAGGGTACGATTAATCATATATTATTTGAAAGTTGAGTGCAATGCATCGAACTCTTTGTATTTGGCTTCGTATGCATCAAATAATTTTGCATCCTTGCCTCTTACACGTCCCATTTTGTAATAATAAATATTGGCAATAAAATCTACTGATTTATTAATCACACTTTTCTCGGTGTTGCTACGAGGTGATTTATCTTTCAAAATCATATATGATTTAGTCAACCACTCTGCTGATATATCTGTTATTTCCATAGAATTTTTTTCTATAGCAATATTGTCATTTTTAATGGCGTCTACTTTTGCTTTATGCTCAGCTTCAGCAGCTGCTTTTTTCTTTGGATCTTTAATTACTGGTTTGTTGGCATTGATCTCTTGCAATTTTTTAATATTAGCAGCATACTTATCATCTTCTAAATTGAAGAAATTATAATAAGTAACACCTACGTTAAAAGCAGCAATGGCATTGTTGTTGTTTTTACCATATGCTTTTTTGAAAGCATCAATTGCTTTGCGATTATACTTGTCTATGGTTGCACTATCTACCCCATCTTCATTTCTTACTGAAACAAATACGTCGCCAAACTGTAAATATTTTGATTCTGTTAAAGTACCAGCAGCATCCATTTCATCATACAAGGCTGTTTTACCTGCTAAATCATAGTTCTGGTCTATGTATTCAATTTCAAAATCTTCCCAGTTTTCGTTTGGATACACTTCTTTACCCAATGCCATATATTTTTCAAAGCCTTCTTTATTCTTTTTCTTAGTGTTGTAATCAACTAAGTATTTATAAATATCGGCAAAGCCCTCTCCTGTTACTCTACTATCGGCTAATCGAGTATAGTATTTAACAGCATCATCAGGCTTTTGTGCATTCTGAAAAGAATACGCACAATATAAAATGGAAGTAGTATCAAATGGTTGCTGAGAACTTGCCCATTTGTTCTGGAAAATATAATCACTATAAATAACTGCTTTCTCAAATTCCTTTGAAGCAGCATCGTATTTCTTCTCTTTAAAACTATTGATACCTACACCGAATGAAGTGGCATACATATCAAAATATCCATCTGCTCCTTTCTCTTTCACTTTAGCCAATGCAGGTTCCATTTCAGCATATTTTTGAAACGCAGTATGTGCATCTTCAACTGCAGTTGGATACTTGGCTCTTGTTGCTTCATTTTGAAATAAAGCAGCATAAATTCTAGACTTCCAATAATACCCTTCAGCCTTTCCCTGATTTTTTGGATCAGCCATGGCTTTATCAATTTCTGTTTTAGCCTCTTCAAACTTTTTTAAATAAACATTGGTTTCAACTTTCTTGAAATCTTGTGCAGTTGCAATTGAAAAAATTGCAAAGCTTAACAACAAGGAGAAAAAATACTTCATATGGTTGTTTTTAGTCGTGTACTTAAATAATTGGTTGGTCGTTGTTATCAATATTTAAACCAGCATCTTCGCCAGCATTTCCCAATTCAGTTGAGTCTAATGAGCCTTCAGTAGTTTCACCTACTTCTTCTACTACATCATCAGCTACTTGCTCTTCTATTTGAGAAATGGCAGCAATTTCATCGCCCTCATCTAAGCGAATCAATTTAACACCTTGAGTGGCTCGTCCTGCTTCTCTAATATCTACAATACCTGTTCTAATGGTAATGCCCGATTTACAAGTAATAATTAAGTCTTCCACCTCTTTTACATAAAGTATGCCAACCAAACTTCCTGTTTTCTCAGTTACGTTAATGGTTTTAACACCTTTACCTCCCCTATTGGTAATGCGATAATCTTCAATAGCTGTTCTTTTACCATATCCTTTTTCACTTACCACCAATATGGTTCTTTCAGTATCGTCCTTATTTACACAAATCATGCCAACCACTTCATCAGTGGCATCATCTACCTCAATACCAGCAACCCCAATAGCACCTCTTCCAGTTGAGCGAACTTTTGTTTCAGGGAAACGAATGGCACGTCCGCTTTTCACCGCCAACATAATTTCGCTAGAACCATTGGTTAATCTAGCTTCTAACAATTCATCTCCTTCCACAATGGTAATAGCATTCACCCCATTGGCCCTAGGTCTACTGAAATCTTCTAAAGAAGTTTTCTTAATAATACCTTGCTTAGTACAAAGCACGATATAGTGATTTTGAACAAAATCAGTGTCTGCAATATTCTTAACATTAATGATTGCTTTCACTTTATCGTCACCAGGTAATTGAATCAAATTCTGTATAGCTCTACCCTTGCTCTGCTTCTCTCCTTCTGGTATTTCATACACCCTCATCCAATAACACCTACCTTTTTCTGTAAAGAATAAAATGGTATCGTGTGTTGAGGCAACAAATAAATGTTCTACAAAATCCTCTTCTCTGGTTTTTGATCCAACTGCACCTCTACCACCTCTTTTTTGTTGACGGTATTCAGTTGCAGAAGTACGCTTAATGTATCCTAAATGTGAAATAGTAATTACTACATCTTCGTCTTCAATTAAGTCTTCAATACGCATTTCATCTGCCAAGTATTGAATTTCACTCTTACGTGCATCACCAAATTTATCTTTTACTTCGAGTAACTCTTTTCTAATTAAAGCAAAGCGTAAATCTTCATTGGCCAATAGCGCTTTCAAGTCTCTAATGGTTGCAATTAAGCCATTGAACTCTTCAATAATTTTATCGCGTTCCATTCCAGTTAATCGCTGTAAACGCAATTCCAGTATGGCTTTCGCTTGAATTTCAGATAACCCTTCTGCTTGTTTGTATAACTCATCTGTAAGATCAGAGAACATAGCAGAGTTCAAGTACCATTTTTCTTGGCTACTCTTGGTCATCAATGCTTCCTTAGCTTCATCAGGGGTTCTGCTTGCACGAATCAAACGAATCACTTCATCTAAATGATCTAATGCTTTTAAATATCCTTCTAAAACATGCGCTCTTTCTTCGGCCTTTCTTAATTCGAATTTTGCTCTTCTAATCACCACTTCCATTCTAAATTCAATGAAAGCTTTTATTAGATCGTGCAAGTTCATAATGCCCGGACGTCCTTTGCTTAACGCCACATTATTGATACCATAACTGGTTTGTAATTCTGTATGCTTGTACAACTGATTAATGACCACCTGTGCTACGGCATCTTTCTTTAATTCAACCACAATACGAGTACCATCTTTGTTACTTTGGTTACCCACATCAGATATTCCATCAACAATTTTATTGATGGCCAATTGTCCAATTCGATCCGTTAAAGTATCACGACTTACCTGATAAGGTACTTCGGTAATAACAATCATTTCTCTGCCATTGGGCTTGGTTTCCACATTACACCTGCCTCTTACCACAACCCTACCCCTACCGGTCATTAATGCTTGTCTAACACCTTCCATACCATAAATCACCCCACCGGTTGGAAAGTCAGGCGCTTTCACATAATTCATTAACTCTTCAATAGTAATATCTCTATTGTCTACATAAGCCACACATCCATCAATTACTTCGCTCAAGTTATGCGGCATCATATTGGTGGCCATACCTACGGCAATTCCAGAGGAACCATTTACCAATAACTGGGGAATTCTTGCAGGCAAAACAGTGGGCTCTTCTAAAGAATCGTCAAAATTCAATTGAAAATCTACCGTTTCCTTTTCAATATCATCTAACATGGCTTCAGCAATCTTTTGCAATCTTGCTTCGGTATAACGCATAGCAGCCGGTGGATCTCCATCTTGGTTACCAAAGTTACCCTGGCGATCTACCAATGTGTAACGCATGGTCCACTCTTGGGCCATCCTTACCAATGTATCATAAATAGCACTATCACCGTGGGGGTGATACTTACCCATTACTTCCCCCACAATACGGGCAGATTTCTTAAAAGGCTTATTGCTGTTGTTCCCCAACTCATTCATTGCGTATAAAACCCTACGGTGTACAGGCTTAAACCCGTCCCTCACATCTGGTAATGCACGACCCACAATAACCGACATTGAATAGTCAATGTAAGCGGTCTTCATTTGCTCTTCAATATTGACCTGTATAATTCGGTCATTATCGTTGGTTTGTTCTGGTATTAAGTTCTCTTCCATGTATCTTGCTGGTTCTACTTTTAATTCATTTTCAGGGGGAAAAATAGCCACCTGAATGAAGGTTTGCGAAGATAGCTTTTTTAGGGGTTAAAAAGGCCAAAAAACGCTGTTTTTTTACCGGTTTTATCCACAGTTTACACCCTATCTAAACGCTTGATTTTCATTGGTAGACGCCAATTGTTCTATCTTTATTTTTTTTAAGTAATTCTTTATGCAAATTTTAGTTTTTGGCGCTGGCAAATCTGCTACTGTTTTAATAAAGTATTTAGGGAGTATTACTGCCCTAAAAAATTGGATTTGCACAGTTGCAGACCAAGACTTAAATACGGTAAACAATAAAATAAAAGGGTATGCCAATTTGCGTGCTGCTGCCCTTTCAATTGAAGATGAAGCAGCCAGGCAAGGGTTGATTAAAGCCGCAGATATCGTTATTTCGCTATTGCCACCAGGCTTGCATTTTTTAGTGGCCAAGGATTGTGTATTATTGAAAAAAAATTTACTAACTGCTTCTTATTTAGACAGTCAAATTAAAAGTTTAGAGAAAGACATTAATGAAGCAGGATTATTGTTCATAGGAGAAATGGGTTTAGACCCAGGCATTGACCATATGAGTGCTGTGCAAATCATTCATTACATCCAATCAAATGGAGGGCAAATAAGCTCCTTTAAATCGCATTGCGGGGGATTAATTGCACCCGAGTCTGACAGCAATCCATGGCATTATAAAATCAGTTGGAACCCTAGAAATATTGTTACTGCTGGAAAAGCAGGTGCCGTTTATCAACAAGATGGAGTAGTAGTAACTAAGGCCTATGCGCAAATATTTGACAACTGCGCGCAACTAAACATACCGCAAGTAGGCAATTTGGCCTATTATCCCAATAGAGATTCCCTTTCTTATATTCCTTTATACAAATTAGAAACTGCACAAACTTTTATTAGAACCACTTTGCGTTATGCTGCTTTTTGTTTGGGATGGGAGAAAATGGTACAAGCACAATTAACCAATGACGATGAAATGGTAGACACCAATGGGTTAAGCTATGCCCAATTTTTTCAAACCCATTTGAATAAATACCAAGTGGAATTAAACACCCCTGAATTAATGGAGCAATTCAATTTTTTAGGACTGAATGATCCCACCCCTATCAACAAAGGAACACTAACGACAGCGCAAATTCTGCAAGAAATACTAGAAGCAAAATGGAAATTACAAATAGGCGACAAAGACCTTATTGTGATGTTGCATGAGTTTGAATATTCAATGAATAATAAAAATTATGCACTCCAAAGTACTTTGGTTGTTAAGGGCGACGATGAGTTGCACACAGCAATGGCAAAAACCGTTGGTTTACCTTTGGGGATTGCAGCTGTCTTAATTTTAGAGAACAAAATTGCCATTAAAGGGTTACATATACCAATCATTAAAGAAATCTACGAACCAGTTTTAGCAGAATTAACAAAAGAAGGTATTGCCTTTGAAGAAACAAAAATGGAATTACAATGAATTATTGGTTAATTAAATCGGAGCCTTTTAAATACAGTTGGGATCAGTTTGTAAGCGACAAAGAAACATTTTGGGATGGAGTAAGAAATTACCAGGCGCGCAATAATTTAAGGGCTATGAAAAAAGGCGACTTGGCTTTTTGGTACCATAGCAACGAAGGAATGGAAATTGTGGGCATTGCCAAAGTAACCAAAGAGTCTTATCAAGATCCTACCACAGATGATACAGCTTGGTTGGTGGTCAATTTTAAACCAGTAAAAAAATTAAAAAAGGCCGTGAGTTTAGCTACTGTTAAAGCAGACATTCGATTAGAAAAAATGGCATTGGTAAAAGCCCAAAGATTGTCTGTACAACCGGTGACTCCAGAAGAATGGGCAATCATTTTGGAATTGGCTGAAACCATATAACTCCCTTTATTTGAAGAAAATATATGCAATTCCAATTGCAGCAATCACGCCAATTAAGTCGGCCAGCATGCCGGCCCAAATTGCGTAACGTACTTTCTTAATTCCAACACTTCCAAAGTAGAGGGCAATAATGTAAAAAGTAGTGTCTGCACTTCCTTGAAAAGTACTGGCCAACTGCCCTATAAAACTATCTGGTCCATGTGTTTTAAAAATATCTAGCATCAATCCCCTTGCCCCACCCCCACTAAAAGGACGCATGATGGCAACAGGTAATGCAGGAACAAATTCACCACTTGCGCCAACTGCAGTAAAGCACCAAGTAATGCCGCTAATGATGGCTTCCAAAGCACCGCTTTCTCTAAAAACTCGAATACCCACCAACATTCCAACTAAATAAGGAATCACTTTTAATATCACATCCCACCCTTGTTTAGCGCCTTCAATAAAGGCATCGAAAACATTCACTTTTTTTAAATGGCCCCCAATGATAAATGTGCAGATGATTAAGAATAAAATAATATTCCCTAATACATTACTGAATGTTTCTTTAGTTAATAAAGTAGGTACTGGAATATCTTTCTGTGAAGGCAATTGTTGAATAAACCATGCAAATAAAAAGATGGCCGTAACAATCGTTCCCAACCAAGCAATCAATATTCGATCAAATTTTAATCGTTGATAAATTCCCGTAATTAAAATACTTGCAACTGTTGCAACTGAAGTGGCTAACATCAAAGGAACAAATACACTGGTGGGGTTAACGCTTCCTGCACCTGCTCTATAGGCAATAATAGACAAAGGAATTAAAGTAAGTCCACTGGTATGCAAAACCAAGAACATGATTTGTGCATTACTTGCTGTTTCTTTTTGCGGATTCAAAGTTTGCAAACTCTCCATTGCTTTTAATCCAAAGGGAGTTGCGGCATTATCTAAACCCAACATATTGGCACTAAAATTCATGACCATTTGCCCCATGGCTGGGTGTTTATCGGGCACTTCAGGGAACAATCTTTTCATAAATGGATTGAGGAGTCTGGCCAAAAAATTAATGGCACCTGCTTTTTCGCCAATATTCATCAACCCCATAAAAAACACCATTACACCCGTTAATGGCAAGGCAATATCCATTACGCTAGACTTGCTGGCATCAAAAATACCTTCTACCATTTTCTTGAAAATCTCGTAGTCTTGAAAAAGAATCAGCTTAATTAAAGCAATCACTAGTCCAATTACAAAAAAGAGTATCCAAACATAATTCAGTGCCATAAGTCTAAGATAATGCTAATGATGGTTATTCCTTACCTTTGCGCCTCAAAATTAATATAATGGCTTTACAAGCAGGTATAGTAGGTCTTCCAAATGTAGGTAAATCAACCCTTTTTAATGCGGTAAGTAATAGTGCAAAAGCACAAGCAAGCAATTATCGTTTCTGTACCATTGAACCCAATGTAGGTTTAGTGGATGTGCCAGATGAGCGCTTAAGCAAATTAGCTGAATTGGTATTACCCAATAAAGTGATTCCTACCCAAATGGAAATAGTTGACATTGCTGGCTTGGTTAAAGGTGCGAGCAAGGGGGAAGGATTGGGAAATAAATTCTTAGGAAATATTAGAGAAGTAGATGCCATCATTCATGTGATTCGTTGTTTTGAAGATGAAAATGTGTTGCGCGAAGAAGGGGCCATCAATCCTGTTTCCGATAAAGAAATTATTGAGACCGAATTACAATTAAAAGACTTAGAAAGCATAGAGAAGAAATTACAGCGCGTAGAGAAAATGGCTCGTGTAGGTTCTGACACCAAAGCCAAAGCTGAATTTGAAATTTTACAGCGTTGCCAAAATCATTTAATGGCTGGGAAGAGTATTCACTCTTTGGGATTAAGCAAAGAAGACAAAGCTGCAGTAGCCGATTTATTCTTATTAACCGATAAGCCTGTTTTATACGTTGCCAATGTAGACGAAGCATCCATGCACACAGGTAATGCTTTTTCTGAGCAATTAAAAAAAGCAGTTGAAGCAGAAGGCGCACAAGTAATTGTAATGTGTAATAATATAGAAGCACAAATTGCAGAAATGGATAATGCAGACGACAAGCAAATGTTCATGGAAGAATATAAAATGACCGAGCCTGCTTTAAATAGATTAATTCAATCTGCCTATAAATTATTGAACTTAGACACTTACTTTACAGCAGGTGTGCAAGAAGTGCGTGCTTGGACAATCCATAAAGGTTGGAAAGCCCCACAAGCGGCGAGTGTAATCCACACCGATTTTGAAAAAGGATTTATTAAAGCGGAAGTTATAGCCTACGAAGACTTTGTAAAATATGGTAGTGAAGCGGCTTGTAGAGACAATGGTAGACTGCGCATAGAGGGTAAAGAATACCTAGTAAAAGATGGAGACATCATGCACTTCCGATTCAACGTATAAATATGTTATCGTTTTGGGAAAAAGACAGTTATTATGCCGATACAGATATTGTAATTATCGGTGCTGGCCTAATGGGTCTTTGGTCTGCTTATGAATTAAAAAAAGCAGCTCCTTCCCTATCTATTACCCTACTAGAAAAAAATGCAACTCCATTAGGTGCATCTACCCGTAATGCAGGATTTGCCTGCTTTGGCAGTTTAACCGAACTGATTAGCGATGAAACTACCATGGGAACTGCAGCCATGCTTTCCATTGTAGAAAGCAGGTTTAAAGGCATACAAAAAATTCGAGCAAATTTTTCGGATGAAGCCATTCAATACGATGCTTGCGGTGGCTTTGAAGCCATTCAAAATAATCATTTCACTGCAGCCAATTTAGATGGGCATATTCAGTACCTAAATGGATTATTAGCACCCATAACAGGCAGCCATCAAACCTTTTGCAATGCTACCAAACAGCTGAATCGGTATGGGGTGAAAGCATTTGATCATTTAGTATACAATTCATTTGAAGCAGGCATTCACAGCGGTAAATTAGTAAATGAATTGACCAATAAAGTGTTGGCTTTGGACGTACGCATTATCAATGGTATAGAAGTGAAGGGTTGGATTAAAACTGGCGAATCCATTGAGATAGCTACCCAGTTTGGACAAACCATCAAAGCCAAACAGCTAATTGCTTGTATGAATGGATTTACGCAAACCCTTTTACCACAATTGAATATTGTTCCAGCAAGAGGTCAAATACTCTTGACCAAACCCATTGATGGGTTAATTTTAAAAGGCTTTATTACTGGAGAAATATTGGCAATCGAATACTAATTGGTGGAGCGCGTAATTTGGATATTGAAGGTGAGCAAACTACCAATTTAGTAGGGTCAGATAAAATCAGGAACCACTTAGCACAATTTTTGGCTACCTATATTGATACGAATCAACCAATTGAAATAGAACAATACTGGAGCGGCATTATGGGCTTTACCCCCAATAAAGAACCCCTTTGCACTTGGGCAGAACCCAACGTATTAGCTGTAATTGCTTGCAATGGAATGGGCGTAGCACTTACCCCAATTGTGGCTGAAAAAGTTGCGGCAATGGTACTTGCGAATGATTAACTTTATGCTCAATTTCAACCATGAAAAAGCTAATTTATTTTTTGGTCTTGTCTTATATCATGAGCAGCTGTCAAACTAATGCAGAAGCAGATAATACCAAACAAGAAAAACTGCAGGCAATTCAAGAGCCTTCAAATATTCCATTTCAGGTATTGAATATTTTTCCGCACGATACTTCTTCCTATACGCAAGGATTAATATGGCATGATGGTAAATTGTGGGAGGGCACTGGATGGCTTACAGAAAGTAAACTATTATTAACCGATCTTAAAACAGGAAAAGCAATCAAGTCGGTTAAACTACCCGACAATGAATTTGGTGAAGGGATTACCATTTTAAATAACAAAATTTATCAACTAACCTGGGAAGATCATAAAGTATATGTATACGATCTCAAAACGTTGAAGCAAGAAAAAGTATTCGATTGGCCTTATGAAGGTTGGGGTATTACTACAGATGGAAAGGCTTTACTTGTATCTACAGGTGGGAGCAACTTATACTGGGTAGACCCATCTACTTTTAAAATCACCAAAACATTGGGAGTATCAGACAATAATGGATATGTTGACAGTATTAATGAATTAGAATGGATCAATGGTTTTATTTATGCCAACAAATATTTAACCGACTATATTTTAAAAATAGATCCAAGCACAGGTTTAGTTGTGGGTAAATTAAACCTAACTGGCTTATTACAACAAAATAACCAGCCCATTGTAGCAAATACCGATGTATTAAATGGTATTGCCTTTAACCCAACAACTGGCAACTTACTAATAACAGGAAAACGTTGGCCAGCCTTATTTGAATTGAAACTGAATTAATTTTTTTGCAGAATATAAATGATAGAACTGCATTTATTCGGATTGCTAATTGCTGCTAAATTTGATTTTAAACCTTGCCAAAAAGCAGCAAGATAACGTGGTGCCCCATATTGATACTGTTCACTCAACATAGAAACATAAAACGAATCAAACCACATTGGTTGATTAGCTACTATTGTAAAACCATGCATACCTGCCAGCTGAGCCATTGAAGCGGGAGAAAAATGATACAAGTGCCTCGGCACATCATACGCTGCCCAAATGGATTGATAATGTGCAGCATCAGAAGATGTATAGTTTGGCACTGCAATCACTAGCTTACCCCCTACTGGTAAAATATGATTGAATTGTTTCCAATAGCCTTGCAAATCGTGTACATGTTCTAATACATGCCACATGGTAATAACATCAATACTATGCGGAGTAAATGAATACAATTCATTGGGTAATAACAAGTCTATCCCATATTGCTTTTTTGCTTCAGCTCTTGCACTTGAATCGGGCTCCAAAGCAGTTGTATGCCACCCTTGGGCTTTCATGGTAGCAGCAAAAGCGCCTACTCCTGCCCCAATATCTAATAATCGTCCATTGGAAAGACCAGTGTATTTCTTAATCAGCTTTGCTTTTGCACCTAATGTATAATTTCTTACTAAGTGATAGAGTTGATTAATTAAACCTTTCTTGGTATTAGAATGAGAAATATAATTATTAGATTGATAATATGGACCAATTTGATCAATGTTTGGAATGTCTTGGGTAAACCTTACACTGCATTGATTGCAATGCCAAATATCAAAATCTTCTTTGCTAACTGTATGGTCTTTTGCAGTGATTGCATATTCAACTTTATCGGAATTACAAGCTGGGCATTGGTAATGATGAATAGGTGTAAACATAAATTAGCAAAAACTTTATACATAATAGAACAGCAATGCACCTATACCAATCATTAATAGTATAACAGCATAAACCCACCAGTTATCACTGGTTTTAATTTGACTATCTTGTCCTAACAATTCTCTAATATCTTCCTCTTCTTGCTCAGTAAGGTTTCTTTCTTCGTCGTGGTTAATTTTAACCGCTTCCTTTTTAGCAAATTCAATAGTTTCACCCACTTTTACTTGAGGCAATAATTCCAATAAATTTTTCTCTGGAGTAAACAATATATACCCATTTTCTTCTTTTCGCATTGCACCTATACCTGGTATTACAGCACCTTGTGGAGTAGTTAAAGAAGTTTTAATTTTATATACATAGTCATGAAACTGCTTAATGGCAGTCATTTGATCTACCCCCAATTCTTCAGAAATAAAATCAAACAAAAATTTATCAGAAGGAGGCGTTTGCTCTTGCTTAAAACGAATGGCTGGAGCAGGCGCAAAAAGAAATCCATTGGCATTATCTAATTTGGCGGTATTTGGTTCAATCACAAAATTACCCACGTCTGGTATACTCAATCGGTGATTGAGCACAAGGTATTTATGAAGGTATTGATACATGCAATTAGCGTTTATTGGAACGAATATACAACTCCTCCCATAACATTAAAACCAAAAACAGGGTATTGGTTCCAACGCTGGTAAGTATTGTTGAAAAGATTATTCATTTGAAGCCACAGATTCAACTTGGGCATAATGCCAAATTCGAAGCCCAAATTCATATCCATAGCGGGAGAAAGCCTTCTTGTAGTGAAAGAAAATGAATCTCTATATAAAGAACCAGAACGATAAAAAAGATCCGCTTTTACCTGCAAGTCTCCTATCGGTTTCCAAATTAAGCCTGCAGTTGTTTCTAATGGAATTAACCCAAATGCATCCGTTGCGGCATCTAGTTTACTGAAATTACTATAACTGGCACTGGCTAATAAAGAAAGTTTTTCTTGAAAAGTATAATTGATTTCTCCACTTAGTTTTAAGGCATTCATATTGGTATAAACAATATCGAAAGCTTTACCATCTCCTAATTGGTTAAAGAAAATTGGCTGGTCTTTCATTTGCATCAAAGCTACTTGTGCATTGAATGAGAAATGATTGTTCGTACTCCCATTCAAGCCAATATACTGCTCAATTGATCGGGTATTTCTAAGTTGATTGGGTAAAGCAATCCATGGATTAAACTGTACAAGAGAACGGAAACTATTTTTATAAAACGAACCTTTAAATCCTGCTTCAACAGAAAAATTAGAATTAGGCAATCTAGAATTTAGTGTAAAATTGGGTAAAAAATTAAATTCTCCGTTGTTCCAAGTTGGTTTTATACCAAGGTTCAATTTTACATTGGGTGTTTTAAGTAATATGCTAGGGTCTATGCTGTACAAATTATTGTTGATGGCATTACTAATTGTACTTGGTGAACTGTATTTAGCCATATCTGCATTAGCAGTAATATTGATGCCCAGCATTTTTCCAAAAAACTTTTCAATAGGGGCTTTAATGATGACATTATTTTCACCCGCATTATTGGTATTAGTAAAACGATTGAACTGAATTATTGGATGAAAATCAATTCCCGACTGAGTGCGTTGTTTATTCTTCACTCCAACTTCTAAAGACAACCCATTGTATACCAATTGCAATTCGTCTTTGGGATAAACCAGTGTATTAGGCATGAATCCATATCGGTATCTAGTAGTACTGTTAAATTGCGCATGAGAAGTCCATTCTAAATTATTAGTCGTATTTATGACAGACAATACATCTAAATCAAATTTACTGTACTGTTGTGCATACAACTTTCCTTTAGACCTTACAAAACTAGTTTGAATTTGCGTAATCATTTTTTTCCCGTCGCCAAAAGAAAAACGTCCTTCCCCAAAATATGAGCTTAAGTTACCAGCTCCCGCTTTAACACGATGTGTATTCTTCCAAACGGCCGGCGAATCTGTTGGAAGCGCCAAGGGTTTGAGTGCAATGGGCTGATAAGAGAAAAATAAATTGGAAGATGGTACTTTATAAGTTAATGGCAATCTAGAAGAATCTGCAACAGCGGTTGCTGCTGTAAAATTTATTTTTGCAGCATTTTGCAAAGATGGCTTAAAAGCAGAAGTGATAATAACTGTTCTAGTAGATCCAGTATCTGAATTGGTTTTATCTGAAACAGAATAAGCTACCGACAAACTTTCCCCTTTTGCTTTTACACTAGCTGTTGCAGTTTGCTTGGTTTTTAATTTTTTAGTACTCGCTTTCTTTTTAACAACCTTTGATTGTTTGGCTTTTTTCTTTTTACTCTTTCGCTGTTGCGCAAAAGTATCCAAACTAAACCCCGTCAATAACAATAATATAAAAAGTGCAATTTTCGTTTTCATGTTTCTTGTTATTTATATTATTGTACTTTATTATTTTTTTCTTTCTCGGCTATTACTAAAGCAAGCTTAGCCGCAGCTTCTTTTTTAAGCTCTTCTAATTCAGCATTATCTGCCACACTTTTAAAAGTAGCTTCCGCATTAAAATAATCTTTCTGGTTTAAGTAAATATCTCCAACTAATAAGTAACTCTTAGTTACCCAAAAGGTATAAGATCCGTACTTTTTAATTACTTCAAAACATGCTTTTTCAGCTTCATCTAATTTGCCTAATTGCAATAACAATTCCCCAACTCTATATTGTGATTCCGCTGTAATTTCAGATTTACCCAATGGTAAAAGCGATTGGAACCCCTGAAGTGCTTGCGGATATTTTTTATCCATTTGATCATTCTTTGCAATTACGAATCCTGCCATTACTATATCATCTGTGGCTATGCTTTTTTGCAACAATAATTCTGCGGCATTAGGAGCAGCTTGGGCAAATTGTTGGGTTTTGTACTGACAACGCAATAATCCCCTCATTGCTTCCAACTTATTTTCCTGCTGTAGGGCAATTGTTTTTAATAGCGCATAATAAGTGGAAGCATTGTTGTAGTCTTGGAGGTCAAAATAATAAATTCTACCAGCCTGCAATGTACTTCTCTCCGCATATTTGTTTGGAGACAATGCAGCAACAGCTTTATAATATTTAAGCGCTTCACTATTTTTTTTCTGTAATAGATTTATTTCTGCTAAAAAATAATTGGCTTCAACTGCATATTTTCCTTGAGGAAAGTTGGCGAGATAAGTGCTAAATCCAGCTTCTGCTCCTTGATTATCCTTTAATTCAAACCGAATAGACGCAGACTTATACGTAATTGAATCAGCTTCATTTCCAGCTATGGTTTTCCCATTCGCTTCCATAAATTGGATATAGGCCAAGGGTTGTTGCTGTTCTATAAATATATTTCTAATGTATTCAACCGCAGCATCCGATTCAGTACTATTTGGATACTTAGATACCAACTGTTTAAATTGACTCAATGACTCATCATTTTTATTCAAATTAAAATAAGCAATCCCCAATTTCTGGTAAGCTACTGGATAAAGTGCAGCAGCGTCTTTTTGATTAAGCAACGCTTCTAAAGGATCAATAACTTTTTCGAAAGCTTCATCGGCCAAATAGGTATTAGCTATTTCAAGCCTTGCTTGCGCCAACATTAAAGATGTTGGATACAATTGAGGAATCGATTGCAATAAAGTCAACTTCTGCGTTTGATTATTAGTTGCACCAGCTATAATGGCTTTTTGATAAGTGGCATAATCAGCAGTTGCCCAATTCAATTGAACAATTTGATCATACAAATTCAATGCTTGCTTATATTCTTTCAACATAAACCAGCAATCAGCAGCCCTGATAACAGCATCTTTCTCCACATTATTTAAGGCCGAATGAGGATTTTTATTCACCAATTCGTATTGCTCCTTAGCTTGTTTATACATTTCTTTTTTTAGATAAGCATAAGCCAAATTATAGCGGGCATTGCTTGGATTAACCTCCCCATTTCTAATAGGTGCTTTTAAATATTGAGTTAAAAACTGAATGGCATCATCCATTTTGCCCGATCGGTAACTCAATTCTCCTTTCCAGAAATAAACCAGCGGCAACTGGGGTGTATTATTGGGCGTTACTAAAATTTTATCTAATAAAATTTCAGCAGCATCTAACTGCTGGTCGTTAATTAATTCTACCGTTCTACCATACAAGAGTCTTGGCAAAAGTGCAGTAGCATTGGCCGACTTATTGGGCAACGACTCAAATAGAGACAAAGCATCTTTAAAACTATTGGTATTGGCAAGGGTACTTACCAATAACTCTTTGGATTCGTTTACATACCCCGATTGCGGATACTGGGCTAAAAATTGTTGAAAGCTTTTAACTGCAATATCAAAATAACCCAATTCATAAGACAGTTTAGCATAATGAAAACTAGATACTTCTTTTTGAACCCGGTTACTGTTATTGGCTGCACAAAATTGAAATGCATTTCTTGCATTTTGCAAATCATTTACCTTTAAATAGGCATCGGCTAGTAAATACATGCTGTTTTGCTCCAAAGAATCTAAAGCCCCGCCTATTTGTTTAAAACCTTGAATGGCTTTATTCCAATTCTTTGCTTCATAATAACAGTAGGAAAGCTCATATAAGTCTTCCCTTCTCACTTTTTCACTAGACGCAACATAAGTTTCTAAATAAGGTAAGGCACGTGCAAATTCTCTTTTTTCGAACAATAAGTGACCTACCAATTGCTTTAATTGTAAATCGTAATATTGCCCATTTCTTTTGATGGCGCTTTCCCCATAGGTTAAAGCCTTTTCTCTATTGCCGCTAAAATAGTAAAGCTCCGTCAAGTAAAAAGGCACCACGTGTTGGTAATCTGGATGTGTTTCGGCAATCAAAAAACTTTCAATAGCTGTTTCATAAGACTTTTCACTAAATGCTAAAAAGCCATAATAATAATTGGCATCAATATAATTGGGATCTGCAGGCATTTGTCTAATGGTATTAAACAAAGGCTTCGCATTTTCAAAGTCTTGATTTATAAAATAGGCATACCCTTGATGAAATTTCATTGTAGCAATCTGTCTGTTATTTAAATTAACAATATTGCTTTTTGCATAATAAGTTAAAGCCTTGTTGTATTCTTTTTGCTGGTAATAATATTCTCCTAAATAAAATGAAACCATTTGAACATGTGCTAAATGATTGTCTAATTCAACAAAAGTTTTAGCTAAATCTGCAGCACCAATTTCATCTAATTGTAATCCGCAAATAATATAATAGTATTGAGCATCTGCCATTAATTGTACAGGCATATTGCTTTTCTTAATTCCATTATTATAGAGTCTTTTAAAAACCGGGAAGGCCAAACTAAATTGATCTTGTTGATACAATTGCTTCGCAGATTTAAAAGCTGCATCGGCATCAGACCATTCCATTGTTTCCTGAGAATGAACCGATGTGCAAAAACCAAAAAAGGTAAGTATAATAAACGCGACTATTTTATACATGGGCAGGAATATATAGTGCAAAGATTTTTTTATTTGTTGGTATAAAGTGGCAAAGCATTGTTAAAGATATGCAGAGGCGCCATTAAGCTTGGTTAAACATGCCTTTTGTGGAAAAACAGGATAAGGTTGTAAGTTTGTCAACAAATTGTAAGGATGTACGAACATTTAACAACGGTGAGGGTTAGGTATGCAGAGACCGATCAGATGGATATTGTTTATTACGGCAATTATGCACAATACTTTGAAGTTGGAAGAGCGGAATGCATAAGGGCCTTAGGGTTTACCTATAAACAAATGGAAGAAATGGGCGTTCGTATGCCCGTTGTAGCAATGGAAGCAAAATTTTTAAGGCCAGCGCATTATGACGATTTAATTACCATCAAAACCATTTTAAAATCACTTCCAACGCAACACGAAATTTGTTTTGAACACGAAGTTTACAACGAGCGAAAAAAATTACTAACAACGGGTAAAGTGACCCTTTATTTTATTAATACGCTTACCAATAAACGCATGGGTATGCCGGCAGATTTATTAGCAACTTTGGCCCCCTATTTTACCATTCAATAAGCCCCTTTTCATGAATAAAATATACGCATCAATTATAACCATCGGAGACGAATTACTGATTGGTCAAGTAATTGATACCAATAGCAGTTGGATAGCCCAAGAACTAAACAAAGCTGGCATACAAGTTAAAAACAGAGTGGCTGTTGGTGATAACAGAGAAGATATTTGGCAAGCACTTGACGAGGCAATTTCAAAATCATCATTGGTTCTAATCACGGGTGGATTAGGTCCCACTGCAGATGATATCACCAAGCCATTATTATGCGATTATTTTGGCGGGAAAATGGTAATGGATCAAGCAACGCTAGACCATGTGACTCATATATTCCAGCATATTTTAAAAAAGCCTATGATAGAGCGGAATACTTTGCAGGCTCAGGTACCAGATGTGTGCACGGTATTGAAAAATGAAAAAGGAACTGCGCCAGGAATGCTGTTTAGTAAAAACAATGTAAAAGTAATTGCCATGCCAGGTGTTCCGCACGAAATGAAATGGATTATGCAGCACCATGTTATGCCATTGGCTGCCCAATGGTTCAATAGTGGATTTATTGAACACCGTACTTTATTAACAGCTGGTATTGGAGAAGCCTTTTTAGCTGAACAAATCAACCAATTTGAAGCTGCTTTACCCAATCATATTAAATTGGCCTATTTGCCCAATTATGGAATGGTTAGACTTCGATTAAGTGCTTGGGGAACCAATCAAGATAATTTAAATAAAGAATTAGATAACCAATTTAACCTATTGAAAAATAATGTTTTAGATTACTTAGTAACCGACAAAGATGAGCCCATGGAAATGGTTGTAGGTAATTTACTAAAACAGAAAAATCAAACGGTAGCCACTGCAGAAAGTTGTACCGGAGGTTTTATTGCTCACTTGCTTAGCAAGCATGCTGGGTCATCCACTTTCTTTACTGGATCTATCATTTCTTACGCCAATATTATCAAGGAACAATTATTAGATGTGCCCCATGAGACCTTAATTACAGTGGGTGCAGTAAGCAAGGAAGCAGTTAGGCAAATGGCGGTTTCAGTTAGAGAAAAAATGAGTACCGATTATGCCATTGCGGTAAGTGGCATCATGGGACCGGGAGGGGCAACTGAAGAAAAAGCAGTAGGCCTTGTTTGGATTGCTGTAGCATCAAAAAAAAGCGTCATTACCAAGCACTTTCAGTTTAGATTTGATAGAGAACGAAATATCAACCTAACCGCCATCAATGCATTGAATATGTTGAGGGCTATGATTGTGGATAATAGTTGATTATTTAATCGGAATCAACAACTATCTTTGTTGGTTAGTAGTGGATTGCGTATATTAACTATACCTTATTAACCCGCTTTAAACAGTAGTACAATATGGCAATAGCTGAATTGGTGATGCCCAAATTGGGTGAAAGTATTATGGAAGCTACCATTCTTAAATGGCATAAGAAAGTTGGCGACCATGTTAAGTTAGATGAAACCGTATTGGATATTGCTACTGATAAAGTAGACAGTGAAGTTCCATCTACAGTAGAGGGAACCATAACTGAAATCCTTTACAATGTAAACGATGTTGTACCTATTGGTACCGTAATTGTAAGAGTTGAAACAGCTACTAATGCAAGTGCACCTGCACCTGCTCCAGTTGTAGCGGCTCCTATTGTTGAAACACCTGTTGCACCTGCTCCTACACCTATAGTTGAAGCACCAGTTGTTGTTGCAGCGCCACCTGCACCTGCACCTGCACCTGCTCCTGCTCCTGCTCCTGCTCCAGTAATTCCTCCTCCAGTGGTTGAAGTGCCTTACACGCCAAGTGCTCCAATGGTCGAATTAATGGCTAAGCCTGCATCTAATAGATTCTATTCTCCATTGGTGTTGAATATTGCAAATAGTGAAGGAATTAACTTAAGTGAATTAGAAAGAATACCTGGAACTGGCAATGATGGCCGTGTTTCTAAAAAAGATATTTTACAATATGTTGCAGATAAAAAAGCAGGAAGGGTTCCTACCTATCAGCCTGCTCCAGTGTATGCTGCAGCGCCACAATACGCTGCTCCTGTTGCGCCACAACAAGCGCAACAACCTATACCACAACCTGCCGTGCCTACAGAGCAAGTTGCTCCAACTGAACCAACCGTAGCTGCACCAGTAGCTCCAGTTCAACAAACAGTGGTTGCTCAAGTTCCTCAACCAGAAGCTACTCCAGTATTACCACCTCCCGCAGTAGCGCAAGAACCTGCTCCAGTTGCACCAGCTTCTGCCCCAGTGTCTGTTCAACCTCAGCCTATTGCTTCAGTTTACCAAGAACCAATTGTGCCTGTTGTTCCAGCACCACAAGCAACCTATCATACAGCACCAGAGCCAATAATGAAATCAGGCACTAGGTTTCCTGAACAAAATGTGGTTGCTAATACTGCACCTATGCCACCATCGCCACAAGCGATATTTGCACAGCCTTCCGGCAAGTATTCAGATCCATCCATGGTAACTGTTACAGGTGCCACTGAAATAATTGAAATGGATCGTATGCGAAAGCTAATTGCTAAGCATATGGTTGATAGTAAACATACTAGTCCGCATGTAACCAGCTTTGCTGAAGCAGATGTGACCAATATGGTAATGTGGAGAACAAAAGTAAAAAATGAATTTGAACAGCGTGAAGGCACTAAGCTTACATTCACTCCAATGTTTGTGGAATGTATTGCCAATGTAATTAAGCGTTTCCCTTACATCAATTGCTCTTTAGAAGGTGATAAAATCATTCTGAAAAAAGACATCAATATTGGCATGGCTACTGCATTACCATCTGGAAACTTAATTGTTCCCGTAATTAAAGGAGCCGACCAAATGAATATAGTTGGCTTAAGCAAAGCAGTAAATGGTTTAGCTGATGCTGCTAGAAATGCCAAACTAAAACCAGAAGACACTACAGGTGGTACATTCACATTAACAAATGTGGGTACATTCGGTAGTTTAATGGGAACCCCAATCATTAGTCAACCACAGGTGGCCATCATGGCAGTGGGTGCTATCAAAAAACGTCCAATGGTTATGGAAGGTCCTGATGGAGACACCATTGCAATAAGACATATGATGTACTTGTCATTAAGCTACGACCATCGAATTGTAGATGGAAGTATTGGAGCCAGCTTTTTAACGGAAGTGGCCAAAGAATTTGAAAAATGGGAAATAAATAAACAATGGTTTCACTACCTATAAAATTTAAAAAAGCCCTGATCATTATCGGGGTTTTTTATTGCGGCTTACTTCATTTAAAGGCTCAAACACCTGGACTTGGAACTTGGAATGTATTAACTGGGCGTTTCAATTACAATAGTAAATGGATTGCATTTATTGAATTGCAATTACGCTCTCAACAAACTTTTGATCATTTTAACTACCATGAAGTAAAGGGTGGAATAGGTTATGCTATTAATCCTAGTTTATCGGCTTTAGTTGGAACGGGTAGATATATAACTTACCAAGTGGATGATAATTTCAAAACCCCATTTATAGTTAGTGAAAACAGAATTTGGCAGCAATTAATTTGGAACCAATCTTTACAACAATTTAGAATTGAACATAGGATAAGGGCTGAACAACGATATACTTCTAATGGATATAGAAATAGATTCAGGTACAGAATTAGCGCTATAGTACCATTAAATAACAATAAAATCACCAATAAGACCTTCTTTGTAAATACTTCCAATGAATTTCATTTGAACAACGAGGGGGTATTTTTTGAACAGAATCGCTTTTATTTAGGTGGTGGATACAATTTTAATGATCAGTTAAGTATTCAAATGGGTTGGATGTATCGTTCCGACTTTTTTACACAAAACAGGGCACAATACAAGAACTTTTTACAAACCAGTTTGCAATTCACATTTAATAAAAGCAAAAATCCTACAATAAAAAATATAGGGACAGTAGATTAATTATTCAGCTGGCTCAAAAAATGAGAACAGGGTTGTTCCGTAATTTCTTACAAAAGAAAACCCTTCCATTTTTTCATAAGCGTTCCTAGGAGTATGTTCTAAAACAAAAAAACCACCTGGGGCAATTAGTTTTTTGGTTACAATTATCTTAGGTATTTCGTCAATGGTACCCAAGGCATAAGGAGGACCTGCAAAAATAAAATCATACTGTTTGGTACAACTTTGTAAAAAAGCAAATACATCCATTTTTAGCAATTGAACATTTTCCATTCCTAACATGGTGGCATTCTTGCCTATAAATGCATGCATAATGGGGTCTTTCTCTACAATAGTGAGGCGCTCTGCACCTCTAGACGCGAGTTCATAACTAATGCATCCAGTTCCTCCAAATAAATCAAGGGTTTCTATACCATCAAAGCTCATCCTGTTTTGCAAGATATTGAACAAACCCTCTTTTGCTATATCGGTTGTTGGTCGTGTATATGGCATATTGGCTGGGGGACTAATCCTTCTTCCACCCCATTTTCCTGATATTATTCTCATAGTGCCAATTTAAAAAATGGCGCAAAATAATGATGCGCATATTCTTTATTAACTTCAAACATTATTCCATTGGCTTCCATGGAATCAATTTCTATATTAACGTATACTTTTTTTAATTGCAAGTATAATTCGGTATTTAAATCGATCATGCCACTTAGCTCAACAATAGCAAACTCTGTATTTATTCCAAACTGCTGTGCACCACGGATGATATAATAAACTGCATCTTCCGCAATTTTAAAAGAGAAGGTTTGAATCATTTGAATTTTTGCATCTTTAAAAATGGCCATGATAAAATGTCCATGATAAAATTGCAATTTCACCAATTGCTCCTCATTCTTCCGCCTATTCATTACATCGTTTAACAAAGAAGTATAAACATGTGATGTTTGAAAAATAATAAACTGTCTAGTCAATAATTCTGCCAACGACTTTTTTATTCGATAAGTATTAATGAAACTTCTAGTGGCAATCAGTTTCTCATACTTTACTTCCATCCTACTACTTTCACCATAAATTAGGTTCAAGTAATCTTCTGCAGAAGTTGCAGTTAAAAATTTCTCGGGAACTAAAATTGATTCTGGCGTACAAAAAAAACAAGTAACCTGTTTATAGGTTTTATTAAACAGTTTAGAAATGGTTTTGATTTCATAAAAAATATCGTTCCAATCTTCTGTTTGATCTTTATCTAGACTAAAATACTCAAAAGCTACAATGGTTCCATTGTCTACTGTTTTAGACATGCAACGCATTTCCTGCTCATCCAATTCTATGATGAGCTGAAAAGCAGATCCACTGATCGGATCCTCATTATAAAATCCTGCTTTTTTCCTTGCCATTCATCTTAATTACGTTGCAATAATATATAAAAAAGCATTAACGGAGAGCGAAGATATTATGAGCACTCATTTTACTAACTTCGCTGCCCAATATGAGCAATCTTTCGCCTCTCAATCTTCAAGTAAATACAGGGAATAAAGCCATCCTTCGTATTGCTTTGCCCATATCGGCATCTATTGTTGTTCCACAAATCAACTTTATTACCAACAATATTTTCTTAGGAGGATTGGGGCAGAAAGAATTAGGGATTGCGGGCATTACCGGCGTTTATTACTTAATGTTTGCAGTGATTGGGAATGGATTGAACAATGGATTACAGGCTTTAATATCTAGAAGGGCTGGTGAAAATAGAATAGATGAAATTGGAATCCTCTTTTGGCATGGGGTAAGAATAGCTATGTTCTTTGCAGTCTTTGGCATCTTAACTACTTGGTTTGTTGCACCAATGGTATTGCAATGGTCTTTGCACGATCAGGAAGGTATTGACATGGCAGTGCAGTTTTTGCATATTCGAATTTGGGGTTTGCCCCTACTCTATATTTATCAAATGCGCAATGCGTTATTGGTAGGAATTAATCAAAGCAAATTATTGGTACTAGGTACAGCTACAGAAGCCATCATCAATATCGTTTTTGACTATGGCTTAATATATGGCAAATTGGGTATGCCTAATTTAGGATTTAATGGAGCCGCTTATGCTTCCATTATTGCAGAAGGGGCTGGCTTATTGGCCGTTTTTTTGGTCATTCGATTTAATGGGATGAGTAAAAAAATTAATTTATTTAACAAAGTTGCTTATCAATTCTCTTATATCAAGCTCATATTAAATCAATCATATCCGCTTATACTGCAACATGTCATCAGTATCATGAGCTGGGAATACTTTTATATTTTGATTGAACACCATGGTGCTAGAGACCTTGCGGTTTCTAATACCATGCGAAACCTATTTGGATTCTTTGGTTGTTTTACCTGGGCATTTGCCGCCACCACCAATACCATGGTGAGCAACGTAATTGGACAGGGAAGAAAAGAAGAAGTAATTCCTTTAATTTATAGGATTCTTAAATGGAGCATGGGCTTCGCTTGTATAGTATTTGTATTCTTAAATGTATTTCCAAGGGCATTCCTTGGCATATATGGACAAGGAGAAGACTTTATACAAGCTGGAATTCCTGTGCTAAGAGTAGTATCTGTAGCAATGATTATGATGTCGGCTGCAACAGTTTGGGTTAATGCAGTTACTGGAACAGGAAATTCTAAAATGAATTTGTTTACAGAAGTAGCAACAATTATTTTTTACTTGGTTTACGTATACATCGTTTTAGAAAAAATGAACTTGCCCATCACATGGGGATGGGCAAGCGAATGGTTGTATTGGTCCATTATGTTTATTCCTTCATTCTGGTATATCACCAGCAATCGTTGGAAAAAAATTAAAATCTAACCTTTTAATTGTTGCACTAAATCAATGTATTGCTGCATTGCATCATCCTTGGTAATACCCTGCAATTTTGCCCATGCTTCATGCTTAAACTTTGCAACAAAGTCGAACATATTGGCTGGACCATCTTCTTTGTTATCGCCTTCGGTAGCTTGCTTGTACAATGAATACAGTTTTAACAAAGTTTCGTTATCTGGCTTTTCAGACAATGTTTTGCTGTTGGCAACTGCTTCTAAAAATAAATCTTGTAAGCTCATATGGTGGTTTTATTGTAATGATGCTAATAGTTTGGCGCCCTCTGCTTTTAAAGCAATATCGTTAAAAGAACGATTGGGCATTTTAACCAACTTCTCTAATATTTCAATGGCTTTTGAGGGCTGTCTATTTTCTTTATATGCTTTAGCTAAATCTAATTGATTGGTAACAAAATAGGGCTCTAAGGTTCTAGATTTTTCCATATATAGTATGGCTTTTTCTAAATCCCCATTTGGCAAGCCTCCATAAAATAATTTTACCGCAGCTTTTTTAAGCCCAGACAAAGTAACCATTTCGTAATGCCATTTGCCTAATGTATAATTGGCTCTTGCATGATTGGAATTAATGCTTAATGCTTTGTCGGCGAATTCTTTTACGTCTTTCACAAACGCTACTATCTTTTTATTTTCTATATCTAAGTCGGTCATTTTACCAGAAACAGTTGCCATTGCATAATTGGCGTCGGCATTATTGGGATCTGCTTTTAGTGCACGCTGCGCATAGGACATAGCCGATTCAAAATACAAACGTTTATTATTTTCATCCTTTTCTCTACCGCCTATGGCTATTTCCAATTCTGTTGCTTTAACCAAATATTTGATATTGTTGGGTTCTAGCATCAATATTTGTTTGTATTTGGCGAGTGCCTCTGGTTCTTTTAACTGACGTTCTATATTCTCAGCCTCTTTAGCTAATATAGCAATGTCTTGAGAAAAGGCAGCCCCAATCCAACTACAAAAAATCACAATAATAAAAGCAAATCTAATTTTCATAATCGGCTCTATTCACTTTTAAAGAAACCCCTAAACTGCCCACAAACTGAGCAATGGGTGGTTTTAACTTATTAATAGAAATAACTACATAATCTGCAAGAGAAAACTGTGCCAAAATTTCGTTTGCAATTTCCGAAGCAATGGTTTCTAATAAAGGGGTTGCAACTTGCATGCGCTTTTTTACCAATTCATACACTAAAGCATAATTAATGGTGTCTGCTATACGTACAATGGGAAACTGAGTGGGTGTAAAACCCACTTCAATATTTATGATAAACTCATTACCCAATATCTGCTCTTCCTTGTATAATCCATGGAAAGCAAAAAAATGTAAATCATTTAAATGAATGCTTGCTTTGCTCATGTTTTAGTGCCCTATAGAAGTTAAATATCGTTCGGCATCTAAAGCAGCCATGCAGCCACTGCCTGCTGCTGTAACAGCTTGACGATAGTTTTTATCTTGCACATCACCTGCAGCAAAAACCCCTGCCACATTGGTTTTGGTGGTACCTGGCACCGTTAAGATATAGCCTGTTTCGTCCATATCTACAAAGTCTTTAAAAATGGTACTATTGGGCTGATGACCAATTGCCACAAAGAATGCACTTACTGGAATTTCTTGTGTGTCGCCCGTTTTATTATTCTTAATACGAACTGCTTCTACTTTTTTGTCTCCTAAAATCTCATCTGTTTCTGAATTCCAATACACTTTAATATTAGGAGAATTCAATACGCGGTCTTGCATCACTTTACTTGCACGCATTTGATCTCTCCGAACAATCATATGCACTTGCGTACAAAGCTTGCTTAAGTAAATGGCTTCCTCCGCGGCAGTATCTCCTGCACCAACAATAGCAACTTCTTTTCCTTTGAAGAAAAAACCATCACAAACTGCACAGGCACTTACACCATATCCATTCAATCTTTCTTCGCTTGGGATGCCCAACCATTTAGCAGAAGCCCCTGTACTAATAATAACAGTATCTGCATGAATCTCTTTTTCTTCATCAATCCAAACCTTATGCGGGGTACTGCTGAAGTCTACTTTAGTTGCCAATCCATAACGAATATCGGCCCCCATTCTGCTGGCTTGTTTTTCAAAATGCACCATCATTTCAGGTCCTTGAATACCTTCTGGGTAGCCAGGATAATTCTCTACTTCTGTGGTAATAGTAAGCTGCCCACCAGGTTGAATCCCTTGGTATAAAACGGGTTTCATATTTGCTCTTGCTGCATAAATTGCTGCAGTATAACCAGCAGGCCCTGACCCTATAATCAAAACCGATACTTTCTCTATTGTTCTTTGTTCCATAATGTTGAATTAATCTTTACAAATGTAAGTTTTGTATTGAGAACCATATCCACAAAAAGCACCCAAAGCTCCGTTGCTGATATTGCCTTTAACTACCCCTGGCGAAGAGAATGGATTTCCAATTGATTGGAAGGCAAACTCCCATGTTCGCCAAAATGTATAGGAAGCTTTATCTATATTGGCTAACTTAACGGTTACCGTATCTCCTATTTTAAAAAAGCCATAGTTCTCTCTTTCAAATGGTTGGTTTTTATCTACGCCCTTATCAATGTCTATATTGTATGTTTTACCATCTATGATGGCGTCGTCAAATGCGCTATTAAAGCCAGGAAAAAATGGTTGGTTATTCACTTTGGTAAAGTATCGAATATAATTGCCCAAGCCTGGTGGATCAATAATGCGAGCCATCAAAACCCTAAAGCTATCGGTATTGGGCCTATTGGCCACTCGCTTAGACCAGAGACTGTCAATGGTTTTAGTAATTAATGGTATAGTTGTAGTTGATTGATATTGTTGTCCTTGGTGTTCAATGCTTAATTGGTAAGTTTTACCTGTTTCACCCAACATGGGATCATTTAGCGGTGTTGTATAAAAAACATAACGACCACCCTGTGGGAATCGCAATTCGTTTACTTGTAGCGTAACCGTTTTAGTTCCATTGTTAATTTGCACTTTTGCATCCTTAATAAAAGAGGCAAATAATGTTGCAGTATCAATAGTAGAAAAATAGTTGAGAGAGGTAGATAGCACTACAATGGGGGCTTGTCCATTTTCAATTTCAGCATCCACCACCATTTTGGCTTGGTTTTGGGCGGGCTCAATTTGAATATCTTTTTCACAAGCCATCAAAAACAATATCCCTAATATTATCGTTACTCTGCGCATGTTACTATAACAACGTTTCGGAAAAAAAGATTAAAAAAAACGCCCCGATTTTTTCGGAGCGCTTTCAAAAAAATGGCCTCTCGAATATCCCTATTCGGAGGCTGAAATATTAACCCAAATATGCTTTAAGTGCATTGCTGTAACGTGCTTTTTGTAAACGCTTTATAGCTCGCTCTTTAATTTGTCTAATTCTTTCTTTAGTAAGGTCGTACTTCATCCCTATTTGTTCAATAGTAACTCCATTCTCGCCATCCAATCCAAAATAAGCATTCACAATTTCGGCTTCTCTTGGGCTGAGCGATTTTAATACGCGACGAATTTCTTCTCTTAATGAATCTTTCATTACATCTTCATCGGTGTCGTCAGAGCCTTCCAATAAGTCTCCCATTGCCACATCTTCTGCCTCGTGCACAGGAGCGTCCAAAGAAGTGTGTCTGGTATTACTTTGGAAAATATTGTTAATTTCTGTTTCGCTCATTTCTAGAATCTCTGCCAACTCTTCAGTAGAAGGTTCGCGTTCATGCTCTTGCTCAAATGCCATGTAAGCTTTATTGGCCTTATTGTAAGTACCAATTTTATTTTGTGGCAAACGCACCAAACGACCTTGTTCTGCTAATGCTTGTAAAATAGATTGACGAATCCACCATACTGCATAAGAAATGAATTTGAAACCCTTGGTTTCATCAAAACGTTGAGCAGCTTTAATTAAACCTAAGTTTCCTTCGTTAATAAGGTCACTCAATGATAAACCTTGATGTTGGTATTGTTTTGCTACAGAAACTACGAAACGCAAGTTGGCTTGCACCAATTTATCCAACGCTCTTTGATCACCCATTTTAATCTTCTGCGCCAAAGTAGTTTCCTCTTCGGGGTTGATCATTGGAATTTTGGAAATCTCTTGTAAATACTTCTCTACTGCTTGCGAATCTCTGTTGGTAATCTGGGTTGCGATCTTGAGTTGCCTCATGTTGTACTGTTGCTTTTTTAGATAACGAGTATAATACCCAATTTGTTATAAAACCACACAAAAAGGTATAATTCTCCAAAACTTACGGAAACTACAAAGATACGATTTTACAATGAAATTCAGTCTTTTAAGTGTAAAAAACTTGGTAATTCAATGAAAATCAAGCTTATTTGTGCAAATTGCTGATTATGATAGATTTTAGATCGGATACAGTTACTAAACCAACAGCCCCAATGTTAGCAGCCATGCATGCTGCGCCAGTGGGTGATGATGTTTTTGGAGAAGACCCTAGTATAAATGAGTTAGAGCAATACAGTGCTGAGTTATTTGGGATGGAATCAGCTCTCTTCTGTCCAAGCGGAACCATGACCAATCAAATTGCCATACGCTGTCATACCCAACCTGGTGACGAAGTAATTTGCGATGCCCTCTCCCATGTATACTTATACGAAGGGGGTGGAATTGCCTCTAATTCAGGGGCGTCGGTTCAATTATTACAAGGCAATTTTGGCCGTTTAACTGCCAACCAAGTAGCTGCGGCTATTAACAATAAAGACGATGTGCACAGACCTTTAAGCCGGTTGGTAAGTTTAGAAAACACTGCCAATAGAGGAGGCGGAACTTGCTATAATTTCAATGATATTCAATTAATTAAAGAAGTTTGCTTAAATAATAATTTAAGTTTACACTTAGACGGCGCACGCTTATTTAATGCAATAGTAGCCAAGAAAGAAAGTCCAGAACAATATGGAAAAGTATTTGACTCCATTTCGGTTTGTTTAAGCAAGGGTTTGGGCGCACCTGTTGGAAGTGTGCTACTGGGAACCAAGGAATTTGTAAGAAAAGCCAGAAGAACCAGAAAGGTTTTTGGGGGTGGAATGAGACAGGCTGGTTATTTAGCAGCAGGCGCTTTATATGCCCTCCGCCACCAAGTAACCAGACTGGAGCAAGACCATGCACATGCGGCACTTATTGTGGAGGCATTAAAGAAAAAAGACTTTGTAGGCTTGATTCCACCAGTGGAAACCAATATTATTCTATTTGAAGTGAAAGGACGATTCACCGCAAAAGAATTAGTTGGAATACTAGCAAGCAAAGGCATATTAACCATAGCAATGAGCCCTACACAGGTTAGAATTGTTACGCATTTAGACATTACTGAAGAAATGGTGAAGCAAACCATTAGGGAGATTGAATCCCTTTAGGTAACTTTATGCCCCAAAAATTGAACTGCTGATATAACAAAATATGCTACCGAGAATTAATCCTACAACAACACAAGCCTGGTTTTTACTAAAGAAACATTACGAAGACGAGATGAGCAGAAGGCATATGAGAGACCTTTTTGCAGCAGATCCAGAAAGATTTCAAAAATTTTCGCTTTGTTTAGACAATTTGGTTTTTGATTACTCAAAAAATATTATCAACCCAAGAACCATGCAACTCCTGTTGCAATTGGCTGAAGAATGCAAGCTAACAGATGCTATTCACGATCAATTTGCAGGTATAAAAATTAATGAAACCGAAAACCGTTCTGTATTGCATACTGCGCTTAGGAATTTTTCGGACACCCCTATTTTGGTAGATGGAAAAGACATTATGCCCAAAATAAAAAAAGTGCAGGCTCAAATGGCTGCATTTTGCAAAACCATTCATAGTGGAGATTGGAAAGGTTATACCGGAAAACCAATCAAGTATATTGTCAATATTGGTATTGGAGGCAGTGATTTGGGTCCAGTTATGGTTACGGAAGCGCTAAAACCGTATTGGGTAGAAGGTATTCAAACTTATTTTATTAGTAATGTAGATGGCACACATATAGCGGAAACCTTAAAAAAAGTAAATGCAGAAGAAACCTTGTTTTTAGTTGCATCTAAAACTTTCACTACACAAGAAACCATGACCAATGCCCACACGGCAAGAAACTGGTTTTTAGAATTTGCCAAAGAAGAAGCTCATATTGCTAAACATTTTGCGGCATTAAGTACCAATGAAAAAGCAGTTACAGCATTTGGTATAGACAAAGCCAATATGTTTGAATTTTGGGATTGGGTTGGTGGCAGGTATTCTTTATGGAGTGCTATTGGGTTGTCTATTGCATTGACCATTGGATACGACCATTTCGACAATTTACTAAAAGGGGCATACAAAGCAGATGAGCATTTCAGAACAGAAAAACACAATAAAAATATCCCAGTAATTATGGCTTTATTGGGCATTTGGTACACCAATTTTTTTGGAGCACAAAGTGAAGCCATTTTGCCTTATGATCAATACATGCATCGATTTGCAGCGTATTTTCAACAAGGAAATATGGAAAGCAATGGTAAGAGTATCGATAGAAATGGGAACCCTGTTAACTATGCTACTGGGCCAGTTATTTGGGGAGAACCAGGCACCAATGGACAACATGCATTTTATCAATTGATTCACCAAGGCACTCCATTGATTCCTTGTGATTTTATTGCACCTGCCCTTTCACAGAATCCAATTGGCGACCACCATGTAAAATTGATGTCTAACTTTTTTGCACAAACAGAAGCATTAATGAATGGCAAGAGTGAGAATGAAGTGAAAGTGGAATTAATGAAAGCCAATAAAAAAGAAGACGACATAAAAAAGCTGAGTCCTTTTAAAGTATTTGCAGGCAATAAACCAACCAATTCCATTTTAGTTAAGCAAATTGATCCAACTACGCTTGGGTTATTAATTGCATTATATGAGCATAAAATATTTGTACAGGGCGTACTTTGGAATATTTTTAGTTACGACCAATGGGGAGTAGAATTAGGCAAAGAATTAGCCAATAAAATTTTACCAGAATTAACCAGTGAAACCCCTGTAAATGAACATGATGCTTCTACCAATGGGTTAATCAATAGCTTTAAAGAATTTAGAAAAGCAGCACAAGCATAATATGGAGAATATTATTATTAGACCAATTGAACCAGCAGACAATAAAGCCATTGCAACCATTATTAGAACAGCATTAACTGAATTTGGAGCAAATAAACCAGGAACTGTATTTTACGACGACACTACCGACCATTTATATGAACTCTTTAAAGCAGAACCCCAAAGTGGTTATTTTATTGCATTACAAAACGGCGTAATTTTAGGTGGAGCTGGCTACTATCCTACCGAAGGATTGCCAGTAGGTACTTGTGAATTGGTAAAAATGTATTTAAATGCTGCAGCTCGTGGCATGGGCTTAGGTAGAAAAATGATTGACTTTGTATTAGCTGCTGCAAAGCAAAAAGGCTATACTCAAGTATATTTAGAAACCATGCCAGAATTAAAGAAAGCAGTAAAAGTGTACGAACAGTTTGGCTTTACCTATCTAAATGGGCCAATGGGAAATTCAGGACACAATGGTTGTGATATCTGGATGATTCGGCCGCTTTAAGTTACCATAATTTGGTAGGGCACCAATCTCCGTATCTATTACCCAATAAAAATCCGATCAAGATTTCATGGGTACCTCTGCTAATGGTATTAATGCGAGAAGTTTGAATATCGTAGGAATAGCCAATGTTCAGTGTATTACTTAAATTCAATCCCACCATTGCTGCAAAACCATCTTTGTAACGGTATGAAGTTCCAGCCCATAAAAAATCTTGGTATTGTAATTTGGCATTAATATCAAAACCTAGGGGCAACGGACTAATGTAGCGAATAAGCATTGAGGGAAGTAAATTAAAATCATCCGATAAACTCAATCGGTATCCAGCACTTAAGAATAAATGAGGAACTAATTTCCCTTTTGTTAAGATTACTGTATTGTCTGAAAAAGCCACATTCTGCGGAATAATTTGCTGTGCTGCCAACCCAACAAAATAATTTTTTGAGTACAACCAAAGACCTGCACTAATATCTGGTTTTAATCGATTAATTACTCCACTAGAAGCCACTGCAGGATCTACCGTAGTATTGCCAAAATTGAGTTTAGAAGCATCTAAACTAAGATTGGTAAAGCCTGCAGAAATACCGGCCGATAAGTTAGTAGTGGGAGATAATCCCAAATGATAGGAATAGGTACCATATGCAGCAAATCTATTTAAAGGACCTGTTTTATCATTCAGCATGGTAAAGCCCACACCATGATGAGGTTCAGCGGCGGTATAATCTCTCCAGTAAGCTTCTCCCCTTGGATTCAGCCCCTTTGCCCTAAACCCTGTGGCGGTGGAACTTTGATAGGGGTCTTTTTTTAGCCGACCATGTGCAGTAATATAAGTAGTTACGGGAGCATCTTGCAATCCCACCCATTGAACCCGATGACTGGCTTTTACATCCCAATAATTCTCAATACCGGCAACGGCAGGATTGATGATATAATTGTTCATGATGTACTGCGTATAATAAGGCCGTTGTTGTGCTTGGGCCACTACAACCATACCAATCAACATCAATAAAAAGTATCCCTTGCTCCTCATTTTATTTAATTATTGTAACAGAACCAGTAATGATTTTTCTGCCGTTCTTTGGATTAATAATGTAATAATACGTACCAATGGGCAATGATTTCCCATTTCTTGTACCGTCCCAATCAACTGCATACTCAATACTGCTAAACACCAACATGCCATATCGATCGTATACATCAACGGTTGCACCTGGATAACTTTCTAAGTACTGAATTCTCCAACGATCATGAATTCCATCTCCATTTGGTGAAAAAGCATTGGGAATAATTGGTGCCAACAAAAGTTTTACAAAAATGGTATCAGTAACCATACAACCCCCAATTCCAGTGAGGTTGAGCCTATAAGTAATATCTCCTAATGGAGTTGTTTTAGGAATGGAATCAATATCACTATTTAAATACAATGGAGGGGTCCATTGATAATTTAAATTGGTACCATATACAAATTCAGGCTTTAATGCTTTGGTGCCACCTTCTAATACCACAACATTAGGACCTAATTCTAAAACAGGATAAGGATGCACAACAATGGTTTGGCTAACGGTATCACTAACACAACCTTGAGAATTATAGAAATAATAACTGATGGTATAACTACCTGAATCGGTAAATACTTTACTAGGGTTTTGCAAAGTGGAAGTATTACCACCACCCAGGTTCCATTCCCATCTTACAGGAGCGCTGGTAATGCCATTTCCTAAATCGGTAAATTGAATTGGATCACCTTGACATACTTCAGTTGGGGTTGCTGAAAAAGAAGCTCTTGGCCAAGGGTAAATGGTATTCAATACTTGGGTTAAAGAATCTATACAACCATCCTTAGTCGTAATTTTTAATTGAACATTGTTAGGACCAACAGCAGTATACTTATGTGTTGGTTTTTTTAATGTAGAAGAACTAGGATCATTGGGGTCGCCAAAATTCCATACATAACTAAATAAAGTTTCTGACCCGTCTGCAATTGTACTCTGATTCAAAAATGTTCCCCTTCCGTCTGGTAAACAAATTTCAGGTAAACTGAATATGGGTTTAGGCAAATGATTGATGCGAATAATTTGTTGATTACTGGTGCTAACACAACCACTATCAGTTACCACTTGCAAAGTGGTAGTATAATTTTGGGCAGTATCAAATAAATGCGTAAACGCTGTTGCATTGGTTCTGGTTTCTGTTTTACCATCCCCAAAATTCCAATTCCATTGAGCAATATTGCTGAAGTTAGCAACAGAACTATCAGTAAATACAATATTATTTTTTTCGCAAGCGGGATCAGCAATGCCCCATTTTGCTACTGGCGAAGGCCATACGGTAATGGGCTGTAAGGCAGAGTCTTTGCATCCTGCATTGTTCTGAACAAAATATTTAAGGGTATCATTTCCAACTCCAGTGGTGATTGGATTTAATAAACCTGCCGCACTAATGCCCTTACCTGAGTAAGTAGGTGTTGCAGTTAAAGCAGAAATAAAACTTCCTTGCGTAATTAAACGAGGCGCTGCATCGTAACAAATATCCCTGATATCACTAAATGAGACTGCAGGCGCGTAAGTGACTGTAACAATTTTGGTAAGTGTTCTTGAGCAAGATTCAGCTTGCCCAGAATAGGCTTTAATTCTTACTGAATAATCTTTGGTTGCTGGGGTTAATGCAGTGGTTGGGATACCATAACGAATGCTGTATTGTTTATTAACCAAGGGGGCTTGATCGGTGACTGTTGTGGTAGGTGCTCCTAGTAAATCCCATACTACTTCTAACTTAGTTACATCTCCAAAATCAACCGTAGATTGATTAATGATTTTTAAAGAATCATTGGTACAAATAGGTATACCATTCAATAAATTGGCCACTTCAAATTTTGGAACTGGCGTACTTCCATTTACCGTAAATGATTTATTATCAGTGGCTATACAGCCATTATTTGAAGTAACTTGTAAAGAGACCGTATAGTTTCCAAAAGTTTTATAACTCGCAGCTGTTGATTTTGAATTGGTATTTGCAGTTAAAGGCACAGGACGTTTAGTAGGGTCTACCGTAGATACGCCATCATCAAATTTCCACAAATAACTAAAGCCCGCTTCCGAACCATCTGCAATGCTAGAAGTGTCTGTAAATGTTGCAGTGGCATCATTCAAACAAACTTCAGGTAAAATAAAACCAACTACTGGCAAAGGGTTTGCTTTAAAACCTCCAGCAATTCTAAATGTGTCACTAACACATCCTGTATTTGATACTGCATTAAGATAGACATCCTTTGTTCCCCAAGAAGTGTAGGTATTAGTTTGAACCGCATCCGTATTATTAGTAACAGTACCTGCCCCATTATCTAAATTCCATTTCCATTGAGCAATGGTATTATTAGCAGTACCAGGTATTATGGTGGATGCATCTGTAAAATTAATAGCACTGTTTATACAAGTAATTGCAGGCACCGTAAAGGAAGCAACCGGCTTATTAGATAAATTAATGGGAACGGTTTTAGAAGCAACACAGCCAAAATCTGTAATGGCAGTGAGCTTGGCGTTATAGTCGCCAGCGGCTGCAAAAGTTTTAGAAGGATTTTGAGTAGTGGAAACAGATCCGTCTCCAAATTCCCAATTCCATGCAACAATGGCCCTGCCCGACCCTGTAGACAAATCGGCAAACTGAATAGGTGCGGTAACACAACCCGTATCAATGGTGCTGACCGAAAAATTGGCAATAGGTGCATTATTCACTACAATATTATCGGTTATCTCTTGTTCATTGGTATTGCTACAACCATCCGATTGAGGCAATAATGAAGTGGTAGTGAACTTGATGGGATATGTGCCAGCTGCAGTGAATGTATAGGTTTGAGGAATCTTATAAACGTAATAGGTTTTACCGTTTGAATTGTAAGTTGAATCAAAACTAGTTGGATTGAATGTACTGATTGGTGGGCCATTTAAATTAGAAGCCCCTAAAAAGTCAAGCACAATTTTGGTAGGTTGATAACTCAATGCCAACTTCAAACTAAATGAAGTATTAGAGCAAGTAGCCGAATAATTAACGGTGGCTAAATTGGGAAATTGATTTTGAATAGTAACTGGAGGATTTAGGTCTACAATATTTGTTCCTGCATTGTATCCATAGCTTTCTACATTCCCCATACCATAGGCTATTGCAATAAAACCACTATCCGCTTGAATATTATGACTTGGATTTGTTTGGGTGCTAACGGTAACATCTTCTCTTAAATAGGAATAAGCTGAATTAGGAATAGGAACCCAAGGTGAAACTGGGGCAGCACCATCAATTTTTAAAGTCCCTGTATTAGCCGTTTTCATTAAAACATTCAAATAATGGCTGGTAATATTGGTATTGGGTGGAGTTAAATCTCTTCTAGCAGAAACCACCGTTACGTTATTGATGGTTTGTTCCAAAGGGTTAATTGTAATTATTTCTGGGTCCCCAATATTACTTGCATCACATGACTGAGAAGTCATAATTTGTAAAACTAAAATTGGCTTATCGGCGGTGATGATATTTGGCAAACTTCCCGAAAAATCATAATGACTATTTTGAACTAAAGTGTTAGGATTTAAAACAGTTCCATTCAAATTAACAACTGTTGTAGGGTCTTTAACAACTATTCGATAAATATCGCCCAATTTGCGAGCAAATGGAGCGGTAATATAATTTCGCCCCCAAGCATTAGATGGGAAAACTTGTTGAAACAAATTGTCAGCCCCACTACCTGAAGTTATTGAGGGTGAGCAAAACCCCGTCCAAGTTGAGCCAGTAAATACACCAATTGGCTTACAGGTAGAACCAGTTGTTGAAATACTTCTAATTGTTGAACCAGTTAAATCAGTAAGTGATTGAACCTGGTATACATCTCCTTTGTTTAAAGCTATAGTATAAGGTGTATTTGCATTGCGAAAAGGTACCCCATAGCTATTCGCCTTAAGATTCAATTCAATCGTTGTATTATCTTCTGTTGCAACAACGGTTATTTGGCTTTTACCGGGCTGATTTGCATTATTTGGGTTTTGCACATATTGCGTGAACCCAAGAGCTATATATTCCTTACCTAAAACATTGGTAGGGAAAACCAAGGTAGATCCAGATCTAGCTGCATTTAAAATATGAGCATAAACCACCACTGGTTTTAATGAAGTTACATGAATACCTTTTGCTGCATTAATGCCATCAGCTTGTGCATTGTACACTAAATAAAAAGTAGGCGGAATTTGAATGGTTGTGGCTTGATTGGCTGTTACTGTAAATGGAATGGTCTTACCATCCAACTCAATTTGACCACTGGTATTTTCAGTTGCAGAAATATACAGCGCCATTCTAGAATTAGTGCCATCAATATGGGCTGGATATACAAGCCAAAAATCCTTCCCCCTATTAGAAAAATCCTGTGCAATCAATAAGGATATTGGAACAAAAAACAGCAACAGCAGCAAACTACATTTCTTCATCAGTTCGGGGGGCTTTCTCAAATCATCAATTGGTTAACAATAATACTTCATAAACCGCAAATTCACACCAAAGACACATTAAAATCGGCTATTGCTGTCTATTAATAGACCAGCGGAAGCAGGACCATTGCAAAATAATAAGTCTAATATGCTCATATTGGGCTGAAAACCTATCCGATCTTCAAAGACCTGCCCATAAACTATTCGGTCTTTTTCGGCAATGACTTGATTGGGAAAAAGCTGGTTTCTTCCATCCTTTGTATCGGAAGCTGGCGCTTTTTGGTAGCTATTGGTAAAAGAAAGGTCTAGATTGGCTTTCATCATTTTGAGCACCCATTGAATGAGCTTCCTGTCTAAATCTATCAAAAATTCTTCCCGGTTATTTAAAATTGAAAAAAGACTATCTCGGTAAAATTCATAAAAAGGCGCTCGCATGTAACAGGCATCCAAAGCCCGGGTATGTTGCAACACCCAGTTCTCTTTGTAGGCAATTTTGATGTCCTTGAAAAGGGCTCGTTGGTCCCTACCATTTTGCAAAGGTACCGATAATGGAATCAATCCATTGGCTCCGGGGATGATGGTACGGTTGCGAAAACTCCCTTTTTGGTAGTATTCATATTCTTCAAATTCAATATATTTAAAATTAAACAACATTTTATAGTAGTTAACCGTTCCAAAATATTGATAATCAATTAATAATTTCATTTTATTTAGTCTTGTTTAACCTTTTACTCAGAATGGGCAATTGATTCATAATAATGATATTATTGCTTCTATTTTTTTATTTAATAAATCTTTTAAAATGCTTTATTTCAAGTATTTATATAATTATATTGATACTAAATATTTGAGTAATCAATTTTCAATGCATTTTTGCATGAAATACTAAATACATTAGCATACAAGATACGAAAAATAATCCCGCTATAGAGCGATTATTTCAACTACTTTTGATAAAACATATCACCGTGAGAACCCTCCTATTCTTGGCCTTTATTTCGCTAATTATCACTTCCTGCCAAGCTCCAAAAGAATTGGAATACAGAGATGTTAGGAAACTAGAATTGAAACAATTGGGCTTTAACCAATCTGCCATCAATTTTGAATTGGTCTATTTTAACCCCAATAAATTTGGACTTGACCTTAAAAAAGTAGAAAGTGATGTTTATTTAGATAATATTTACTTGGGGAAATTCCAACTAGACACACTTATGCGCATTCCCAAAAACAGCGAATTTATTTTGCCATCTTCCATTAATGTAGATATGCAAAACCTGATGAAAAATGCGGTCCAATTAATGTTTAAAAAGGAAATTCTAATAAAGGCAAAGGGGAACGTAAAAATAGGTAAAGGGGGAATTTTTAAAACCCTACCCTTTACCTACGAAGCAAGACAAGAAATTAATTTGTTTAAATAACCCTTATTGAACGGGGGGTATATGGCATGGTTTGGGTGGTTTAGGCCCTCCTCCATCTTCTGCTCTTTTGCAAATTGGAGGAAGTTTAGCATAGGCTTCTGGTTCTGCTTTATCATCGTCTGCATCAAAACCTGCATTGTTCAAAGCCGCTTTTATAGCAGAGGCATCGGCCCTGTCTGGCCAAAATTGAACTTTAATTTCCCCTTGTAACAAATTGATTTTCCATTGAATAAGTCCAGATTCCATGGTAGATTTATTGGCTTGCACCAGGTATTTCTCCAATTTATCTTTGCATTCCCAACACTTTAAATTGGCCGACTTAATGGTTACCCACTGTTGCTTGGGTTGCTGTGCAAAAGCACTAGAAGCAACCGTTAAACTCAATATCAATAATAATTTGCGCATCTTTTATTTGATTTATTTTCCCCAATTAGCCGGGTCCTTGCTCCAATTCAGTAGGGTTTCCTTGGTATCGGCCGTTACCAATCCCTTTTCAATTGCCAATTCTATCATGGTTGGATAGTTGGTTAAACTGCTGGTTTTTACCCCTGCATTGGCACAAGCAGTTCTTGCAGCTTCAAATCCATAGTTGAATATAGAGATCATTCCAACAATTTCAGCACCTGCTGCTTTCAATACATCTACTACTTGTAAACTGCTTTTACCGGTAGAAATAAGATCCTCTATCACCAATACCCGCTGCCCTGGCTCTAATGCTCCTTCAATTTGATTGCCCAATCCATGCTCTTTGGGTTTGGGTCTTACATAAATAAAAGGAAGTTTTAGTTGATCGGCGGCCATAGCTCCCCATGGGATACCTGCGGTTGCTACCCCAGCCAACACAGTTGCTTCAGGGTATTGCTCAAATATTACGCTGCATAATTCACTCTTAATAAAATCTCTTACATAGGGGAATGACAGCACTTTTCTATTGTCACAATAAATAGGACTCTTCCATCCACTTGCCCAAGTAAATGGCTGGTCAGGACTCAATTTGATGGCCTGAACTTGCAATAATTTTTCTGCAACTGCTTTTTCATTTGTCATAACACAAAAGTAAATCCTATTTTCCAATGGATAATTATGGAGATTTGCACATCAATTATTTTATGCAGTTAAAAATCATACAAGCTGGGGGTGGATTAGTGCTGAACGAGCAGAATGAATTGCTCCTTATTTTCAGAAGGGGTTCTTGGGATTTGCCCAAGGGGAAGGTAGACCCCAATGAAACCATTGAAGCTTGTGCTATGCGAGAAGTGGAAGAAGAAACAGGTGTTGGACATTTAACCTTGATTGATTTTTTAGGAATTACCAACCACCAATATTTTGACCCTTATTTAAAAGAAGAGGTAATTAAAGAAAGTCATTGGTATACCATGTCGGTTAAAGGTGTACCCGCATTAATACCACAAACGGAGGAAGATATTACCGATATTAAATGGGTTCCACTATCAGATGTAAATGCATTGATTGCGGATTCTTTTGCAAGTATTAAAAAAATTATCGGTCTTTTCTTTTTAAAACAGCCACAGTAAGCCGGCTAATACAAACCAAGTGGTCTCGCTCATCATGAATTTTAATTTCCCAAACCTGAGAGCTCGATCCAATATGTATGGGCTTTGCAGTTCCAGTTACTATTCCAGAACGAACACTTCTTAAATGATTGGCATTAATCTCTTGACCCACACAAATGTATTCGGTATGGTCTACCACCATGGCGGCACCAACACTACCCAATGTTTCTGCTAGAGCAACAGAAGCACCTCCATGTAATAATCCATAAGGCTGTTTGGTACGCTGGTCTACGGGCATAGTAGCTTTAATAAAATCTGGCCCAATCTCGGTAAACTCCATCCCTAAATGTTCCCCCATATTTCCCTTACCCATACCAGCAAAATGAGCAGCAGTAAGGCTTTTATTGAACCAAATCATAATTTATTTTTAAGGGTATTAATTACCGCTTGAGGAAGAAATGGTGAAGCGTCTCCCCCATTTTTAATGATGTCTCTTACAATGGTAGAAGCCACCGATGTATATTTGGGTTCCCCTGTTAAAAAGATGGTTTCTATTTGATTGTCGAGTGTTCTATTGGCATCTGCAATGGTTTTCTCGTATTCAAAATCACTAACGTATCGGATACCTCTTAAGATAAAATGGGCGCCAATTTTTTTACAAAACTGAACGGTCAATCCATCATATGCAACACTTTCTACCCTTGGCTCGTCTTTATAAATATCCCTGAACCACTCCATGCGCTGTTCTGCACTAAACATGGGATTCTTAGAAGAATTGATACCAACCCCAACCACTATTTTATCAAATAATGGGAGTGCTCTATTAATGATATCAGTGTGTCCTAAAGTAACAGGATCAAATGTTCCTGGGAAAAGACATATTCTTTGCATGATAACTATTTGGTTAATTTTCGTCGGACCTGCCAGCCAGTAAATATAAGGCAGCCATTCTAACTGCTACTCCGTTTTCTACTTGATTTAAGATAATAGAGTGCGGTCCATCAGCCACATCACTGTCTAGTTCAACTCCACGATTAATGGGTCCAGGATGCATAATTACTATTTCCTTATTTAACTTATCTAGCATTTTTTGCTTAATGCCGTATGCTAAATTATATTCTCGTAAAGAAGAAAACAAAGGCTGGTTCTGTCTTTCCAATTGTATGCGCAATACATTGGCTACATCACACCATTGTAATGCTTCTTGAACATTATAAGTAACCCTTACCCCTAAAGCCTCTTCTAGGTATTTAGGTATTAGTGTTGGTGGCCCCACAACAGTTATTTCTGCACCCATTTTTTTCAAGAGATACATATTGCTGAGTGCAACCCTACTGTGCATGATGTCTCCTATAATTGCCACTTTTAATCCCTCAATCCTACCTGTTTTTTCTTGCATTGAAAATGCATCTAACAAAGCCTGAGTAGGATGTTCGTTAATGCCGTCTCCTGCATTCACAATAGCAGCAGGAATATGTTTGGCTAAGAAATGGGGTGCGCCCGAAGCACTATGTCTCATCACCACCAGATCTACTTTCATGCTCAAAATATTGTTGACGGTATCCAACAAAGTTTCGCCTTTGGCCGCAGAAGAACTGCTTGCAGTAAAATTGAGTACATCGGCCGAAAGCCTTCTTTCAGCTAATTCAAAAGACATTCGGGTACGGGTAGAATTTTCATAAAATAAATTCACAATCGTAATGTCTCTTAAGGAAGGAACTTTCTTAACTGGTCTTTGTAAAACTTCTTTAAACTGCCCTGCAGTAGATAGAATTAATTGAATATCCTCTTTATTGAGGTCCTTGATACCAAGTAAGTGTTTGGTAGATAGTTTCATTAAAAAGCAAAATTAATCATTTAGACTAAAACAACTTCGTCTTTTTCATCCTTTTCTTTCCAGTTCACTTTTACCTTGTCGGTAAATATGGTATCAATGGCCTTACCTGCATAATCTGGTTGAATGGGAAGCTCTCTGCTGAACCTTCGATCTATTAATACGCATAAAGAAACTTTAGCGGGTCTTCCAAAATCTAATAATGCATCTAATGCCGCTCGAATGGTTCTACCAGTATACAATACATCATCCACCAATATGACCGATTTGCCTTCAATGCTAAAGGGAATATCCGTTTCATTGGCTATATGCAATGTTTTTCTAACATCATCCCTATAAAAAGTGATATCTAACTTTCCATAATGAAAAGGATGAATGGGAATGATCTCTTTTAAAGCAGCAACAATACGGTCGCTCATATAAATACCTCTTGGCTGTAAGCCAATAATTACCGTATTGGCCATGTCTTTATTGTTCTCCAACATTTGGTGTGCGAGTCTTTGAATACTCAACGCCATCTGTTCTTCTGATAAGATTGTTTTCAAATGCCCAATTTTTATTAAAATTAAATGCTTTCTTCCATACCAAAAGGGAATAATTCAAGCCGTTCTTCTTTACTTTGTAATACATGCTTCAGCTTAAGGAAATAAACCTTGTACAGTTTAGGAATTACGCCAATCACCACCAAGTTTTTAATCAACAAATTGTGGCTATATGTGGTTTAAATGGTACGGGCAAAACCAATTTGTTGGACGCCATTTATTATTTAGGGTTTTCTAGAAGTTATTTTGCTAGAACCGATGCCCAAAATGTACAACATGGCAAACAAGGCATGCGCCTTTCAGGAAATTTTATTAAAGAAGGGAAAGGTGCCGAAGTCACTTTTATTTTAAGAGAAAATAATAAGAAGGAATTATTGGTAAATGCCGAATCGTATAAAAAGATTTCAGATCATATTGGCAAGTTCCCCTGTGTAATGATTGCCCCCGATGATGTTGAACTGATTGCGGGTCCAAGTGAAGAAAGAAGAAAACTGATAGATAGCATTCTATCTCAAACCAACAGAGACTACCTTATTCATTTAATTGCCTACAATAAAATTGTACAACAACGCAATAGTTTATTAAAGCAAATGGCTGAACAGCCACAAATGAGCAACGACCTATTAGAAGTATACAATGAGCAATTGATTCTTAATGGAACCTTTTTACACCATCAACGAAAACAATTTTTAAGCATTTTTTTACCAATGGTAGGTGAAAATTATACAAGTATTGCAGGCAAAAACGAAGACTTGCAATTGGCATATGAGAGTCAACTACTAAGCACTTCATTTAAAGAAATACTAGCAGAAAACTTAGCCAAGGATAAAGTTTTACAAAGAACATCTCAAGGTGTTCATAGAGACGATATGGGCATTTACTTAAACAATTGCCCATTTAAATCAGAAGCATCACAAGGTCAAAGAAAGAGTTTATTGTTTGCAATTAAATTAGCCGAATGGGAATACTTGAAAAAGACCATTGGCGTTCCTCCCATTTTATTATTAGATGATGTATTTGAAAAGTTGGATGAAAATAGAATGGCGCATTTATTAAATCAAGTATGCAGTAATCATTTTGGGCAAGTATTTATTACTGATACCCATGCAGATAGAATCAAAGAAAAATTAGAGCAAACTGGCAGCCCATATCAATTAATTCTTTTATAAAATTACGCTTAACTTTAGCTTATGGCAGAGATGAAAATTGGAGATGCACTTAAAAACTTGAAAGGAATGAACCACCTAAAAAAGGGCATCCGTGCTGCACAAATAGAAGATATATGGGAAGAATTGATGGGGAAAACGGTGGCCAAATACACCGACAAAATTCAAATTATCCAAAAGAAATTATTCATTCATACCAATATTGGTCCACTTAAAAACGAACTCTCGTTTCAAAAACCTCAAATCATTTTAAGGATTAATGAGGCTTTTGGAGAAGAGCTAATTAACGAAGTAGTGATTCAATAATGGGAGCCTACTAATAAATAGGCTCAGAGAACTCATCTCCTGCTTCTAAACTGTCGCGCATTAAATCGTGAATCGTAATAATGCCATGAAAATCAAATCCATCAAATACAACTAAGTATCGGGTTTTATGTTGGTTCATCAACTTCATGCATTCTTCTGATGTGGTATCTAAGGAAACAGAAGGCAATCCAACGGTCATAATTTCTTGAACGGTTGTATCGGTTGAATTTTTGTTCAACAACACTACTTTTTGTGCATAATCGCGTTCGGTCATTATCCCTTTAAAATCTTCGCCATCTTTTACAATTACATAGCTTAAATTTTCTGCCTTCATTAAAGATAAAGCCTCAATTACTTTCATAGAAGAAGCCACTCCATTAAAATAAGGCCCTTTTTTATCTAAAATATTTTTAACCGTGTTCATGATTGTGTTGTTAGTACACTAAGTTCGGTCAATCTCATGAAATAACAAAAAGAGATTAAAAATTAGGGAGGACGCTTGTAACGTTGATATAGCTGAGTTTTTGTTCAATTTTAGCCCCATTCATGAACATAAAAGTAGGCTTTACTCTTGCAGCAGTTTTTAATACTGTGGCATCGCAGTTCAGTACTGTATAATTAGGAAACGCATTTTTCATTTTACTACCTTCTGCAGAAACAATTATAATAGGAATTCCTTTTTCGGAAATGGCAGATAAAATATTTTTAACGGCCAATTCCCAGTCGTCCATACCAGCCGCATCTTTGGCCAATACCAATACATATTTACCCTTTGTAGTTAACACATCTTGTGTAGTATCTACCCCGCCTAGCGTTTTTAATGAAAAATCTACAATAGCAGGCTTGAGTCCATTTCCTTTTTTAACTAGTTTGTCTTTACGACTGATGAAAATATAACTATCATCAAAATTTTCCGGAAAATGCTCCTGATCAAATTCTATTGTTTTACCATCTTTCTGGTATTCAAAAACAAGCTGCATACTGTCGAGTGTTGCGCCAACAGGCATTTCCATTTTTTGTAAAATATTATTGCCCACTTTATATGGCAAACAATCTATCCAGGGCAAATGCTTTAGAACATAGAATTGCGCGCCAGTAGAAATTACCAAGGTTAATGCAACCAAAGTAAATGCCAAAGCATTAGACATTGCAGACTTGATGTATTGTTTAAACCCAAACAAGAATAAAATCAGCACCAATAAAAACAGGTCTTTGTAAAAAGATTGTGCGGCAGTTAAAGGGAGGCAATCGCCAAAGCAACCACAAGTTTTTATTTTCCCAGAGTAGTGCGCATACCCAGTTAAAAAGGTAAAAAATATAATCAACAACAACAATAACCAACTAAAGAGTTTGATGCGCCAACCTATGATGATTGCTACGCCAGCTAATACTTCAAAACTATTCATGGCAATGGAAAAGAACAATGCATAATCGTTTAAGAAATGCATATTCCAGACCTCAAAAAATTCCTGCATTTTATAACTCAATCCAATGGGGTCATTCACTTTTATTAAACCAGAAAAAATGAATAACAAGCCCACCATCCACCGAACCAACAACAGCATTTTTTTCATAGTTAGTGTTTTCCTTCTTGAATTAATATCAATGCGAATGCTGCGTAATTGATGATGTCTACATAATTGGCATCAATGCCTTCACTAATTAATGTTTTCCCATCATTTTGTAAAATCTGTTTGATTCGAAGCAGTTTTACCAAAATTAAATCGGCAAAACTTTCCTGGCTCATTTCTCTCCATGCTTCTCCATAATCGTGGTTTTTAGACCGCATGGTATCTTGCGCAAACTGAACTTGCTTTTGGTATAATGCCTCCGTTTGATCTACCGCTAATTCTTCCACTGTTGAATTGCCCAATTCCAATTGTATTAACCCAATAATGGCATAATTCAAAATACCAATAAATTCTGAGCGAATATCATCCCCCACTTTTTGGGTTTTGAGTTCTTGAATGGTTCTAATACGCAATGCTTTAATAAAAATTTGATCTACCACAGAAATGGTTCTTAAAACGCGCCATGCAGTACCATAGTCCTTGGTTTTCTTAATAAATATTTCTTTGCAAGCACTTACTGCTTCGTTGTATTGTGTATTGGTATCCAACATTTTCAGAATATCTTTGAATTGATTGCAATTTAATTGAATCGAAGCTATGTTTACACTAAACTGCAAAGGAACTTTAATTACTTTAGAACAGCCCGTTGTAATGGGCATTATTAATGCCACCCCCGACTCTTTTTTTGGGGCAAGCAGGGCAGCTTCTTCAGCAGCTGCTTTGGCAAAAGCGGAGACCATGATAAAAGAAGGGGCTTTTGTTTTAGATATTGGCGGCCAAAGTACCCGACCAGGGAGTGTACAAATTGGGGCAAATGAAGAAATGGATCGAGTGGCACCAGTAATTGAATCGGTAAAAAAAGCATTCCCAAACACATTGATTTCTGTAGACACGTATCATCCATCCGTGGCTGTAGCTGCAGTGAATGCAGGCGCTGATATAGTTAACGATATCAGTGGTGGAAGATTCTTTGACAATATGTTGTCTACAGTGGCTTCTTTAACCGTTCCTTATATATGTATGCACAGCAGAGGAACAATTGAAACCATGCACGAGAAGCCTCAAAGCAACAATATCATTACAGAGCTTTTAGATTATTTTATTGAACGTATTGATGCTTGTAACCAAGCAGGAATAAAAGACATTATTATTGACCCTGGTTTTGGTTTTGGAAAAACCATTGCCGACAATTTTGCCTTATTGAAAGAACTAGAAAGCTTACAAATACTTAGAAAGCCACTGTTATTAGGCGTTTCCAGAAAGTCATCCATTTACCAGACTTTGAAAATTACTCCTGAAGAATCTTTAAATGGAACCACCGTTTTAAATACCGTTGGGCTAATGAACAAAGCAATGATGCTGAGGGTACACGATGTTAAAGAAGCTACTCAGGCCATTCAGCTTTACCAAATGATGAAATAAACACCATTCAATTAATCTTTTGCGAGTAGTATCAGTAAATAAAAAATGCCCCGAATAATCGAGGCATTTAATTAGAGCTATTTTATGTTTATTGTTGTGGCGGCTGTTGCTGCATTTGACCTGGCATAGCAGGTGCTGCTGGCGGTGCAATTTTCACATCCAATACTTCAATATCAAATACCAATGAAGCATATGGAGGAATTACTGGTGCACTTCCATTTGGACCATAGCCCAACATAGCAGGGATAAATACTTTACCTCTTCCACCCTTGTTGAACATTTTTAATCCATCTTCTAAGCCCTTAATTACTCCGCCTTGTCCAATTACGAACTCTAATGGTTGCTTGTTTGGAGAATCAGCATCCATATTACCATCAAACTTTTTTCCGTCTAAAAATGTACCTCTGTACATAACAGATACTTGCTTTCCAGAATCTGCTTTTGCACTAGCATCACCAGCATTAGTGATTTCTACAAAAACACCAGAAGTAGTTTCTTGTGCTTTAATGTTCTTTTTAGCTATATGGTCTTTTAGTTCCTTGGTTTCTCTTTGCTTTTCATTATCCATTTCAGCTTTGTAGTCGGCCATCATCAACTCTTGTGTTGCAAAGGTTTTAATCACTTCTACTTTACCGTTAATTTGGTCTTTCTCTTTAAAAATATTGTTGTACTCTAACATTCCAAACTTCTTTAAAGAATCTACGCTCATTACAAATTCAACCTTATCACCAGGAGCGCATTGATTAATGATTTCAATGAAACTATGCTTGGCTTTTTGAGCCGAGTCTACCATAAAGTAAACAGGAATTCTACCAAAAGAGCTACTCAACAAACTATCTTTTGCTGGTAATTTATACTCCACGTGCATTTTTACAAATTGACCTTGCTTTAGCAAGTCTTTACTGCTTCCCTTGCTTATTTTGTAAGCCAGACCAGTAGGTGTTTTTTCATATTGATTACAACTTGCAAGCAATACAACCGCTGACATGAGCGGGGCGATGATTCTCCTCATTTTATTGTAGTTGGTTTTTATACTCTTGAATAACTTGTTTAAAGTGTTCTACTGTTTTTTCTACCGAGTCGCTGCTTCTTCCACCAGATGCATTGGCATGGCCTCCTCCCTCAAAATGGTTTCTCGCAAATTGATTTACGTCGAACCCGCCTTTACTTCTAAAACTCCATTTTCTTTCTTCCGTTCTATCTATCACGATGGCCCCAAATCGAATGCCTTTGATGGTTAATAAATAATTGACCAAGCCTTCGGTATCCCCAGTTTTAATATGGTATTTCTGCAAATCTGCTTGGTGAATATACATGATGGCAGTATTGTATTCATACAAAACTTCCATTCTGTTTAACAAAGCAAAGCCAATAAATCGCAATCTGCTTTCTAAAAAATTATCGTAAATATGGTTATGAACCTGAGAATGATCAAACCCAGTTTCTTTTAATTCAGCTACCATTCTGTGAACACTTGCTTTGGTAGAAGGGAATCGAAAAGACCCTGTATCGGTCATGGTTCCTGTATATAAACAGGTGGCCATTTCTTGTGTTAGCTCTTCTCTACCGCCAGCTTCCATTATAAAATCGTACACCATTTCACAGGTAGAACTTTTTCCAGTATCGCTAATGCCATAATCAAAATTGGGTTCATCAGGTTGCTCATGATGATCAATTAATACTTTAATGGCTTTTGCCGAAGCTAAAAAAGGCGCTAAATGTTTGGTTCTATGAAAAATATTAAAGTCTAAACAGAATAATATATCTGCCTTATCTAAAATACCTAAACACTTTTCTTTGTATCCTTCAAAATTGATTACGCTTTCTATACCAGGCAACCATTCTAAGAAATCAGCCCAGTTAGTAGGTGATATTACCGTAACCTGATGACCTCGATTGTGTAGAAAATGATATAAACCTAAGGTAGAGCCCATTGCATCCCCATCGGGCTTCTGGTGCATGGTAATAACAATTTGCTTAGGTTGAGATAATAATGGATAGAATTGGCTAATCAGTTGCATATAATCGGGCAAAAATGCAGCTTCTTCATTAGTCTGTCAAAACATTTTGACAAATTTATTTAAAATTTAGCGATTGAACACCATTCAAACCCTTGCTATTCCTTACTTTTGCGCCGAAATTAAACAAATATGAGCAATCAAACATTTACCATGATTAAGCCTGATGCTACCCAAAAAGGGTACACAGGAGCCATTTTAGACCAGATGATCAAGGCTGGCTTTTCTATTAAAGCAATGAAATGGACCCGCTTAACTCCTGAGCAAGCAGGTCTTTTCTACGATATCCACAGAGAGCGTCCTTTTTACCAAGAACTGGTAGATTTCATGAGCAGTGGTCCAATTGTAGCAGCTGTTTTAGAAAAAGAAAATGCAGTGGCCGATTTTAGAACTTTAATTGGAGCAACCAACCCTGCTCAAGCTGCTGAAGGTACCATTCGCAAATTATTTGCAGCATCAGTAGGTGAAAATGCAGTTCACGGAAGTGACAGCGATGAGAACGCAGCTATTGAAGCCAATTTCTTCTTTTCTAAATTAGAACGATTCTAAATTCAACTGCTTTTAAATAAGGGCATGTTGACCAATTTAAAATATTGACCCAACCCGACCACATGTGGTCGGGTTTTTTATTGCATATAATTTCCCCTGCATTTCATCCTTTTGATTTGCTTTCTTTAAAAGTCCATTGTATCTTTTACCACTCAATCAAGCTTAAAATTAAACTACATGAATAAGCCAACTACCATTGGAAAAATTGTCCTTTGTTTTTTATTCGGCCTCAGTGCACAAAATATTTTTGCACAGGGCAGTATGTTACTCAGACAACCCAATGCCAGCAAAGACCATATTGTGTTTGTACATGCAGACGATTTATGGGTAGTAGATCATAAAGGAGGAGACGCTAGAAGACTAACCAGTGCCATTGGCGCAGAAACTTCTCCAAAAATTAGCCCTAATGGAAAATGGGTTGCATTTAGCGGCCAATATGATGGTAATACCGATGTGTATATTGTGCCTATTGAAGGTGGAGATCCTAAAAGACTAACCTGGCACCCTGGCCCAGATATTGCACAGGGTTGGATGCCCGATGGCAATGCCGTTTTCTTTACTTCTAGCAGAGAAGGCTACCCTACGGTGAATACCAAATTTTTTAAAGTATCGGTAAATGGTGGTACACCAGACGCTTTGCCCCTCCCATTTGGATTTGTAGGAAGTATGTCAACGGATGGAACTACCATGGCTTTTCAGCCATACAGTTTCTGGGATCCAGAGTGGCGCAACTATCGCGGCGGCCAAGCTCAACCCATTTGGCTATTTAATTTAAAAACATTTGAAACAACTAAAACAGTTCAAGGCAATAAAGAAAGGCATACTGCCCCTACTTGGAACAATGGTATTTTGTATTTTTTATCGGAGCAAGATTTTATTAATAATATCTGGTCTTACGATCCTAAAACCAAGACGCAGAAACAAATTACTTTCTTTAAAGACTTTGATATTAAAAATGTATCGGCCAGCAACAGCAAATTAATTTTTGAGCAAGCGGGTTATTTGCATAGCTATGATATTGCTACACAAAAAACGACGCAACTAAATATTTCGGTAAAAGCAGATTTAAATTGGGGAAGACCTCGTTGGAACAATTTAACGGGGGGCAATTTAACCAATGCCAACTTATCTCCTTCTGGTAAGCGTGCGGTATTCGAAAGCAGGGGTGAAATTTTCACCGTACCAAAAGAAAATGGTGATTGGAAAAATATCAGCAATTCAACTGGGTCGGCAGACAGAGCCCCCATTTGGTCTCCAGATGGACAAAAAATTGCTTGGTTCTCTGATGAAAATGGTGAATACCAATTAACAGTGAAAGATCAGTTTGGCTTACAAACTGCGCAAACATTTGCAATGCCGAATAAGAAATTTTATTTCACACCAGCATGGTCTCCAGACAATAAATACATTGCTTTTGTAGACACCGATTATACCATTTGGTACATCGATTTAAAATCGGGCACTTACAAAAAAGTGGACACCGATAAATATGCGCATCCAAATAGAACCATGAAGCCTGTTTGGTCTCCTGATAGTAAATGGATTGCTTATGTACAACAACAAAACAATCAATTTAAAGCAGTCAAAGTTTTTCAAATTGAAACAGGCCAAAGCAAATTGGTAACTGATGGATTAGCCGATGCCATTGATCCACAATGGGACGAAAGCGGAAAATATTTGTACTTTTTAGCAAGTACCGATTATGGTTTAGCTTCTGGTTGGTTAGATATGAGTAGTTACAATTATCCAGTAAATAGAGCTTTATATATTGCAGTCTTGAGTAAAGATGCTCCCTCTCCGTTTGAGCCCAAGAGTGATGATGAACCCATAAAAAACCCAGCAGATAGTACTACTAAAACTGCTAAGCCTGCAAGTGCTTCAACGGTTTCAGTAAAAATAGATTTTGATGGATTAGCGCAACGAATTGTAGCAGCTAACTTACCCCTTCGCAATTATTCTTCATTAATTGCAGGCCCTGATGGATCCGTATTTTATACAGAAGATATTGCCAACCAAGGAGCTGCATTGTATAAGTATACTGCGAAGGATCAAAAGAGTGTTGAATTTGCAAAATCAGTTGGCAATGTGGTGAGTAGCTTTGATCGCAAAAATATATTATATCGCGCTGGTGCAAATTGGTTTTTGAATGGAACCCTTGCTGCGCCTAAACCTGGCGATGGCAGATTGGCTACAGATGGCATGCGGGTATATGTTGATCCTGCAAAAGAAGCACAACAAATCTTTAAAGAAGGATGGCGTTTGCAAAGAGACTTTTTATATGTGAACAATGTGCATGGTGCTCCTTGGAAAAAAGTGTTTGAATGGTATCAACCTTGGGTAAAACACGTAAAGCATCGCTCCGATTTAAATTATATCATCGACATCATTAGCGGTGAAGTATCGGTAGGACATTCCTATGTTAGCGGTGGCGATTATCCCTCCGTACCTGCTATACCAGTTGGCTTATTGGGCGCAGATTATGTAGTTGAAAATGGCTTCTTTAAAATCAAGAAAATTTATACAGGTGAAAACTGGAATCCAGAATTAAAGTCTCCATTAAGTGGTCCTGGCATTAAAGTAAAAGAAGGCGATTATTTATTGGAAGTAGAAGGCAAAAAATTAGATGCTTCCATGAATTTATTTAGTTTGTTTGAAGGTACCGCGAACAAACAAATCAAGATCAAAGTAAATAGTCAACCGAGTGTAGAAGGTGCACAATTAATTACTGTTGTGCCCATTACCAACGAAGCTGGATTGCGCTCTAGGCATTGGGTTGAAAGCAATCGCAAAAAAGTGGATGAATTATCTGGTGGTAAATTGGCCTATGTGTATGTGCCCAACACAGGTGATCCTGGTTACACTTCTTTTAACCGTTATTATTTTTCTCAACAAGACAAGAAAGGGGCAGTCATTGATGAAAGAAACAATGGGGGTGGTTCTGCTGCCGACTATATGATTGATGTAATGAGTAGAAAATTACAAGGCTATTTTAATAATCGAGTAGAGGGTAATAAAGTATCTACTACACCAATGGCGGGTATTTGGGGACCCAAAGTCATGATCATTAATGAGAACGCTGGATCGGGCGGAGACCTGCTTCCATATATGTTTAAGAAAATGAATCTAGGACCTTTGGTTGGAACCAGAACTTGGGGTGGATTAGTGGGTACTTGGGATACACCTCCTTTTATTGATGGAGGTAGAATGGTTGCACCAAGAGGAGGTTTCTTTGATACCGATGGTAAATGGGCCGTAGAAGCAGAAGGTGTTGCACCAGATATTGAAGTATTTCATGACCCCAAAGCCATCATTGAAGGGCGTGATCCTCAATTAGAAAAAGCCGTGCAAGAAGCTTTGCGTTTAATGCCTACACAAGGTATTGAATTGAAGAAAGAACCTGCACCGCCAATTCGTTCGTTTAGGCCGAAGAATTAAAAATAAAAGGAGGCTGGGCAGGATTCATATTTCTGCTATAGCTTTGATTAAAATAGCCTTAATCAATGACCAATAAAATTGTATATAGTAAAATTTTCTATCTCATAGTAATTACAGTATCTTTTGTATTTACAAGTAATGCTACCCCCCAAAGGCATAAAATAATAATTGAAGGTATCATCATAGGATTACCTGCAAAAACCTTGTACTTAAGAACAGCTTTTGAGAGACGAAATTTAGATTCAGCAATTTGCACAGATGGCAATTTTAAGTTCAATTTAGAAATTCCTAATTTCGAACCAATACTTGTATCATTAACATTTAGAAATGAAGATCAAAAGTTGATTCTTATTAGCTTTCGAAACTCTTTTTTATCAAACGATAAAAAAGAGTACAGTACAACTGGGTTTTATTTAGACACAGGTATTACCTATATAAAAGGTAGCTTTCAGGGAATCGTTAAAAACACCCCTAGTACAAATCCTGTTACAGTAATAGGGAGCAAGCAAAATGAGTCTTTTTTTCTTACTCAACTACTTGATTTTGCCGTTATAGATCCACGAAAAGATTCAACTCTTAGAAATAAAGATATTTTTGTTTTGAAAGACTGGATTAAAAGATATCCAAATTCTTTTTGGTTCATGACTAGTTTGTATGCAAATAAGAGATTCTATTCAAATGCAGAACTTCTCAGCTTTTATCGCTTATTTAATTCAAGACTTCGAAATTCAGAACAAGGAATGGCGCTTTTTAAATTTGCTTCTGTTAATAATAATATTAATTTGAAGTTAGATGATTTTTTTGGTAAAGATTCGCTTAATAATTCGCTGCCTTTAATAAGTAAGGGCGATCCTACATTAATAATATTTTGGGCTAGTTGGTGTGTGCCATGTAGAAAAGAGACACCATACTTAAAAAAAATATTTGAAGATTATTCGAAAAATGATTCACATCGGATGAAATTTATAAGTGTTTCAATTGACAATGATGAATCATTATGGAAGAATGCACTTATGCAAGATAAAATGCCTTGGCAGCAATTGATTGTTACAAATAGTCAGTCAACTTTTCTACTTAAAGAACTTCACTTTGATGCCATTCCTTTTTTATTACTAGTCGACTCTAATGGAAAGGAATATGCACGTTTTAAAGATGGCTATTCTGGATCCCCGAATAAGGAACTAGAGAAAAAAATATCAGCATTATTAGAAGCTAAATTGTAAACCTGAATAATAATTTGGCTGTGTGGGCTAACAGAGAAAATTTACTATAATATAATAGAGGCATTGTTTTATTTTCTTACACAAATTCAGCATTATTAATTTTGGCATTTAATTCTCTCAAAATAATAATCATTTCTTCAAACTCAGGCATTTCTCCATACATCATTTCAGCTTTCATTTTTTCATAATCACTTTTGAAAAATTCTATCACATCATCTGGAGGGATAAATGATAAATGATGTAGTTCCATTGCTGAATAATCAATCCCTTTCAACCTCACATAATGGGCACGATGCTTTAATAATGTTTTGTATAGTTCTTTGTCAGCAATTACCTGTTCTGTAATCCCTTGCCTATCCATATTATATAAATCAGATAAATGGCGAGATTGTCGCTCTGCTTTATCTAGATTTATTCCATATATGAATTTCTCATGCAAAAGCATCATTTTTTCCATAAACGTTTTCCTAGGTTCAACTGCTACTACTTCAAATGGATTTTCATTGTAGATATGGCTTTCTGTTTCGATACTAAGCATAGAAGCAATTTTTACCTTTGAAAAAGGCTCCCTTAATCCACGTACCCCAAACTCAATTTTCACTGGTTCTAATAAATATCCACCCGCATCAAATAATGATGGGTACTTTAAGTAGATCGTTTGCGGATCTTTATCTCGACGTACTGGATTGACATCTTCTGCTTCGATGGTAACCATTCCAGCAGGAACACCCATTTCGACAAGCCTATTCTCAAATGCAACTTTTATAACAGTGCTTGTGAATTCGCATCCCACACGTTTCAATTTTTTTACGAAACTATGTGTAGGTTCTACTTCATATTTTATCCCAAAAGCTTCTGGAGAAAGGGATATATCAATGTCTTCTGAAAATCTTGTAATAAGGTTCCACCCTTTACTTAAAGAAGTGCCTCCTTTAAATATAAAATGCTCGCTCATAGGTAAGGAGAATAACGCTTCTAATACTATTGTCACCCACAAGTCTTTTTCAATCGCTTGCGCGGGTAGGTTGAGCTTACTACTTACTTGGGCTATCAGAGCCTTTTGTCTTTCTAGTGTAAAGGACAATAAATTGTTCATGGTAAATTAATTAGTAACGGAAGCGAGATAATATAATAGACGGGTCACACGCTGTGGGGCAAATTTTGCATCGTCTATTATTTCTTTCTTTGGCACATGTTCTAATGCATTCCGTATTTTTTCAAATGTTATTTCTTTTGTTGCATCATCTTGTTTTCCAAGTTCATCTAATGCTTGAATTGCTAGGTATACAAGGTTATTTTTTGCCCCTAATAGTTTGGGTCTAACTCTTTTGAATGTTAATCGCCCTCGGCCTATTTTAATCGACCTAGACTGTCCATCTGTGAGGAAAACTACTTTCATCGGTATCTGGGTTGATATACCCAGCTTGTTCATTGCATAAGAGCCAGTAGGTCGAATAATTACATGCTCTTTTTCTGCTATTGCTTCTGCAATTTCTTCGATTGAGGGCAATAAAGGTCCTATCTCAGGATCGATTTCTTGTCTTAGATATATCCCCTTTGCTAGCCGGACTAACTCCTTCTCTTTGGTCAGTCTAGATAAAGCCATATGCACAGCCTCTGGACTACCCAAATGCAGATAATCTTCCGGAAAAAGGATTTTACCACCTTTATTTTTGAGATCATTCTTTATTTCTCTTTGTATCCCTGCCATCTTTTTACCTTTAAATTGTTAGGAAAACAGCTAATTTCCTAACAAATATAAGCATTCTGTTAGGAAAACAGCTAAAAACCTAACATATTTTAAGCGGATTCAATATAAATCATGATATAACTACTTTTTTAGCAAATTTGAAGCCATGATTTATAAACCAAATGAGGGAAACTGGTACGTTAAAGAGGCAATTTTTAAGAAAAAATATCCAAAACTGCCACTACCTTTGAACGGCCTGCCCGTTCAAAGGTCTCCAATCATTGACAAGCCAAAACACAAGTCCTATAGGTCTTTTTTATTCCCTTTATTTTAGGACTGGGGTTTAATAGAATTTAAAAAAGTTATTCGCTATTAACCAAATTTGTAGCCCATTAATTTAAAAATTGGTATTCGCTATCTGACTTCTGAAAACAAAAAAAGACCAATCTTCGGATTGATCTTCTTTTTTAGTCGGGACGACAAGATTTGAACTTGCGACCCCACGCCCCCCAGACGTGTGCGCTACCGGGCTGCGCTACGTCCCGAACTTTCACTCATTTATTGAATGGGGTGCAAATATAGGGCGAAAAGAAATTTTCAGGCTATATTGCATAAAATTTTCAACTACTGCATGAACATTCTACTGAAGCAGGTGCTGATTAACGACCCCCACTCCCCTCACAACGGACAAGTACTGGATCTATTAATTGAGAACAACCTCATCAAGCAAATAGGCACAAATTTATCGCATGAAAATGCAACAGTAATTCACCAAGAAGGGCTACAAGTATCTGCTGGCTGGGTAGATTGTTTTGCGCATTTTGGTGACCCTGGTTTTGAATTCAATGAAAGCTTTTCATCGGGTGCAGCGGCTGCTGCTGCAGGCGGATTTACCAGGGTGTTTACTTTACCCAATACCAAACCTGTTACCGATAACAAATCTTTAGTAGAATATGCTGCTGGTCAGTCTAAACACTTACCTGTTCATATTCATCCATTGGGTGCTATTACACAAAAAACGGAGGGAAAGGAATTAGCCGAAATGTATGATATGCGCAACAGCGGTGCCATTGCATTTTCGGATGGATTGTTGCCAGTTCAATCGGCTGGCTTGTTTGTAAAAGCTTTACAATATGTGAAAGCATTTGATGGAGTATTGATTCAATTGCCGATCGACAGAAGTATTGGTAGTGCAGGCTTAATGAACGAGGGCGTTGTTTCTACTCAGTTGGGCTTGCCTGGTTTGCCTTCTATTGCAGAAATCAGCATTTTAAAAAGAGACCTTGATTTATTAAAATACAGTGGTTCAAAAATTCATTTCACTGGTATTACCACCAAGGAATCTTTAGACTTAATTGCAACAGCAAAAGCAGCTGGATTAAACGTGACTTGCAGTGTTACCCCCTATCATTTATTCTTTTGCGACGAAGACTTGCAAGACTATAATACCTACTTAAAAGTTAACCCCCCACTAAGAACAAGGGCCGATATGATGGCTTTGCGCGAAGGTGTGGTTAATGGTACTGTTGATTGTATAGCATCACATCATTTTCCTCAAGATTGGGATCACAAGATTTGTGAATTTGAATATGCTTCTTTTGGCATGAATGCGTTAGAGAGTTCCTTTAGTGTAGTGAATCATTTAATGGGTAAACTCAGCAATGAACGCTTAGTTCAATTATTTTCTTTGAATGCCCGTAATATTTTTGGACTTCCTTCTACTCATATTGTTGAAAATGAAGTGGCAGAATTAACCATTTACCATCGCAATCAGGTAACGCAATTAACAAAGGAAAATATCAAGAGTAAATCCTTTAACAATGCGTTTACCAATATTGAATTAACTGGTAGAGTGTATGCCACTATCAACAACGGTCAATTAACCACTAACTAAAAAAAAATGAAAGCAAATTTAATCAATGAAGGAGTTAAGTACGGTTTAATATGCGGATTAACCGCTGTTCTTCTAATGTATGGAAGCTGGGCCGTTGATATTACAACATTCACCAGTGTTATGTTTGCTACTACTTTTATCCCTTACATGATTATCATTTTATTGGTAGGCGGATTTGCTGTTAGAAAACAAAACGGCGGATACCTTAATTTTCAAGAGGGGCTAAAATTTAACTTCCTTGCGTATGCAGTTGCTGCAGTAATTATTGCGATTGCAACTTACGTATTGTACAATTTAATTGATGAAACCTTAACAGAGAAATCGGCTCAAATTGGTTTAGAAAAAACCAGAGCAATGATGGAAAAATTTGGTGCATCTGAGGAAGATATTGAAAAAACAATGGCTTCTTCTGCTGAAAGCATGAAGAAGACCGGATTAAAGGAAATCTTGATGGGCACTGGTTTAGGACTTATTTGGGATTTTGTAAAATCATTGTTGCTTACCTTAGTGATTCGTAAAGAAGAAAAATTTGAAGATCAATAATATTGCATGAATTTATCTATAGTAGTACCCTTATATAACGAAGAAGAATCATTACCAGAACTGTGTAGCTGGATTAAATCGGTTGTTGATCAACACGGATATTCCTATGAGGTATTACTAATAGACGATGGAAGCCGCGACGATAGTTGGAAAGTGATTCAAACTATTGCAGTTGCAAATCCTAATATTAAAGGGATTAAATTTCAAAGAAACTACGGAAAGTCTGCTGCATTAAACGAAGGATTTAAAGCAGCTCAAGGTGATGTAGTGATTACCATGGATGCAGACATGCAAGATTCTCCAGATGAGATTCCTGCATTGTACCAAATGATCATTAATGATGGTTATGATATGGTGAGCGGATGGAAGAAGAAACGCTATGACAATACACTTACAAAAAATATTCCTTCTAAATTATTCAATGCAGTAGCTAGAAAAAGTTCAGGTATCAAATTACACGATTTCAATTGCGGTTTAAAAGCTTACAAGAAAAAAGTGGTTAAATGCATTGAAGTATTTGGTGAAATGCACCGCTATATTCCTGTATTGGCCAAATGGAGCGGTTTCAGAAAAATTGGGGAGAAAATAGTAGAACATAGACCTAGAAAATACGGAACTACTAAGTTTGGTTGGGACCGATTCATTAATGGCTTCTTAGACTTGGGAACCATTATGTTCTTAGGTAAGTTTGGAAAGAAACCGATGCAATTTTTTGGCCTATATGGCACATTGTCATTCCTAATTGGTTTATTAACCAGCGGCTATTTAATGATTGCAAAAATATTGAATCCCGAAGTGGGCATCACCAATAAGCCTGCATTTTATATAGCATTAGCCGTGATGATTATTGGTATGCAATTATTTTTAACAGGATTTGTGGCTGAATTAGTAGCTAGAAATGCATCTGAAAGAAATGTCTATTTAATAGAAGAGAAATTAGGATTGGAAGAAGCTTAATTATTTAGCATGGAAAAAGAGCTGATCTTAATTGGAACCACTTGGCCTTTTAGAAGTGGTGGTATTGCTTCTTTTAATGAAAGATTGGCCAGACAATTTCAACAACAAGGTTTTAAAGTAACTATTTACACTTTCTCTCTACAGTATCCATCATTTTTATTTCCTGGCAAATCACAGTATAGTAAAGAGCCAGCCCCTACCGATTTGACCATTCATGTGCGCATCAATTCAATCAATCCATTAAACTGGATTTGGATGGGATTTAAAATAGCACAATTAAAAGCACCCCTTATATTGGTTCGCTTTTGGCTTCCATTTATGGGACCTTGCTTGGGTACTATTTTACGAATCATCAAATGGAATGGAGTGTCTAAAGTGGTTTGTATTGCAGACAATATAATTCCGCACGAAAAAAGATTCGGAGATTATTGGTTTACCAAATATTTTATTGGTGCAGTTGATAGCTTCATTACTATGAGTAAAAAAGTACACCATGACTTAAGAAGCTTCACTCAAAAAAAAGCCATTACATGCTCACATCCTTTGTACGATAGCTTTGGGAACATCATGCCAAAAGAAGCCGCTAGAAAGCATTTGGGGCTGCCAGCTGATGAAAATATCATTTTGTTTTTTGGATTTATTAGAAAATACAAAGGCTTAGACTTATTACTAGAAGCCATGAAAATAGTAGCTTCAAAAAATGAAGCAAGCAATAAAGCTCCTATTAAACTCTTAATTGCCGGTGAATTTTATGAAGGGGAAGAAACATACAAAGCCTTAATTGATTCATTAGGCATTCAGCACTTAATTTATTCCTACACCGAGTTTATACCACAGGACCAAGTGCAGTATTATTTAAATGCATGTGATTTTGTAATTCAACCTTATAGAAATGCCACCCAAAGTGGTGTTACCCCCTTGGCCTATCATTTTGAGAAGCCCATGTTGGTAACCAATGTAGGTGCATTGCCTGATATGATTGAAGCAGACCAAAGTGGATTGGTAGCCAACCCCACACCAGAAAGCATTGCAGACCAAATTGAACAATTATATTTGTTAGGTGAGGATTATTTTTTACCCCACCTTCGTAGAGAAAAGAAGAAATATCAATGGGATCAATTGGCCAATGCCATCATTGATCTTGGAAAATAAATAACCGATTATGACGAATCAAATCCGGTCGATTATACAAGAGTCCATTCAGGTAAAACAAGATTTACTCAACAACCCCATCATTCTAGAACAGTTGGAGCTGATAGTAGAAGCTGTTACACTTGCTTTTAAAAATGGGCATAAAGTACAATTTTGTGGCAATGGGGGGAGCGCAGCCGATGCGCAACATTTAGCTGCTGAATTCTCTGGTAGGTTCTATAAAAACAGACAAGCATTGCCTTCTGATGCACTGCATTGCAATAGTTCTTATTTAACAGCAGTAGCCAATGATTATGGTTATGATGAAGTGTACAGCAGATTAGTAGAGGGCACCATGCAAGCAGGTGACATTTTAATAGGTTTGAGTACATCGGGCAATTCGCCCAATATTGTAAAAGCATTTGAAACAGCAAAAGCCAAGAATATTGCTACCATTGGATTTACAGGGAACAACGGAGGAAAATTAAGTGCGCTTTCTCAATACTTATTAAATGTACCTTCTACTAATACTCCACGTATTCAAGAGAGCCATATTATGTTGGGCCATATTATTTGTGAACTGGTAGAAGCCAATTTATTTCCATAGTATGTTTTCATTAAATCAGATTGATACCAGTTGGACCCTTTTTTTAGACAGAGACGGTGTACTGAATTACGAAAAAAAAGAAGACTATATCCGCAATTGGGGAGAGTTCCATTTTTACCAAGGAGTTCCTGCTGCAATTGCATCATTGAATCCATTATTCGGCCGTATAGTTATTGCCACTAATCAAAAAGGAATTGGCAAGAAATTAATGACTGCTGAAGATTTACAGAATATTCACGCCCCCATGTTGCAAGCCATAACAAATGTCGGGGGCAAAATTGATCAAATTTATTATTGCCCAGATTTGGCTGACGATTCTCCTAATCGTAAACCCCAGCCGGGTATGGCTTTCATGGCCAAAGCCGATTTTCCAGAAATTGATTTGGCCAAATCTATCATGGTAGGAAATAGAATGAGTGATATGAAATTTGGCAGAAATGCCGGTATGCATACCGTGTTCTTAGCAACCACTCATCCAGATGCGCCTTTTCCAGACCCTTTTATTGATTTACGATTTAACCACTTGGTAGATTTTGCAGCAGCTTGCAATCATGCAAAAAAATGATAAAATTGTAGAAAGCAGTTCGTGTAGGTTTATTTACTTGTAATTTGCTGTATGTTTTCGCGCAAATTTTTTTTAACTCTATTAGTGGCTTTGTTATTCTGCAAAACCAATTCCTTGTATTCCCAAACGCCTGCCAATAAAAGCATATTAGCCGAAGTCGAAAAAGTATTGGCTGCTTCTGCATTTGACATATTAAATGCGGAAGACACCGAAGACCGATTAAGAGCCGATAGTTTTTTCACCAGACAATTGGTACAAGCATTAAGAACACCCTATTCCTTTCATTATGGGTTTGATTCTTTAAAAACCATTTCAAGATTGTACGCACCGGATAGCAGTTTCAGAATCATTACTTGGCAATTGATGAAAGACTATAGCTACTATCGTTATAAAGGGGCCATACAAATGAATACCAAGGATGGCTCGTTAAAATTAATTCCATTATACGACGGTGCAGATTTTACAGAGAATCCTTATGACTCCATTAGAACGAACCAAAACTGGATAGGCGCGGTATATTATAATATTATTCAAAAAGAATACAACAATAAGAAATACTATACCCTTTTAGGCTATGACGAAAACGACGCAAGAAGCACCAAAAAATGGATAGAAGTATTGCATTTTGATGTGGAAGGCAAACCTTTATTTGGTGGAAAATTTTTCAATTATCCCAACGATATTAATAAGCCTAAACAACCTGTTAGCCGGTTCTGCTTAGAATTTAAAAAGCAAGCCAATGCCAAATTGAATTACGATGTGAAATTAGACCGCATCGTATTCGTAAAACTAATCAGTGAGTCTAATGAACCCAATAAAAAGCATACACTAGTACCTTATGGCACTGTTGAAGGCTTTAAATGGGAGTATGGACGCTGGGTTTATATTCCAGAATATGAAGCAGTTGAGCCCGAATAAAGATTTACGGCAGGGTATAATAACCTACAACATTTTCATTATTAATCCAGCTTCAATACCGCTAAGAAAGCTTCCTGAGGAATTTCTACGTTACCAATTTGGCGCATACGCTTCTTTCCTTCTTTTTGCTTTTCTAAAAGCTTTCTTTTACGGCTGATATCCCCACCATAACATTTGGCAGTTACGTCTTTACGGATGGCACTGATATTCTCCCTAGCTACTACTTTTGCTCCAATAGCTGCTTGAATGGCAATTTGGAACTGTTGGCGAGGCAATAATTCTTTTAATTTCTCACATAATTTTCTTCCAAAATCAATGGCTCTTCCTCTATGAATTAATGCACTTAATGCGTCTACTTTTTCATTGTTCAACAGGATATCCATTTTAACAATGTCTGCTTCTCGATGATCAATGGGGGTATAATCAAATGAAGCATATCCCCTAGTTGAACTCTTTAACTTATCATAGAAATCAAATACAATCTCCGTTAAAGGCATTTCAAAAATTAATTCAACCCTTGTTGGAGTCAAATAGCTTTGATTCAATAAAATACCACGCTTGCCTAAGCAAAGGGTCATGATATTTCCAATATAATCGGGCAACGTAATGATTTGCGCTTTGATAAATGGTTCTTCAATGCGATCAATTTTTACTTGATCTGGCATTTCAACTGGATTGTTTACCAGTATCTTTTCGCCTCTAGTGGTATATGCATTAAAACTTACGTTGGGTACCGTAGTGATAACCGTTTGATTGAACTCACGCTCTAATCTTTCCTGAATAATTTCCATATGCAAAAGCCCTAAGAATCCACAACGGAATCCAAAGCCCAATGCCTGAGAGGTTTCTAATTCAAAAGTTAATGAAGCATCATTCAATTGCAATTTGTCCATGCAATCCCTGAGTTCTTCAAACTCATCGGTGTTTACCGGGAAAATACCAGCAAATACCATGGGTTTTACTTCTTCAAAACCATTGATCATTTCGCCAGGATTATTGGCCAATGTAAGGGTATCCCCTACTTTTACCTCTTTGGCATTTTTGATACCAGTGATAATATATCCAACGTCACCTGCAATTACTTGATCTTTGGGCGTCATCGTGAATTTGAGCACGCCTACTTCGTCAGCAATATAATCTTTCCCTGTAGCAACAAATCTGATTTTATCACCCTTTTTCAACGTACCATTCATTATTCTATAGTAAATAATGATCCCTCTGAAACTATTGTAAACACTATCAAAAATCAATGCTTGTAAAGGAGCATCCACACTTCCTGAAGGAGCAGGAATGCGTTCTACAATGGCTTGTAGAATTTCATCAATACCAATTCCAGACTTTCCACTAGCCAATAAAATATCTTCTTGCTTACAGCCAATTAAATCAATAATCTGATCGGTTACTTCAGGAATTTTAGCTCCATCCATATCAATCTTATTAATCACTGGAATGATTTCTAAGTCGTTATCAATAGCCAAGTATAAGTTACTGATTGTTTGTGCTTGAATTCCCTGAGAAGCATCTACCAATAACAAAGCGCCTTCACAAGCGGCCAAAGCTCGGCTCACTTCGTAACTAAAGTCTACGTGTCCTGGAGTATCTATCAAGTTGAGGGTATAAACTTCCCCTTTATGGGTATAGTTAATTTGTATGGCATGACTCTTAATGGTAATACCCTTCTCCCGCTCTAAGTCCATATCGTCTAAGACCTGGTTCATCATATCCCTTTCACCAACCGATTTAGTATGTTCTAACAATCGATCGGCCAATGTGCTCTTACCGTGGTCAATATGTGCGATAATACAAAAGTTCCTAATATGCTTCATAAGGCTGCAAAGATAGGTCTGAGAAGCTTAATTAAATGACAATTCAAGTACAAGTTGTTAATTTTGCTTATGCAAACGGCCATTGGCACAGATATCAATATAGCTGCCGCTTTTTTAAAAGCTGGGGAACTAGTGGCCATACCCACTGAAACTGTTTATGGATTGGCTGCAAATGCGCTGTCAGAAGCAAGTGTATCCAAAATTTACGCTGCCAAAAATAGACCTAGTTTTAACCCATTGATATTGCATATTGCAAATATTAATCAAATGCACCAATATGCATTTGTGGATGAAATTAGTTGGAAATTGGCTCAGCCCAATCAAGCACTTAGCTTGGCATTGTTAGCAGAAATTGATTTCCCGCTTGCAGCACCAAGCGCTAATCCTTCAGGTTATATTAGCCCTACTAATGCACAGCACGTAATGGATGGATTAAAAGGAAAAATTGCTTACATATTAGATGGTGGTGATACTACTGTGGGATTAGAATCGACTATTTGCGAAGTGGCTGATGAGTCCATTATTTTACACAGAGCGGGCAGTATTACTGCGGAACAATTGGCTGCAGTAAGTGGAATGAAAGTATTAGATGCTGCAGCTTATCATGCTCCAACTATTTCAGACCATCGCCCTGATTCCCCCGCTACACCGGGTCAACTCAAAAGTCATTATGCACCGCATACTCCTTTATACATGGGCAATATTCCTGAACTCATTCAAGTACATGTAGGTAAAAAAATTGCAGTCATCAGTTTTCACACCTACTATGAAGGCGTTGATAATTTTATGTTGGCACCCGACCATCAATTGTCTACTGCAGCAAGTAAACTTTTTGCAACACTAAGAGCAATTGACAACAACCACTACGACATCATTCTATCTGAGCATTTTCCGAATGAAGGAATTGGCATTGCCATCAACGATAGAATCAGCAGAGCACAGTTTATTTTAAAGCATTAATTATTGCTGCAAATTCATCTGCAATTAATGAAGCGCCCCCTACTAATCCACCGTCTACATCTGGTTGAGAAAACAACTCTACTGCATTGTTTGCTTTTACACTTCCGCCATATAAAATAGAAATTTGGTCCGCTGTTTCTTTACCATAAACATGCGCTAGTTCGGCACGAATAAATGCATGCATTTCCTGTGCTTGATCACTACTAGCTGTTTTGCCTGTTCCTATTGCCCAGATTGGTTCGTAAGCAATCACTACATTGATCAATTGTGCAGAAGTTAAATGAAATAAAGACTCTTTTAATTGAGCTGCTACATATGCATTCTGTGTACCTTCTTCTCTAATTTGCAATGGCTCTCCACAACAAAAAATGGGTGTGATTTGATTACTTAAACAAATATCAATTTTGTCTGCTAAAAATTGGTTGCTTTCATTAAAATATTCTCTTCTTTCAGAGTGGCCTAAAACCACATATTGTACATCAATCGAGTTAAGCATCTCAACAGAAATTTCTCCTGTATAGGCTCCACTTTTTTTACTGTAACAGTTTTGTGCAGCTACAGCTACCCTATTCTTATTACCCAATTTTTCTTGTGCCATCATTAAATAAGGAGCTGGCACTGCAAATATGGCTAATTGATTTTCTTTTAACTCATGGGGTTTGCTCAATAAATCATCTATTAATTGGGCACCTTGTTGTACAGTCAAATTCATTTTCCAATTTGCTGCTGCTATTTGTTTTCTCATAATTGCTTGTTGTTTGTAAATATATGCTGAAGAATATTTATTTCATGAGTTGATAATTCCATTCCTTTTAATCCTTTCCAATTATTAATGTCTTTAATGGCTGTGGTAAAATCATATTGCTTACCCTTTACTCCAAAACTAAAGTGTGGAATATTATTGTGTAACAATCCTTCTCCAAACACGTTGCAACTCACACCAATCATAGATCCCGTATTCAAGCTAGAATTAATGGCTACCCTTGAATAGTCTCCCATGATCACTCCACATTTTTGACCAACCGATACATATTCATTGAGACCCATGCTGAATATTTTTATGGTACCTGCCGAGTTCTTTAAATTACTATTGCTACTTCCAGCACCTAAATTGCACCACTCCCCAATCACTGCATCTCCAAGATAACCATCATGTGCTTTATTAGAATAACCCATCATTACTGCATTCTTGATTTCCCCTCCGCCCATACAATAAGGTCCTAATGAAGTACCCCCATAAATTCGGCTATTCATTTTTACCACCGAATTATAGCCAATCGCAAACGGTCCTCTAATGGCAGAACCTTCCATGATTTCTGCTTTTCGTCCAATATAAATTGGCCCCGAAGACGCATTCAGTGTGCAAAATGCCAGCTTAGCTCCTTCCTCAATAAAAATTTGATCGGATCCAATGGTATTCACTGTTGATGGAATGGGCTGCGAAATTCTATTTTTAGTAACTATTTCGAAATCACTTCGAATGATTGCGTCATTCATTTGCATGATTTCCCAAGGAAAGCGAAATCTTACAATCTCATCAATTTTATTAGCCTGCGTAAAATAAACTGCAGTATTGGTTGGATCAAACTCTCTAAATGGCAAATTGGATTTACCTGCTACCAATCCAAACTCATCCATTAAACAATCCCCGATTCCTAATTGCTTTATTTGAGCAATCAATATTTCATTGGGCAAAACAGATGCGTCAATCCAAATGGCTTCTTCGGATAAACCTGCTTCATGTATATTGATTGGAATCGAATATAAATCCTGCAAATAGGGTGCTGTATGAATATAGGAAGGCTCATTAAGCAACAGTTCCCATCGCTCCTTAACACTTAATAAACCAAAATGAAACTGTGCCACTGCTTTTGTAGTAGAAAGCGGGGCTAATAGGTTTCTGTATGGTGGATCAAATAAAATAACAGCCATACACAAATGTAGCCGAAAACCTAATACGGTTTTCTTCGTAACTTGCGGCTTCAAACTTTATAAATTTTCTCTTATGAGTATTGGTACATTTTCTTACCCTATGCCGGCCAACGAACCGGTACTTCAATTTGCACCAGGAAGTCCTGAGAAAGCTGCGCTAAAAAAAGCGTTGGCTGAAGCAAAGAAAAAACAGTTAGATATTCCCATGTATATTGGAGGTAAAGCGGTAAGAACCGATAAAAAAACAGCCATTCATCCTCCACACGAATTAGCTCATGTGTTAGGCCATTTTAATGCAGGTGAAGAAAAACATGCTCATCTAGCTATTGCTTCTGCCCTACAAGCTAAAGAAAAATGGGCTGCAATGAGTTGGGAGAATAGAGCACATATTTTTTTAAAAGCTGCTGATTTATTGGCTACCAAATATCGTTTTCAAATGTTGGCTGCAACCATGTTGGGCCAAAGTAAAAATGCGTTTCAAGCGGAGATTGATAGCACTTGCGAACTAATAGATTTCTTGCGTTTTAACGTGCATTTCTTGAGTGAAATTTATAAGCAACAACCTATTTCTGCTCCGGGTATGCACAACCGCTTAGAGTGGCGCCCATTGGAAGGTTTTGTATTAGCGGTGACTCCATTCAACTTTACTGCTATTGGTGGTAACCTACCCACTTCTGCTGCCATGTGCGGCAACGTAGTAGTTTGGAAACCTGCCAACACCCAAATTTATTCTGCACAATTATTCATGCGCATATTAAAAGAAGCTGGATTACCTGATGGCGTAATCAACTTGATTTATGTAGATGGTCCTACTATTGGTAAAGTATGTTTCTCGCATAGAGACTTTGCGGGAGTTCATTTTACCGGCTCTACAGGTGTATTCAATAATATGTGGAAAGTGATTGGTGAAAATATGGGCATGTACAAATCTTATCCAAGAATTGTAGGTGAAACAGGTGGTAAAGATTTCGTAGTAGCGCATAAGTCTGCAGATGTAGATGCTGTAGTTACTGCTTTGGCTAGAGGCGCTTTTGAATTCCAAGGGCAAAAATGTTCTGCTGCTTCAAGAGCCTATATTCCAAGTAATTTAGCTGACGAAATTTTAAGAAAATTAGTGGCTGCTATTAGTACCATGAAAATGGGAACGGTGGAAGATTTTACCAATTTTGTAAATGCCGTAATTGATGAGAAATCTTACAATAGCATCACTCGTTATATTACCAACGCAAAGAAAAACAAGAAAGTAAAAATAATTGCAGGTGGCAATTTCAGCAAAGCCAAAGGATACTTTGTAGAACCCACGGTAATAGTAACCAAGGATCCTAAATCGGTTACCATGTGCGAAGAAATCTTTGGACCAGTATTAACCATTTACGTTTACCCTGCTGAGCAGTTTGAGAAAACACTTAAATTGGTTGATAGCACTTCACCTTATGCCTTAACTGGTGCAATTCTTTCTCAGGATAGAGCTGCAGTTGAATTAGCAACCAACGAATTAAGAAATGCTGCTGGAAACTTTTATATCAATGACAAACCAACTGGTGCTGTAGTTGGTCAACAACCTTTTGGTGGTGCAAGAGCTTCTGGAACCAATGATAAAGCGGGTAGTGCGTTAAACCTTTACAGATGGTTAAGCGCTCGTACCATTAAGGAGACTTATAATCCTCCTGTACATTATGGCTATCCATTTTTACAAGAGGCATAAATAATAAAAAAGTCCCGAAAATTTCGGGACTTTTTTATGCTTACCATTTGAATCAAATTACTTAGGCAATACAACAGTGTCAATTACGTGAACTACACCATTACCTGCTTTTAAGTCTGCAGCTACAACAGTTGCAACACCACCATTTTCATCGGTTAAAGTTACTTTGCCATCTTTTAATGTTACAGTCAAAGAATTTCCTGCAACTGTTTTAACCACTACTTTACCTTTACCATCAGTGATGGCTTTTACTACTGCCGCAGCATCTAAATTTCCAGCAACAACGTGGTAGGTTAATACCTTGGCTAAAGTTGCTTTATTTTCTGGCTTTAATAAATTAGCAACAGTACCTGCTGGTAATTTATCGAAAGCTGCGTTAACTGGAGCAAATACGGTGAAAGGTCCAGCACTTTGTAGGGTAGCAACTAAATCAGCCGCTTTTACTGCAGCAACTAATGTTGAATGGTCTTTAGAACCTACTGCAATGTCTACTACTGTTTTCTGTGCAGATACGGTACCCAATAATCCCATTACTGCAACCATTGTCAAAGTTAAAATGCGCATTTTCATAAAATTTTTGTTTAATTTTTTATAACTAACTCCTAAACAAGAAAAAGGTTGAGTGAGTAGTTCATAATTAGGGATGAACGGTAGCCATGTTGAGACATTTGAGCGGTAAAATCGTTTTTGATTGTACAAAGAAAATAGGAGGAAAAATTGCTTAATAAATTAGCAATCAAATCAACATTTTGTTATTTAGTGTTGTTAAAAGAAAAAAGAAATAATATGGCATATCCAAACCTGGTTCTTGTAGATGTATTAAGACAAACTGCCAACAATTTAAAGGAAGGTGCTCATTATGCTTGGGGTAACCATGGTGCTTGCAACTGTGGTAACTTATTGCAAGTAGTTGCAAATGTGAGTAAAGAAGAAATTTTGACTTATGCACATACTGGTTTTGGAGAATGGACCGAATTAGCAGAAGAATATTGCCCTGTAAGCAATACCCCAGTTAATCTTATGATTAAAAAACTAACCGATATAGGGCTAACGCCAACAGATATTCACCATTTAGAATATTTAGATGACAAATCGGTATTAGAAAAATTGCCTGGTGGATTTAAATGGCTTAAAAGAAATGTTAGAGAAGATGTAGTGCTTTATTTCTCCACTTTTGCCAACATTTTAGAAGAATCATACCTGAATAATATTAGCATCCCTTACCCACCTAAAGAAGTATTAGAACCCGAATACGCCGGGTAGGGAACTATCAAGGATAACCCCTATATTTGCCTTCAAATTTTTGAAAAGTGGCTACAAAGTTTTCTAAAGAAACCTACCTCTATTGGTATGAATTAATGCAACTGATTCGTCAGTTTGAATTAAAATCAGAAGAAATGTATAAAATGGCTGGAAAAATCCGTGGATTTTTTCACGCTTATATTGGCCAAGAAGCAATTGCGGCTGGCTGTATGACTGCTACTCAGGCCGATGATCCTTTTATTACTGCTTATCGTGATCATGGTTTAGCACTAGCAAAAGGAGTATCTGCCAATGCTTGTATGGCCGAATTGTATGGTAAAGCAACAGGTTGTGCAAAGGGTAAAGGTGGAAGCATGCACTTCTTTAGCCTTGAACACAAATTCTTTGGCGGACATGGTATTGTAGGAGCACAAATAGGTACGGGTGCTGGCTTAGCTTTTGCAGAAAAATACAAGGGAACTCAAAACGTAGTACTTTGTTATTTTGGCGATGGTGCTGCACGTCAGGGTATGTTGCATGAAACGTTTAACCTTGCCATGCTTTGGAAGCTTCCAGTAATCTTTATATGCGAGAACAACAATTATGCAATGGGTACTTCTATTGAAAGAACCAGTAACGTAATTGATATATACAAATTAGCAGATGCATATGAAATGCCTGCCGATAAAGTAGATGGAATGACACCTGAAACTGTGCATGATGCAGTTGCAAGAGCGGTAAAAAGAGCTAGAGAAGGCGATGGCCCTACCCTGCTTGAAATGAAAACCTATCGCTACAAAGGCCATTCGGTTTCTGATCCGCAGAAATACAGATCCAAAGAAGAAGTAGAAGAATACAAAGACCAGGACCCCATCATTAAAGTAGCTTCTACCATCTTAGACAATGGTTTTGCAACACAAATAGAACTTGATGCAATCAATGCACGCGTAAACGCAATTGTTGACGAATCAGTTAAGTTTGCAGAAGAAAGTCCTTGGCCAGATGACAGCGAAGTTTTGAAAGATGTATACATAGACCAGAATTATCCATTTATTGTAGATTAATTTATTAAACAGCATAATCAATTATAATGAGCGAAAAACAAGCGCCTGAAGTTGTATCTCAAGAGGCAGCACATAAAGTAGAATCTAGTTTTGCAAAAATCCAAAAGCCCCTTATAGGTGCTATAGTTGCTGCCTTAGTAATAGGTGGTGGTTGGTTTGCTTACCAACAATATGTAGTTAAACCAAAAGAGGAAAAAGCTGCAGAAGCTTTATTTAAAGCAGAGCAATATTTTGCAATGGACTCTTCTAAATTGGTCTTGAACGGAGACGGTCAATATAAGGGTGTTTTAAATGTAATCAGCAATTTTGGTGGAACAAAAGCTGCTAACCTAGCGCACTATTACGCTGGTATTAGTTACCTAAAATTGGGTGAATTTGATAATGCCGTTAAACATTTAAAAGAGTTCTCTACCGATGCAAAACAAGTTCAATTGTTGGCTTCTGGTTGTTTAGGTGATGCTTACGCCGAATTAAATAAAAAAGAAGAAGCTATTGAAGCTTATAAAAAAGCAGGCAATACTTTTGTTGAAGATGAAACAAATTCATCTGAATATTTATTCCGTGCTGCCTTATTATTAGAATCTACTGGAAAATCACCAGAAGCATTAGAGCTATACAGAGAATTAAAAACTAAGTTTCCTAAAACAGACAAAGGTTTTCAGGCAGATAAATATATTTATCGTTTGAGTATCGAAAAAAATGACCTTGCTGAATAATGGCTACAAAAGGAAATACATCATTAAACAAAGGCATCCCCACTCTGGAGGATGCCTTTGTTGTTATCATTAAAACGGAATGGAACAGTGCCATCATTAACGCTTTAGAAAAAGGTGCAAGGAAGCTATTGAAAGCTTCATCCGTTTCAGTTAAAACATTGTTAGTACCAGGTGCATTTGAATTGCCCTTTGCCGTTAAGCAACATTATGCTTACAGCAAGCGAGTGCCAGATGCTTACATTGTACTAGGGGCAGTTATTCAAGGAGATACTCCACATTTTGATTATGTATGCAAAGGAGTTACAGATGGCATTATGCAATTAAATTTGCAAATTGATGTACCTGTTATCTTTGGGGTGTTAACCGTTTTGAATGAACAACAAGCCATTGAAAGAATCGGTGGAATACATGGTCATAAAGGTGAAGAAGCGGCAATAACAGCACTAAAAATGATTCAATTGAATCGTGCAATAAAATAACTACCATAGATGAACGTGCAAATTTTTGTTCCTTGCTTTATAGATCAACTCTACCCTGATGTAGCTTTTAATATGGTAAAAGTATTAAAGAAGGCTGGATGTACCGTTCACTATAATACTTCACAAACTTGTTGTGGTCAGCCCGCTTTTAATGCCGGATTTCATGGGGAAGCAAAAGAAGTTTGTACTAAATTTTTACAAGATTTTGAAGGAGCTGAATATATTGTTGCACCAAGTGCAAGCTGTGTGGGTTTTGTAAAAAACTATTATAAACAATTGTTTGAGAACTCGGCTTATAAAACGCAAGCTTCTAAAACCGCTGAGCGAATTTTTGAATTTTCCGATTTCTTAGTGAATGTATTGAAAGAAACAAATTTTGGTGCAGTATTAAATGAGAAAGCTACTTACCACGATAGCTGTGCTGCTCTTAGAGAATGTAAAATTAAAAATGAACCAAGACTCTTATTGAATAATGTAGCAGGATTAGAATTGATAGAAATGAATGATGTAGAAACCTGTTGTGGTTTTGGTGGCACTTTTGCAGTAAAATTTGAACCCATAAGTATTGCAATGGGTAATCAAAAAATAAACAATGCTTCCGATACAGGTGCAGCAGTTCTTATTAGCACCGATATGAGTTGCTTAATGCATATAGATGGATGTGCTAAGCACGAAAACAAAAATATGCGAATGATGCACTTGGCCGATGTGTTGGCCAGTGGTTGGTAAACTTTATCCCAACTCCCACTCAAAATCCAACTGACGTTTTTCCAAATTAGCGGCTACTAGTGTAACGGTAACTTTATCGCCCATTTTAAATATTCGTCCACTTCGTCTGCCTACTAAACTGTATTCAGATTCCACCAGCCTAAAATCATCAAAATCGCTAAGACTAACAATACTTACCAATCCTTCGCACTTGTGTTCTACTGTTTCTACAAAGAACCCAAAACTGGTTACTCCACTTACTACTCCTTCAAAAGTTTCACCTATATGAGATTGTAAAAACTCTACTTGTTTGTATTTATTTCCTGCCCTTTCACATTCCATTGCTGCCCGCTCCCTTTCACTGGTATGCTTACATTTCTCTGTCATTTTCTTATCAATCATTGGGGAACCATCTAGTACAGTTTGTAATACGCGATGTACCAATACATCGGGGTATCTTCTAATGGGCGAAGTAAAATGACAATAATGCTCGAATGCCAAACCATAGTGGCCAATATTTTCTGGCGTGTAAATAGCTTTGGCCATGGTTCTAATTCCTAGTTGTTCTAATACATGTTGTTCGGGTTTACCATGTGCATCGGCTAACATTCCATTAAAGCTATGTGCAATCGCTTGTGGGCTAGATATATCAAAACTATGCCCATATCTTTTTGCATATTGAATAAATGGTGCTAATTTTTCTTCATCGGGTTGATCATGCACTCTATACGGGAAAGGAATTGGCTTTTTATTTACGTGCTGCTTGGCAATATTTTCAGCTACTGTTCTATTGGCCAACAACATGAACTCTTCAATTAATTGATGCGATTCTTTACTTTCTTTTACAATAATACCAATTGGAACTCCTTTCTCGTCTAATTGGAATCTTACCTCTTGAGAAGAAAAATTAATGGCCCCTTTACTGAAACGTTTCTTTCTTAATTTTTGAGCAATATCGTTCAACAATAGAATCTCGTTTTTATGCAACCCCTCTTTGGTTTCTATAATTTGTTGTACGTCTTCATAAGTATATCTGTGATCAGAATGAATCACTGTTCTTCCTAACCAATATTGTTTTACATCGCCATTTTCATTGGTTTGAAAAATGGCAGAGAAGGTAAGCTTGTCTTCATGAGGTCTTAAAGAACAAAGCTCATTAGAAATATGTTCGGGCAACATTGGATTTACCCTATCAGGTAAGTACACAGATGTAGCCCTTTTGTATGCTTCTGCATCTAATGCAGAGTCGGGTAAAACATAATGACTAACATCTGCAATATGTACGCCTATTTCATATTTGTTGTCGCCTAATTTTCTAATAGAAATGGCATCATCAAAGTCTTTTGCATCAACAGGGTCAATGGTGAATGTAAGCAAAGCCCTACAGTCTCTTCGTTTAGCAACTTCTGCTTCATCAATAATATCAACTAATCTGCCAGCTTCTTCTACTACTTCATCAGAAAAACTCAATGGGAATCCAGCTTCGGCTAAAATTTCTTTCATGGCTGCGTCATTCACATCATCCGGGGCCATTATACTTATGACTTCTCCTACAGGCTTTTTATCTTCTTTATCCCAACGAACCAATTTCACCAATACCTTATCTCTATGCTGCGCCCCATTAATAGATTGCATGGGGATATACAAATCTGGCATTGGCTTGTCAGAATCGGGTACAAAAAAAGCATGGTGTGCAGATACTTGTAATCTTCCAATGAATTCAGTTTGTTTTCGCTCTACCACTTCGGTAATTTTTCCCTCTTTTTTGCCTGTTCTTACATTCTCTCGAATCACTTTAACTCTTACCGTATCGCCATTTAGTGCAGTGCCAAAATCATTGGGCCTAACCAACACATCTCCTGATTGGTCATCAATTAACACATAGCCCATTCCTGAACGAGTTACTTCTAGTTTCCCTTTCAAGGTTTGAACGGTAATGGTTTTTGCTTTTTGCTTTTGCTTAGACTTTGGTTTCTTGGTACTCATGCGGTTGGATTGAAATTAAAATCTTGAATGAACTTAATCAGCAATTCATTAAAATGCCAAGATTCATCAAAAAGGATTCTATGTCTGATAGGGATAACAAAGAAGGGCAAACTGGTTAATTCATCTTTGAATTTAATCAATCTAACTGCATCTTTTTCTGTGGTAATAAATAATTTTCTTTCTGCAGAAATATTATCAAATTTCTGCTTCATTTCTTTTAAGTCGTCTATTGAAAAAATATGGTGATCTGGATAGTCTTGCTGGTAATAAGTGGTTGCTTTTTGTAATAAATAATCTTTAAGCGGCTTTGGATTGGCTATACCACATACCAGCATTACTTCATCCATTGAGTTGATGGAATACTGTATACTGCTGTCGCAAATATGGTAAGGTATTCCATACTCAATACATGTAAAAAATACTTTTTGGGATGGCAATGGCTTGAGCTCTCTTAATATGGTAGATTTGGTTTTCTCATCCATATCAGGCGGACATTTAGTAACAATAATGACTTGCGCTCTATTAGCCGAAGCCCATTCGTCTCTTAAATCTCCTGTTGGCAAAAAGAAATCACTGGTATATAAATTACTATATTCCGTTAATAAGATATTGAAGCCTGCTCTTACCGTTCTATGCTGAAATGCATCATCAAGTATAATCGCTTGTAATTCTGGATGGTCTTGTAATAAATGTGGTATGGCTACAATTCGCTCTTCTCCTACTGCTACTGCCACATGGGGAAATTTCAAAGCAAATTGCATGGGTTCATCGCCTATTTCTAAAGCAGTGGTTTGATTATTGGCTAAAGCATAACCCTTGGTTCGTCTTTTATAGCCCCTGCTTAAAGTGGCCATCTTAAATTTAGGGCTTAACAATTCTAGTAAGTACTCTACCATTGGAGACTTTCCTGTTCCTCCCACAGCCAAATTACCCACGCAAATAATAGGGAAATTAAAAGCAGCAGATTTAAGAATATGCTTGTTAAACAATCTATTTCGAATCATTATAATTAAACCATATAGTGCCGCCAGAGGCAGCAACAAAACTCGAAATGATTTAAGAAATAGGGTATTAAAATTCATAAATACGCTTAGGGGTAATACCTAGGTGTAAAGGTATATCAAATTCGTGGGTGTCACTGATTAGTGGTATTGGATCAAAGTAAGAAAACCCAATTAATGCAGTATGTTCTTCTTTTTTTGCTAAAAATCGATCATAATACCCTTTCCCAAATCCTACTCTATAACCTGCTTCATCAAAAACCAACAGTGGAACCAAAACCAAATCTATTTCGCTTAGTTGGATTGTTTCACCAGATTTAGGCTCTGTAATACCCCATTGATTGGTTTGGTATACCGTATCTTCATTCACCATAATCGCTTGCATTACTTCTTGATTTTGTACAACTGGATAAGCCAACTGCAACTGCGGTATCATGTGTCTTAAATAGCCATTAAATAAATGCGTATTGGGTTCTGACTTATTCGTCATTGGCCAATAACTTAAAACAGTTTGAATTCCTTCAAAATTGATTTGTTGAAATTGAATCAATAATAAATCGTCCAATTTTAGTCGATCTGCACCATGCAATTCATTTCGCTTTTTAATATAATGGGCTCTTAAATCTGCTTTAAGCATAACAATTTTGTGAAAGGTGGTAATTTCTCCCATGCAATTTACCAAATAGCCAATCAATTTGATATTTTTATACCAATCCAATTATTCCAATAGTCATGAAAAGATTATTTATCACTGCTATTATACTTTGCATTTGCTTGTTTGGTATGGCACAAAATGCAAATTCAATCATCCCCAAGCCTGCTTTTATTAGTTATCCGCATAGCCCAGAACCTTTTGTTTTAAACAGCAATCAACCTATTTTTTATGAAGCAACTTATGAACTACAAGCCCAATACCTACAAGAAAATATAGCAAAACAAACCGGTATTGTACTTAGTTTGAAAAAAAGAATAGACCTTAATAATGAATCAGCCGTTGGCATTTATCTTGTGCCCATTAAACCGTTCAATCAACCTGCAGAAAAATATGAATTAAACGTAAATAGGCAAAACATAGCTATTCAATATCACGATTTAAGAGGGCTAATAAATGGTATTCAAAGTTTTTTGCAATTAATGCCAATTGGCCAATTTAATGTTGTAAAAATTTCGCCTATTCATATTGAAGACTATCCAAGATTTCCTTACAGAGGCATGCATTTAGATGTTGTAAGACATATTTTTCCAGTTAGCTATATCAAAAAATATATTGACTATTTGGCTTTTCATAAATTCAACACTTTCCATTGGCATTTAACAGACGACCAAGGTTGGAGAATTGAAATGAATGCTTACCCAAAGCTAAACACGATTGGGTCTTATAGAAACGAAACTTTAATTGGTCATTTTAAAGAAAGTCCTGCCCAATATGATGGAACCAGATATGGTGGATTTTATACCAAAGCCGAAATAAATGAGATTGTTCAATACGCTGCCATTAGGGCCATTACTGTAATACCTGAAATAGATATTCCGGGGCATAGCCGTGCAGCAATTGCTGCTTATCCTGAGCTCAGTACCAAACCAGATACTATTTGGAATGTTGCTACTACTTGGGGCATGTATAATAGACAAAATAATGTATTGGCTCCAAAACCAGCTACATTCAAATTTTTAGAAAAAGTATTTGATGAAGTAGTTGCACTTTTCCCTTCCCCTTATATTCATGTAGGAGGAGACGAGTGCAGTAAAATTTGGTGGAAACAAGACCCAGCAACACAGGTTTTCATGAAGCAAAAAGGATTAAAAAATGAAACGGCATTACAAACCTATTTTATTGAGTTTATTGCAAATCACTTAAAATCAAAAGGAAAGCAAACGATTGGCTGGCACGAAATAAACGAAGGAGATTTAGATACATCCACCATTGTAATGAATTGGGGAACAGAAAAGCAAGCTATTGAAGCCGCAAGCAAAGGATTTAATGTAATTAATACGCCTGGCAAACCTTTTTATTTTGACCATTATCAATCACTTGATCCCAAAGATAGTTTAGCTATTCATGGGTATAACCCATTAGAGGCTGTGTACAATTACAACCCCATCCCTGCTGCTATTATTCAAAAAGGATTGAGCAATAAAATAATTGGAGGACAAGCCAATGTTTGGACAGAATATATGGGTAATGAGAAAAAGGTAGACTATATGATATTTCCTAGAATGACTGCCTTAAGCGAAACGCTTTGGAGTATTCCAGAAAAAAAGAACTACGTAGATTTTTTAAAAAGAATTGAACAAACTGCCATCCCGAGATATTTGTTTTGGAACAGCAGTTGGTTTAAAGACTATGCTAAATGGGATCTAAGCAAGTTGCCTAAATAAAAAATCCGCTGAACATATTAAAGTGATCAGCGGATTTTAACAAGTTAACAGCAACTAGAACTGTGATTTAAAATTTCTGTTTGCAGACTTCATTTCTCTATGAATCTTCCAAAGATCAACTGCACGAAATGCTTTCTTTTTTTCTTCTCTGTTTTGTACAAACATGTCTGTTGCTAATGTTTCTCTTACTTCTTGTACTAATTCGTTTAAATGCGCCTTATCTATCTGTACGATAGAAGGCATAACTTCACCTTTCATTGTATTATTATTTTATTTTTTACAAATGTTGTTGAGCAGGGTAGGAAATTTATTGTTACCGTTAGAATAGAATGGCCTTCTATTTGTCTACCTGAGAAATACTCTTTTATAATTGCTCAATTCCGCCGCAAATGTACGACGAGTTAGGACAGTAAAAAAATTAAACTGTAAAATAAAAGTTAATATATCATGTGACCTTTCACAAAATCACTAACTAAATAGCTGATTAATTTGCCTGTACCTGGGTCTTTTTCACCATTAGATAATTGGATGGCTCCTTCAGATATATGTAAATAGGCTGCTTTAGTATCTGCAGCTGCAAATTGCATAAACTGCCTCGCTTGAATGGGTGAAATACCTACTTTAGATTGGGCGCTAGACAATGTATCGGCAATGGCATCCATGTCTAATTCAATACCACATAGTGTGTCTTCAGTAAATGATGTTGCGTGAGCAACTGCTTGAATAAATGTTCTTTTTTCATGCACAAATATGTCTTCATAAGTAATGCAATCAATAAATGGATTATTAACCATGTCCATCCATACATTCTGAGGAATATAATTTTCATGCAAACCTATTACACAATATTTTTCTAAGTACCCATCTTCTTCTGCATAAGAAAACCCATTCCCACTATGCCTTCCTTCCATAGGTCTAAAATCGGCATGTGCATCTAAATTAATGGCATTAATTTGAGCAATGGGTATTACTCCAGCTTTATAAAATCCTTTTGCAGCACCTTTAATACAAGGGTATGCATTATTATGCCCCCCTCCAATTACGATGGGTATTTTTTTGTTTTGAGTAATGATATGTATCAATTGTTCTACTGAATCATCAATAGTATTAACTGCATGTCTATATGCAGCCATTTTTTCTTCTTCATTAAAAGCATTCTGATCTATCAGTTCTGCAATAGTTGCAAAATCAAAATGGCCTAGCACCATCATATTGCTCCCCTCTAAAAAATCATTACTTTGAATGTTTAGAAATGCTTTTAAAAAAGCCAACCAAGCACTGTCTGTTCCACCTATTCCTCCATTCGCTTTAACACCAATGTCTTCGGGTATTCCTAGAATAATATAATTGGCAGAACTTGCTTGTAAGCTTGCTTCAATATTTGCTGAATTAGCAACCACCTGTACCCGCTCTCCTAATTTGGTTTCGAAACGGCGAATTTTAGTAACAGAAAGTATATCCTGTTTATTATAAAATTTAAAATGGTGCATGGTCGTGTATTTTTAATGGATTATTCAGTTACTTAAATATAACTAAATAAACCGACCATTAATCATAACCTTATCAATCAAATTACTGCCAAATGAATAGGGCAAGTAAGCCAATGAAGGAATGGGCTGTGTAAAAATTAAATTGGCTCGCTTACCAACAGTAATACTTCCAACTTCATCTTGTAATTCCATTGCAAATGCCCCATTAATGGTAGCTGCATTAATGGCTTCTTCTGGTTGCATCTTCATTTGAATGCAACTTAGCGCTACCACAAAATTCATATTCCCACTTGGGCTAGATCCTGGATTGTAGTCTGATGCTAGCGCCAATGCTGCATTAGCATTGATTAATGTTCTAGCAGGCTGGTAAGGCATTCGAAGAAAAAAAGCGGCAGTAGGCAGCATGGTACCAATAGTATTAGATGCACCCAAAGCTTGAATAGCTGTATCATTCATGGTTTCTAAATGATCTACTGAAACAGCTCCTAATTTTACGCCTAGTTCTACCCCACCCGACGCATGTAATTGATTGGCATGTATTTTTGCCTTAAGTCCATAAGATTTACCAGCTTCGCAAATGCGCTGGGTTTCGGCCACACTAAAAAAACCTTCCTCACAAAAAACATCTATATAATCGGCTAATTGCTCTTTTGCAATCACAGGCAACATTTCATGTATAATTTGATCAATATATCCATTGTGATTTTCTTTAAATTCCAATGGATATGTATGCGCACCTAGAAAGCTTGATTTTACTGGAATAGGAGCCGATGCCTTTATGCGTTTAATTACACGAAGCATTTTCAATTCGTTTTCTGTATTAAGCCCATAGCCACTTTTTATTTCAATAGCACCCGTACCAAGTTTCATCAATTCTTGCAAGCGAGTCATAGCTTGCAAATACAATTCGGTTTCCGTTGTTTGGGCAATTTTTCTTGCAGAATTGAGTATCCCCCCCCCTTTTGCCGCTATTTCAGCATAAGTTAACCCATTTATTTTATGAACAAACTCCTCTTCTCTGCTGGCTGCATAAACTAAATGTGTATGGCTATCGCACCAACAAGGAAGTACCGAAGACCCAGCGGCATCAATCAACTCAGCCCCATGTAAATGTTCCGCATTTAAATTATGCATTGAACCATATGCTTGAATAATCCCATTTTCAACTACAATAAATGCATTATCAATAATTGGAAGTTGCGAAAGTTCTGCGCCCCTTACAACTATTGAATTGGTTCTGGTGTTAACCAATTGTTTGATATGTTGAATGACCCGTTTCATTGCCGAAAATTAGTTTAATTTAATGTATGATTGCTACTTTAAGTATAGTTAGATATCCCGTTTATTTTGGTTGGGCTGGTTTTTTATCAATGGCTTTATTTAGACTCCCGCTTTGGTTAAGTGGGAATATTCAATTCTATAAACTGATGGGATGTGGCAGAAATGGCACTTTCGATAAAACACCTGATTGGAGGCAATGGGCCTTATTAACCATTAGTGCAAGTGTTAATGCTGGCCATAGGCCTACCTTTATTAAACTTTGGTGGAAATTTTTTGGAGTAGAAATTTGGGAACTCCAATTAGAACCTATTGAAGGTCATGGCACTTGGGACGGGAAAGCCGTTTTTGGAACTTTGCCTAAACAATCGAACTATGAAGGGCCTATTGGAATACTAACAAGGGCAACCATTCGACCCTCTCAGCTGGGCCGCTTCTGGTCGCATGTTGACGCCATTGCACAACAAATGGCTGGAGCAGATGGGTTTGTAACATCTGTTGGAATAGGCGAAGTACCCTGGATTAAGCAAGCCACTTTTAGCATTTGGGAAAGCAAAGAAAACATGCGACAGTTTGCTTATAAAATGAAGGATCACGCTGAAGTAGTTAAGAAAACCCACCAAGAAAAATGGTACAGCGAAGATATGTTTGTTCGTTTTAAACCCCTAAAATCGACTGGTACCCTAAATGGGAAATTGCCATTTGAAATAAAATAGTAATTTGCACTAAGTGAACCATTGTTCTACCATATCTTTTTTAACATCGCATTTTGCGTGGATGTACAGGGGCTTGAACCCAATGCCCGATCATTGAAGGGTCGTTAACTAAGGTTGATACAAAATAAACTTGTGGATTAATAGGTGTTGAACTACCTACTTCCTGTGATTAAATATTACTTGAAGAACTGTTTTATACATTCTTGCATTTTATAAAATTTTTTATATGAAAGTTTCTGTTACATCTGAAATTGGCACTTTAAAACGATTATTGGTACATAGCCCAGACAGTGGTTTAGGAAAAGTAGTACCCTCTAAAGCCCAAGACTGGCTTTTTGAAGACATTGTACACCTGGATACCATTAGAAAAGACGAGTACGATTATTATACAAAAATCTTATTGTACTTTTTAGACCCTGAAAAAATAAAAGGGAAATTAAACGAAATTGATAGCACTCAAAATAATCGGGGATTTTATAAACCTGAACACGTAAACTTTTATAAATCAGATAAAGTAATTGAATTACAATGGCTCTTATCGGAACTATTAAAGAATAGTGATATTAAAACCAAACTAGTATCATCTGTATGTGCTATTGAAGGTTGTACTTATCAAATTCAAAATGAACTATTGAATTATGAACCTACTGAATTGGCCAAAACCCTTATCTCTGGTACATCCCAAGAAAGACAACTTTTGTTTGCGCCAATACCTAACTTTATTTTCACCAGAGACATTGGCATCACCATCAAAGATCATGTGTTACTAAATAAGCCAGCTAAAAAAGCAAGAACAAGAGAAGCTTTGTTGGCAAAATATATTTTCTTTAACCATCCCCTATTTGCCGATTACACCAATAAGATTATTGAATTATCCGACTCGCACCATAGCTTTTTATTGCCCAAGGAAGACGATGAAAGAAAGATCACATTAGAAGGTGGAGATATTATGGTTGTTAGCGAGAACCATATTTTGGTAGGAGTAAGCGAAAGAACTTCCTCGGAAGCGGCCGTTAAAATAACGCAAACCCTTTTTGAAATGGGATTAATGGACAAAGTAACCATCGTAAAAATTCCGAAGAAAAGAGATTACATGCATATTGACACTGTTTTTACGCAAGTAAAAAGAGATGTATGGGTTATGTTGGGAAATTTTTCTAGAAAAGCGGTGAAACACGAGGATGAATCTGCGGTAGAAAGAATTCTTGAAATTAAAAAAGAAGAAAAGATTAAAATTTTACAATTTCATAGAAGTAATCCAGAAAATCCTATCTCATTTGAAAGCTTAGAAGATTTATTAGTAGATATTAGTAAAACGGATTTGAAATGTACCAATGAAGTGCGTTTTATTTTTTCAGGCAACAACGAATTCCCTTACAGCGCCAGAGAACAATGGACCGATTCTTGTAATTTATTGGCACTAAAAGAAGGCGTGGTTTTGGGTTACGACAGAAACGACAAAACTACCGAAGCATTTAGAAATGCTGGCTTTACCATTATTGGAGTTAAAGAATTATTACAACAATTAGAAAACAACAGTATAACAATTGATCAAATTAAAGACACTTTTATTCTAATGCCCTCTGCAGAACTGTCTAGGGCAAGAGGTGGATTTCATTGTATGAGTATGCCTTTATGGAGAGAACCAATCAATTAATGAATTATGCAACACACCAGTCACTTATTAATGATACAACCCGTTCATTTCAGCTTTAATGCAGAAACGGCGGTGAACAATAGTTTTCAAAACAAATCGGATCCAACTAATGTACAAGCTAAAGCAAGGGAAGAATTTGAACAATTTATTTCTGTACTAAGGGCCCATGAAATAGACGTTACAGTAGTAGAAGACACACCTGATCCGCACACACCTGATTCAATTTTCCCCAACAACTGGATTTCTTTTCACGATGATGGGAGCATTTGCCTTTACCCAATGTTTGCAATCAATAGAAGGCTTGAAAGAAAACCTTCTGTTTTAACAGCTATTCAGCAAAAATTTGTAATTGGCCATACCAATGATTTTACTTCTTATGAAAAAGATGCCCTTTTCCTTGAAGGTACTGGAAGTATGGTTTTAGACAGAGATAAAAAAATTACATACGCATGCCTTTCGCCTAGAACCAACCAACAAGTATTAGATGCATTTTGCAAAAAAATGCAGTACCAGGGGGTATCGTTTGTAGCAGTTGATGAAGCAGGTGCACCTATATATCATACCAATGTTATGATGTGTGTTGCAGATGATTATGTAGTCATCTGTTTAGATTCCATCAAAGATTCTAATGAACAACAATTGGTTAAGCAATCAATCAGTAATTCGGGAAAAATAATCATTGAAATTGACTTTAATCAAATGAATCATTTTGCAGGAAATATGCTTCAGGTTCACAACACCAAGGGAGAAAAATTTTTGGTCATGTCTAGCCAAGCCTATCATGCATTAACACCGAAACAAGTTGAAACCATTCATTCATTTAATCAAATCATACATAGTGATATTACTACAATAGAGAGCAATGGTGGTGGAAGTGCTCGTTGTATGATGGCTGAAATATTTTTACCCCTTAAATAAGCGTATTATTTTTGGATCAATTGATCCGCTAAAAAACTTTTACGAACCCCCTCTGCAAATGAGTGAGGTTTATAATTTAATATCTCACGCGCCCTTTCAATTTTAAGCCCAGATTGTTTGGCTCTTATAACAGGCTCTGGAAAACTATTGCTGTCTACCGCTTCAATCAAATGGACATTTAATGATAAACAGTTGGCTACTTCAACAGCCATTTCGTATGGTGTAATAATTTCAGCACCAGCCAAATGAAATATACCTTGGTGATCTTCTACAATAATTGTCTCTAGTCCTTTACATATATCGTATACATACGTTGGCGTTCTTTTTTGATCATTCACTACTTTGATTGACTTCTCTTGCTTGAGTTGCTTTTGAACCCATTGAATAAAACTTGGACGAGAACCCGGCAATTCAGGACCATATATAAAAACTGGTCTTACTATAACAGCATGAGGCACATTTTGCTTCACCCAATTTTCAGCTTGCAGCTTACTCTCTCCATAAAAGTTAAGCGGACCAGGTATATCATCTTCTCCATGAGGTCCATTTTCACCAAAGATAAAATCAGTTGAAAAATAAATGAATCTAGCCTGATGCTTAATGGCAGCTTCTCCTAAATGAATGGTGGCCTGCACATTGTGCAACAAACAATTTTCACGCTCATTATTACATTCGTCGGGTTTACTCATTGCTGCAATATGTATAATCCAATCGGGTTGAATTTGCTGGATAATTGCATCAACTGAACTAACATTCGTTAGTTCGCATGTATGATAATGAATTTGATTATGTTTGGCCAAACGAGCTTCCCCTCTTGAAAGGGCAAATACATCAAACCCTTTGTTAGCAAGGTATTGCGTAGCATGTTGACCAGTAAAACCATTTGCGCCTGTTACAACTATTTTCATACAGCAATGCTACGAAAAATCACATAAGAACACTACAAGGCAATGTCCTATCAAATCCGTATTTTTGGAATTCCGTGTATACAGTACACATTAAGATTGTCTTATAATAAAAGAGATTGAAAAACATGGGCAGTAAAAAAGTTAGTAAAATTGGGGTATTAACTTCTGGCGGAGATGCACCAGGAATGAATGCTGCCATCAGAGCTGTAGTTAGAACTGGAATTTACAATGGATTAGAAGTATTTGGAATCATGAGGGGATACAGTGGCATGATAGACGACGACATTCAACCCATGAATTCAAGATCAGTTGCTAATATTATACAAAGAGGTGGCACAATTTTGAAAACGGCAAGATCCACGATTTTTATGGAGGCCGATGGCAGAAAAATTGCCTACGAGAACCTAAAGAAAAGGGGCATAGATGGATTAGTTATTATTGGTGGGGATGGGAGTTTTAAAGGTGCTCAAAAGTTCAGCAATGAATTTGACATTCCTTGTATTGGCCTTCCTGGAACCATTGACAAAGACATTGCAGGTAGCGATTTTACTATTGGTTTTGATACAGCAGTAAATACTGCAGTAGAAGCGATAGATAAAATAAGGGATACTGCCGATGCACATGACAGATTGTTTATTGTGGAAGTGATGGGACGAGATGCAGGATATATTGCTTTGCACAGTGGTATAGCCACAGGAGCGGAAAATATTTTAATTCCTGAAACCGAGACCGATATTGAAGAACTAATACAGTCTTTGTCTGAACAAGAAAAGAGAAAAAAACTGGTAAATATTATTGTGGTTGCAGAAGGTGATAAATATGGAGCCAATGAAATTTCTAGTATTGTTAAAAAAAGACTGCCCAATGCAGACACAAGGGTTTGTATTCTGGGTCATATTCAAAGAGGTGGCTCTCCTACTTGTTTAGACAGATTAATAGCAAGTAGAATGGGCTTTGCTGCAGTTGAGTGTTTATTAAATGGCACCAACAATGTAATGGTGGGTATTCTGAACAATCAATTACATTACACTCCATTAGACCATGCAATTAAAGCCAAACAAAAAATTTCAGAAGATTGGCTAAGAATCGTAAAAATATTAGCTAGTTAACCCCCCAAACAAAAAAAACTAAAACTATACAATGTCAAAGAATTTAGAGAAGTACTTACACAAAGAGATGGACAGAGAAGCGGGCGTTAAACACGTGATGCACAAAACTAAAATTGTTGCAACCGTAGGACCAGCATGCGACTCTTATGACCAATTATTGAATTTGGTGAAAGTAGGTGTAAACGTATTTAGGTTAAACTTTTCACATGGTAGCCACGAAGATAAATCGGCTATTATTGAACATATTCGAAATATTAATAAGACCCAACCTTACAATATTGCCATCTTAGCAGATTTGCAAGGCCCTAAACTAAGAGTAGGTGAAATTGAGAACAATGCATTAGACTTACAAGTTGGCGACATTCTAACTTTTACCAATGAGAAATGTATTGGAACAAAGGAAAAAATTTATGTTTCTTACCCTAACCTTGCTGGCGATGTGGTAATAGGAAACTTGATTATGATAGACGACGGTAAAATTGAAGTAAAAGTTACTGGAATTGAAAAGAATGGTGATGTTAAAGTGGTAGTTACTTTAGGAGGTATCCTTTCTTCGAAAAAGGGTTTAAACTTACCCGATACCAAAATTTCTTTACCAGCATTAACTGAAAAAGATCTAATAGACTTAGAATTCATTATAGAGCAACAATGTGATTGGGTTGCGCTAAGCTTTGTGAGAAGTGTTAAAGACATTGTTATTTTAAGAAGTAAATTAGACGAGAAGAAAAGCAAAACAAAAATCATTGCGAAAATTGAGAAACCAGAAGCATTGGTGAATATTCGTGATATTATTTTAGAAAGCGACGCAATCATGGTTGCTCGAGGAGATTTGGGTGTTGAGCTTCCTGTTGAACAAATTCCTTTGATTCAGAAAGAATTGATTCGTAAGTGTATTCACCGCGCTAAGCCTGTTATTGTTGCAACTCAAATGATGGAAAGCATGATTGATAGAGTGAAGCCCAACAGAAGTGAAATTACCGACGTGGCAAATGCAGTATTAGAAGGTGCAGACGCAGTGATGTTAAGTGGAGAAACTGCTGCAGGTCAACATCCTGCATTAGTAGTTGAAACCATGCGCAAAATTATTGCAGAGGTTGAGAAGAAGGAATATAGATACAATCGTTCAGAAGACTTAAAACCACAACCACACTCTCCTTCTTTTTATAGCGATGCGGTTTGTTACAATGCAGCTAAAATGGCCGAAGACGTATCTGCCAATGCTTTAATTGGTATGACACAAAGTGGTTATACTGCATTTATGCTTAGTAGTTACCGCCCTTCTTCTCCACTATTTATTTTTACAAAGGAAAAATCGTTGGTGAATCAATTGAGCTTAAGCTGGGGGGTTAGAGCATTCCATTATTCTGAAGAAGAAAGTTTAGACGATATAGTAGCAGACCAAATTGACATATTAAAACAAAGAGGATTTGTAAAATCTGGGGATGCGGTCATAAACACTGGTAGCACTCCTATTGATCAGCATTTACCTACTAATTTGATTAAGCTAACGCGAGTAATTTAATTCAATCGTTTTTTAAAAGATCTTTAAATACCTCATAATAAAAGATTCCTTGGTCAGAGGAATCTTTTTTATTTTTATACTTTAACGAATAATATCTCATATGAAAAAACTGTTTTTGTCTATTTGCATATTAGCTTCACTAATAAGCATTGCCCAAGAAAGCCCAATTATTCCACAGCCAGCATCTCTAAAAATGGGCGAAGGTAGTTTTACTGTGAACAATAAAACATCTATTGTTACTAAAGGCGCTGGTTTAAATAAATCAGCAAAATTTCTACAGGCTTATTTAAAGAAAATGTATGGTTTGGTTTTACCAATATCTACATCGGGAAACATTAATGGCAACATAGTTATCAGTTATGCTAAACCAGAAATTAATAATAATGTAACTCCAGCTTTAAAAGCCGTTTCAAATCCAATTCCAGGTGCTTATACATTAACTATCAGTGAAAAAGAAGTAATCATAGAGGGAGAAAATGAAGCTGGCGCATTTTATGGAGTTCAATCATTGATTCAATTATTCCCTTTTACAAAATCAACTAATTTGTCAATTCCTCAGTTATTGGTTAAAGACCAGCCACGTTTTGCTTATAGAGGTATGCACTTAGACGTTGCTAGGCATTTTTTTCCTGTAGACTTTTTAAAGAAATACATCGACTTTATTGCCATGCATAAGATGAATACCTTTCATTGGCATCTAACTGAAGACCAAGGTTGGAGAATTGAAATAAAAAAATACCCTAGGTTAACCGAAATTGGTGCATTTAGAAATGGAACCACTATTGGTAGATATCCTGGAACAGGTAATACCAATACACGTTATGGAGGTTTTTATACCCAAGCTCAAATAAAAGAAATAGTACAATATGCTGCCGATAGATATGTAGAAGTAATTCCAGAAATTGAATTACCTGGGCACTCTTCTGCTGCAATAGCTGCTTACCCAGAATTAAGTTGTTTTCCTGATTCAAGCACCAAAGTACCTGCTAAGATTGCATGGAATGGTTCAACAAAGGGAAAGCAGGTACAACAAACTTGGGGAGTATTTGAAGATGTATTTGCTCCTACTGAAACCACTTTTAAATTTTTAGAGAATGTATTTGATGAAGTGATTCAATTATTCCCTTCAAAATATATTCATATAGGTGGAGATGAGTGTCCTAAAGAAGCATGGAAAAAATCTGCTTATTGTCAGCAATTAATTAAAGAAAAGGGATTAAAAGATGAGCATGGATTACAGAGCTATTTTATTCAGCGTGTAGAGAAATACTTGAACAGCAAAGGAAGACAAATCATTGGCTGGGATGAAATACTAGAAGGAGGATTAGCCCCTAATGCAACGGTGATGAGTTGGAGAGGTGAACAAGGAGGAATAGAAGCAGCCAAACAGAAACATAATGTGATAATGACCCCAGGTGGTTGGATGTATTTTGATCACAAGCAATCGAAAAATGAGGACTCAGTAACTATTGGTGGATATACGACAGTTCAAAAAGTGTACAGCTACGATCCAATTCCTAAAGCCCTTTCAGCAGAAGATGCTAAATATGTATTGGGCGCTCAAGCCAATGTTTGGACAGAATATATGACCAATACTTCTAAAGTAGAGTACCAAATTTTTCCAAGAATGAGTGCATTAAGCGAAGTTCTTTGGACACCAAAAGAACAAAAAAGCTGGCCTAATTTTGAAAAAAGATTATTAAATCAATTCAAACGCTTCGATTGGTTAGGCTTTAATTACAGCAAAGCTTTTTTTGATCCAGCCAACAATACTCCCGAAACAACCAAAAAGCCTTAAATAGCCGCAAAAAACGGCGAAATTAATGCAGATTTATGAAGCTTTAATGTATATTAGCCATGCAAAACAAGTTAAATATGGTAGACTCATTTGAGAAGATAGAAGTGAAAATTTATCCAACCGCTTTAGAGGGTTCAGTTTATGCTGCCCAACAAATTGCCGATTTAATTAAACAAAAAGCTTCCAAAGGAGAAATGGTAGTATTAGGCATGGCAACTGGCTCTACCCCTATTAAAATGTACGCGGAGTTAGTAAGGATGCACCGCGAGGAAGGATTGAGCTTTAAAAATGTAATCAGTTTTAATTTAGACGAATACTATCCAATAGATAAAGATGCATACCAAAGCTATTGGAGTTTTATGCATCGCAACTTATTTAACCATATTGATATTGATCCCAAAAACATTCATTTACCCAATGGGAATGCCCCAAAAGCGGAAATGAAAAATTACTGTGCATCTTATGAACAAGCAATAGAAGCTGCAGGAGGAATTGATTTACAAATTTTGGGGATTGGACAAAATGGACATATTGGATTTAATGAACCAGGGTCGAGCATCTTGTCTAAAACAAGATTAGTGAATTTAGAAAACAGCACACGTTTAGCTAATTCCTATGAGTTTGAAACCATTACTAAAGTTCCCAGATTGGCTGTTACAATGGGCATCAGCAGCATTTTAAAAGCTAAGAAAATTATATTATTGGCTTGGGGAAACAAAGCAAGTATTGTATCAAAATCGGTGGAAGGAAATATAACAGAGAGTATTCCTGCGAGTATTTTACAACAACACAACGACTGCACATTTGTAATAGACCAAGCAGCTTCAACAGAACTTACCCGAATTAAATCACCATGGTTAACTGGGGATTGTGTGTGGACCAACGCCATGATTAAAAGAGCGGTCGTAAATCTTGCACTAAAACTCAATAAATCGGTATTAAGCTTAACTAGCTTAGATTATACTGAAAATGGTTTGTCTGATTTATTAGTAGAACAAGATGATGCATACGAGATAAACCTACAAGTATTTTACATGTTAAGGGATACCATTACAGGATGGCCTGGTGGAAAACCCAATGCAGTTATTCCCGCTCACCCAGAAAGATCTGAACCACATCCTAAACGTTGTTTAATTTTTTCGCCACATCCAGATGACGATATTATAAGTATGGGTGGAACATTTATGCGTTTACACGATCAAGGTCATGAAGTACATGTAGCTTATCAAACAAGTGGGAACATTGCAGTAACAGACGAATTTGTTACCCGTTTTATAGATTTTGCTGTTGGCTTTGAAGAAATGTTTGGAATGGATAATAGCAAAAGTATAGAACAACTTTCCTCTGCTGAACAATTTATTTCTTCAAAGAAGAAAGACCAAATGGACACTAGAGAAATCAGGGCCATTAAGGGTTTGATCAGAAGAGGTGAAGCCAAAGCAACCTGCAGATATGTAGGATTACCCGAAGGCCGTTGGCATTTTATGAATATGCCTTTTTATGAAACAGGCACTATTGAAAAAAAGCCGTTGGGCGAAGAAGATATTTTGATCACCATAGAATTGCTTAGGAAATTAAAACCCCATCAGGTTTATTGTGCGGGAGATTTAGCAGATCCTCATGGCACGCATCGGGTATGTTTAGAAGCCGTTTTTGAGGCCCTTAAGCGAATTAAAGCTGCCGGTGATGATTGGGTTAAAGACTGTTGGGTTTGGCTTTATAAAGGTGCATGGCAAGAATGGGATATTGCAGAAATTGAAATGGCCATTCCAATGAGCCCAGACCAAGTAAAGAAAAAACGTTTCGGGATATTTATTCATCAATCACAAAAAGACATGGTTCCATTTCAAGGAGCCGACAATAGAGAATTTTGGCAAAGAGCAGAAGACAGAAACGCAAATACAGCCAACTTATATGCTGAATTAGGCATGACTAAATATGCTGCCATGGAAGCATTTGTTCGTTGGCATTACTAGCCCTACTTTTGCCGAATGACTAAGATGCTTTGGAGCCAATATTTACGAAATAAATCATTTCGTAATAAATTGGCAGGTGGATTGTTGTTGCTGGTTTTATTAATTGCTTTCCTCCCCTATTATTTTGCTTTTATTGAATCTAGAAAAGGTATTGAATTAAATGACCTTGTTTTAGACTTCCTACTAAGTGCCAATGTATCTATTCCAACATTCATCATTATTTGGTCTATGAGTATATGGTATTTAATTAAAAGTTTTAAAGATCCAGCGTTGATGCTTTTAATTTTATGGGGATTCAATGTTTTATCCATTTCAAGAATTATCAGCATTTACCTAGTTCCATTAGAGCCCCCCAATGACTTAATCGAATTGATAGATCCAATTACCAACAGTTTTTATGGAGCAAAATTCATTACCAAAGACTTATTCTTTTCTGGGCATACAGCAACCCTTGTTTGTTTAGCATTGTGTTTAAGAAAAAAAAGAGATCAAATAATTGTTTTTATAGGTGCAATTATAGTAGGAATATTGGTATTGGTACAACATGTTCATTACACAATTGATGTAATTGCAGCATTTATATTCCCGTTTCTAATAGTTCCAATAGCAAAAAAAATTTGCGCACCATTTAGCTAAGTGCTTTCACCGCTTTTTCAATTGCATTATGAACCCATCCTTTGGTATGTAATATTTTTTGGAATAACCAAATACCAGTAAGTGCACAAACAATACCCGCAAGTACATCTAAAATATAATGGTGACTACTGTAAACAGCAGCGAACCAAATTCCAAGTGTTATAGTAGCCAATATAAAATTGAACCAACCCAACTTGTTGCGAATACCGTAATACAACACAATTAGTGGATAAGATGAATGCAAGGAAGGCATAGCCGCAAAAACATTAGAGCTTTTCTCGTACAATCCTTTGAATATTTCTACGCCAAAATAGGCGTCGAACCTAGAAAGCCCAGCAGTATTGCCCTTTGTATGTTGAATGAAATCGAACCCATATTGCTGTACATACCATGGTGGTGCTGCCGGATATATATAATAAATGCAAAAGCCTAGTAAATTGACCAATAAAAATGTTAATGAGAAATAGAAAAATTCCCTTTTTCTATAAAAAAATAAAACACCAGCAAAAATTAATGGAACTGGAATCCAACTTAAATAAAAAATACCCGCCATAATATCTAATGCAGTGGTATGTTGAAGTACCCAATATTCATTGGGTGTAACAAGTGAGCCATTATAAGTGAATCCAAAAAAACTTTTTTCTAATTGATACAATTCATTAATACTTACAGCATTGAACTCATAATTAGGAAAGGCTTTCATGTAATCGAAAATGATCCAGAAAATAATAAAAACAGTAAATCCTAAAATAAATTTTCTTGTTACAGCAGACAAATAATACATGAAATTAAAAAGCCCTACTAAAATCAACTGGTCCGTTTTAAATCCAATTAAAAAATAAGATAATAGTAAATAACCTACCGAAAAAAGTAGTACTAATACAGATGCTTTTATCTTTTTTTTATTGATTGGCATAGTTGCGTTTCAATTAGGGTTTGAATCTTTCCATGATAGGCTTATTGTTGGTTGCCTCCTTCCCTTTCATTTCCACATAAGCTATTTTGGGATTAAACAGTGTACCTCCTGGATCTATCTTAATAAATATTCTTTTTATTTCCGACTCCTTATTATTGATAAGTGTATATAATTTATAGGCATTATCGAGAGCTGATTTTTTTAAAATAAATTCCTTTTTCTTGTATGCAACTAATTGAATGGTAAAACTGCCATCTTTGTTTTTCTTAGAAATAGTACCATAAGCAAATGCTTTTTGAATAAAATTCAAGTCTTTCTGCATCCCACCTTCTGGATAACGTATCCAAAAAACTTTTACTGGTGTTGACTCATCTAGCACCCCCTTTCCGTTGATATTTAAAGCATAAACCACCGTATTTGTATTGGTTGTACGTTGCAAATAAAATAACTGGTTCTTTATATTAGCAGGAACGGGGAAAGTATCCTGCGGCTCAATATTATTAGAAGTATTCGCACTTCCGTTTATTTGCATTAAAACCAACCCGAGTAAAACATAAAACTTTCTCATTCTTCCGAAAATCATTTCAATTTATCTATTAATCAACACGCAATCAATCAACTTGTTTATTCTTGTCTTTTAAATCTAGCGCTGCTTTTGCATCAATCAACCTTTTAAAGGCGGTATAATTAGTGAGTATAGCCATAATAGTCAATGGAATGGTAAATACAGAAATTGTTTCAAATATTTGTACGGTTGTGCCTGGCAAATAAATTTTGTAATCACCACCAATAAAATACGAAGTAATACCACAAGCAATTGCAGTAACGCCAATGGTTATTACCCTTTCTGGCCGTTGCATTAAACCTTCTTTACATTCTACGCCCAATCCTTCTGCCCTAGCCCTGGTATAACTCACCATTAAAGATCCAATCATGGCAATAAAGGCAAATAAGGAGCTATAGAAATAATGATGAGAGATCAGGTAATAACAAATGCCTAAAAATAATACTAACTCACTGTATCGATCCAATACTGAATCAAACAAAGCGCCAAAGGAAGAAGACATTTTCCCTAACCTTGCTACTTGTCCATCTAACATATCAAAAATGCCTGCAAACAAAACCATTGCGCCTGCCCAACCAATATAGCTCAATTCTCCTCTGTGGCCTTTTTCTGCTCCTTCAATAAAAATGGCCGTGACCAGTATATTTAATATTAAGCCTATTAATGTTACGGCATTAGGAGTAAACCCTAACTTGATTAAAAACTTAACCAATGGATTAATAACCACATAAATCATTTGCTGTGCACTATCTCTAAATTTTGGCTTGTTTGGATTCATTAATAATTATTTAATTCAATCTTAAAAAGTATCAATTCAAATTAAAAATCAAACCTAAATCTTGTTCTAATACCATAAGGTGATATACCTGGATTATCCAAATAACTCAACCTTTTTACAAAGTCTACTCTTAAGATATTAAATATGTTTTCCACTCCTACACTTGTTTCTATATATGGCTTTGCCGGATCTAAGGCAAAAGTTGAAGTAACCCCGTTAATAGTTGGGTAGGTAAACAAGGAAGGATTCAACACTGGATTGTTCTCATTTCTTACCCCTCCATATAAAATTTTAAAAGAAGCCACTTCTCTAAACTTCAATTTTTTTAATAAAGGAATTCTGTTAAAAACGATTCCCATAAAGTGATGTACCCACGTAAATGAGGCATAGCGATCACTTACAAACTCTAAGAAGTTCATCATATTATAAGAGTTCAACTGATATGCAAAAGTTTGGTTAGCTCTATGTACAGTTAATAAAGGAAAAGGAACTTGACCAAAAGTATAACCGCCTTCTAATGTAGCATCGGCATAGCCCAATCTACCCATATAATTCCGCTTCTCTATTCTAAGATCCAATTTTTGATAATTGTATTGGCCGCCCAAAAAACCCTTTATGCCAGCAGCAGCACTCAAAGTAAAAATGGGGTATTTGGTAAAAATTGGAATACGATAAATTTTACCTTGATAGAATTTTTCATTAGGCGCCCATCTTACTTGAGCATTAAGCTCTGTGGTAATTACGTTTTGAATATTTTCTGTGATTCCGTTATTACTCTTTGTATACGTTAAAATACCTGCCGGTTGCTGATGCCAGTTTTTGAAGCCAATACTATAAGAAAACCTACTCTTGAACTCTTTTACAAATTCAGCCTGATAAATATTGTTGTATAACCAACGTTCATTATTACCTCTTTTAAAAGATAGTAAGAAGTTGTCTTCTTGAACAAATTCTAAATCTTGACCAGGAATCTTTGTATCACTTTGGGCACTAATCCTGATATAATTCATTGGAAAAGTATAGATAGATTTATTATTGAGTGAATAAGTTGCACTTAAAAACCCTTTCCATTGCTTATCGTTAAAACCGTATGCACCATAGGTTTCAAAATACAATCGCTTACTCATTGCAGGAGTGGTTCTTCCTCCAAATCTTAATCGAAATCCTTCCACTGGATTAAAACTATAAAATGTATTAACTGGTCCAATTTCAACTGGTCCTAAATTTCCATAACCAGCAAATAACAAAGTTATCAATGCCATGGTTCTTCTAAAAGAAGGCATTTTTTCTAAACTGTCAATATTACTGTACACTTTAGATTCAGGAATAGTCAATGGATTATGCCTATTTACTTGCCAAAAACTATCGGGCATTTTAGCAATCACTTCATCATTTCTTACTACTGCTGGTCCTTGAAATAAACTATCTGGCCTTGGTTTATTAAATGAAAAACCTTTGTAAGAGACTGTTCGTTCACCAAAAAAACCACCACTAGTACTATTTTTACTAAGCCCCATATCGGCCATCAAATCACTTTTAACCAAATGATAGCGTTTATCTTCTCCACGTTCAAATTCTAAATCGGCATGTAACTCCTTAATCCAATTGATATTGGCGTTTCTACTGATAAACATATTTATTTTCTGCACCGCATAGTTGCCATCTAGCGTGATATACATATTACCCCTAAAGAGTAAATCATTGGTATTCCGTGGTGTAAAATATAATTTAACCAATTTTGTTCCATATTGATCCGTAATGGTATCCCTTATATAAAACATATAAAAACTAGGAGCTGCATTAGCAATTGGACTTAAAAATTGATAGGCAAAAATGGGGATATTATTTTCATAGATGTCAATATTCTCATAAAGACGATTTAATAAAGAACTCAAACCTTCATTATCAATATAGCTTCCAAAATTCACTTTTTTCTCCCCTAAAATAATTGATTTAGCTGCAGAAGGCGCTTTGCGCATGTACTGCTTGGAAAGTCTTTCTTCCAAATAAATTGGCATTAAAACCTTCCCATTTAACTTGGTACTATCCCTATTTTCAAATAAGAAATTATATTTTTTTAATAGCCGGGAGTTAGTCACTTTATCATTAGAATTACTTAATGCAGCTTGAATTTTTTCATATTGCTCGTACTCTACAAAATCATAACTAGCTATTCTATTATTCTCTCTATTTTCAATTACATTTCTAATCAATTCAACCGCTGGATTGTCCTTGTTTCTATACTTTGCACGTTTATTGGTATTAACGGTTACATTAGTTAGTAATGCAGGATCTGGCCCCAATTCAATATTTATCTCTTGCATTTTGTACCTACTAACGGTAAACTGCACCTGTCTAAATCCAACAGAAGACACTACCACTTTATTGATGGAAGTATTGGTTATAATCATGTATCGCCCTAAGCTATCCGTAACAACCCCTCGCCCCTTTAAAAAAAATACACTTACACCCTGTAAAGGACGTTTGGTGAGTGAGTCAACTACAATCCCCTTAACAACCGTTTCTTGTGCACTAATTGTGGTTATAAATAGCAACATTAATAATGATGCAAATATTTTAAACCCTATTTTGTCTTTCATAGACCTTACTTATTTAAAAACGTATTTACCTTGTAATAAGTAATTGTAAAAAACACCTACTAAAAGGGATATTAATATTTTAGAAAAAATATAATTGGCATGCACAAAGTTGATCATAAATGCCATGCCTGCTATATTCAAAAAAAAGTTGCCAATCCAAACCAATAGATAGCGAAAAGCTTGTTTTGGAATTGGTTTAGCCCCAGCTTTAAATACCCAACTTCTACCCAACAAAAAATTCACAACACCACCTGTAAATGTACCAATGGCAGTTGCAACAACTGCTATCAAATGAATCACTTCTACTAAAAAAATAGTTAAAGCAAAGTCTGTTGCAGTTGCAATAAGCGATGAGGCCTGGGCTTTTATAAAAATGGGCTTTACCATATATTCATATACAAAAGAAGTTGTAAAACAACATTACTATAAATTCCAGCCAAAATATCGTCACCCATAACTCCCCAACCCTTGGGCCAATTTTCTAACTTCCGAATAAAGAACGGCTTTGCTATGTCAAAAAATCGAAACAACACCAACGCAACCAATACATTCACTTCGGTAATTGGAATGAACAACAACGATATCATCATGCCTGCTACCTCATCAATCACAACTTTACTGCTGTCTTTGCCCCAACTAGCTTCTACTTGATTAGCCCCCCATACACCATAAATAGTCACCATCATGGTTAATAAAAAAACCCAAAAAGAATTAGGCACTTCTATTGCAACAAACCATAATAGGCTTGTTGCAATAGCCGCCACAGTTCCGCCACCTTTTGAGATAAATCCAATCCCAAAAAAACTGGTCAGTATTTGGTGAAATTTTATCATAGCGCTTCCACTACATCCTGGTAATAATCTAGTCCAAGATGTGTAATTAAATCTTCACCCATTATATGACGTAAAGTATTTTGCAACTTTATCAGTTGTTTAAAAATATCATGCTCTGGTCTTAACCCTGGTAATGTTTGTGGAGACTTAAAGTAGAAAGACAACCACTCTTGTATTCCACTCATATTAGAACGTTTAGCCAAGTCCATGAATAAAGCAAGATCTAATACAATTGGCGCAGCTAAAATAGAATCGCGACACAAAAAATTTATTTTGATTTGCATTGAGTAACCTAACCAACCAAAAATATCAATATTGTCCCAACTTTCTTTATTGTCACCATGTGGAGGATAATAGTTAATTCTAACTTTATGGTACAAGTCTCCATATAGTGCAGGATTAATTTCAGGTTGAAGTATATCTTCTAATACACTTAGCTTGGAAACTTCTTTGGTCTTAAAATTATCTGGATCATCTAATACCAATCCATCTCTATTTCCTAAAATATTAGTAGAGAACCAACCTCTAATACCCAATGCTCTTGCATGTAATCCTGGAGCTAAAACAGTCTTCATTAAAGTTTGACCCGTTTTAAAATCTTTTCCAGCAATTGGGGTTTGAGTTTTCTTAGCCAACGCTTCTAATGCGGGAATATCAACCGTTAAGTTAGGAGCTCCATTTGCAAATGGAATACCTAGTTTAAGTGCAGCGTATGCATACACCATACTTGGAGCAATTGCAGGGTCACTATTTTGTAACCCAGCCTCAAAAGCTTCAAGCGTTTCATGAACTGCAGATGTTTCAATATATTTTTCAGTTGAACCACACCATACAATCACTACTCTTGAACAATTATTGTCTTTTTTAAATTGCTCAATATCATTAATCACTTGCTCAGCAAGATCATATTTAGACTTCCCTTCTTTTATATGTGTACCATCTAGATTTTTAACGTATTCATGGTCAAAAACTGCTTTCATTGGCTTAATTGCTTCCAACTCAGGTTTAACTGCATGTAAAAGCATTGGCTCTAATACTTTTGCATTAGCCGCAGCTTCAAAAACATTGTCTGAATATACATCCCATCCTCCAAAAACGATATCAGTTAAATTTGCCAAAGGCACGAAGTCTTTAATTAATGGGTAACGGTTCTCCGTTCTTTTTCCTATGCGTATATTTCCCATTTGGGTTAAAGCACCAACTGGCTGAGATAAGCCTTTATTTACTGCAATTACACCAGCTATCATGGTGGTACCTACGGCACCTAAACCAGGAATCAAGATGCCCAATTTCCCTTCTGCAGGGGCGATGTTTTGTTTCATATTCTGTGTTCTTTTATATTGTACTATTTATTCTTTAATCCATTTACCATCAGATTAGAAATTGCACCAATTCGATGCTCCAATCCAATCAATTTATCATTAAAAAAATCACGTTCGATACCTCTGATACTACTAACCACTACAGAGGGTAATAAATCCATTTCCTGTTCAAGTGCTTTATTAAACTCACCGCTATTGATGCCAAATTCTAAAATGGACTTAATCAGGTGGATTTCCTTTTGAGAATATTCATTAAACAAACCTTTTGCGCATGAAGCGTGTTCAACAAAATCACCACATACCAAGCGATATAAGTTCAACATATTGCTAAGCACCTTAATTCTAGTGACAGCAAAAATCTTTAATTTTTCTTCGGCAGAATGGACTGTTTCAACGGCAAATTGGGTTTGAATAAAAACCTCTTGAAGTTCTTTTTGGAGTACTTCTTCAAAAATTTGCTCCTTACTTTGATAATAATAATAAAGGGTGCTTTTACCCTTGCCTAAAGCCTTGGCAATATCTTCCATGGTGGTTTTCTTAAGACCATAGGCTTGGAATAGCTTCTGTGCCTCCCGAATAATGTCTTCTTTGAAAATCTCCTCTTTTACCATAAACTTTTAGACCAAAATGGTTTTGTGGTCCAAAATTACTACTATTCCATGGAAAACCTCCTTAATAAAACCTTAATATTAAATTTTACAATAAAATGACGAATAAAAAAAAGCCACCATAACAATTGTTACAGTGGCTTTGAGTGACCGCGTTAGGATTCAAACCTAAAACCTTCTGATCCGTAGTCAGATGCTCTATTCAGTTGAGCTACGCAGCCATACCCCTAAGGGGCTGCAAATATAATCCAAACATTAATATTCTCAAAATAAGTTGTAGACTTTTACTCAGCTATCCATTCTTTTCTAATTAATTCACCATTTTGCTTCACACCTTCTATAATTATTCGATGCTTTTTGCTTCTATCATTATTATAATAAATAATTCGCTGTTCAGGACTATCATGATTCAAATGTATGGTTGGTACCCATAAAAGAGTTTTGCGTTTATCTACAACAGCTCTCTTTTTTTCAGAAGAATAGTCAGGCGATATATAAGGAAAAGGGTTAGTATAACCTTGCAGCATAAATCTAGTAAGTTTAGATTTTTTAGGAACATAATCTGCTTCATCTCCTAGCTTGGTGTAAACAGCAATAGCACCATTGGGTGCCCCCATTCCAGCACCGAGAAATGGAGGCCTAAAAACTTTGATGTAGGCAATATCAGCCATTGGCAACTGCAATAACCCATCCACTGAAATAGGAACTTGATTCAGAAAAAACTTAATCTGATCTTGGTTTGACCTCCAAGAAAACTTAGGGGTACCAAATATTCCCGACTCTTCTTCTTTTCGTCCAGCGGTAACCGCAGAGTCAATTGCCTGGGTAGATGTAGCACTTTGAAAAAATATTTGCAAACCAGGCACTTTCCCTTGTAAAAAATGAAATAAGGTAGGAAATGATCTTACGTTTGGTAACATCATGTTAAAATCTATTGCATCGCCGCCTTCAAAAAGTCCTGTGGCATATTTGTCTTCAAGTAGCTCAAGTGCAGATTTGGATTTGGTATAAACCACCACTTCATTCTGATCTTGCTTTTGATAATTCGTCCAGCTTGCTTGTTTTAACCCAGCATAAAATACAGGGAAGGAATCCAAAAAATTAAACGCATATGAAGGGGCTGTTTTAAATAAGCCTAATTGTTGGTAAGACAACTCAAACTTTTGATTGCGCTTTCCTTTATAATCCAATTGCAAAGACAATTGCGCAGAATCAGTAAATATTAACCTATCAATTGAAAAACTGCCATCTGAAGCTATTGGCACTTGATCTATTATAGGCATTTGACCTCTTTTAAACAATGAAAAAACCAAGTTCGCATTTTCGGAATTTAAATCAGCTAATTTAAGTTGACCTCTTACTTGAACAAAAGCATCATAGTAATCTGACTTGGGAGGTTGACTTGTTAAGTTGGAGCTTTTAAAATGTTGAATAATATTGTAGAAAGGCGGTTCAAAACTTTCCTCTTCACTAATAGAAAGGGATAAATTCATAAAATCTTTCCCCTTATTTTCTATGAGCCATTCACTTCTTCCTTTAGTACTAAATGACGAAAAAACTTTTTTTACCTTGATTGATTCATCAGATTGGAACTTTACAGAACTTGAGTTAACACTGTCTAGCATTTGCTTTTGACTGAAATTAGATTTTTGGTTTACAAAAATAATTTGATCAGAAAACTGAAAATTGGGTAATAGCTTTAAATTGGCTAGTGTGTACATTCGCATACGCAAAAAAGCAAATGGATAATCAGCTGGAATTTCAAAACTAGCTTCAGCTCCGCCAAATTTGGTAAGATATATTTGATGAATCAACAAAGTTCCTTCTGCTGTATACCAATCAACATAAATATTCAATGGCTGCATATGCAACCCATTGGGAGATCGAACATAAATTTTACTATAGATACGTTCCTTTAAATTAAAAATGGATTGATTATGCTGTGCATATAATGCAACTGGCAAATTTAATTGGGCTTTAGCAGATACTATTATGAATAAAAAAATGGAAGTATATAATAATTTAAGAGACATAATCATATTTATGACGGAACAAATCTTAAGCTTGTTTTGTTACCGTAATTATCGAACCCATAAAATAAAACATACTCAAGTTTAGGATTAAAATCACTTCGCCCCTCTTTCATTTTAAGGAACAATCGAGTTAAAATTATTGTTTGATTATTTACTGTTGTTTCAACAAATGCTTTACCGTCCTGCCCTATTTTCATTATTAATTGAAACCCTGAATAAGCAACCAACTTTAGCTTGTAAATATTCTGCGAAATTTTAGACGCCTCTATTCCATAAGCCAATTTACGTTGAAAAGTAGTTAATGATTTTTTTATCCCTCCTTCAGTGAATACTATTCTATATATATTAACCGGCTCTTTTTCGTTTAAATAATTGGGAAGTAAAAAATTAGCATCATATACATAGGTATTGAAATTCTTACTATGCTGAATATAAAATAATCTATTTTCCGTTAATGGAGGTGCAGGATAGTTATCTTGAGCGACTAAATTAAATATTAAAAAAAAAGCAGAAAAAAATAAAAAGAATCTCATTAACAATTTTTGTTTTGTTAAGTTACGAAAAACAAGCATTATTTTAATATAAATTTCCCATCAAAATCAATTAGATGTATTAGTAATTATTAATTTTATATGCAATGGTTACAATACAAAATCCCGATATTATTAGAGTACTTGATCTTTCATTGGATTTAATTCAAATAATTGATTTAGACGGAATGATACTTTTTAGTAGCCAATCTTCAGAAAAGATTTTAGGATACGCTGCAAATGAACTAATTGGACAGAATATTATAAATAAAGTATTTGTAGATGACAAAATAATTACTGCTAACGCTTTAAAGGAAGTAAGAACAATTAACAAAATATACAATTTCGAAAATAGAATTATAGGTAATCAAAACCAACTGATATATATATCTTGGAGTTTTATTTGGGACAATCATACTCAAGAAACCTTTATCATAGGCAGAGATATCAGCGAATTAAAGCGGAATGAAGAAATAAGACAAAATAATGAAAAGCATTATCGTTCCCTTGTTCAAAATATAAATATTGGAATTATCATCCAAAAAGAAAATGCCGAAATAACACTCTGCAATCAACCTGCACTTGAAATGCTAGGACTTACTGAGGATCAATTACTAGGAAAGACCTCCTTCGATCCAGATTGGAATGTTATCCATAGTGACGGGAGTCCATTTCCAGGATCCGAGCACCCAGTACCTACTGCTATTGCAACAAAACAACCAGTAAGAGATGTTGTAATGGGAGTATTTAGACCCGAATCAAAAGATCGTGCTTGGCTTTTAGTAAATGCGGAACCACAATTTGATATCACAGGCAAATTTGATCATGTAATTTGTACTTTTACAGATATAACTAAAGAGCGAAAATCTTTAGTACAAAAACAAGCAGAACTAATTGATATTCTAGATAATACAGCAGCATTTTTTGCAACCTTAGACCTAAATTTTAAATTTACTTTTGCAAACAAATCTTTACTCCGAGCACTTGGAGTTGAGGAATCAACAGACATCAATAACATTAATTTAAGAGAATTCAAAATTATTGATGCTACTCTACCGCTAGAAATGTTATTTCAAAAGCTTTTAGCTGAAGGTACTTGGATTGGATCAAACACCTATTTTAATTTAAAAGGAGAAGAGATTACTGTTTGGCAAGTTGTGTTGCTGCATAGAAACGAGCAACAAATACCTGCTTATATTTCAGTAACTGCAATAGATATTTCTGCAAGCAAAGCACTTGAAAAAGAAATTCATTTAAATAAAATAAAATCAGAGTTTGTAACCAATGTTTCGCACGAGTTTAGAACACCACTTACTATTTTCAGAACAAGTATGGAAATACTAGATATCTACTTAAAAAAATTGAAGATAGATCTGCCAGAGGAATTGAATAAAAGACTTCAGGTTATGGATAAAGAAATAGATCGATTAACCTATGTTATAACAGAATTTTTAACTGTAGGAAGAATGGAATCTGGGAATATAACTGTTAATAACAGAAGTATCTCTATTATTCCTATTATTCAGAATTCCATTAATAGAATAACATTAATGAATAAAGATGAACGTGCAATTGAATTAAAAATAATTGGCGAACACAGAAACTTGTTAATTGATGAAATTCTTATGATGCACGTTTTAGACAATTTAATTTCGAATGCAGTTAAATATTCTAAAGACAAAAAAGCACCAGAAGTCAGCGTTCACTTTAAAGAAGATTTTACCGAAATAATTATAAAAGATTTTGGAATAGGTGTACCAAAAACTGAAAAAGGAAAGCTATTTAGCTCATATTTTAGGGGATCAAACACAGAAAATATTAAAGGCAATGGATTAGGTTTGGTACTTGTAAAAAACTTCATCGATTTACAAAATGGCACAGTATTGATGGAAAGTGAAGAAAATATTGGCACTACTGTGTATTTACAATTTAAAATACACCAAAGTAAATTATAGTTTATAAAATAGGTTCTTTTTCAACAATAGTTCTTTACTATTTGGGCCAATCATTATTCTAAATATACCCGCTTCAGAAACTTGTTCACCGGCTTCATTTATTAATGACAGCATTGTTTTATCAACATCAAATTCAACCGTTTTCTTTTCACCGGGCTTCATTTGTACTCTACTAAAAGCTTTTAAAGATAGTACTGGTGTTACAACAGAAGATAGTTCATCTCTTATATACATTTGCACAACTTCATCGCCTAACTTATTTCCTATATTAGTTATATCAAATCTTACTTTAATTGTGTCATTCCCACTCAATGTATCTTTAGTAAACATTAAATTACTGTACGCAAATTGCGTATAACTTAATCCATAACCAAATGGGAATAAAGGCTCTCCACTTAAATCATGATAATCGTCTCCCCTTCCTGTAGGTTTATGATTATACACCAAGGGTAATTGTCCTTCAGATTGTGGGAAACTAATTGGCAATCTTCCTGCAGGATTTTCATCACCATAAAGCAGCGCTGCAATGGCATTACCAGCTTCTTCACCTGGATACCATACCATCATTATTCCATTAACTTTATCGATCCATTTTTGCATGGTTATTGCACTACCGCCTACTAATAATACAACCACTGGCTTACCAGTAGCAGCAATTACTTGAATTAAATCCTCCTGATTTCCTGGTAACCTAAGTGAAGATCTATCTTGAAATTCGCCCTCGTGAATTCCTGCTACAATAATGTTGATATCAACTTTTTTTGCTAATTCAACTGCTTGTTTAATTTTCGTGGCTGAACTATCCATTAAAGATTGCTTCCATAAAAACTTAATTTTCCCATTCCCCTTAGATTCAAAAAACTCTACTTTCAATGCATAGCTTTTCCCTCTTTCTAATTGAATTTTAGTTGTTGCTCTTCTATAAGAAACTTTAGCCCATTGATCAATTAGTAATTGATTATTTATATAAAGCCTATAGCCATCATTCCCTTCTAATCCAAGTTCATATATGCCTGTTTTATCAGGTGTTAAAAAACCAGTATACCTGATTGAATAGTGATCTGACGCTAAACTACTATCAGGAGACATGAATGTATATGATTCATTTATTTCGCTTACTTGTCTAGTTTTACGTATTGATTCACCTGGCGTTAATGAACTAAAATATTCAGCTGTTAGCCCTTTATTTTTTAATGCAGCATCTATAAATATATTAGCATCTGAAACAAGAGAAAATGTTTCTGCATTAACGCTTGCCCCTTCAGCATAAGATATTTGCTGCCCCTGATTAGCTCTTCTTCTTAATCCTTCCAATATATTCACTATGCCATTTCCTGGTCCACTATATCCACCTAAACGACCATCAATTGCATCTTTTCCAAAAACAGCAATCTTTTTTACATCATTATTAAATGGCAATACATTGTTTGAATTTTTTAAAAGAACTGCTCCTTTAACCGCTGCTACCTTAGCAATTGATTTATGCTTTGTGGCGTTCACCCATTCTGCAGCAATTGTTTCGTCTACATAAGGATGATCAAAAAGTCCTAATTGAAATTTTACCTTTAATACTCGTGCTACCGCATCATCAATTCTTTCTTGTGAAATTGCTCCATTTAAAAATGGCGGAATAAATAATTTATAGTGGTCATAATTGGTTTGAAAAATAACATCTAATCCATTTATTAATGCAGCTGCTCCCGACTCAGGATAGTCTTTAGTAGTATGATGCAAAACAGTAGTACCGCCAACTGCGCCTGCATCTGAAATTACAAACCCTTTAAATCCCCATTCTTGTTTTAGTTTTTTATTTAAAAGCCAATTATTAGCTGAACTCGCAGCCCCATTTACTGAATTGTATGATGTCATTATAGACCTTGACCCTATATGTTGAACAGCATATTTAAATGGAGGAAAATGAACTTCGCTTAAAAAAGACTCACTCAGCTGTATGGGATAACTATCCCTTCCACCATCACCCACATTTGCAATAAAATGCTTGGGTGTGGTAACTATTCCTGCCGATTCAAAACTACGTAAATAAGCAGCTGCCATTTGTGTAACTAAAAAAGGATCTTCTCCATAAGTTTCTTCAGTTCTTCCCCACCGCACATCTGTAGCTATATTTAATACTGGAGAAAGAATATCACGAATACCTCTGGCTTTGGTTTCAATGGCAATAGCTGTAGACACGGCAGTCATGAGCGATGTATCAAAACTTGCTGCCAAAGCAATTGATTGTGGAAATGCAGTTGCCCCGTTTCTAACTAAACCATGCAATGCTTCATCAAAAGGAATAAACGGAATCCCTAATCTAGTTTCATTGACGAAATATCGTTGTATTTGATTAATTTTTTGAGCAAGTAATAAAGCATTTTCTTTAGTATTGTATTGCACTAATTGTTCCCCAACTCCATTTTGTGAAGACGCAGCACTTACTTGGAAGCCAAAAATACCATTCTTATATAAGCCCGGATTTGTGCCTAAGTCACCTGGAATCATAAATAGTTGCCAGAATTTTTCTGTGGGAGTCATCCGCTTAATTAAATCGGCTACCCGCTGTTCAGTTGTATAAACAGGACTTTTGTAAATAGGTATTGCTTGAGCATTTACTAAATCAATTCTGCTGTAGAAAAAAAATGCAATAAATAAGAAAACTCTCATGGAATGAAATTAAGAAAAACATGAATGCACAATGATTTATAATCTTAACTTCAGTATTCATATATTTTGTTTTATGCACAAAAGAACCTTTTTAAAAAGTATCACGTTAGCAGGATTGGGTTTGCCACAGTTAGGAAAATCAATGACAACTAATTTTGAAATCAATCCAACTGGCCCAGCAGCTATTGTAAGTAAAGATGAAAACTTTTGGAAATCAGTTCGTAGCTTATATAAAATAAAACCCGATTATATTAATCTGGAAAGTGGCTATTACAATATGCTTCCAGAAGAAACACTAACTAATTATTTGTCCATTATTAAAGAAGTGAATTACCACGCTTCTTTTTATATGCGAACCAGACAATTCAAAGAGCGTGCAGCTCAAAATAAATTAATTGCTCAGTTTTTAGGAGGCACCGAAGAAGAAATTGTTTTAACTAGAAATACAACAGAATCTTTAGACTTAGTCATCAGTGGTTATCCATGGAAATCAGGAGATGAAGCCATTTTTGCAGAACAAGATTACGGTGCTATGATTGATATGTTTAAACAAGTAGCGAATAGGTATGGAGTTGTAAATAAAATGGTATCTGTTCCTAATATTCCGAAGACGGATGAAGAAATTGTAGCTGTTTATGAAAAAGCAATTACCAACAAAACAAAATTGATTATGATTTGCCATATGATCAATATTACAGGTCAAATATTACCTGTAAAAAAGATTTGCGATATGGCACACAAGTACGGTGTAGAAGTCATGGTAGATGGAGCACATGCTGTTGCTCAAATACAATTTAATATAAAGGAATTGGGGTGCGATTATTATGGTGCAAGTTTACACAAATGGCTGGCAGTACCATTGGGTGTTGGCGTACTCTATGTTAAAAAAGAACATCAATCTAAAATATGGCCATTGATTGCAGAAAATGAATCTGTAAAAGGTATTAATCATTTAAATCATTTTGGAACCAACCCTGTACATACCTATTTAGCATTGCAATTTGCCATTGATTTTCATAATAAATTAGGTGCAGCAAATAAAGAAGAACGCTTAAGGTATTTACAAGAATATTGGACTTCAAAAATTGCTACAACACCCAATATTATTTTAAATACGCCTACTGAAAGTAAACGGTCTTGTGCTATTGCCAATGTGGGCATAAAGGGATTAAAGCCAGCTGATATGGCAGAAATCCTACTTAAGAAATACAAAATCTATACAGTAGCTATAGATGGTGCTGGCGTGCATGGATGCAGAATTACGCCTAATGTATTCACCACTTTAGAAGAGTTGGATAAATTTGTAATTGCATTAAAGGAAATGGCAGCTTAATTAAAAAATAATCTTGCGCCAGCTTGCAACCACCTTCCCGGTAAAGGTGCTCCTATAAAATCATTGATGGTGCTATTGAATAAATTATCAGCTTGAATAAATACAATATGTTTTACTTTATTAAATCGAAAATTTATTTTAGCGTTCATTACAAAATAGTCGTTACTAATAGGAAGTAAAATTGGATTGGCAGTTTGTCCATTTCTACTTTTATATAAACCTGTTAAATTAAAATCAATTTGTTTGGTTGAAAATGTGGTTGCAAAATTTGCCAAAAATTTTGGAGCCGATGAAAGATAAAAACTCAACGGTCCATTTTTATTTTCTGTATTTATCCAAATGAATCCAGACTTGATTTTTATTGAATTTGTTGCATTAATTTTTTTATCCAACATATAATCCACTTCAATTCCATTAACTTGTATATTACTTTGATTTTTAGCCAACAAATAATTTCCAGCAACAACTAAATTTTCTTTTCTTGGCATATCTGCGTAAGGAGTAAGTGTCCAATCAACTAAATCCCTGCTATTTCTGCTGAATGCACTGAACGAAATTTTACTATCGGCAGTTGTAATAAAATCGAAACCAACCTCATAATTAAAACTCTTCTCAGGATTTAAATTAGGATTACCAATTGAGCCACTTCGTATACCTGTTCTATTATAGTTGTTATACAATTCAGTAAAGTCAGCATTTCTATATGCATACCCTGCACTTGCTCTTAGCTGTAATTGATTCAACTGATACGACAAGTTCATTTGCGGAATAAATATCCATCCCCCATTTGATGCATATTCTGTTCTTAAAGAAGTATTCGCAATCAATTTTTTATTAAATATTTGTTGCCAAATTCCATATACTGCAAATTGTTGAACCGTATGATTACCGCGATCGTTTGAACGAATATTTCTTCCTATATACTGTGCACCAATCGTGTACTTAGTTTGATCACTTTGATTGCGCAAATACAAACTATTCAATTGAAATAAATTAGAAAAGCTTGAGTTGGCAGAAGATATAGAACTGAATTGATAATTGTCTTCCGTATTTTTAAAGCCCGCATAAATGATGACTTGATCTTTATTTTTTTGGTACTGCGCATTAAATTGATTCCAAAATATTTTTACTCGCTCTACTGCGGTATCTGATGCAAACGAAGTATAAAAATTTTGTGCCGCAAATTCTCTATCATTATATGCTGTTCTAAAAGCGGTTTCCCAATATTTATTTTTTTTACTGTAAGCCAATGAAAAAGCATGCTCTTTCATAAAGCCGGTAATACCTCTTTGCTGAGGGCCATCGGCACTATTTCTTAATGCAGAAACTTGAAATTGTTGATTGTTTTTGTTCGAACTAAAATATCCTGAAGTGCTCAATAAACCCAAATCTCCTGCTGCCAATTGCACTACCCCGTTATTTCCTATTTGTTTTTTTTGAGAAAAAGTTTTTGTAGTGATATAGATAACTCCACCAACCGCATCGGAACCAAAAATTCCAGAAGATGCTCCTTTTAAGATTTCAATTTTTTCAATTTCATCTAACACTACGGGAATATACCCACTAAAATGTCCGGTATTCGGATCATTCAATCTTAGTCCATCTAAAATGACGAGTACTTGTTGAAAAGTACCCCCTCTCATACTGATATCGCTTTGTGCCCCTAAAGCTCCTCTACTCTGCACATCTATCCCAGGCAAGAATCGTAATAATTCATCGGGTGTTCTAACGGGAAGTTGAGCAATGTCTTTTGCAGTAATAACTGTAATATTTCTACCTGTTTTGGAAGCCCTTGTTTCATAGAAAGAGCTTGTTACGGTTATAGGGTCGAGATGAGTGCCTAAATCTTGGGCTATTGACTGCTGAAATAATAATGTAGCAAGTAGAATATATAATAATTTCCTCAATGGGGCTGGTTTAAGAAGGCAAATCTAAGTGCAATAACTATTCAAATTTTAGATATGCAGGTCTTGACCAAATTGTGACAGTTGATTGAATATTAAAAAACATTTAAAAAAGTTATCCACATTTTTTTTATCATTTTTTGAGATAGTTTGGTTTCCAAAATTTAGTTTTCTGATTGTTTTAGCAAACCGTATAATAGATTATTAAAATTTAATCGTCTGATAATGAATATTTTATATTTATTTAATCATCTACAGCATACTGCTCAGGTTAAATAAATATTATTTTTTAATACTATGACTTGCTCAGTCTAACTTTAAACAAATATTCCCAAATCGGGAAATGTTGATTTTTTGATACCAAATGAGGAATTGATTACAATTTTTAGAAATGTTTAACTACTTTTATGATCATATCTGTGTTCATTTTATACCAGCAATCCGTATCCCCCTAACTATTTTCTGGTTTTTTTGAACACACTAATTATTGATATAAATATTTTAAACAAAAACTAGGCTCATGAAATCAAAAATTTTACTCAAAATTTTGATGCCCTTTTTCTTTCTGTTGACTGCTTTTACGGTAGTTGGTCAGTCGTTTACGGCTGTTCCGACACTTGCAGCACAATCCGAAACTTATGGTACCGCATCTCTTGGAACTTCTTTCTCAGTAAATGGGACTTCTCTTACTACTGCAGATGTAGTTGTTACTGTAACTAATTCTGCATTTGAAATAAGAATAGGTGCAGGATCTTGGGGGGCTTCCTTAAACATTCCTTCAGGAGATATACCTGCTACCGTAGATGTAAGATTGAAGGCCACTGCAAATGCTGGCAATTACTCTGGAATTATTTTAAACTTAAGTGGAGGTGGGGTTGCAACTCCTCTGGATGTTGATATCGATTTAAGTACTGTTGCAAAAAAAGCTATTACCATCTCTGGAACATCCATTGCTTCGAAAACCTATGACGCAACAACTGCTGCTGGGAATATTACTTTAGGTACTGTTGCTGGTTTAGTTGGTTCTGAAACTTTAGCAATTACTCCTTCTGCAACTGCATACAGCAGTGCAAACGTCGGAGCAGCTTATACTTCTACCGTATCTTACGTTATTGCGGATGGAA
>NCGN01000020.1 GCA_002281575.1 Sphingobacteriia bacterium 28-36-52
AAAATATACGGTTACCAATGAACCAGGAAGATGGGTTCCAACCCCACCCATGTATGCATCAGCTGCAGAACCACATTGGATGGAAATTAGAACCATGGTGATAGATAGTGCAAGTATTTATGAACCAACTCCTCCGCCTACATTTAATATTAAAGACAAAAACAGTAAATATTATCAAGAAGTAATTGCCATCAAAAATGCAATAGATAGTTTAACCCCTGAGCAGAAACATATAGCAGAATTCTGGGACGATAATCCTTTTAAGATGAATGTTACAGGTCATGTAATGTTCGGCAGTAAAAAGTTTTCACCTCCCGGACATTGGATGAGTGTAGTGGGTATTGCGGCAAAGCAAGCAAAGAGTGATTACGCAGAAACCATATACGCAACAACTAAAACGGCTATTGCTTTATTTGATGCATTTATTCAATGCTGGTATGTCAAATACAAATACAATACAGTACGTCCGGAAACAGTCATTAATCAATACATTGATATTAACTGGAGACCCTATTTGCAAACCCCTGCATTTCCAGAATACACTTGTGGACACTCCACTATTTCTTCTGCAGCAGCAGAAGCATTAACCAGTGTATATGGAGATAATTTTGCTTACACAGATTCAACAGAATTGGAATTTGGTATTGCTAATAGAAGTTTCAAATCTTTCCGTCACGCTGCTGACGAAAACAATTGGGCCAGATTTTACGGTGGTTTACATTTTCACAATTCCTGTATCATTAGTACCGATATAGGTCAAAAAGTAGGCAAGCATATTGCTACCAAACTTAAAATGAAAAAGTAGTCATCATTTATTTATTTCCTAACAGAAATCATTTATGAAAAATATATTTTTAATGGCACTCTTGTGCGTTGTATACAACACACAAGTAGTGGCCCAAGGCTGTGTTGCCATAAGAGGCGCAGGCGGATCAAGTTGCAGCATTACCGGACATTTAATGCATGCAGATACATCGGGTTATACACTAAATATCAATACCCGATATTTTAAATCTTACAAACATTATGTAGGAACCGATGAACAAAAACAACGAGTTGCATTAGGAACAGAGGTAATTAACCATACATTAAGTATGGACATTGGATTAACCAAAACCATCAATAAAAAATGGAGTGCAGCTATTTATATTCCTGTTATAGCTAATGATCGTTCTTCATTATATGAACATGCCAACCGAGGTAGATTTACCACTTCTTCATTTGGAATTGGCGATATTAGATTAGCCGCGTATACCTGGTTAAAAGATCCTACCAAAATGCCCAAGTTTAATGCACAAGTAGGTTTTGGCGTTAAGCTTCCAACTGGGGATTACCGATTTACCGATCGATTTACAACGGCAACAGGAACAGTGGTAGGTCCAGTAGATCAATCTATTCAATTGGGAGATGGCGGAACAGGATTTACCTTAGAATTGAATGCCTATCAGCGTTTTGGAAAGCGCTTAAGTGCTTATGGAAATTTCTATTACCTCATCAATCCTAGAGAACAAAATGGGGTGTCTACAGCAAGAGGTGGAACGCCAAATGCAACTGCTGTATTATATACAACGGATGTAATGAGTGTACCCGATCAATATTTAATCAGAGGAGGATTAAATTACCAAGTACGTAACTGGACTTTTTCTGGAGGATTAAGATTTGAATGCATTCCAGCAAAAGATTTAATTGGAGGAAATGAAGGATTTAGAAGACCAGGTGAAATACTTACTGTAGAGCCAGGCATTACTTATATGTTTTCTAAACTAAATCTATTCTTAACAGTGCCTACTGCCATAATGCGCAATAGAACACAAAGCTATCCTGATCAAATTCGTTCTAGCTTAACAGGAACGAATTACAAAGGAGACGCAGCATTTGCAGATTATTCAATTAATCTGGGATTTAGTTTAAAACTTTAAAGCATAAAAAATGAAAAATATATTTGGGCTTGCCCTAAAAGGGATAGCCATGTCATTTGCTTTTGCAGCAATGACCATTGATAGCTATGCGCAAACCGATATGGATGCGCTCATGATGGCTAAAAATAATTTCTGTACTGGTTTGATGTATGGAAATAGTTCTTGGAAAAATTATTGGGAAGGAACACTCAAACGCGACAATTTAAATTTAGGAACTGTAAGTTCAAATATGATTGGTATCATGGGGAACTACGGAGTCAGCGATAATTTAAATCTTCTATTTTCAGTTCCTTATATTAGTAACAAAGCATCTGCAGGCACTTTAATTGAGAGACAGGGTATACAAGATTTAACCTTAACGGTGAAATGGATGCCTATTGAAACCACAATTGGAAAAGCTGATTTTGCCCTTTATGCATTGGGATCTTACTCAACTCCATTAACCAATTATGTAAAAGATTATCTACCGTTATCAATAGGACTTGGTTCAAATACAGCTATGGTGCGTCTAATGGCCGACTATCAATTAGGTAATTTTTTTACTACAGCATCAGCAGCATTTTTTTCTCGAAGCAATGTTACGATTGACCGAACTGCTTATTATACCACACGCATGCACTATACCAATCAAGTTGAAATGCCCACTATGAACAATTTCAATTTTAGAACAGGATATAGAAGCGGAAAAGGATATGCAGAAGCAATTGTAGACATCATGCAAACCAATGGAGGCTTTGATATGACTAGAAACAATATGCCTTTTTTGAGTAATCAGATGAATGCTTCCAGAGTAGGTTTTGGATTCAAATACAATTTCGGAAAAGTAGAAGGATTATCAGCAGTAGGAAATGCGATGTATACCATTGCGGGACGCAATATGGGGCAAGCAACATCCATTTCAGCAGGTATGTTTTACATTTTAGATTTTTCAAAATCTTCAAACAATCAAAATGAATCTGATGAAAACAAATAAGATTATTACATTAAGTATTTACATTTTTCCTCTGCTAGTTGGTTGTCAACAAACCATTGAAGAAAAGAATAAATTGTATGAGCCACTTAATCCAAGCAATATAGACGCTAACGCAGGAGATTGGAAACCAGTTGTTTTAGCTTCTGCAAATGAGTTTCCAATGTCAGCCCCAACAGCAACAAATATTGCAGTTTACAATAGAGAGCTAACAGAGATAAAGGGATTTCAAGCAACACTAACTGCAGAACAAAGGGCTAGTATTCAATATTGGAGTGCTGGTGGTGTTTTAAGGTGGAATGAGATTATGCGAGAGTTAGTTGCAAAAAGAAATTTGCCACCAGCTTCAAATCCTGATGGAACTTACCCAGCTCCTTCTGCGGCCAATCCATTCGGATATCCGAATTTTCCTTTTGCTAATCCACCTTATGCAGCAAGGGCTTATGCTTACGTAAGTGTTGCACAATACGATGCTTTAGTAGCGGCTTATTATTATAAACGCTTGTACAATAGAGCAGCACCATATAGTGTTGATGCTACTATTAAGCCATTAGTACCAGCTACAAATTTACCATCTTACCCTAGTGAAGATGCTGTAGTAGCAGCAGTAAGTGTTGAAATGTTGAAATTGTTATTTCCAGCAGACATTGCATATATACAGCAGAAAGCAGATGAACATATGCTTTCCAGAATTATGGCAGGAATGAATACAAGATCTGATATTGAAGCGGGTATACAATTAGCTAGGCAAGTAGCTGCTAAAGTGATTGCAAGAGCTGCGGGCGATAATATGTCAAGGGCTATTGGTACTCCAGCACAGTGGGCAGATTTGGAATCACAAACAGCAGCAACAGGCGAAACCCCTTGGGTAAGTCTAGATATTCCTAAAAGACCTCCAATGCTTCCCTTTTTTGGCAGAGTTAAACCATTTTTATTTGATTCTCTTACCACTATTGCAATTAGACCTGGGCCACCTCCATCAACTAAATCAACCAAACTATTAACAGAATTAGAAGAAGTGAGAAGGTACACGAAAAATGCAACAAGAAAGGAAATTGCCATTGTGCATGATTGGGCGGATGGAGTAGGGACGTATACCCCGCCAGGGCATTGGAATGCAATAGCAGCAGACGATTTTGTAAAACAACGATTTAGTGAAGTAAGATGGGCAAGAAATTTTGCCCTATTAAATATGGCAGAAATGGATGCTGCAATTACTTGTTGGGACACTAAATATTATTATTATAACCCAAGACCAACCCAAATGGACCCATCTCTTAAAACAAATACTGGGATTCCCAATTTTCCTGCATACATATCTGGGCATTCTACTTTTAGTGGCGCAGCCGCAACTATTTTAGGACATATTATACCATCAAAAGCTGAAACATATAAGTCAATGGCTAAAGAAGCATCTGAATCTAGAATCTATGGGTCTATTCATTATAGATCAGATTGCGAAATTGGATTAATACAAGGAGCTAAAGTTGGTGGTTTTGCAATACTACGTGCACAAAATGATGGAGCAAATTAATTGGACATAAAGTAAACTTTTTTATGAAAACCTATTTCCTCTTTTTTTTTATTTTACTAACTAATGCTTTTTTTGCAAAAGCCAACGTTTTTGCAGATACAATAATTGCACAAAAATTGGATACCGTTACAGTACATGGCTTCATTTACAAAAACTATGACTTGAACGAAATGAATGAATTATTCATTAATACAGGTAAAAAAACAAACTTGATTCATCTTGGAATTTTAAATGCAGATTTTTCGTCTAAAACTGGCCGTCAGGTATTTGCAAAAGTACCTGGCGTTTTTGTTTATGACATGGATGGTGCAGGAAATCAAGTTAATATAGCGTCTAGGGGATTAGATCCGCATAGAGGTTGGGAATTCAATAACCGTAAGGATGGTATCATGACAAATTCAGATTTGTATGGATATCCCGCTAGTCATTATAGTATGCCCTTAGAAAGTATTGAACAAATTGAATTAGTAAAAGGTACTGGCTCAATTCAATATGGAGCTCAATTTGGTGGGATGATTAATTATATTAGTAAAAAAGCAGATAGTTCAAAACCTTTTGCATTTGAGTCAATTCAAACTGTTGGTTCTTATGGTTTAGTTAGTTCATACCATGCAATTTCGGGTTCAATTAAGAAATTCAAGTATTATGCATACGCCTATTTTAAAATGCGAAATGGTTTCAGAGAAATTGAACATACTATGTCAAATGCCCAAAAGGTTTCTCTTAGTTACCAATTTAATACAAGATTTTCAGTTGAGTTTGAATGGTCTAAGTCTTCTTATACCTATAAAATTCCTGGGGCATTAAATGACCAAATGTTTAGAGAAAATCCACAACAAGCAACAAGAAACAGGAATTATTTTAATCCAGATATTCACCTGCCATTTGTTAAGATTCATTGGATTGTGAATGCAAAAACAAAATTGCTATTAACCAGTTCTGCCGTACTGGGAAAAAGAAACAGTGTAATGTTTGATAAGCCCGTGCAAATTAATGATACTATCAACCATTCAACTGGTCAGTATAATAATAGGCAAGTGGATATAGATCAATTTAATAGTTACACCACCGAATTAAGATTATTTCATCAATTTCGATTATACAATCAACTCCATTCAATTGCAGCTGGTATTCAATACATCAATAACGATTTGCATAGAACACAATTGGGGAAAGGAACAACTGGTGAAAACTTTGACCTTAGTTTGGTGGACCCTTTATGGGGGAGAGACTTGCATTTTAAAACAATTAATTATGCATTGTTCGCCGAACAACAATGGCAGTTGAACAAACAGTTATCTGTTACAACAGGTATTCGATTAGAAAAAGGCAAAACAAATATGTTTGGATCAATTCAGTATTATCCAAGCAACCAAATACCAGTCACGATGTCTAGACAATTTCCTTTGTTTACTGCAGGTTTTCAATATAAAATTGGTAAACCAATAATCGTGTATGGCGGAATTGCTCAATCTTACAGACCAATGATATTTAAAGATTTAATTCCTGGATCTGTTTATGAAACAGTTGATCCTGCAATTCAAGACGCCTATGGATATAATGCTGAATTTGGTATAAAGGGGAATTGGAAATTGTTTAAATGGGATATTACTGCATTTGTTTTAAAGATGAACAATCGTTTTGGCACATTGGCTATAACAGATGCAATGAATAATTTAATGACCTATAGAACCAATATTGGTAATTCTATAAGTAAAGGGCTTGAACTATTTGTTCAAGCTGATTTGCCAATTAATCAATCAACCGTCTTGTCGGTGTTTACTTCAACATCTTTGATGGATGCCAGGTATAAAAATGCCTTTGTTAAGTTTGGAAACACTAATCAATCTGTACATAATAATAAGGTTGAATCTGCTCCAGATATGACAAGTAGGAATGGGGTATCAATTCAAAGTGGCAAGTTGAGTATTTCTTTTCAATACAGTTATGTTTCAGCCACATTTGCAGATGCACTCAATACAATTGTTTCGCCGTCTAATTCTGGTGCAGTTGGAATAGTGCCATCCTATGGCATTGTGGATATGGGTGCAAGCTTTCAAATGAATCGTTTTATTTCACTGAAATTTAATGGAAACAATATTACCAATCAGTCCTACTTTACCAAACGCCCTCTGTTTTATCCTGGTCCTGGTATTTGGCCTTCTGATGGACGTAACTTCTCTAGTACTATTTCATTTACTCTATAATTGATCTAGTTAATTTCAAATAAACAAAACTGGTAGGGTTCCATTACGAGGTATTCGTGATCGGACCCTACTTTATGTTTTTTACCAGTCCAATGATCTACTAATTGGGTAGGTACTACACCATGTTCCTTAAATAAGAACCAAGTAACGTAAGCCGCTTTATTATTGAAATTAAACAAGCAATAAATTTTTTTCTCTTTGTTAGCTCTGATGAACCCAGCAACATGAATATTGTGCGGACTTAACCAGGTTAAATTTTTACTATCGGAAAAAACATCCAATGATTTTCTTAATTGAATTAATTGTTGTGTGGCGCTAAAAATGCGTTCTTCAATACTTCCTTTTTGTTTGGCTAATGCATTCTTTTCCCAGTTAATATTGGGGCGATGCATCCAACGGTTGTCATAACTTTTACCAGGATCTCCTAAATAACTATAGTCATTGGTATAGCCCACTTCGTCTCCATAAAACAACATCGGAATTCCCCCTAAAAACATCGACAGTGCTTGCATCAAAATAATTTTTGCTATAGCAGCATCTATTTCGGTAGAATCTCCTGAAAGCGCTTTCTCTAATCCACAGAGTGAAGCCAAGCTTCCACTAATACGAGCATCTTGTGTTTTAGGATTTACCGAAAACAACGCACCTTTTGCAGGTGAATTTTGGAAAGAGCCCGAATAATACTCTTTTAAAAATTTTCGATGTTCATAAGCGTTAAATCCAGCTGCAGCAATCATGGAATCGTCGTAACCTAAACCAATATCATCATGACAACGGGTATAGGTAATCCAAGTAGTACCATAAGGTTTTTGTAATAGTTCGTGCTGCGCGGCCAACATTACTCGAGTATCTCCAGTGGCTAAAGCATCCCATTGTAAAGCCATTTGAGTGGCATTATAGGCTACATCACATTCTTTTGCAGTGAATGACTCAGTGCCAAAATATTTCATGATTTCTTTAGGCGCAACAATTGCTTCACCAAGAATGGCCATACCAGGTGTGGCTATATGAACACACTGTTTTATTAAACGCAATAAAGTATGTGCTTCTGGTAAGTTTTGACAAGTAGTGCCCAATTGTTTCCAAATAAAAGCGGGTGCATCAATGCGCAGAATATCAACCCCCAAATTGGCATAGAAAAAAATATTGGAGAGCATGGCATTAAAAACAGCAGGGTTGGTATAATTCAAATCCCATTGGTAATTATGGAAAACCGTCATTGCCCATTTGTTGCATTCAGGCACATAAGTAAAACTACCGGGCGATGATTCTGGAAAAATTTCTGGCATGGTTGCATCAAATTGATCAGGTATTTCACGACTATCGTACATATAGTAATAGTCTTGAAATTTTTTATCCCCTGCTTTGGCTTTAAGGGCCCATTCATGATGATGAGAAGTATGATTCAATACAATATCAATCATCAGGTACATCCCAGCGGCTTGCATTTTTTCTTGCAATATTTTAAATTCGTTGAGGGTGCCAAAACGGGCATCAATTTTTCTAAAATCGGATACTGCATAACCACCATCGCTCTCTCCTTCAGGGCTTTCGAACAAAGGCATCAAGTGTAAAAAATTCACCCCTAATTCTTGCAAATATGGAAGCTGATTGGGCATATTTTTTAAGCTGCCTGCAAATCGATCTACATACAAGCTCATGCCCGTAATTTGATTACTGGTAAACCAAGCAGCTTGTTGCTCTTTTACTTGATCCTTTTTTCTAAATACCGGTTTACGCTGTTTGTACGATTCAATTATTAAAACCAAGAGTGCATCAAAATGCTGGATTGCATTTTTTTGATTACCATAAATAGAGTTGAATAAATCTTGTAAAGTATTGGCATTGGCAATGAATCTTATATAGAATGGATGGTCTACCCCAGCAATGTCTAATAATTGTTCGTTGCAAATTTTTTTAATCTTTTGATGAAGCAAATATTGATACACTTATAAATGATTTACTGAAAAATTTGATTGTTTAAATATTTGAAAGCTTCCATAGCACCCATGTATTCACAAGTTCTTGCACCAGCTTTATTAGCGTTTGAAATTATTTTATTCCATTCATCCAATGAAAGAGCTTGAATAGCTGTGTCATCTAAATGACTTAGTTGATATAAGACAGCTCCCACAAAAGCATCTCCTGCACCAGTAGTGTCTACCGGTTTTACTGGGATTGATTCAATAATGTATTGCTTTCCATGCAATCCTAATAAAGTGCCATCTTTCCCTAGTGTTATTGTAAATACCCCTGATGTTTCTTTTAGTAAAACAGCTGTTGCGTCTTCTAATGAAGTTGTATTGGTTAATAGCATAGCTTCTTCATCACTCACTTTAAAGAAATTACAATTGCGTAAGAAATGCCAACTCTGGCTAACAAAAGAGTCTGTATTGTTAGGGAATAATAGATGTCTATAGTTGGGATCAAAACTGATATAAATTTTATGGTGCAGCGCTTTTTGCAACAAGTGTAAATAAGCAGCTTGTAATGGTCCAGGTAAAAAACCCGTGGCCGATCCAAAATGAATAATTCCTACATTATTTAAATTGATGGCGTCTACATCGTCAATAGATAATTGCCCATCGGCCCCCCGATTAAAAACAAAATCTCTTTCACCATCGTGCATTAATGAAACAAAAGCAAATGTGGTAAAATGATGCGGGTCTTCTAACATCGCACGCGTACCTACACCAAAGGATTCCATGGTTTGAATGAGTTGTTTGCCAAAAGGATCTTTGCCCACTTTGGCCGCTAATTCAACTTCTCCTCCTAATGCAGCAATGGCAGCAGCTACATTGGTAGGAGCCCCCCCCGTTTTTTTTAAGAAATCGGATCCTTCAGCCAATGACATGCCTTTATTTGTGCAGATCATATCAATTAGTGCTTCACCTATGCAGAGAATTTTCATTAATGTAAATTTCGTTTTTATAAATGGGTAAATGTATTCAGTTGAATACCATTTGGTTAAATTTTAGTGCCCTCCAACGGATACCGCCTGTATTTCCTCTTCTGGTTTTACGTCTTTAATTAATAGCGTTGCGGCACAAGCCAATAGCAATAAAACTCCAGCAAATGAAATCGCTTTACCCGAATCATTCCCTAAAAAATTATTTAATACCCAACCAAAAGTGGTGGTTTGTAATATCATTGGTATTACAATCATCATATTAATGATGCCCATGTACACTCCATATTTTTCTTTTGGAATATCATTCACTACCATCAAATAAGGAATGCCCATCATGCTTGCCCAAGCAATTCCAAATCCTGCCATAGGAACAAAGAGCAAGTACTTATTTTCAATTTGAGGAAATGCCAACAACGCTATACCTGCCATAAGCAAACAAACAATATGTACTTTTTTGGGAGAGAATTTTTTGGCCATCCAAACCAATCCAAAAGCAGATAAAAAAGTAACCACATTGTACCAACCATTTACCAAACCAGCCCAGCCTACTGCTTCTTCATACAAAGTTTTATTTTCCGAAGGACTTGTTTTCCAAACAGATTGTGCAATGCTTTTAGAAGCGTTCTGCCAATAACAAAACAATGCATACCACTGAAATAAATAGACCAATGCAAGCTTCCACATCACAGCAGGCATATGCACAATGGCTTCTCCAATTTCTATAAAGGGTTGCAAAATTCCTTTTTTCTGTGCCCGTAAAACAGCCAATTCCTCAGGTGTAGGAGGTATCTCAGGTGTTTTAGTAATGCTCCACATAACCGAACTAATTGAGCAGATAGATCCTAAAAAGAAAGAGCCAAAAACCCAATAAGGAATGGCTCCATGCTGACCTGGAATGTATTTTTGAAAAAAGAACAAGGAGATATTTGCAAGCGTAATCCCTAATCCAGTAAAAAAACTTTGGGTTAAAAAACCAGTTGCCAATTGCGGCGCAGGTAATTTATCGGCAATGAAAGCACGATAAGGTTCCATGGCAGTATTGTTGGCCGCATCTAGTACCCACAATAATCCAGCAGCCATCCAGAGAGAAGTACTAAAGGGATACAAGAATAAACAAAGACTACAAAACAATGCACCAATAAAAAAATACGGTTTTCTTCTCCCGAAGCGAGGATGCCAAGTGCGGTCGCTCAATACCCCAATAATGGGTTGAATGAGTAACCCTGTCATTGGTCCAGCTAAATTATCGGGTTTGGCACCAAGAAAATCGTAAATGGGATTCACCGCACTTTGTTGTAACCCAAAGCTGTATTGAATTCCAAAGAAACCCACGTTCATGTTGATGATTTGCATGAAGCTGAGTTTGGGCTTGCTCAATTGCATAGATAGTATGTTAGTCTTTAAAAATAGCTAATTTTATATCATGCAACACGCTTTTAGCTACGACAAAAAGAAAGTAATTCAAGGGTTAAGATATCATTTTGTGCAAAGGCCCGAAGTAAAAGTATTGGTAATACTGGTAAATGTATTTGCCATAGTAGCAGCTGTATTATTTTACAGCAAAAAAATTAGGCCCGAACCATTTTTATTGGGCTCTTTTATTTGGGTAATGATGATGGCGAGTTTTTGGTACATTCTGCCAAATTCTATTTATAAAAAAGCAATTGATACTTTTCAAGACCAGTTTACGATTGCTTTTAAAGACAACGGCGTTACACTAGAAAACCAGAAAGGGTATATTCATTGGGACTGGAATCAGTTTAGCCATTATTTTGAGAGCCCTCATTTTTTTCATTTGTATTTCAGTTCTAAGTCTTTTTTTATGGTGCCTAAAGATGAAATGGGCGAAGCATTTCGTCACGAGTTAAGAGCAACGCTAAAAAAAGGGATTGCTTCAAAATAAAGGATTAGCCCCAATAATCGGCGGCTATAATCCGCCCCAAAAATTATTTTACAATTCCTTACCCATTACTACGTGCGGAATGGTTAATTCAATGAAGGGTTCACTCTCTACTTCATAGCCCAGTTTTTCAAAAAAATGGATGGAATCTTGGCGAGCGTGCATGATAATTTTTTGGTAACGATTGTCTCTGGCTAAATTTTCTGCAAACTGAACCATTGCCCTACCAATACCCTTTCCTTGTAGTCCAGACAAAACAGCCAATTGCCTTAGTCGAACTATTTGGGGATCTATTTTCACCAGCATACTGCAGGCTTCCATAATTCCCTCATCGGTGTAAGCCAGTAGAATATTATTCTTTTCGTTGGCCAACTCTTCAGCAGTAAAATGTAGGCCCAGAGGTTTACGCAACAATTGGTGCCTTAATGCTACCATTTGTTCGTATTCCCCAGAACCATGTTGAATCATTTTTAAAGCCATATTACTAATATAACCATAAAATGTATATTTTTGCCGCAGTAAACAAAAACTTTAACAATGTCAGACATCGCAACAAGAGTAAAGAAAATCATCGTAGACAAGTTGGGCGTAGACGAAGCATGGAATTCGAAAAAGAATTTAACATCTCTATCCCTGATGAGCAGGCTGAAACCATTACCACTGTTGGTCAGGCAGTTGCTTATTTAGAAGAGCACGCTAAGTAAGAATATCTATTTAGTAAGGAATAATTTTAATCCGTCTTTTGAGGTTTTACCACAGAAGGCGGATTATAACATAAACAGGTTTGTTGTATGCAATTAAAGCGCGTAGTTGTTACTGGCATTGGTACCATCACTCCAATTGGTAATAATCTTGAAGATTATTGGCAAGGATTACTCAATGGTGTACCTGGAGCAGCTCCTATCACTTTATTTGATGCAAGTAAATTTAAAACCCGTTTTGCCTGTGAAGTAAAAGGCTTTGATCCTACCAGTTTTATGGAAAAGAAAGAAGCCAGAAAGCTAGACCGCTTTGCTCAACTAGCACTATATGCAAGTGATATGGCCGTTGCAGATGCCCAAATTAACAAAGAAAATATAGATGCAGATAGAGTGGGAGTCATATTTGCAAGCGGAATTGGTGGATTAAGAACTTTTCAGGAAGAGGTACAGAATTTTGCAACTGGAGACGGTACACCAAGATTCAATCCCTTCTTTATTCCTAAAATGATTTTGGATATTGCGGCCGGACAAATTTCGATGCGTCATGGATTCCGCGGTCCAAATTTTGCAGTAGTAAGTGCCTGTGCATCTAGCACCAATGGCATTATTGCAGCAGTTGATACCATTAGACTGGGCAAGGCCGATATCATTATTAGTGGTGGATCAGAAGCCGTTATTAGTGAAGCAGGCGTAGGAGGTTTCAATGCCATGAAAGCCATGAGCGAAAGAAACGATGATCCTGCAACTGCAAGCCGACCATACGACAAAGACAGAGATGGATTTGTAATGGGAGAAGCCGCAGGTTGTTTGGTATTAGAAGAATATGAACATGCCATCAAAAGAGGCGCTAAAATTTACTGTGAAATTGCAGGTGGCGGTGCAACTGCCGATGCTTATCACCTAACTGCACCACATCCAGACGGATTGGGCGCAAGAAATGTAATGATTGCAGCCCTTAAAGATGCAGGTATGCAGCCTGATGAAATAGATTATATTAATACACATGGAACTTCCACCCCATTAGGAGATGGAGCAGAAGCCAAAGCCATTACAGAAGTGTTTGGTAGCCATGCCTATAATTTAAACATCAGTGCCACCAAATCTATGACAGGCCATTGCTTAGGAGCAGCGGGTGTTATAGAAGCCATCGCATGCATCCAGAGTGTGATCTACGATATTATCCCCCCTACTATCAATCACTTTACAGACGATCCTGAACTGGATCCAAAATTAAATTTCACGTTCAATAAAGCGCAACAAAGAACCGTGCGTGCTGCATTGAGTAACACATTTGGTTTTGGCGGACACAACGCATGCGTTATCGTGAAAAAATACGTAGCATAATAAAGTGCAATTTTTAATAAAGTTATTTAAGCCAAAAGCGGCAACTGATTTTGAAGTTCAGTTGAGCAATATGTTGGGTATATGCAGTCTTGAGCACAGTAGTAGCAGACTACTTATTTAAATTATACCCCTATAAAGGCGAAGGATTTTTAACAGAGATGCGATCTAAGATGGTGAATAGACAGCAGCTGAATGATATTGCCTTGAAAATGGGATTGCGAAAATTAACTTTCTACAACAAGTTCGACAACGCATTAAAAGCCAGTCAAATTTTTGGCAATACGCTAGAAGCCTTAATAGGAGCGGTTTATTTAGATAAGGGATATGCCAAAACGCAAAACTGGATTTTGAAACAAATAGTGATACCACATTTGTTTATGGAAGACTTAGAGTTGATTGATATTAATTTGAAGAACAAATTAATTGGCTGGGCCAATAAAAATGGAAAGACCATCACCTTTGATATGGCCGAAGAAAAATTAGAAGGCAATCGCCGGGTATTTACCATGAATGCGGTATTAGATGGAGAAGTATTTGCACAAGGTAAAGCGGGTAACAAAAAAGACGCCAGTCAAATTGCCGCTCAGGTTGCCATTGAAAAATTAGGACTTTGATGCAAAACGAAAAAGAACAATTCAATTTTCAGGTTAAGAAAAAACTCAGTTTATTTTTAGGGATCTTTTTGGGGGTATTAGTAATCGCTTATTTTAGTTGTAATTAATTAATCTCTTGGCAAAGTTCAATCAGCACTCCGTTGGTTCCCTTTGGATGTAAAAAACAAACCAATTTATTGTCGGCTCCTTTTTTAGGGGTCTCGTTTAAAAGGGTAAAACCTTCCGATACCAAACGGCTCATTTCGGCCTGAATATCGGTTACATCAAAAGCAATATGGTGCATGCCTTCCCCTTTTTTGTCAATGTATTTAGCAATTACCCCTTCTGGGTCGGTAGAAGCAACCAATTCTATTTTAGATTCCCCTGTTTTAAAGAAAGCCGTCATTACTTTTTCAGAAGCCACTTCCTCGGTTTTATAACAAGTGCTATTCAATAATTTTTCGAAAAGGGGTATGCTGGTGGCAAGGTCTTTTACCGCAATTCCTATATGTTCAATTTTATTCATTACGATTAATTTATATGTTTTCTTACGAATTGAGGAAAAACAACCGTTGTGTATCAAAGGTCCCAAAATTATAGAACCTATTGTTATACTTTTGTGTTAATAGAAAAAACAAGCAATCATTTATGTTGAAGTTACC
>NCGN01000003.1 GCA_002281575.1 Sphingobacteriia bacterium 28-36-52
ACCATGGTTCTAATTTCCATCCAATGTGGTTCTGCAGCTGATGCATACATGGGTGGGGTTGGAACCCATCTTCCTGGTTCATTGGTAACCGTATATTTTTCTGCTCCTCTAGTTTCTAAATAATTGTCTTTTTTACTCCATCTAATAATAGCAGCACTTACACTATCTGCCAATTCTTTTGAAGCTTTCTCTACCTTAGCTGGAAGGCCTTTCTTTCTTGCTAATTCGATAATACTGTCCGTATAAACTTGCATACTCCCTTCTGGAAAAGTAACTGATTCACCCACTTTCGTATACGCCAATAATGCTGCCAATTTCCAATCGGTATCTTCTGTAGAAGCAGGTAGTTTTAGTTCAGGTAACCCATTTAATTGGCCCCCCAAAGATTGGTATTGTTTTGCATTACTTGCCGCCATGACTTCATATGCTGCAATTGCTGCATAGGCATAATTTCGCGATGCAACCATGGGTGGGAAATTATTTCCCATTACCACCGTATTTAATTCATGTACGGTTTTGCTAAATAAGATAGGATCGTGTAAAAAAGTTTTATACTCAGTATTGTTGTTGCAAGATATCAAGGCTATAATAAATAAGCCAAGCACCGCCAAGCGCTTTAACATAATTAGAAATTAAAAAGTAAATAAAATGAATGCTTAATATGCCAGCATTAGGCTTGTGGCGGACGCTCTAAGAATGAGGTATAATCAGCTAAAGCAAGCATTGGGTTAGTCAATTGAAAGGCTTTAGGAATGTCTCCATTACGAAACTGCCAGGTAAAGCAATGGTCACCTGTAAAGTCTGACAAAGAGAACTTAACTATTGCGTGCTGATTGGTTGATTGCTCGTTATTGGTATTGCTGTTAAAATTAGCTGCTAAGTTTAAGAATTGGTCTCTAGCGTTTCGGATGCTAATTTTATCAATATTAGGTACACACAACAATTCTAAAGAATCTTTAAAAAATCGACGCTTTACAAAATGGTAAGTAATACCGTTTATGTCTACATCCCCTGTTGTGCTTTCATACAGTTCCGAATTGGTACCATAAGGGGTGCTTGCAGCTATTTTAATATGAATTAAATTGGCTTCGTCATATTGATCCTGGTATAGGCTAGATTGAAAGTCTTGGTCTGACTTAGTTTCTAGATAGTTCAATAAAAGGTTGTAACCGCCCCAACTAAATAGCAGCAAACAAAGGGATAATATGGTAAGAATCCTTTTCAACAACCTAAAAATACTTTAATTTTTTACATTTGAAATAATTTATTTTTGTACCATCACCTTTGATAATTATTCAATTAGCCCAATGAAAAAAGGATTGTATATACTGGTTCCAGTTTTGTTTTTTACAATTATATCTTATCTATTACCCAATGAAAAAGCTACTACGGAAACTGTTTCGGTAACTATGCCCGTAGATGCAATAACTAGGGTAATGACCAACCCGCAAGAATGGTCAAAATGGTTCCCTGGAACTAAAAAGAATGATTCCACCTATCTCTATTACGAAGCCCCAATAACCATACATAAAGTGTTAATGAATGGCTTTAAAGCTACTATGATTAATAAGGATATGGATATAAGCCTCGACTTTTCTTTCATAGCTGGCAAAAATGCCCGTACAGATTTTACTTTAAATACAGTAATGAAGCTATCCTACAACCCTATTTTACGCTTTAAACAATTTCTTTCATTAAATGCTGCAGAAGATGATAGCAAAAGATTGCTTTACCAAATACAGGATTATTTTTCTGATGTATTAAAAGTTTACGGGTACCCTATTGGAATGCAAAAAGTACCTAATTCTTCATATGTATCTACTAAACAAACATATGACCACGAACCTACTACCGATGAAATTTATGCCTTAATTGATGAAGTGAACGAGTTTATAGATGGTGTTGAAGTAAAGATTGTGAACTTTCCCATCATGAATGTTTTTAAAGAAGATTCCACTAATTACACATTAATGGTTGCTGTGGCTACTGAAAGAGATATTCCATCTAATGGAAAATTCATGCTCAAGAATATGATGCTGGGTAATATTGTGGTTTGTGAAGTAACTGGAGATAAAACAGTCATTCAAAAGTGCAATGAAGCCGTAAAAAATTATGTTCAAGACCATCGAAAAACAAGTCCGGCCATTTCATTTGAAAGATTAATTACGAATAGAAGAACCATAAGAGACAGCACAAAATGGAGAACAACCATTAACTATCCCGTTTATGAATAATTTACTGGAGCTTAAGCACTTGCAATGCGCCATTATTTTTTGCTAGAATCCAACATTGGGCTTTTCCTATTCTAATTGGTGCTGCTTTTCTTACTTCACCTGTTATCGGCATTTTCATTGCAGAAGCTTTTGGGCTTCCGTTTTGATTCCATTCCAACATGGTTCCAAAATCTGCATCTTGCCTGCCAATCTCAATATTGTTGTATCCAAAATTTCCTAAGAGCAAATAACAATTTATTTTTGAAGATTGATTTTGTGTTTGTGCATTAGACTGGCTTTGCGCTGGGCTTTTAAAAGGGATCACTGCCCTATAGTTGCTTAACTGTGCATTAGTGGGCATTGCAATTGGCTCATATTTTCCTTGGCCCTTATTAATCAAAATGGTATTCGAAAATTGAGTTGCTTTCAACTGTAGCGATTGATTCAATTTTTCTTTGTCAAATAATTGATCTAAAGAAGCTTTCGCAAAATCTTCTGCATATAGGAATTTCTTCTTTAGTACTGGCAATGATTTTTCTAATTGAATTTTACTAGCAAAGGGCATTTCTTTCCCATTCAAATAATAAGTGATTACTTGTTCTGCTCTTCCGTTATTATCAAAATCATTAACATACATTGTTACTGGTTCTTGCTTACTCGCTTTTAGTCGACTGTTTAAACCAAAATTTCCAGCTATAATATCTAGATTTCCATCTTCATTAATATCTGTTACAGTAAGTGATTGCCACCATCCGGTTTGATTCAATAGGGTTTGTTTCTCGTACTTATTTCCTTTTTTAATAAAGGCATCAATGGTTCCCCATGCACTACTCAACAACAAATCTTTATTTCCATCTTTATTTAAGTCTACAAATTGGGCATCTGAAACCATACCAGGATTTAGTAAAGCTGATGAATAACTACTGGTTACATCTCTAAACTTTCCAGTTCCATCATTCTGTAACAAATAACTCCTAGGTGCAACCCCATATTTCCAAGGCTCTACTCTTCCTGCTATAAATAAATCAATATGTCCATCTCCATTTATATCATCTACTACTATTTTGCTTTGTGTAGTATAAATGCCTGTGAATGCATCTAATTTTCTAGTTAAATTTCCTTTACCGTCATTTAAATATAAGAGAGGTAATAAATGCGCATCTTCCCCATAATATTCGTTACCGCCACTTGCTATAATTAAATCTTTTGACCCATCTTTATTTACATCAGCCCAAATGGCATCCGTATTTTCCCACATAGAATCTTGCAGCAATGCTGGCTGTAGCATTGGTTTAAATTGTCCATTTGATTGTTGTAGATATACTGCATTGTGAAATGTTTTGGCTGCACCCACAAAAATATCTTCTAGCCCATCTCCATTTATATCGGCAATAGCTAAAGCGGGTCCCTCTGCTGAAGTCATAGATGGTATCAATGGTTCACGATCAAATTCATTAAAGGGATTTTCTTGATGCTGGTAATTTAGCTGTGTAGCTGCTGTTATATCTTCAAAATAAGAAGGAGCTTCCTTTTGTTGATAGTGCGTATTTAATTCAAAATTATATTTAGGTAAACCAGCTTGATAAATTATTTTCTGTGTTTTCCCAGCTTGTAATTGAACCCGTTGAAAACTTTGATCGGGCCAAATCAGTAAAACTGAATCAGGTTTAATTGCTTGAAGACCTACCATTAATGAGGTTTGCATACTAGATAAAAAACCGTGAACCGGAAACTGTTCGTTTGAATATACTTGGCCTTTTGCATATACCAATAGTTTTGCTCCTACTGCAAAACGATTTTGCGTTGAACCCTCCAATTCAATTTTTGCATAATTATTAGCAGTGGTATCTTTATTGGTATTGTTTTGATATACTAGTACAGGGTCATTGATATTGTTGACTACAATATCCAAATCGCCATCATTGTCTAAATCTGCATAAACTGCTCCATTAGAAAAACTATTCGGGTTTTTGTAAATATCACTACTGATATTATTAAAATTCAATGACCCTTTATTCATGAAAAATTGATTGGGAATTTTTATTTCAGGAAACTGATTAATTAAAGTCAGGTCTTTACTTTCTAAACTATTATTCTTTAATTTTTCTTGCAATGCTTCTCCAGAAACAAAATTGATATAATCAATATCATTCATTCGCTTGGGAATTCCATTTGATACAAATAAGTCTTTATTCCCATCATTATTAAAATCCATCCATAATGATGCCCAGCTCCAATCAGTTGCATGAATACCGGCGTACTGTCCTACTTCACTAAACTGTCCTTTACCGCGATTGTATTGTAAATTATTTCTAGCGTACTGATAGGTATAACCAAATGCCAATTTATTTTGAAAAATATTGTAATCATCTTCCGACAACGACCTTCTGAGCATATACGACTCATAAGGTAGCATATCCATCGAAACAATTTCAGGAAGTCCATCATTATTAGCATCCGCAATGTCTACACCCATAGTGAATTGACTAGTATGCATCAATTGCTTTCTTCCCATTTCTTCAAACTGTCCTTTTTGATTATTGATGTATAAATAATCGTTCTCATGAAAATCATTCCCTACATATATATCAGGCCATCCATCTAAATTAATATCTGCTACAGCAACCCCTAAGCCATAACCAATTTTAGATCCATTGATGCCTACTGTTCTTGTTATATCAGTAAACCTTCCAGTGGCTATTCCTTTTGTATTTATTTGGGTATCGTTTCTATAAAATTTTTGTCCTGCCAAAGAATCAAATGTGTTTTCAAAGTTTTTTCTTGGCGCGTAATTTCCATCATGATTAACCGAGTGATTCAGTAAAAATAAATCTAGGTCTCCGTCTCCATCATAATCTAAAAATGCAGCCTGTGTACTAAATCCTGAAAAATCCAATCCATATTGTGTTGCTTGATCTTGGTAATGGGGTATTCCTTTTTCATCAATTCCGGTACAAACCAATAATTGATTTTTCCCTTTCAATACCTTGTAATTGCCTACTCTGCATATATAGATATCTAAAAGTTTGTCATTATTAATATCTACCACCGAAACACCTGTACTCCATGCCGCATCATTTGGCACCCCCGCTGCAGTTGTTATATCTTCAAACTGCAATTGCCCCTTGTTCAAGTATAAGCGATTGGCCTGCTGATTGGCCGCAAAAAATAAATCAATCTTTCCATCATTGTTAAAATCTCCAGCACCTACTCCTGCCCCATTATAATAATACATATAAGAGAACAGATTGAATGCTGGTGTTGGCGTTAGCGTATTTGCAAAATCCAATCCTGTTTTAGTAGATGTAATTGGTGTAAAAACACTTTCGTCATTTTGATTCTTACATGCTATAAAACCGAAACATGTAAACCCAACCATCAATAATATCAAAGCAAATTTCCTCATGTTCACTATTTTTTTCCAACACTTGTTTTGCGATAATACACTGGATACTGGTTGTTCTGTAGAAACAAATAACCTGGTTGGTTTTTTACTTTCAATGACAATACCTGTTTTATTTGTCCATTAATACTAATTCCTGATTGTTGAGGGGTAGCAACAACAAAACCTCCTTTGCTGTTACCTAATAAAACATTTCCATAAGATGCATCAATGCTACAGAACTGTGGCAATAAATCAAAAAAGTTACCAGCTGCCAAAATATCATTAAACCCATCCGCATTAATATCATCAACTACCAATGCCTGTATACTAGACAACTGAAGTTGATAAGGCAGTGGTTGTACTGTAAATCCTTTATTGCCGTTATTGACTGCAATAATTGAAGCAGCTGTATTTACAGTTAATACATTTGCGTCCGACAAATTATTTGGAAACAATTCTTGAATTGTTTTACGTGCAAATTCTTGGTGCTTTAAATTTTCTTTTTTCAGTGATGGAAGTTGTTCTGTGATATCTTTTTTCAAAAAGACTGGCATATCTTTTCCGTTGAGGGTATGACTGAATATTTTTTCAACGGTTCCATTTTTATCAAAGTCTTTTAAGAACACTTTCACGGGTGCATCTTTACTTGGACGTAAATAAAAATTCTCCCCCAAATTACCCAATACTAAGTCTACATCTCCGTCATTGTCTATATCGGAAGCCACTACAGTTTGCCACCATCCCAACTGATTTTCTAATCCTGTTTTTTGTTCAATGAATTGCTTGCCGTTAAAACTATAAATATGTGGATACATCCACTCACCAGTAATAACTAACTCAGGTTCTGTGGAACCCATCACATTGGCATATACTGCACCTGTAATCATTCCCAAATTCATTAAAAACGGAGCAACAGTAGCACTCACTTCCTTAAAAATTCCATTCCCTTCGTTGTGATACAAAAAGCTTTTAGGTGCAATGCCGTATTGTTGTGGCTCACTCCTACTACCAATAAAAATATCCAATTTCCCATCTTTATCATAGTCTAATGGAATGGCAATTCCACAATTGGTATGACTGATTAAGAAACTGCCCGACTTTAATGTAAACCCACCTTTCCCATCGTTCAAATACAATTGATTCTGATAAATATCTGACGCTGCAGGCGCTGTATTACCTCCTCCTCCTACAAATAAATCTTGATCACCATCTTGGTCTGCGTCAAAGAAAAATGCTGCAGTAACATCGGTAAATTTATATTTCTCAAAATCAGGTATCTGCTGCAACTTAAATCCATTGCTTCCTTGAATATAAAGTTGACTGGCCTGTCCATTGGCGCCTCCAATAAATAGGTCTTCTAATCCATCTTTATTAACATCTGTAGTTGCTCCTTTGGGTCCCAACTTACTGAGCATAAATGGAATATTTCTTTCAATATAGAAATCTACCTGATCGTCTTCGGTGTGCTTGTTTAATGGTAATGCTATTTCCTGGAATAATGCCGTTGCGGTTTTTTCTGCATTGGGCACAAAAGGCTTTGCAGTAGAAATATCATATACAATTTTATGTAACTGATTAATTGCTGGTTTTTGTATAGTTGTAATGGCTCTATTAGGCCATATAATTTGCATAGAGTCTGGCGTTGATTTTCCTACCCCTATCGTTTGCTTATATTCTACTGAACTCTGGAAGCCCTTACTCGGTATGAGTTCTCTAGTAATAATTTGATTGTTTTGAAAAAGTTTTATAGTACTTCCAATTGCAAATGGGTTTCCGCCCTGGTATTTTAATTCTACCGATATAAAGCCATCTTTATTTTGGTCTCTACTTTTATTCTTATATACAGTTGCTAATTGGTTAACATTGTTTACTATTAAATCTAGGTCGCCATCATTATCTAAATCTGCGTAAGCTGCACCATTTGAAAAACTAGGCTTATCTAAACCCCAACTGGTACTTTCATTGGTAAACCTAAGATTGCCTTGGTTCTTAAACATACTATTAGGAATAGGTACCGAAGGCATTTTATCAATTACATTATTGACTTGTTCTCTTTTTCCTTTCAAAACCATTTGATTCACCACATCATTGGCAAAAAAATCAATAAAATCCTGATCTGTTACATCTCTATAAATACCATTGCAAACTAGTATATCTGCTAATCCATCATTGTCTGCATCAAACATAAGTGCACCCCAACTCCAATCACTAGCGGCAACACCACTGTAAAATGCAGTCTCTAAAAATTTTCCCTCGCCATTGTTTACTTGCAAAGAATTTTGTGTGTATTGATTAAAAAAATCTTGATTTTTTTTGAGCATGAAAACATCATAACTCTCAAAAGAAGTATTTGTCTTTAATCTATAATCATTGCCTGGCAACATATCCGTTGTAAAAATATCTGGCTTGCCGTCGTTATTAATATCTTGTAAATCGGCTCCCATAGAAGAGAAACTAATATGCTGAGTTCGGGCCGCTATTTCATCTTTAAAAGTTCCATTGCGTTGATTGATGTACAAATAATCTTTCTCAAAAAAATCATTGGATACATATACATCAGGGTAACCATCTAAATTAATATCTCCCACTGTAACTCCTAACCCGAAGCTAATAATGCTACCATAAATTCCGGCTTCCTTGGTTACATCAATAAATTGTCCATTTTCATTTTTGTACAAATGATCGCCTCCGCCTTTTAAGAATTCTGCAAAAGGTGCTTCAGCATCGGGTATATTACGCATATTGGCGTAATTCAAGGTATTCACTGGAATGGGACTATTGTTTACCAAAAAGCAATCAAGGTCACCATCTAAATCATAATCAAAAAAACTGGCTTGTGTAGAGTAACCATCATTGTCTAAGCCATAAGCAGCTGCATTTTCAGTAAACGTATTGTTTTTGTTATTGATGTACAATTTGTTCTTTCTCTTTTCTTTTTGCAACATATTTCCTGCATTGCAAACATATATATCTAACCATCCGTCTGCGTTAATATCTACAAATACAACACCCGTACTCCATTCTCCGTTGTAAGAAATTCCTGCTTTATTGGTAATGTCTTCAAACTCAAAATTGCCTTTATTTAAATACAGTTTATTACTTCCTTGATTAGCTGTTAAGAAAACTTCGGGGAAACCATCGTTGTTTAAATCTCCTGTGGCAACACCGCCACCATTGTAAAAATTGCGATACTTAAACACATTAAATGCATCAGATTCAGTTAAGGTGTTCGTAAACTGAATATTGGTTTTTACCTCTTCAAATAAGGTTTGCTTTGATTGATTTTTACATGCCCCTACTAAACCTATCAGTATCAAGAATGCAAAGTATTTATTCATACCCATACGCTAAATTACACAATGTGAACTTGAGAAAAGCCGATTCGACTATTTAAATTAAACCTAAATAAAGAGAGATTAAAAACAAAAATCCCCCCGAAATCCATTGATCTCGGAGGGATTCATATTCATTAACCAAGGATATTAGTATCCGAAGTTTTGCTTCAAGTTAGGATTAGAAGACAATGATACAGTTGGGATTGGGTAAACCGCTTTGTATCCATCAGATGCATTTGGTCTTTCTTCAACAGGAGCGTTGAATACACCAAAACGAATCATATCAGTTCTTCTATGACCTTCTAAATAAAGTTCACGACCTCTTTCAGCTAACAATGAAGTTAGTGTTACAGATGCAAGAGCAGTAGCTCTACGCTTAGAACGTAAATCGTTAACAATTGACAATGGAGTTTCTCCGTTTGCACCAGCTGTACCACCTCTTAATAAAGCTTCCGCTTTCATTAAGCGAACGTCAGAGAAACGGAAGAAAGGAAACTCATTTGCACTTCCCCATGCACCATCATTAATGGTAGTAGGATCTAGTGGGAACTTATTTACACGGATACCGCTTGCTTCTCCATTAAAGAAAATAGATGCATTTCGAGTAAACACCAACGGATTACCAGAACGATCTTTTAAGTCCACAATTTCGCCACCAATTAATCCAGTCTTTGGACCACGAGCTTGACCTACTAAAAGTCCTGCTGTAGCACCAACAACATTAGTGAAACCAGCCAAGGTATCGCTCTTACGAACGTCGTTACCTTCAAAGCTATCGTAGAATTGAGAAAGTGTAACGAACCCATTCCAAGAGGAAGGAGTTTGGTTGTAGTGCCAGCTTTGAGAAGTCTGCCATCTTAAACCAGCACCATTTCCTGCTCTTGCATCACCACCTGCTTTACGAACAAAAATGTTCTCAGAAGATGCAGTGCCGTTATCCCACTTGAAGTTATCCCAGTAGTAAGAATCAATTGCTAAACTAGTATTTGCAGCAACTAAATTACAGTACTCAATTACTTTATTCATATCTGCAGAAGCAAATGTATAAGGGCCAGCTGGCTTAGTTGGGTCTTGCTTATAAACAGCTTTGTTTAAATAAGCTTTTGCCAATAAAGTCCAAGCAGCTTCTTTTGTTGCTTGTGCACGGTTAGCACCATTGTATGCAGGTAATGCCGGAACAGCAGCTTCTAATTCAGCAATGATTGCATCAATAGCAGCAGATCTAGTTAATACATCAGGAATTGCACTTGCGGCTGCAGTTGCAGGTCTAGATTGTACTTGACCAAAAATATCACATGTTAAGAAACGGAAGTAAGCACGTAAAAACTGTCCTTCTGCTTTTTCTAAACCTGTTTTGGTTTCAGCAATTAAAGTTGTTTGGAACAATGCACCATTTAAACCATTCCAAGTATCGTTAATTTGGTTATGATCTGGTCCCCAAGTGTGCAAGTGCAAACGACGCCATGTACCAAAGTCGTCCCAGTCGGTACCACGTGTTGGTCCCATGATTTCGTCGGTAGAATGCTCTTGCAATCCAAACCAGTTACCCTGGCCACCCGTTAATTGGTTTAATTGCTCGTAAACCGCAGCAATAGAAGGCGCTGTAGGCGCACCACCTGCTTGAGTTGGAGCTATGGAGTTTGGCGCCTCCAACTTTGGATCAAGCTTGGAACAAGACGAGATCGCAAGTACACTTACCGCCGCAGCAGGTAGTATGTAGCTTTTTATTAAATTTTTCATATTGATCAATGTTTTTGTTGTTCTTTATTAAAACCCTACGTTAATTCCTAAAGTGATAACTGTTGGTCTTGGGTATTGAGTATAATCAAATCCACGAGAAGGGATACCGTTGATGCTCTTGTCTACGTTAACTTCTGGATCAATTCCAGAGTATTTGCTGAATAAAGCTAAATTTTGACCAGAAGCAAAAGCAGTTAAAGTCTTAATTGCTTTTCCGCTCTTGATGTCGAATGCATAGCTTAAGTTCATATTAGCTAAACGTATAAAGTCTCCTTTCTCTAAGAACCTTGTTGATACAGAACCTGGGTTAAATGGATTCTCAGGACCGTTACCTACTGCGTTAGTTACGTTACGTGCGTTACGTAAGCTACCTTTCAATAACAACGCATTCGCAGTATTGTTGTAAATATAATGTCCGGTTACAGCATTTAAGAATACACTTAAATTCCATCTTCCATAAGAGAAGTTATTGGTTAAACCAGCAAACATTTTAGGCAATGCAGTTCCAACCAATTGGTTGGCAGCACCTGCAGCATAACGTGCGTTACCGTTACCATCAAATCCCTGGAAAACAGGCATTGACCAAGTAAAGATTGGAGATCCATTGGTTAAAGTTTGTGCAAATGCACCAGTTAAACCTTGTCCACTTACCGCACCAGTATTAATTGGGGTTGGTAAACCAGTTACGTTGTTGCTTACTGTTGTTACGTTAGCATTAACATCCCAGTTGAATTTGTTTCCTTTAATTACTTTGTAGTTAACACTCACTTCCCATCCTTTGTTAGTTACATTACCTGGTAAGTTGATCCACCAGTTTGATTGTGGAGCAAATCCACCTGGAGTTGGAGCAAAGAACAACATATTGGTACGCTCATTTTTGTAGTAATCTACAGTAGCAGATAAACGACCATTCTTAGAAGTGAAGTCTAGTCCAATACCTGTTGTAGCAACTTCTTCCCATTTAAGATCTGGGTTACCTTGCTGAATGAAACGAGTTACAGGACCATTACCTACATCAAATGTTTGTTGAAGATTTAATGCGGCATAAGAGCCTAAGTTATCTTGGCTACCCAATTTACCGTAGTTGGCTCTAATGTTAAATTCACTGAATAATTTACCTAAAGTATTTTTAGCCCAAGATTCTTCCATTACTCTCCACTTAAATGCAAAAGCAGGGAAAGTACCATAACGGTTGTTTGAACCAAACTTAGAAGATCCATCAGATCTTACCGTTGCAGTAAAGAAATATTTGTCGTTGTAAGTGTAGTTAACACGAGCAAATACAGATTGCAATTCGTTTTTGTCAAATCCAGGAACAAAATTTGCATAGTTTTTAAACTTACTATAGTCTTTTACAAATACATCAGTTGGTGCAACCACTGGAGTGTTTAATCCCCATCCAAAATTACCAGTATAGCTGGTTTGGAAGCTCTGATAAGAATAACCTGCAACAGCGTTGATTGCGTGAACATTGTTGAAAGTTTTGTCGTAAGTAAAGTAATGCTCTATCAAAGTAGACTTGGTTTCTAGATTTTGTCTAGTACCGCGTCCATTTCCTTGAATAGGATTTTGGTAATCTTTTCCATAAACGTTGATAGTACCACCATAAGCATTTGCACCTAAGCGAGGATCTGCAAATGCAGTACGCTCAGATTTTGAATTATCTAAACCAAGCACCGCTCTATAAGATAAGCTTGGCGTAATTTGATAAGTTGCAGATAGGTTAGTTAAAAATCTGTTTACGAAATCACGGTCATCAAAGTAAGCCAACATTTGAACTGGGTTACGCTGATCTCCTGGTTGAAAGAATGAACCATCTCTGTTGTAAACAGGATTGGTTGGGTTTAACTGTAAAGCAGCACCCAACAAAGATCCTTGATAACCCGCATTGTTAGACAAAGGAGCATATTGGTTCTTCGTATTTGAGTAAGTGATATTTGCTTCTAATTTTAATTTATCATTTAACAACTTCTGACCCAAGTTTGCACGAGCAGTAACACGCTTCAATCCACTGTTTCTTACAATACCTTGTTGATCATCTAATGAAGCACTTAAACGAGCAGTTGTTCCTTTATAGCTATATGCCCAGCTTAAATTGTAGTTCTGAGATATTGCTTGACGGAAAATTTGGTCTTGCCAATCGGTGCTTGCACCATTGTCAATTCCTTTAACCGCTTCACCAGCAGCAATTGGATCTGCACCACCATCAATGTTCGCTTTTTTAGCCGCTATCAAAAAGTCTTGTGCATTCATTAAGTCGTAACGACGAGCGGTGTTTGCCATACTGGTAGTTGCACCAAAATTGAATACCCCGGCTTTTCCACCTCTACCTTGTTTGGTAGTGATTAAGATTACACCGTTTGCACCTCTTGAACCATAAATGGCTGCAGCAGATGCGTCTTTTAATACGGTAATGCTTTCAATATCATTAGGGTTTAAGAAAATCAATGGGTTTTTAGGAGTTGTACTTCCTTCAACACCACTAGCAGAACCTAATGTACCACCTTGAATCAACGGAACTCCGTCAATTACATACAATGGCTCTTGTGCACCACTAATAGATCCTGTACCTCTAATATTAATTGTTGCAGCAGCACCTGGCTCACCGGTAGATGGAGTAACCAACACACCTGGTGTACGGCCTTGCAACAACTGATCTGGAGAAGCAATTTGACCTTTGTTAAAGTCCTTCTCTGTTACACGCGCAACAGAACCTGTTACGTCTTTTGATTTTCTAGAACCATAACCAATAACCACCACATCAGTTAACGCATCAGCGGTAGATGTTAATTTGGCATTAGCAGTATTTGTTCCAGAAATATTCACTTCTACATTACCAAAACCAGCGAAAGAAATCACCAAAGTTTTAGTGGTAGAAGGAACGGTTAATTTGAAGGAACCGTCTGCACCCGTTTGGGTACCTGTTGAAGTTCCTTTAGCTACTACAGATGCACCAGAAAGTGGTGATCCGTCTTTTGAGTCAGTTACCTTACCGGTAACCGTTTTAGTTTGCGCATGCGAGAAGATGGCAAACAGACAAGCGAAGGCACCCAATAATATGGGCCTAGCAAGCAGTCTTAGATTCATAAATGGCAGTTTACTGGTTATTAAGCGTGTACAAAATACACATTTTTTGGTTTAAATAAAATTTTTGTTAATTCTTTAGAAAAAATTTAAAAAAAATTATTCAACACCTATTTATGAGCGATTTGTACCTCTGTTATGACCACATCACTCAAATTAATGTTGCATCAATAGCAAACATTTTTAATAAGTAAGGCGGCTAACTAAAACGCAAATATGTAAGGATTAGTGTCACTGCTGGGCTTAAAAAAAGATAAAAATGAATAACTAGCAAATACCCGCAATATTTTGTCATTTAAAAACGAAAAAGCCGCAAAAATCATACAGATAATTGCGGCTTTATAAATTTTAAACCATTTATAGTAGTGTTTTTAACCTAGTCTGATATGCTTTCATTTCAGTCTCTAAAACATTGATCCCCTTTTCTTGGCTTTCAGAAAGTGGCTCTAAAGCGGTTACCATATCTAAATAAAAATCACTTATTCTTCTTCGGAATTTTTGTTCATCAAAAAATATGGACTTTCTATTAAGTTCAATTAACTCTCTTTTAAAATTATCTAGTGCTTTGATTTTTTTACTCAACTCTTCATTAGCAGTTTGCTTATTCCAAATAGTAAGTTTATTATCAATGGTATCTACCATATCTGCTAATTGTTCTTCTAAAACAAACAAACGCATGCTTTGCTGATAGAGTTTCTGTAATGCAATTTCAGTTAAGCCTGCTGCAGGATTAGGCAAAACAGTTAACGTTTGTACACTGCTGTCATTCCCTGCTTTTACTACAACCTTGTATTTTCCAGCTGCTACTTTAGGCCCATAAAATCCAGCTGCCTGCACAGATGATTGTGCAATAAACCCACCCTTAGCAACACGTGGTGGATTAGAAGTAAGTGTCCAAAAAACTTTATTTAATCCCTTCAATCCTGATCCATTAATGTCCTTTATTTTTTTATTTTCAGCATTGTAGATCGCTATCTTAACAATATCATTACTACGCTCCTTTAAATAATAATAAAAAGTAGGGGCCAATGATTTAGCAGCACCTGCATAGCCTACTAAATTAGCTGCTGGTTGAGGATACTGTGCGCTAAACTCATACTTGAATGGTTGAATAGGATAAAATAAGAAAGGTTTGCTTAAATCGGATTGAACCATTTCTCTTAGTGGTTGAATATTATCAATAATATAAACACCACGTCCGTGTGTTGCAATAATTAAATCATTTGTTGTAGGATGAATTTTAATATCTCTAACCAAACTATACCAAGGTAAATTTTGGTACTTACTTCTCATCCAAGTTTTTCCTGCATTCAAAGAAATAAAGAATCCAGCTTCTGTTCCTAAAAAAAGCAATGAAGGTGTCTTAGGATCTTCTCTTATAATATGAGCAAATCCACTGAACTCTTCAGATTCAAATTTGGTAAAACTATTTCCTCCATCATTACTTACTACAGCATAAGTGCTATTATCTCCATACATATGATGATCAAGCGTTACAAAAATGGTATTGGGATTATGTGCAGACAATTCAATACTACTTATCCATGCTTGCGCAGGAACACCTGCTTTTGCAATACCTACATTTTTATTGGCCCAAGTTTTACCTCCATTATTAGTAAACATTAAATTACCATCATCTGTACCAACCCAAATTATATTCTCATTTTGTGGATGTTGTACAATAGTGAAAATGGTTCCGTGATTTTCTGCACTAGTATTATCGCCAGTTACACTTTCACTATTTTCAGATTTATTTTGAATGGCTTTGTTATTAGTAGTTAAATCAGGAGAAATTCTTTCCCAATTTTTTCCATTATCTCTAGATCTGAATAAATACTGCGCACCTACGTATAAATTGCTTTGCAATTTTCCTGAGGCAGACTTCGTGTTAGACTTGGCAGTTACAATAGGTGTATTCCAATTCCATCGATGGTCTTCTTCACCTGCTTGTTTCTTAGGTTTCATTCCAGTAGACAAACCAGTTCTTAAATTAATGCGATACATTTCTCCGCCCTGAGATTCAGCATACACTATTTTTTCATCTACTGCATCTGGTTGAACCCAAAATCCATCACCACCACCCAATGCTTTCCAATCGGTAGAAGAAACCCCACCTGGTGCAGTATTAGGGGCCATCCAATTGTTATTATCTTGTAATCCACCATAAATATTATAAGGCGATTGATTGTCGATACTTACATGATAAAATTGAGGCACCGGTAAGTTGTTCAAAAACTCCCAAGTAATTCCTTTATTATAACTCAAATAAACACCACCATCAGTTCCTAAGAACAACATATCAGTATTAGATGGATTCACCCACAATGCATGATGATCGGCGTGCGGAGTTACACCTCCAATTACCGTATTGCTGAATGTTGCCCCACCATCATTGGAATAATTAAAATCATAAGCAGGCCTATAAACTCTTTTTGGGTCTTTGGGGTCAATAACCAATGTGCTAAAATAAAATGGTCTAGCTGTTAAGCCAGTTGCAGCAGTTAGCTTGGTCCAAGTTTCTCCTTCATCATTAGACTGATAAAGAGCAGATGTAGCCGCTTCAACTAAAGCCAATACTTGAGAAGGCTTAGATGGATTGATGCTGATAACTACTCTACCTAAATTTCCTTCAGGCAATCCCTTGGTAATTTTATTCCATGATTTTCCCCCGTCATTAGATTTATAGAGTGCAGAACCTGCACCACCAGAAACAAATGAAAATGGTTTTCTTCTAAATTCCCAAGTTGATGCAAATACTATATTCGATTTAGTTGGATGAATGGCAATATCAGCGCATCCAGTATTTTCATTGATGTACAAAATCTTTTCCCAGGTTTTGCCAGCATCTATTGACTTATATAAACCTCTATGCACAGAAGATTTAAATAAAGGACCAGGAGCCGATACATACACCACTTTTTTATCTAATGGATCTAATAGTATTTTGCTAATATGTTCGGTACTATCCAATCCTAGTTTCTGCCAATTGCTACCACCGTCTGTAGTTTTATATAAACCAGCACCAATTGATACTGAATTCCGCATATTACTTTCACCTGTGCCAGCATACACTACTCTTGCATTTCCTGGTTCTATTGCCAATGCTCCAATGGATTGATTGTACTTATCAAAAATGGGACTGAATGATTGCCCTCCATTTTGACTTTTCCAAATTCCACCACCAGCTGTACCTACGTATAAATTAAGTTGTGCGTCTGCGTAAGCACCTTCAATGGCAGTGATTCTTCCACTCATGGTTGAGGGCCCTAATGCCCTTGCTCCCATTACTTGAAATTGTGCCGTATTGAAGGAAGGAATGTTTTGTGCATGCAATAGCATGCCTATGCCTGAAAACAGGACAGCGAATAAGTATCTCATATTTGGAATTATTTAGTTTCCAGAAAAAATGGCTTCGTCAATAGTCGGATTAATAGTCACTTTGTTGGTAACCATCATCATCATTCCCATATCAGACTTAAAAGCCATCTTAATACCATTCTCTAATGTTTTGTAATCTAGGTATTTAACAGACTGCTTCATTTCTTGACCTTGCTGCTTAACAGTAGTCTCTTCTTTGTAAATTAAGTTGGTAGTAAGGTCAAAATAGTACGTTTTTTCATTGCCATTCTTAGTGGTCAATTTTACTTTATGGTAAGAAGTACCTTCTTCTTCTTCTTTACCTAAATATTCAACAGTTGAACCTTTCTCTTTATAATTTACAAACTCATCTTGAACATCTAATTCATCTAATTTAGTTTTAAGTTCATCAGCTGTGATAGCTTCTAAACTGCTTTTACCCATTAATGGATTTTGAGACCATCCTTTTGTTGGGGTAGTAATATCAATGATTTTATTACCCTGAAACTCTGCATCAACACGCATTCCCTTCATGTGAACGGCTTGCATAGTAAATGGAATGGCTAGACCCTGCACTTCAATTTGACCTTCTACTTTTAATGACTGAATTTTACTCCATTTGTCTGCACCACCAATGGCAGCTACATACTTGTTAATCACTTCATCAGCTGTTTGTGCTGAAACGCTTGCTAAAGCAGCAAAAACTACTAAAACCGACAATAAAATCTTTTTCATAAAAGTTATTTTAAATAATTTGACTAATAAGTATTAAAATTTATACCAATATTACAGGTTTGAGAAAAAAATCAACTTTTTTATATGTTAATGGTATATTAATTAAACAAACGGTATTACTTGCAAGACTTTTCTAATTCTAGAACAGCAGTTACATTGCCCAATGCGGCTGCTTTTTGCAAGTCAGCACAACCGCCTCCTACTTGCTTAAGTATTACTTTAACTATTCCCCGGTTTAAATAGATATCTCCATTGCCGGAATCTTGCTCTATTGCTTTATCGTAATCGGCCAATGCAGCAGCGTATTGCTTTAATTGTCCTTTTGCAATTCCTCTATTGAAGAAGATATTAGGCATTTCTGGGTCTAAAAGAATCACTTTATTAAAATCGGCAATAGCACCTAAATAGTCTTTGGCTGCATATTTTGATAATCCACGATTATACCAAGCGCCTGCATTTTTGGGTTTTAATCTTATGCAGGTATTATAATCGGCTAATGCCCCTTTTTTATCTCCTAATGCTGCTTTAACTACCCCTCTATTAAAATAGATATCACCATACTGCGGGTCTAATTTTAGGGCACTATTATAATCTTCTAGAGCTGCTTCAAAATCACCTGACTTTTCATATTGAATTCCTCTATTAAAGTAAGCCCCCACATTCTTTTTATTCAACTCTATAGCACTAGAGAAATCATCAATAGCTGCAGCCGTATCGGCCAATTCTAAATGAATCAACCCTCTGTTTACAAATAGGTCTCCATTTTTAGGATTCAATACAATTGCTCTATCAAAATCTTCTTTTGCTTCTTTAAACTGCTGCAAGCTTCTTAATGCTACGCCTCTATTAAAATAAATATCGGCGCTAGATTGATTGTCTTCTAAAGCAAGGTCTAAATCGGGCAAAGCACCTGCAAAATCATTTAATTTCATTTTGCAAAGCGCCCTGTTAAAAAAAGCATTTTCTACACTGGAGTCTAGCGCAATCACATTATTATAGTCTTCTAATGCACCCTTCTGGTCATTCAAAGCTACTTTAGAAATAGCCCTACTAAAATAAAAATCGGCAGCTGGTTCTATTTGAATGGCTTTATTAAAATCCAATAATGCAGCTTTATGATTATTGAGTTTTGCTTTTATTACTCCTCTGTTAAAATAGACATCCCCATATTTAGGATTAAGCATTAAAGCTTTATCATAATCAAGAATGGCGGCTTGCAAATTGTTGAGGTTTTCTTTTTCGATTCCCCTATTGAAATACATATTCGCATTAGCTGGCCCAATTTTAATGGCTTTATTGTAGTCTTCTATTGCCCCTGCTGCATCCCCTGAAAGACCTTTAATAAAAGCCCTGCTAAAAAATAAATTGGGATCTGCAGGGGTAACTTCTAAAGCAAAACCAATGTCTTCTATTGCCCCCGCATAGTTTTTTAATTCCCGCTTAGCAATAGATCGATTCACAAATAAATTAACATCGTCAGGGGTTTCTTCTAGTGCTTGGGTAAAATCTTCTATAGCTCCTTGATAGTTTTTGGATGCCATTCGTTCTAAAGCACGCTTCACCAACTGGTCTAAAGTTTGCGACTTCGCATCAGTAGTAAAAACCAATAACAATGCAATTAAAATCCCTTTAAAAATAAATTTACTATACACCATGTTTATAGCTGATTGGGCGCAAGTTAATTACTCTGCTTCATTCTTGAGCATCATTAACAAAGTGTAAGCACCTTTGGTTACAAAGTTGGCTGGGTCTTTTTGGGTTAATATGATCTCGGTAAAGCCATTTTCGGTTTCTCCTATATTTACTTCGGTTAGAAGATACTTTTGTTTGCCCACTTCTTTAAAAGCAAAGTGCTTCCCTTCAAATCTTACCACTGCATCGGCAGGCAAGGTAGTTGCCTTACGATTCTTCACTTTAATTTCTGCATTCATATAAGTGCCAGGAATTAACACTTTATCATAGGTTTCAAAATGACAATGAACATCGGTATAGCCTTCCGCATTTAAGTCTTTCCCAATAAGCAACACTTCACAATCGTACTTTTTATCTGGATTATTATTGGTGTAGGCAATAAGCGGTTGCCCAATAAAAAGTTTTGAAAGATCTTTCTCAAATATTTTTAAAGCCAAATGAATATCAGTAGGATTGACCAATTCAAACATGATTTCTGTTGGAGAAATATATTTACCAATATTCACATTTACTCTAGTTACATACCCATCAATTGGAGAATAAATATTGACACTCTTGCTAATATTATTCTCATTCAAGGTATTCGGATTAATACCTGCCAATTGTAATTTTTGTGCTAGAGCAGAAACTAAAATTTTCTGCGTCTTATAATCCGACTCAGACTGTTGCAACATTTTATCGCTGGTTGCTTGGCTTGCATTCAATTCTTTTTGTCGGGCAAACTCTTTCTCTAACATCACTTGTTTTACTTTAGCCATTAAAAAGTCTTGCTGCAATTGAATATACTGCTGGTCTTCCATCACTGCCACCACTTCTCCCTTGTTTACATGCATCCCTGGCAATAGCTTACTTGTTTTTAAATACCCGCCTAAAGGAACACTTATAGAAACCATATTTTGAGGAGGCACATCCACTTTCCCATTCACTTTCATTAAGGATGCCATTTCCAACTCTTGCATTGGGCCAACTGCAATAGAAGCATTTTTTATTTGCGCATCAGATAAAACTAAAGTGTCTGCAGCTACTGTTGCTGCTACAGCGGCTTCTGGCTGATTTTTATTGGAGCAAGCCATGAAAAACAAACCGCTGCATAAAATATATAAATAGGTTTTCATAATTCTTATTGTTGAATATAGTAGGTTAATTGTATAATGGATTCGTTTAAACTTCTCACTGCTTCTGTGTAATCATTTTTTACACTGGTTGCCTGATTAATTAATTGCACCCATTCTAAATAGTTGATTGATCCAGCTGATAATTGCTTATTAGCTGTTTCAGTTATTAATTGAGCATTTTTCAATCCTGTCTTTTCTAAATATTGTACGGTTGCTAAATATTTAGAAAACTGTGCAATAGCTGTTTGGTATTCAGTTGTTAGCTTTTGCTTTACTTGTTCGTATTTTGACTCAGCCATTTTTTCGGATAATGCAGCACTATTTATTCGAGCTTTTTGCGCCTTAGTAAATAATGGAATTCCCATACCAACCTGAACCGAACTGAATCTTTTACCACTGTAAAAAATATTATCTGCCCCTACTCCTCTAATACTTCCATTCAAAATTCCAACTGACAAATCCGGTAATAACTTACTCTTTTCTACTTCCGTATTTGCCATTGCAATTGATTGTTGTTGGAGCATACTCTGCAAAACAGGATGATTCCGTAACAACGCAGTATCTAATAAAGAAGCAGGATTTAAGGGGCCTCTATTTGTTTCTGGCTGATAAGCGAACTTTGTATTTAATAACAACTGCAATTGCAATTGCATTATAGCAGCATCTTGATTGAGTTGCTGTACTTGTATTTTTATTTGACCCAATAAAGTTTCCGCACTGGTCTTTTCTAAAATATTGGATTCACCAGTTTTTAATCGCAATGCTGCTTTTTGGTAAAATGCTGAATACAAACTATCCGCAAAAAGCAATAGCTCTTTTTTCTTTTGCAAGTACACCATATTGTAATACACTTGTTGAACCTGCTTTTTTAAAAGGGCTTCCTGAATGGCTATATTCAAAACACTATTTTTGAATTCTGCCTCTAATAAGGTACGTTCTCTTTTATAAAATGTAGGAAAAGCAATGGATTGACTAATGCCCAATCTAGTATCGGTATAAATACTATTGATTTGTCCTATCTCACCAATAACTGAAGTTTTTGGCAAGTTGCCAGCAGTCCCAATAAGCATTTGCTGATACTGCATTTTTAACTGCTCATTTTTTACCAACAAATTATTCTTTAAAGCAGAGTCAACAGCAGCTTGCACAGAAATGGGTTGGGCGCTATATAATCGCACGCTATCGGTTTGCGCTATTGCAACAGATCCCACAAATAAACAACCCAACAATATTGCTACTCCCTTATTAATCGGCAAACTGGCATTAAAGCCTTTTTCGAACATCATATATAATACGGGTAATACAAACAAGGTTAGAAAAGTTGCAATCATTAATCCCCCAATTACTACTGTAGCTAAAGGTCGCTGAACTTCGGCACCGGCTCCATTACTCAAAGCCATTGGAAGAAATCCTAATGATGCCACAAAAGCGGTCATTAACACCGGTCTTAATCTTAAACTTGTACCAGTTAGTACAATGGTTCTTAAATTATCCATCCCATCACTTTTAAGTCTGTTAAATTCTGCAATGAGTACAATACCATTTAATACTGCCACACCAAATAAAGCAATGAAACCTACACCTGCACTAATGCTAAAAGGCATATCTCTTAATGCTAAGAAAAAGATTCCACCTATGGCAGATAATGGAATGGCTGAATAAATGAGCAACCCATGTTTAATAGAATTAAACGCAAAATAGAGTAATAAAAATATGAGCAATAATGAAACAGGAACAGCAATCATTAATCTGGCTTTTGCTGCATTTAAATTTTCAAAAGCCCCTCCATAAGTGATGTAATAACCTACAGGAAACTTTACTTGCTTTTCTATTTTTTGCTGCAACTCTTTTACGATTGTTTCAACATCTCTACCCCTTACATTAAAGCCAATTACAATTCTTCGCTTAGCATCTTCTCTTTGAATTTGATTGGGACCATCTTTAATTTCTACAGATGCCAATTGAGAAAGGGGTACTTGAATTCCTGAAGGGGTAGGTATTAATAATTGTTGAATGTCTTTCAAGTCTTTTTTCAAATCGCCTTTAATACGTACCACTAAATCAAACCGCTTTTCTCCTTCAAAAAGCAATCCGCTACTTTGACCCGCAAATGCTGCATTTACTACTTTGTTGATGTCTTGAATATTCAAATTGTATTGTGCAATGGTACTTCGATTGTATTCAATTAAAATTTGTGGCATACCAGTTACAGCTTCCACATAAATACTTTTAGCCCCTTCTACTGTACCAGCAATTTTACCAATACTTGAAGCATACGCTGCCAATGTATCTAAATTTTCTCCAAATATTTTACAGACTACATCTTGTCTGGCACCAGTCATTAATTCATTGAATCGCATTTGCACTGGAAACTGGAAACCGGTAGTGATTCCTGGAACAGCAGACATAGTTGCTCCCATTTTATCTGCCAATTCATTAAAGGTTTTTGCAGAAGTCCATTCCTCCTTAGGTTTTAGTATAACCATTAAATCACTGGCTTCCATGGGCATTGGATCGGTAGGAACTTCTCCACTTCCAATTTTAGTTACAATTTTCTCTATTTCAGGATACTCTTTTAGCAAAAGAGACGCAGCTTTTTGTGTACTCTCTACGGTTGTAGTTAAGTTGCTGCCTGTTAATACCCTGGTGTCAATGGCAAAATCTCCTTCTTCTAATGCTGGTATAAATTCACCGCCCAGTCTACTCAAAATAAATAAAGCAACAATAAATAAACTAATTACAAAACCCAGCACCATTTTAGGGAAGTGCAAAATAAATTCCAATGCTTTTTTATAATTGGCTTCTAGTTTTGCCATGATTCGATCGGACCAAGTAGGTTGATGATCTATTTTTTTACTTAGAAATACCGCACTCATCATTGGGATATAAGTCAATGAAAGTATAAATGCACCCAATAATGCAAATGCTACCGTTTGCGCCATTGGCTTAAACATTTTACCTTCTATTCCTTGTAAAGTAAATATGGGCAAGTACACTACTAAAATGATGATTTGGCCAAACACTGCACTATTCATCATTTTGCTAGCAGAATGATTTACTTCCTTATCCATCTGGCCTTGTGTTAATCTGTTGACCACACTAAACTTCTTACTATGGCTTAATTGGTGCATCACAGCTTCTACTATAATGACTGCACCATCTACAATCAAACCAAAATCGAGTGCGCCTAAACTCATTAGGTTACCGCTAACCCCAAATAAGTTCATCATGATAATGGCAAATAACATAGCCAATGGAATAACCGATGCAACAATTAATCCTGCTCTTAAATTGCCCAAAAAAACCACCAATACAAATACCACAATTAATGCCCCTTCTAATAAATTTTTTTCCACTGTACCAATGGCATTATTGACCATTTTAGTTCTATCTAAAAACGGTTCAATCACCACTCCCTTTGGTAAAGACTTTTGAATTTGAACTATTCGTTCTTTTACTAGATTAATTACATCATTGCTATTGGCCCCCTTTAACATCATCACCACCGCTCCTGATACTTCTCCTTGGTCATTATACGTCATAGCACCATATCGAGTAGCGTGGCCAATCTTAACTTCTGCTACATCCCTTATAAACAAAGGGGTGCCTCCAGTTGTTTTTTTAATAGCAATATTTTGGATGTCTTCAATATTGGACAATAAACCCTCAGTTCTAATAAACAATACAGTAGGCCCTTTTTCAATATACGCTCCCCCCGTATTTTGGTTATTGGTTTCTAATGCAGTAAAAACATCAGCAATAGTAATATTATAACTCAATAGTTTTGAGGGGTCTACTTCAACAGAATACTGTTTTAACTTACCACCAAAACTACTCACTTCAGCTACTCCTTTTACTCCTAATAATTGCCTTCGTACAATCCAATCTTGCATGGTTCGTAGCTCTGTAACATCATATTGGTTTTCGTAACCTTTTTCGGGTCTTATTACATATTGATATATTTCTCCTAATCCAGTTGAAACAGGTCCTAATTGTGGTGTTCCAATACCAGCAGGAATTTGTGACTGCACTTGTAACAATCGTTCAGCCACTTGTTGTCTTGCCCAATAAATATCGGTTTCATCATTGAACACAATGGTAACCAACGACAATCCAAATCTGGAAAAACTCCTTATTTCTAATAACCCAGAAATATTATTATTCGCTTGTTCAATAGGAAAAGTTACCAAACGCTCTATATCTGTTGCACCAAAGGAAGGCGCTACAGTAATAACTTGAACTTGGTTATTAGTAATATCAGGAACAGCATCAATGGGGAGTTTAGTTAAATTATAGGTTCCATAACCTATTAGGGCAATTACAAATAGCCCAATAATGAGTTTATTCCTTACGGAAAACTCAATAATTTTTGTCAGCATTTTAGTTGAAATTAATTATAAGTTGAATGGGACTGCCGCTTGTGCAAGACCCTAATTCTTAATCGGCGTTAAACTATGCCATTTTGGGAGGCTGCCAGATATTTACTTGATACCCGGAAAAAATAAATGCAGGTTGATACAAAGACCAATTAATATGGATGTCCTGATCTGGATATTGAATATCAATTTGTGCATTCAAAGGAACAAAGGGAGTGGCTGATGTTGAAAAAAATTCCCCTGCAGTCTTAAAAGGGAGTTGCATATCCCTTTCATAATCCTTGTCTTTTACATTTCCTTGCATGTAATGGATTTGTAAAAAATCAATGGCTGAAATTTGTGGATCTTCTTGTTGGTGTTCAATAAAATGTTGAAATACCACTGGAATTTTTAATAATTCATGTGCTTCAGTAGTAGAACACAGGTATATACTTAAAAATAATATGGCTATTCTTTTTCTCAACGAGGTAAAGATACAACAAATTTAATAATCAGAATATGGGGCCGAACGCATGAGCTGACTATGTAAGGCCGACATATTGTTTTGATAAAAAGGCATTGCAACCAGTTTTTTCCATGTAGGAGATTCTGCAAATGCCTTCCAATGTTGATTTCTGCTTTCAATATTATCAAAACTGGTTATATACATCAAATTGGGCATTTTAGAACCGAACAATACGTCTGCATAAAATACCGCATTGAATTGAAGCTCATTGAACAAAGTAATTTCTCCACCTTCATTAAACATATGAACTTTATTTAGGTATTTTTCTTCAGTTGGGCTTTCGTAATTCCTTAGCTCATAAATTCTTTCACCCTTTTTTGATGCGTCGTTAGGTACTTTCATTAATGGCATATCCTTGAATGCACGCAACAAAATTTGCTCATATCTTTTGTAAAGTGGATCATTAAAACTAGTCTCCTCTTTTAAATTCCATTGAATAGGTTCAATTAATTTGTTCAAACTAGCCGAGTTAATTAAGAGTATAAGTTGCTTATCATTCGCAGTATCATTGGTGATTGGCTTAAATACACCAACCTGTTTAAAACCTTTCAAATGCAAAGCAGGAATAAATTGATTAGTAAGAAAATCATCCAGCTTTTTTTCTTGTGCAGTTGTAGAAAAATGATAAACAATTAGTTTATAATATTCCATTGAAGGTGCCGCATATAAACTGCTTACAATGAATATAGATAATGCGAATAATGTCTTTTTCATTTGTTGATATTTTTGTGTAAATTTAATAAGCTGCCTTGGCAATCAGCAAATTTAGCCCCCAATTGCTATATCCATGCCTACAAAGAAAAACAAAGAATTGCTTTCAGTAGCAGAGTCTATTGCCCACTTTGGCACATATGAGTTTGACTTGAGCAATCAAACCCTTATATGTTCTAGTGGAATCTATGCCATATTTGAATGGTCTTTGGATGAGCCGATACCATCCTTACCATCAATCAAAGAACAAATACACCCTGAAGATCGAAATCATATAGAGTCAGCACTCCTTTCTACCATAGAATTAGGCCGAGATCTTAATATAGAATTAAGGTTACTTATCAATCAAAAAAACCTGCACCATATTAATTTAGTTGCCTCCATTAAGAAAGATAGCAATGGTAACCATATTGCCATTATTGGAGTAATTCAGGACATAACAGATGTGAAATTAAAAGAAGAGGAACTAGTTTCTACACAAAATAGACTTCACAAAATATTAGACTCTTCGCCAGACATAATTTGCACTTTAGACGAAGATGGTTTTTTTAAAACAGTTAGCTCTGCTTGTTTTAGTATTCTTGGATACTTGCCGGAGGAAATGATTGACAAGCATTATAATCATTTTGTTCACAAAGAAGATTTTTTTGCCTCCCAACAAGCATTCTTACGCTTTATGAAAGGCTTTACAATTACAAATTTTGAAAACAGATATATTACTAAAACAGGTGAGATTATCCCAATAATTTGGAGTGCACATTGGGACAATGAAGAAAAAAGAATGTATTGCGTAGCCAGAGATGCTACTGAAATAAAAAAGCAAGAAGAGCTATTAGTTAAAAATGAAAAGCGGTACAGAGCTTTGGTAAACAACGCATCTGATGCTATATTGATCTTAAATAAAGATGGGCATCCATTTTACAGCTCACCTTCCATCTATAAAGTAACTGGCTATACAGAAGAAGAAGTAATCACACTTCAATTACTTGACTTAATTCACAAAGAGGACTTAAAAACATTATTGCATCAATACCTACTTGCAGAACAAAAAATGGGAGAGACAGTATCTGCAGACCCCATTCGCTTTAAAAATGCCAATGAAGATTGGATTGTTATTGAATTAACCATTACCAACTTATTGAATGACCCTTTTATTGAAGGAATGGTGATCAATTTTAGAGATGTAACAAGTAGAGAGAAAGCATTGTCCGAATTAAAGCTAATGGAATCGGTAGTCACCAATACCAGTGATGCCATCATTATTACTGAGGCTGAGCCATTTGAACATCCAGGCCCTAAAATTGTATTTGTGAACGAAGCATTTTGCAATATGACTGGTTATGCAAAGGAAGAAGTCATAGGAAAAACACCCAGAATATTACAAGGACCGAAAACAGACAAAGAAGCAGTTAAAAATATGAGTCAAGCCATTAAAAAATGGCAAAAACATGAAACTACCCTATTAAATTATAAAAAAAACGGGGATGAATTTTGGATCAATTTTACCATCAGCCCAATTGCCGATGAGAAGGGATGGTTTACCCATTGGATTGCTATAGAAAGAGATGTTACTGAAAATAAAATAGCTGATTTAGAAAAGACGCTATTAGCAGAAATTAATCAATTGTTTTTACGTCATAATAATTTGACGGAATTACTTAATAAAATTGTTAGGAAAATTTTAGACACTGAAGATTTTTGCATGGGAGAAATCTGGTTGTTGAGCGCAAGCAAAAAAACATTGAGTTTAACTGCATCTGCATTCAATAATGAAAATATGAGACTGTTTTTTGAAGAATCTATTCATATCAATCATATTAGTGTAAATGAGGGGCTACCAGGTATTGCTTGGGAAGATAAAAAAATTATTTACTGGGATAATTTAAGCGAGAATCAACATTTTATGCGCAGAGAATTTGCATTAAAATATGGGTTAGCGTCTATGTATACCATACCATTGATAAATGGAGAACAGGTTATTGGCGTTTTGTGTTTAGGCGAACCGAAACATCATAAAGCCAAATCTGTTTCAAAAAATCTATTTACCCAATTAAGCCACCAACTTGCAGCAGAAATAATCAGGAAACAATTAGAGATTCAATTAAATAATATTTTTAATTCTTCTTTAGACTTAATTATCATCGCAGGACTAGACGGTTTTGTAAAAAAAGCCAACCCAGCTGCAAAACAAATTTTAGAATACGAGGCTGCTGAAATAGTCAATTTACCCTTTACGCATTTTATACATCCAGCTGATGAAGCAATCACTATACATGAGGCTGAAAAACTAGCTAAAGGAGAAATCATTCCCTATTTTGAAAATAGACTCATTACTAAAAATGGAAACATAAAATGGATTGCTTGGACATTTACCCCTTCAAAGGAAGATAATTTGATTTATGGTATGGGAAAAGATATTACCGAAAAGAAAAACTTGGAGGAAATATTAACGAAGTCGAATAAACTCGCAAGAATTGGAAGTTGGGAAATCAATATCAATAAAGGGACTGTTTATTGGTCGGATATAACCAAAGAGATAAGAGAAGTAGAGCCTGATTTTGTTCCTACATTAGAAGCAGGTATATCCAAATTCAAAGAAGGCTTTCATAGAAATACCATTCAAAAAAGAGTGGAAGAATGTATTACAAACGGAACACCTTGGGATGAAGAATTGCTTATTGAAACCTTTAAAGGAAATTGGAAATGGGTAAGAAGTATTGGAGAAGGTGAATTTTTAAATGGCAAGTGTATTCGAGTTTATGGCAGTTTCCAAGACATAAACGATAAAAAGAAAGTACAGCAGGATATAATTGAAAGCAACGAACGTTTCAATTTGGTGGCAAAAGCTACCAACGATTTAATATGGGACTGGGATATTATTTCAGGAGAAACCCTTAGACTCGGCAAATCATTTTTTGAAAATTTAGGCTACCCACAAAATTTTACCAATAGCAATAAACTATTGTGGCTTGAATTGATTCATCCTGATGATTTAGATCGGGTAGAAAATAGAAGAAATCAGGTTTTTGATGACCTAAACCAAAACTACTGGGAAGATCAATATAGGTGCAAACGTGCAGATGGAAGCTATGCATATGTGTACGATAGGGGTTATATTGTAAGAACAAGCAATGGAATTGCCATTAAAATGATCGGCTCTACGCAAGACATTAGTAAATTAAAACAAAATGAAATTGAGCTAGCCAAATTAAATGAGCAGCTCATTATTCAGGCAAAAGATTTAGCACTATCGAATAATGAATTAGAAAACTTTGCTTATGTAGCTTCTCACGACTTACAAGAACCTTTAAGAATGATTAGTAGTTTTCTTTCTCAAATAGAAAAAAAATACGGAGAAATATTAGATGAGAAAGGAAAAAAGTACATCTTTTTTGCAGTGGACGGAGCCAAGCGAATGAGACAAATCATTTTAGATTTACTAGAGTTTTCAAGAGTAGGTAGACAAGAGTTAGATGTGGAAGAAGTAAATATCAGATTGATTATTGATGAAATTCTTGATTTGTATAAAAAACAAATAGAAGAGAAAAAAGCAATAATTGTTATTGGGAATATGCCCAATATAATCACTTTTAAAGCGCCTATCAGACAGGTTTTACAAAACTTAATTAGCAATGCATTAAAATACCAGCAGGACAGTATTATTCCTGAAATCAATATTCAATGTGAAAGGGATTATGATTTCTGGAAGTTTAGTGTAAAAGATAACGGTATTGGAATTGAAGAGGAGTACCATGATAAAATTTTTGAAATTTTTCAAAGACTACACAACAAAGAAGAATTTAGTGGCACTGGAATAGGCTTAGCCATTGTAAAAAAAATAATTGAAGGTATGAGTGGTAAAATATATCTGACCTCTCAAAAAGGAGTTGGAAGTACTTTTTATTTTACCATACCCATTAAACAATTTCAATCAACCAAAAAAGATTGATTATGGATAAGGATGAAGAAATAGAGCAATTAAAAAAATTGAATGAACTATTTGAAGAAAGCAATAGAGCAGCCAAAATTGGGGTTTGGGAATTAGATATTGAAACCAATCATATATTTTGGTCAAATACGACTAAAGTAATTCATGGAGTTGAACCCGACTATATCCCGAACCTTAAAGAAGCATATGAATTTATTAAACCAGGAAGCAACCTTGAATTAGTTCAAAACCATGTAAACAATGCTATAACAAATAATATTCCTTATAATATTGAAATGCAAATTATCAGAAAAGATGGGGCAGAAATTTGGACAAGAGCTAGAGGTACACCTGAATTTAAAAATGGGAAATGCATTAGGCTATTTGGTACTTTTCAGGATATCCAAGACCAAAAAGAAAAGGAAATTGAGCTTATCAACTCAGAATTAAAAATGGGTGCCATTTTCAACAACAATATTGACGCACTTTTTTTAACTAGTCCAATTGACGGCTCCATCTTAAGAGCCAATAGAGCAGCATCTGAATTATTTGGATATACTGAACAGGAGTTTAACCAAATTGGGAGAAATGGAATTATTGATACTTCTGACCCAAAACTTCCCGAATTATTAGAAAAGCGAAAAAGAGAAAAACATATTACCACCGATTTAATAGGGATTAAAAAAAATGGAGAACGATTTCCAATAAGAGTTTCATCAGGAATTTTTTCAGATTCCCAAGGAAACACTCAAGCAAGCACCTGCATCATAGATATGACCGATATCAAAAACTATCAAAATCAGGTTGAAGAAATTGCAAGAAAGTTTAAAGGCATATTTCATTCTACATTTCAATTCATTGGATTTTTAACCCCAGACGGCACTTTAACAGAAGCCAACGATTCTGCCATTCAGTTTGCTGGGCTTCAACCAGCAGACGTTATTGGCAAAAAGTTTTGGGACTGTCATTGGTGGAGGATCTCTGAGCAAACAAGAGCAGAGTTGAAAGCGAATATTGAAAGAGCTGCTAAAGGGGAATTTGTGCAATATGAGGTAGAAATACTGGGTGCAAATAATACCACCACTACCATATTATTTAACTTAAAGCCATTGTTCAATGAAAGAAATGAAGTCTATTCCATCATTCCAGAAGGAAGGTTGATCCAAGAAATAGTAGACACGCGCAAAGAATTAATCAGTAAAAACAATGAATTATCTAGATTCACTACAATTGTTTCACATGACTTGAAAGAACCATTGAGAATGGTCAGTCAGTTTATGAATAAATTAGAACAAAAATATGCTGGTTCATTAGACGATAAAGCAAGACAATATATATTTTATGCGGTTGATGGGGCAAGAAGAATGAGTAAAATGATTGATGAATTATTGAATTATTCTAGAATTTCCGAAAAAGATAAAACGTTTGAAAGAATAAACAGTTTAAACTTACTTGATGATGTTAAGCAAAGTCTTAAACAGATAATTTTGGAAAAAAATGTTTTAGTTGAGATTTCAGAATTACCAGAAATTATTGCCATTAAAACCGCAATTCGAATTTTATTTACCAATCTAATCACTAATTGCATCAAATACAGCAAAAGTGATGTTCCACCAATTATTAAAATAGCTTGTATTGACGACATCAATTATTGGCAATTTTCAGTTTCAGATAATGGAATAGGCATCAATAAAGAGCATCATGAAATGATATTTCAATTATTCAGTAGATTACATTCAAGAGTTGAATACGAAGGAACAGGTATAGGTTTAGCTACTTGTAAAAAAATTGTAGAGTTGCACCATGGAAAAATATGGGTAGATTCTGAATTAGATAAGGGTAGTACATTCTTTTTCACCATTAAAAAAAATATTGATGCCTAAAATAAAACCCAACCATGTTTTGTTAGTTGAAGATAATGAAGGGGATATTTTACTAACAACAGAAGCTTTAGAAGACCGCGATTTAGCTGATAAAATCACTGTAATTAGAGACGGGAAATTAGCTATTGAGTTCTTAGAAAATATGGCTATAAAAGACAGTGCTTCTTTACCAGACATCATTTTATTAGATGTAAACTTACCAAAGAAAAATGGGCACCAGGTTTTGCATCATATAAAAGAGTCTTTGTTATTAAAGCAAATACCTGTTATCATGCTAACAACCTCTTCTTCAGAAAAAGACATAATGGATTCTTATAAAAATCATGCGAATTGCTATATCACCAAACCAACGGATGTAGACGATTTTAATAGGGCAATGGAATCCATTGAAAATTTTTGGATGCAAACCGTAACGCTTCCCAACAATCACTAAAATGATTAAAGACAAAAAGCCATATAATATACTTATAGTTGAAGACAACCCTGGCGATTTCTTGTTAATCTCAGATTACTTAGAAGAGCAGATCAGTAACCCAACTATTATTCATACTGTCAATTATAAAGAAACCAAAAAAATATTAGAAAATAGTGAGTCATCAATTGATGTTGTACTATTAGACCTTTCGCTGCCAGACAAGAGTGGGGAACTCTTGGTAGAAGACATGTTATTATTGTGTAGTCAAATACCAGTAATTATATTAACTGGGTATACCGATATCGATTTTAGTATTAACTCCATTTCTAAAGGCATTGGCGATTATTTGCTCAAAGATGAACTAAATGCCGACGCCCTTTACAAAAGCATTATATACTGTATTGAGCGTTTAAAGAAAAATAATGAATTAACCGAGTCAGAAAAAAGGTACAGCGAACTCTTTCATTTAAGTCCTTTACCCATGTGGGTATATGATATAGATAGCCTTGAATTCTTAGACGTGAATGAAGCAGCCCAAAGACATTATGGTTTTACGGAAGAAGAATTCTTAAGTATGACACTTAGAGATATCCGACCTAAAGAAGATTTGCCCTATTTTCATGCACAGTTGGATTTGGCAAGAAAACATGCACATGAATATATGTCTGGAGTTTTTAGGCATATTAAAAAGAATGGAGAAATTATTAATGTAGATATTCAAAGCAATTTTATCTCTTATAAGGGAAGAAATGCAAGGGTAATATTAGTAAATGATATTACCGAAAGACTTGAATACATCAGTGCTATTGAAACAAAAAACAAAGAATTGCAGCATATTGCTTGGTTACAATCACATGTAATTAGAGCCCCAGTTGCTAAAATCATGGGAATTGTGCATTTATTGCAACAATTAAACTTAAGCGAAGAAGAAAAAGATGGGCTTTTTATAGACCTCGTATCCTGCGCCAAAGAATTGGATACTGTCATTCACGATATTGCCAATAAAACCCATGCTGCAAGATTGAAATAAGCCATTTATTCCAATTCTAACTGAAATATGGTATTGACAGGGTCTTGCTGAATATTTTTTAAGTAAATGAAAATTCCTTCATTTACTTGCTTGAAAGTAACATTCATATTGTTCGAAAATAATTTTGCCGATTTTACTTTACCTACTGTATACGGAACAAAAATAAAATCGGAATTCACTTTTTTAAGTACATGTGCAAATAGGTTTTTTGATTTTGCAGTTAGCACTCCCCATTCTTGTGTTGGAATGATATTTCCTCTAGTTCCTTGAATAGTAGGGGCATATTGCTGCATCCATTTACCTAATAATTGAAGGGAATCAATATTCTCCAACTGAATTTTACCATTTGGCATTGGGCCCACATTCAACAAGAAATTGGTATTAAGTGATGCTGCTTTAACTAAATAATGAACCAAATCTTTTACGGACTTATGAGCATGATCGGTTATATTATATCCCCATGAATTATTCATGGTTTCGCAGGTTTCTAAAGGCAATTGATCAGAGGGTTTTTGAAAGCTTAAACCGGTATGATTTTGACCAGGTAAATCTTTTTCAAACATTTGAAAATCTTCTCCTGGCAATGGGTCTAAGTGATGATTATTACCTATTAAGCAAGCTGGTTGTAACTGATGGATGAGTTCATAAATTTCATTGTATTTCCAATCGATTCTAGTGCTTCGATCTTTAGAACCTTCGGGATTGGTTTGGTCCCAATGCCCATCAAACCAAATAGACATGATATCTCCATAATTGGTTAAAAGTTCTGTGAGTTGGGCCTTCATGAACTGTAAATAAGAAGCATAGTTACCTCCTGTCTTTCTTCCTGTTCCTTGACCTGTTCTACCGGTTGTATAGGGATAATCCTCTCTAAACCAATCTAAGGTAGAATAATATAATCCCAGTTGTATTCCTTGTTTTTTGCACTCTTCAGCCAACTGTTTTAATACGTCTTTTCCGTAGGGGGTATTGGTGATCTTCCAATCACTCTGCTTGGTATCCCAATTAGAAAAACCATCATGGTGTCTGGTAATAAAAACGATATACTTCATACCAGCCGATTTTGCTGCTCCTACCCATTCAGCTGCATTAAACTGAGTCGGATAAAATGTCTCTTTTAAAAGCGCATAATCTTTCACTTTGATATTTCTATTCTGCATCACCCATTCACCCGCTCCCAACATACTTGAAACGCCCCAGTGAACAAACATCCCAAATCGATTGTCTTGAAATTGATTTCTAGCAACCAAATTTTGTGGTGTTGGCTGATATGCTTGCCCAGTCATTTGAATACTAATCGCTAATAGAAAAACAAATAAGAAAGTTCTTATCATAATATGACTTTTTTAAATTCAACTTCATGATCCATCAACCGCTCTAATAAAACCGTTTGATTAATAGCCCTAACTAAATTGTGGTTTTGATAAAGTACTTGATAGTACTTATCATCATTAAAATAATCAGTTAGAAATCTGATGGCCTGCATATAAATCATAAACTGCGCTGCATAAAAAAAATGCGTTTTCTCAAAAGCAGTTAGTTCATTTTTCATTTCTTTATAGTAGCCTTCTACAATTGCATAATAAAATGAAGGCCTCACTATGATCTTACTAAGATCTTCCTCATTTTCTGAAACAGGACATAAATAGGTTCGCATCATATCTCCCACGTCACTAATGAAATAGCCTGGCATTAAAGTATCTAGATCAATGATACATACAGCATGATTTTCCTCATTAAACAAGACATTACTAATTTTAGTATCGTGATGAGTAACCCTTTTTTTAAAAGCAGGATTTTTTGTAATGGCTTCGTATTGCTTTACTAAGTAATCTAATTTAACTAAGCGGTTGATTAATGATTGTTCTTCTTTTACCCTTTGGGGGTTCCCTTTTTGAATGGATTCCAAGAATTGTTTGTACCTAAAAGTTAGATCGTGAAAATGAGGAATGGTCACTTTTAATTTAGTAATGTCAAATCCCCCTAAATAAGCAGTAAATCTTCCAAACTGTTCCGCCGCTTCAAATGCTTGATGGTTGTTTTCTACTACATTGATGGTATGCGTACCTGCTATAAAAGGGAACAGCCTATGGTAACCCTTTCCTGGAATTTTTACGAGCTCTGATCCTTCTAAAGAAAGAATTGGTGCTGGGAATAAATAATGCTGGTAATTTTTCTTTAAATACTGTGCAATAGCTGCAATATTCTCATGGATGTCTTCGGGATTAGCAAAAACATGGTCATTAATCCTTTGTAGAATATAATTCCCACGAGGAGATTTTACCTTCCAAGTACTATTAATGATTCCACTGGTAATTGGCTCTACCACTGAATCTGTTGACAAACCAAATGCTTGTAGAACAGTAATCATTAATATTGATCATTTAAAGCAAAAACAGGCTTCCGATACATCCATTGACCACCAGTAAAATCAGGAAATTCAACAGTTTGATTGCCCAATTCAATGGATTGTTCACTCAATGGAGTAATAGCACTCCAAGCGGCCGCATCGTATACATCCATTGGAGTAGGGGTTTGATTTTTTATAGACTCTATAAAAGCATGTATCACAAAAAAGTCCATTCCGCCATGCCCAGCTCCTGCAGTTTCTTTGCTCCATCTTACCCATAATGGATGGTCGTATTTATCAAACCATTCTTTTTGAGATTCCCATTGATGCGGCTTAGCTGATTTGCCTTCTATATAAACGGATTTATTCAAATCCATCCAAATGCCTTCCGATCCTTGCACCCTAAATCCAAGTGAATAAGGTCTTGGTAAATTGGTGTCGTGTTGCAACAGAATGGTTTCCCCATTATTACAATCAATAGAAGTGGTTACTACATCTCCTAACTTAAATTTCACTTTTGCATTGGGGTGATTTTCACCTCCTTTTTTAACGATATAATCATGCAATCCTTTTGCTTTAGAAGAGAAGGAGCACAAAGATAAAAATCGATTGCCTCTATTAATATTAATGTAATGGGCAATAGGTCCTATTCCATGAGTGGGATATAAATCTCCGTCTCTATACACAGAATGTGTGGTTCTCCAAGACGCTTCAGAAAATCCTTTCTCACCAAACTCTACTCCTCCCCCATAAGGACGAACGCCATCATTAAACTTCACTTCTCTTAAATCGTGTTGGTATCCTCCTTGCAAATGAATGATTTCACCAAACAAACCTTGACGTACCATGTTTAAAGCAGCCATCACGTCTCTTCTATAACACACATTCTCGAGCATCATGACTTGTGCCTTGTTTTGTTCTGCTGCTTTTACAACATCCCAATGATCTTGTAACGTAATACCCAACATTACCTCTGTAGCAACATACTTAATACCTGCATGCAAAGAATCAATGATCATTTCTTTGTGCAATTCCCAAGGCGTTGCAATAACAACCCCATCTGGCTTTTCTTTTACAATCATTTCCTTCCAAGCCTGGGTACTACCTGTATAAATTTTAGGCATTTTTTTACCAGCCTTCTCAATCATTGCTTTAGCAGTAGAAAGCATTTTATCGTTGATATCGCAAATGGCTGTTAAGTCTACATCTTCTCTACGCAATAAAAGATCCAAGTGATTTTGGCCACGAAGACCCGTTCCTATTAGCACAATTTTTACCTTATTGGCATTGTTTTTTGCCATCAACATAGATGAAGACAGCATCAAAGCACTTGAAGCTATTGCTGTTTTTTGAATAAAATTTTTCCGATTCATATCATTTAATTAAGCCACTCAGCATAGGAGTCACTGGTTTCGTAAATTTTCAATTTTCTTAATCTGATTTCTGTTGGCAGTTCAGCTAATAAAACATTGCGTATATAAAGTAAGATGTTTTCGGCTGTTGGTTCCATCTCCCAGATAATTAAATTTTCGGATGCAGCTGCATGGGGATGTTCTGCTAAAAAATCTTGTGATAAAATCAGTCGATGATCTAACTGCTCTACAATAATCCTATTTACAATTTTTTTAAGGTCTTTAAAGTCTATTACAAAACCTGGTTTGGGTAAATAAGCCATACCATCTGCGTCTGAACCCACAGTCACATGCAATACATAAGAATGCCCATGAATATTTCTGCAATGTCCATTATAGCCGTGTATGGCATGCGCTGTTTCGAATCTAAATATTTTAGTTACCTGAATCATGAGGCAAAAATACAGTATTATAATAACTCCCAATTTGCTCCCCCTGTTTTTGCCCATTTTCGATTGCTGCGCGATAATGAATTCCTCCATACATTCTACTCATACTTACTTCATTGGCTGCAGCTTTAATAGAAGAAAATGACCTTTTCATTCCAAGGTATTTTAACTCCGTGGTATCAGTAAATGGAGTATTCGATCCAAAAACATTGGACAGCACAGTTGCTGCAGCAGCTGAAATAACACTGTGTCCGCTGGTATACTCTGGAAAAGGAGGAGTTTGTAAATAAGGGTTCCATTCCGACTCTATATTTTCCCGAATCACCGTAATTGGTCTTACGGTTTTACTAGTGAACTTTTCTTCCCAAGTTGAAATGAATCCATCAAATATGGCAAGAGAAGTTAACGCAAACGCTTTAGCAATATCTAACTCAGTCTTTTTTGATTGATTGGCTAGAATAATCGTGATTCCCATCCAATGACCTACTGGTGTTGTTTTTTTATTCGCATAAGTTAAATGTCCTTTGTGCTCTGAAACAAAAGGATTGTCATCCCAATAACGGGCGATTGTTTTTTGCTCTTCGGTTAAAGTTTTACTCATTGCAAATAGCTCTTTAACTTCCTTATAATAAGGGCTATTGGGCTGCATGGAGAAAGCAGGTGGCCTTACTGGTTTAAACTGTGAGGCTGAATCTAGTAACATTGGTTTTATATACCTCCAATTGGGCTCAATTGCTTCTTCATAATCAGGTGGTGTTTGTTGCCAAATTCCTGTTTCTTTTAAAACACTAAATTTAGGCATGCCTCTTGTAATTTTATACCCATCTTTTGATGCACGTTCCAAAATAGTAGCAGCAACCTTTTCTCCCCAATCAATAGATGCTGTTTGAATTGCGGTTTCTAGATGTGCAAAGTTTTTGACCAATAGCGCCCTAGTTTTCTGGATACTGTCTTTAGAAAAAACCAATGCCTCTGCCACTTTCATAAAAGCAATACCTGCAGAAAATGGATAATCAATCTTCAATGATGTATCTGCTTGATTGATACTCGAAAATCCTTTTAATTTAGGAAGCAGACTTTCATAACCTGAATTCATTGGTCGAAGGGCTTCATAAAAAGCTAAATTGCTGTACGCGTACATTCTTCCAGCAACAGGTGGATTATTGATATCGTAAACAATCACATCAGTTAGTTGCTGAACACAAAAGTTTTGCAGTTCAGCCCCTGAATAGGTTTTCACTTTTTCCGTTTTACAACCGAAAGAAATTGCAATAAGTAACACCAAAAACAATTGTATATTTTTTAGGAATGCATTCATTTTATTAAGGTTGTATGGTTCTTGTTTTTTTAGTACCAGAAAAAATATCTACATATTTCATTTCTGGAGAAAGCAGCATATATCTGGATGATTGCGATAAAAAGCCCTGACCAAAATGATATTCCTCCTTTCGTTTTAACCCATTTTTAAAATGAATCATTGCATGTGTTTCTTGATCCTGTATTTTTAATGGCAGTTCCTTATTTACTGTCTGCTGAAATAATTTTATGAAATCTCTGTTTTGACCTGCCACTAAACCAGCTTGTCCATTCACTACAAGCCCCGCTAATGCTCTTCCATTTGCTGGTGTATAAAATCCACTTTCTGCTATGGATAAGGTTCTAAACTTTCCTTTACCAAGATTCAATAATACTATCCCATTTAAAGCATCTTGTCTTCCTAAATAAGGTGACATTGCATATTCATTACCCGTTGAAATTAAATCAACCCAGCCATCGTTGTTGACATCCTTGGGCAGGATTCCAAATATAGGCGCCAGCTGAATTGATGCTGGTAGTTCATGCATTTCAAAATTAAAATTCCCTTTATTTTCTATCCAGCTTGTTGGTAAATAATTTACACTAGCCCTATATGCATCTTTCAATTGATCTGCAGTTAATAATTGATTCATATCGGTTTTAGCATAACCAGTATAATTAGGAAATCGTTCCTTCATTATACTCATTTCTCTTAACAATAGATCTCTACCCGCTAAAGGAAATTCTTTTTTTATACCACCTACTTGATCAACTATCCAATGACTAAAAATTACATCTAAACTAAAATTATTATCAAAGTCTTTTGCATATACATTTAATGGTTCCTCATTGGAAGCATGCAAAAATGAATTGGTTCCAAAATTGCCGGCTATATAGTCTAAGTCGCCATCGTTATCCATATCAGCCGATACAATACTGTTCCACCATCCTTTATATGTATCTAATGGTGTTTTTATTTTGGTTAATTTGATTCCATCGTTTTTGAATACATCAATACTTCCCCATTCTTTGGTTATCATCAAATCCATTTTCCCATCCGAATCTGCATCAGACCATATTGCTGCTGTTACCATTCCAATTTTTACCAATTCAGGTGCTACTTTATTCGTTACATCTGTAAATTGAACTTGACCTTTTTGTGAATTATTTTGATAAATAAAACTACTTGTTGGCATTGGATATCGGCCTGGTATTACTCTTCCTCCAATAAATAAATCGAGGTCTCCATCTAAATCATAATCTGCAGCAACAACAGTACTTTTTGTCGCTCGATTATTGGTAAAATCAGTTTCCAATTCAGAAAAATTTCCTTTCCCATCATTCAAATAGAAATGGTCGGCATATGCTTTTGTTTGGGGTTGATTTTCTGCACCACCAGATACGATGAACAAATCTAAGTCGCCGTCTTTATCCGCATCTATTAATAATATTCCTGCATCATCTTGCAACTGTGGATTATTATTTCCTGGTAAAAATTTTCGAACAAATTTCCCTTTGGCTGTTTGAAAAAAAATGGATGCGTGAAAAGGGGAACCTCCTCCTGATACAATATCATCTAGCCCATCTCCATTTAAATCTCCTGTTGCTAAGGAGGGGCCATACTGAGTAAGTTTATGCAGCAAGAGTCTTTGAATATCAAAATCAATAAAATCTACTTCTGAAAAACCGTAGGTGATTCCTGCCTTTTGGGTAATATCTGTCAGGAACGATTCAATGTGAGTCGGCGGTTGTAATCCCCCCGAATCTAAAGCAGAAGTATACCCAATATTCATTTGTAGATTGGCTTGAATATTGGTTTTAAGGGTAGTCTTACCATCGGGCCATATTACTCTTATTGAATCAATTACACTTTGTTTTCCAATACCAAAATGTATCGCTTGTTCAACACTGGAAAGATAACCACGGTAGGGAGAATATTCCATTACTTGATGCTGACCTTTTGCATATAGATGTACCCATGCACCAAGGGCCATTTTATTTTGTGGTGTACCACTTAACAATATTCTTAAATAATTGTCGTGCTCTTTTTGTTGTTGTTGGGTATTTTCTAACAATGTAGCTGGCATATTGGTATTATTAATCACCAAATCCAAATCTCCATCTTTATCTAAATCGGCATAAGCCATTCCTGCTGAAAAACTAGGGCTATTAATTCCCCATTCTTTTGATTGATCAGTAAAATGCAAATCGCCATTATTCTTAAATGCATAATTACTGATTTTGACTTCTGGTAACTGTCTAAGCACTTCTTCTAATGGAGCATTGGCTACTGCATTCTGTCTATAAGCCATAAAGTCTTTATCAGACATGTCTTTGGGCAAACCATTGGTTACAAACAAGTCTTTAAACCCATCGTTATCCATATCCATTAAAAGAGGCGCCCAACTCCAATCGGTATGTGCTACCCCACTGAAATAAGCAATTTCACTAAATGCTGGTCTTGAAATGGAATCATATCCCTTTGGAAGAAAACCTTGATTGAGTTGTAGCGTATTTCTTGGATACTGGTAAATATATCCATATCGATCACTATTTTGAAATGTTTGATAACTAATATCGGAGTGCATCATTTTTTGACGATAATGATCGGCAGGCATCATATCTGTTTCAATAATATCTGCTAACCCGTCATTATTGATATCAGCAATATCATTACCCATTGCGTTTTTGCTGGTATGTTTTAAATAACGATCACATTGATCGGTAAATGTGCCATTTTGATTATTGATATAAAGCACATTATTTGATAAATAATCATTGCTCACATAAATATCTTTAAATCCATCTTGGTTAATATCTGCAATACTGATACCCAATCCATGACCTTCTATCAAAATACCTGCCTGTTTAGAAACATCTTTATATACTGGATGACCTAGTATTGAATCAAAATTATTTTGTAATAATTTATCGGTATTTGGCCAAGATCCATCTTTTCTAATCGGCCTAAACTCATTGGGATAGGTTCCATCTAAATCATTAATCAATAAATAAACGTCTACATCTTGGTCGTTATCGTAATCAAAAAATGCAGCCATATGGGTATTAGAAGCATCTGCTAATCCATATTCCGCTGCTTGATCTTTAAACTCAGGAACACCTGTTTCTTTGTTTAATCCCTGATTAATATAGAGTATATTTTTTCTTTTATTGCTGTCGGGCAACACTGCCGCACAAACATAAATATCCATTAACCCATCGTTATTGATATCAATAATACTGGCTCCTTTACTCCATTTCCCATTTCCATCAACGCCTGCTTTTTGGGTAATATCTTCAAAAGTTAAATCGCCTTTGTTTAAAAATAATTTATTGGGCACTCGATTACCAGTAAAGTAAATATCAGGTAAACTGTCGTTATTGAAATCTCCTATACCCACACCGCCCCCGTTATAGATATATTCATAATTGAGCACGTTTAGCTCTTGGGTTTCGATTATGGTATTTGAAAAAATCAATCCTGATTTTTCAGGCTTGATTTCCTTAAAGAGTGGACGTTTTTGATTGCAAGACAACAGGAAGAAAAAAGCAAGGAATATATAAGACTTCATACTGCGTTTTAACGGTTATTTTGATTAAAGTACTAAATTTATGGTTGTTGTTATAGTAAAAAGTCTTTTTAGAAGGAATGAATAAACAATGTTCCACCTTTAATTAATTTTTAATGTGAAACAGATCACCCCCTATTAATTAATTATGTTTCATAATTACAGAATTAAATATATACGTGCAATTGGAATACTCATTATAACCATTGGTTTTTTTAACCTAATCGGATGGCAATTTGATATCACATTATTAAAGAGTTTTTCCAGTGACATCACTTCCATGAATCCACTCACTGCAATCACATTCATTGCAGCAGGCTTGTGGCTAAATTTTTATAAAGAAGAAAAGGCCAATAACAAAACAATTTTTTTGGGCATTTTTGTTTTACTAGTGGGTATTTTGCACTGTTTAGCCGATATTTTTTCTTTAGAGATTTTAAGATTCGATCATTTTATTTTTCAACACAAAGTTGAATCAAGTTATATCAACTCACATTTAGCTCCTACTACTGCTGTTTTGTTTGTATTAAGTGGGAGCATTATGATTAGTTCTCATTCGCAAAATAAATGGGTTCTAAATTTCAGACAACTGTTAAGCATTATTGTTTTTGCTATTGGATATAGTTCTGTATTGGGTTACTTATATGGAAGAGATTCTGCTTATAGAGTAGAGGGTGTTTCAACCATTGCTTTAAGCACAGCAATCGTGTTTCTTCTATTGAGCCATGCTTTATTCTTATGTAATATCATGCATGGAATGCCTAAACTTTTTGCTTCTATATTAGAAGGCAGTGCACTTTTAAGAAGGGTCTCGTTCTTTATGTTAGTATTCCCACCATTTCTTGGATATTTTAGAATTTGGGGAGAAAAGAAAGGGTGGTATAGTAATGAGTTTGGCATAGAATTACATACCATCATTTTTACACTGGTCATTTTTATTCTAGTTTATTTTTATGCCAATTTGCTCAACAATAAGCAGCACGCAAGTCTTGAATTAGAAAAGCAATTATCTGAAAGTGAAAAGAAATTTAAAAAACTGGTTGCTTCCCTAAGAGAAGGTGTTGCTAGCATAGACTATAACGGGAAAGTAGTTTATTGCAATCCCAGTTATTGTACAATCTTAGGTTATTCGGAAGAAGAATTAGTTGGTAGTGTGGTTGTTGAAATGATTATCCCAATTGAAAAAAGGGCTGTCTTTTTGGAAAGACTAAAAAATAGAAAACAAGGTATTCAAGAAGATTATCAAACAGAAGTGATTCGAAAAGATGGGGAAAAAATAATTATAGATATAAAATCAAATGCACTTTTTAATGAAAAAGGAGCAAGCGATGCCTATGTAGTTAGTATCACTGATATTACAGATGAAATAAGAAAAATAGAAGATATTAAAGCTTTCTCATCCATTGCTGCCCACGACTTAAACTCTCCCATTAATAAAATATTGACCGTTGTAGATTTAGTAGACCCTAATAGCTTAAATGAAGAAAATAAAGAATTCCTTCAAATGGTTAGAACAACCATTGTAAGCATGAAAACATTGACCCAAGATTTATTGGCATTTTCAAGATTAGGCACACAAGCATTAGAAAAATCAAATGTAAATATTAATGAAATTGTACAGGATATCTGTAAACAACAATTACCACCCAATTTCACAGGTCAATTAAGCATTCAAAACTTACCAGACGCAAAAGCAAATGAGGGCGCAGTTAAACAGTTATTCAATAATTTAATATCGAACGCATTTAAATATTCTTCTAAAAAAACAGTGCCAGAAATAGAAATAGGTTCCTATACAAAAGAGGGACAAACTTATTATTTCGTTAAAGACAATGGTGTTGGTTTAAACGAAGAGCAAATGAAAACCTTGTTTACTCCATTCAAACGCTATCATAGCAAATTTGAAGGAAATGGTTTAGGATTAGCCATTGTAAAAAGAATCATAGATAAACATGGTGGAAATATTTTTGCTGAATCTGATACCGATAAGGGCTTGACTTTAAGTTTCACCCTTTCTCCTTCATAAGAACTTGCTACCTAATAAATCAAATGTTATTATTTATTAACTGAATAATGTATGGTTGGTAATCCTTTCAACGTTTTTGCCACTTGTTCTGGTGTAATATCTCTTTGAGGATTTGCCAACATTTCGTAACCAACCATAAACTTTTTAACTGTTGCACTTCTGAGTAATGGAGGATAAAAATGCATATGCCAATGCCAACCCTTATAGTCTTGATCATTCACTGGCATCTGGTGCATCCCAGCTGAATAAGGAAAAGAAACCTCAAAAAGATTATCGTATTTAATAGTGAGCGCTTTTAGGATAGAAGCGAAAGCCGCATCTTCGGCTGCTGTAAATTGAGTAATTTGTTGAATGGGTCTTTTTGATACAATCATCGTTTCATAAGGCCAAACAGCCCAATAAGGAACCAATGCAACAAAGTGTTCATTTTCTACTACAATGCGTTCTTTCTTTTGTAATTCTATGTCTAAATAAGCACTCAATAAAGTTTGCTGGTGTTGCAGAAAATATTTTTCTTGTTGTTCGGTTTCTTTAAACAACTCAACCGGAATTGAAGAGGATGCCCAAATTTGGCCATGGGGATGCGGATTGCTGCAACCCATGATCTCGCCTTTATTTTCAAATATTTGAATATACTTGATTGATTGATTTTCAGCTAGCAATATGAATTCGTCCTTCCAAAGTTGGATTACTTTCTGAATGTCTTCTTCACTCATTAGCGGCAGCGTTAAGCTATGATTGGGAGAAAAACAGATTACCTTACAAATACCCGTCTCACTCTTACTCACTAATAGATCATTGATATTTTCCCCACCTTCTGGGGTGGAAGGCAATAGGGCAGAGAAGTCATTTGTAAACACAAAAGGGTTGGAATATTCGGGATTAATAGTTCCATCTGCTCTTTTATTACTTGGGCATAAATTACAGTTTTCATCGTAAGCTACTGGTTGAGTAGTAGGAACTGTTTCAACTTTTCCTTGCCATGGTCTTTTCATTCTATGAGGAGAAACCAAGACCCATTCTCCTGTCAAAATATTCAATCTAGTATGCGGATGTTCTATACTGCTAAACATAATTAAATTATTTCTGTACCGTTCTGTATGGTTGCTATATAATAATCCAATGGCAATCCCATTGCTTCTTCATAAGCTGGTTTAATACTATTGATCAAGGATTCAATTTTGTCTTCTTGTACCAAGTTGATGGTACAGCCTCCAAACCCGCCACCCATCATTCTAGCACCAATGACTTCTTTTCGAGATCTCACAAAATCTACTAAGTAGTCTAATTCTTTACAACTTACTTCGTATTGTCTACTCAATCCATCATGGGTTTTAAACATACAATTACCCAGTGCTGGTATATTATCGTCTTGCAAAAATTGACAAGCCTGGTTCAAGCGTTCCATTTCGTCTACCACAAATCGACTGCGTTGGTACACTAAATCGTTAAATGGTAATACATATTGATCAAGCATTTCTACAGTTGCATCTCTTAATGATTGTACTTCCGGATGATAGGCTTGAATCATTTCTACCGCCTGCATGCATTCTAAACGTCGCGTATTGTATTCAGAAGACGCCAATGAATGTTTTACATTGGTGTTTAATAACAAAATTTTTATCCCATCCAATTTGAAGGGAACATACTCATATTCGAGTGATCGACAGTCTAATTTTATTACTTGATTTGCCTTACCCATCATTGATGCAAATTGATCCATGATTCCGCACATTACGCCAGCATATTCATGCTCGGCTTTCTGTGCCATTGCAACCATCGCCACACGCTCAATATTGGTTTTCAATAAATGATTCAATGCAAAAACAGTTGCGCACTCAACTGCAGCAGAAGATGACAGACCTGCCCCGATGGGAACATTGCTTGTTAAGACTGCATTAAAGCCAGGCAATTGAATACCATGTTTCAAGAACTGAGCTGCACTACCTAAAATATAATTAGGCCAACTTACGTCTCCTATTGGTTTTAGTTCATCAACTGTAGTAGAAAATTTTTCATTTAAATCTAAAGCAGTCAAATGAATTTCTTGATCATCTCTTAATGAAACCGCTAAATAAGCTGCTTTATCAATTGCGGCTGGCAATACAAAACCATTGTTGTAATCGGCATGCTCACCAATAATATTTACTCTGCCTGGAGATCGAACAATTACAGTAGGTTGATGATGGTATTGCTCAAAAAAATATTGGGCTAATTGGGTTTTCATGGCTTACTTAATTTGAAATAAGGGATTGCTTGATGTAGTTCTTTCTTTGTTCATCAAAGCTTCCATCAATTTTACTTGTTGCTCGTTTTGTGCTGCAATATCAATGGTTTCGTTTCTATCAGTTGCTAGGTCATATAATTCTGTTCTAATTGGGGTAGTACCTTTATAAAATCGTATGGCTTTCCAATTATTCTGTAAGATGGCTTGCTTAAATCCTCCTTCATAAAACTCCCAATACAATGAATTGTGCAACAATTGCTTTTTACCTTTTAATGCTTTAACCATTGAAATACCATCGGTTTGTGGAGTTGCAGTAACCCCTGCAATTTCATTGAATGTGGGAAGTATATCCCATAACGCTCCAATATGCTGATTGGTAGTAGCTGGCTTTATTTTTCCTTTCCAACTTACAATAAAAGGAACCCTTATACCACCTTCATATAAATCTCTTTTCGCTCCTCTTAATCCACCACTACTATTAAAAAATTGAATATCCTGATTCGTTCTACCACCTTCTTTATGTGTACCATTATCGCTTGTAAAAACGATAATGGTATTATCGTATAACTTTTGTTCTTTTAAATAAGTAACAATTTGTCCGATGTATTCATCCATCTGAGATACCATTGCTGCATAGGCTGCTTTCGGATAAGCTTGTGCCCCATAATGTTGTCCTGTCGGATGCCCTTTTTCTTGCCCAAACCTACTCGCACCATCTTCTGTTAAATAAGGCAGCATGGCTGCTTTTGGCACTACTAGTTCGGCATGTGGCAATGTATATGCCAGGTATAAAAAAAAGGGATTGGATTGTTGCGCTTGAATAAATGTTTTTGCCTGACTCGTAAACCATTCATTGCTGTATTGATCTTCGGGAATTTTTATTCGAGTACTGGTCCCATTCAATAATTTCCATGCAGAATCGGGTTTCTGAAAATGGCCCTCAACATGATGCAATAATCCTGCAAAGAAATCCCATCCTTTTTTTTCAGGTACGCCGGTAGTTCCAGACTGCCCTAATCCCCATTTACCTACTAATCCATTTTTATAACCTGCTTGGTGCAAGTATTGAGGAAGTATGCTATCAGTAGCAGCTAAGGGAACTTCGCCATTCCCTCTGATGGATACATGGCCAGTATGCAAACCAGTCATTAACGATGCCCTTGAGGGCGCACAAACAGTACTCCCAGCATAAAACTGTGTAAATTTTGTTCCAGATCTTGCGAGCGCATCTATATTAGGCGTACTAATTTGCGTAGAACCATAACAACCCAAATCGCCATAACCCAAATCATCTGCTAAAATAAAAATAATATTGGGGTTTTTATTCTGAGCATTTATTTGAAAGCAAAACAGAATTAAGAAATAAATGGTTAATACTATTTGAAGCGCTCGTTTCATCATTTAAAATTAAATTTAAGGCTTTGCTGCATCACGAACACACCTAAAACCAGTATGTTCTAATCCAGTATCAGGGCTGCTCTTCATTCTTCTTGCCACACGATAGCCACTACAGTAAGCGTCATTACACAAAAAGCTTCCACCACGTAACACTCTTTTTGGTGTATATGGGTCTTGTGGGTCATAACTTTTATTTGGCCCTGAAGGATTAAGGCTATTGGTTTTTGCAAGGGTCTTATAATAATCATGATGATACCAATCACTACACCATTCCCATACATTACCTGCCATATCAAATAAGCCATAATTATTACATCTAAACATTTTCACTGGGGCATATTTTAGATACCCATCTTTCTGCTCATTGTAATAGGGAAAATTTCCTTCCCAACTATTTGTTTTAGGCTTTCCTTGATTAACCCCTTCATTACCCCAAGGATAAATTTGATTGATGCGCCCACCTCTTGCTGCAAATTCCCACTCTGCTTCTGTAGGTAACCTTTTCCCTGCCCATTTACAATATGCCATTGCATCATCCCAACTAACATGCACAACAGGATAATTTTCTTTCCCTTTAATTGAGCTTCCTGGTCCTTGTGGTTGTTTCCAATTGGCTCCTGTAACCCAACTCCACCATTGATTATAGTCATTTAAATTAACTGGACCTGTACTTTGTTTAAAAACCAATGAAGCAGCTACTAATAAACTATCTGCTGGTTTAGGAGTACCTGGAGGTACTGTTTTTTTTAACTCTTCCCAAATAGGTTTACGCTCTGCAGTTGTAATATATTTTGTTGCATCAACAAATTTTTTGAACTGCGCATTGGTAACTTCTGTTACATCCATATAAAATGGTGCAACAGTTACTTTGTGTTTAGGATATTCATCTTCTGCAGCTTGATCATTGTCTCCGCCCATTTCAAAACTTCCTCCTGGAATCAATGCCATATTCTCATAAGAACTATCTCCGCCAAATTTAATGGTTGAATTGGTTGAAGCTCCAAATCGTTGAGGCACTTGAATACAAGCATGGGCTGTATCTTTTTGCTGAACAGTATTTGAATCTAGATTACTACTGTTACAACTTAAAAAAAATACCCATATGCAAATAACGAATCCATAGAAATTAGTTTGCATCCAATTACTTTTGATTGATTTGTTCTAACTTGATTTTCATCTCATTTACCTTTACAGGATAAATTGATGTAAGGTTTTAGGTTTCCCTATATCTTAATTTAAGTTATATTATTTTAACTTAACTAAAATATGCAACTTTGCTTTGTAATATTGTATATTTTAAAGAAAGAAAAAAGATAAACAAATCGTTAATTTAAAGCCCTAATTTCCAATTATACAAATCCGGAGTTTCACTAACTTGAATGAAATTATTTTTCTCAAGTACTTTATATGAAGCTAAATTAGATTTCTCTGTAGAAGCAATAATTGATTTAACTAATGATTGCGTCTTTGCCCATTCAATTATTCCTCCTACCATTTCTGTCATATATCCTTTCCCTTGATATTCATCATAAGTTCCGTATCCAATTTCAATTTCTCCTAATTGGTTGGGTTGGCCAACTATACATAAATCTCCCACCATTGAATTGTCGGCTATCGAAATTGCTGTCCAAAGTGTAGAGAATAAATAGTTTTGGGCTTTATCAGCAACATTTGGAAGAATAGTATTATCTAAAGCTTCTTTTAACTCATCAGAAATTGTTCGAGAATTTGGATTTAAATTCAATTCTTTTTCTAAGGAGTTATCGCATTTAGCATACTTAACGAGTTGACTATATGTAAGGGGCATTATATTTAGTCTTTTTGTATTTATCATATATTTTTATTACTATTCTCCTGCTTTTATATCTTTCTCAGCTTCTTTACTAATTGCCATACGATGCAATATAATTTTTTCTGCTTCTTTGTCTGCAGTTAATTCAATCCAACCATTGTAACGTTGATCATTTTTATAAATCTGAAAAGGCATATATCTCTTTCCTTTATCAACCCAGTTACCACGCCAAAGTATAGTACCAGTTGCAAATTCATTTCTTTCCATCAAAAATAATTTTAATTGAACTTAAATACATTCATAATGAAGTTGCACCAAACCCGTATCAAATTTTTTCGTTGATAAGAGATTTAGTTTTTGCTCTGGAATTTCACTTTTAAACAACTTTATTCCATCACCTAAGACTATAGGGATTATTGATATAATCATCTCATCAATAAGATTTTCAACCAAAAGAGTATTTACAATTTCTGCTCCACCAACACAAAATATATTTTTACCTGCTTCGGCTTTTAATTTAACAACTAAGCTGATTAAATCATTCTTATAATATATTTTATCTTGACTCTTCAATTTAGGTGATCGTGATATAATATAAGTTGTCTTATCAGAATAAGGGAAGTCAACTTGTCCAATAATCCAATCAAAGGTTTTTCTGCCAATGATTATAGTATCTACTGTTGAAATAAAGTTTTCATACCCGTAATCTTCTCCTTCTTTTTCAACTAATTCTAAAAATTGAAGGTCATCATTCAATTTAGCTATATACCCATCTAAACTCATAGAAATATATAGAATAAGTTTTCTTTTCATCACTCAAATATTTTTTATAAAACTATTTAGCATTGAACTAGAGTTCAACAAACTCGACAAATACACCTAATAAGATATGCCAGACTAAATAATGACCCAGCCTTACTGCTAAAGAAGCTATAAAACCATATTGTAAATAGCTTTTAAACTGCCAAGCATTCATTGCGATACCGCTGATGGTAGCATAAATAACAAACCATAAAGCTCCAGAAGGAAACTGCTGTATAGGTTCTATTAAACTAGTAATAATTGCTAGCGCAACAATTAGCCCATTTCTATATTTCCCTTTAAAATAGAATTGATTAATTAACAAAAAAATTGTTGTTGGAATCATCCGATAATACAGTTCTACATCCAACGCACCTGAACTATACAAAAAAATACTATATGGAAATGGTTGTAGAAAAGGCGGCATTTGAGTGTAAGGTTCTGGATGCATGATGATTTTAACAACAACCAAATCTAAAACTCCAAATATCATCCCAACTCCTAACGTCGACATCCATCCATTTTTTTTCTTGTTGATTGTATCAATAGAAGGCAATGAAGCTTTTTCTTGTAAAAAAAGTAAGGGGATTAGTGGTAAAATTAACATCAAATTATTCCAATTCCAAAGTCTTATTGACGGGTTAGATATAACTAATGCATTTCCATAAATGATTGTGGTAATAATTAAGGATAAGAAAATTCCTCCTACTACTATTTCACTAATGTATTTTTTGTGCACCATTTTTAGCAATTAAATTAAACTGCTCAAAAATAGCTTTTGTTAGCCCACCATAAAATCACATAAATATGTTATAAGAAAACTACTTCTAATAATAGCCACACTATAAATATATAATAGAATTGCCCCTCAAACTTGAGACTATCCAATCTTTACAGAAGTCATCGTAAGTGAGCCCCCTACTGCCTTGTCGTTAAAAAATTCAATCGCATCATTTGATCCTCTCAATCCAAGGGTATATAGCAAGGGCAAATAATGTTCTGGTGTAGGAATGGCCAATTTTGCAAGTGCCCCTAAAGACTCGAAATTAATTAATGGTTTATAATCACCTGAACTAATCAAATGCTTGAATTGATCATTCATTTGAAGTGCCCAATCATATCCATACTCAGGCTCATTTAATTTATCCCAAGCTACCATTCTTAAATTATGAACCATATTGCCACTACCGATGATTAAGACGCCTTTTTTTCTGAGCGCAAATAATTCTTTCGCCAAATCATAGTGAAATTGTGGTCCTTTGGTATAATCAATACTCAATTGTAAAACAGGGATATTCGCCTCGGGATACATATGCCTAACAACCGTCCAAGTTCCATGATCCAATCCCCATTCGTGATCCAACTCAATCTGTGTTGAAGTAATCATTGAAGCAGTCTCTTTTGCTAAAGCAGGATGGCCAGGTGCGTTGTATTGCACATCAAATAGAGCCTGTGGAAAGCCACCAAAATCATGAATGGTTTTAGGAAAATCCATTGCAGTGATTTGTGTTCCCTTTGTAAACCAGTGAGCGGATACCACCAATACTGCTGAAGGCGTTGGAATATCGGCTGCCATTTTCTTCCAGCCTCTGCTAAAATGAGTATCTTCAATTCCATTCATAGGAGAGCCATGACCAATAAAAAGTACCGGCATTATAGTTCCTTGGTCTTTTAATGCGTCGGTAAAATTTTTAAATGCGGATAAGGTTGTCATGGCTGTTGTTGTTAAAAAGATGGATGCTATAAATTTACTTCTTTCCATATAGGTCCAGCTTTGGTTTCAGTCTTAATTAATTGGTTCTCTGTCACCATTTTATTTAAAGTCATGAGCGCTGCTTCTGTGCTCAAGTTGTAAAACACTTCAAATTCACGCAATGTAACCGTTGAATAATACTTAAATATATCTGTCAATTCACCAGTGGCTTTTTTTACAACTGGTCCTTCAATCAATTTAAGCAAGGCAGATTCATATACTTCGTATGGTTTACTTCCATATACTTTAAATTGATTATTGTTGTTATCAATGAAAAAAATAGTAGGAAATCCTCTCACGTCTTTGGCTCTTGCAAAAGCAAGGTCTTCTTCAAATAACTGCATTGCACTTTGTTCTAAATCAGATTCAAACTGTTGAAGATTAAGGTCAATATCATTTGCTGCAGACAGTAAATTTTCTTTTCGAGCAATATTTATTTGTTCTGTAAAAACCATTTCTTTCATTCGACGCAGAAATTGACTTGCCTTTTTATTTCCTTGCAACTGTGCTGCTTTAAAGGCGATAGAAGGAGGATAGGATGATTCTAAAGGATCTTGCTTCCACACAATTCCATCAATAGGCATTTGATAATAAGCCCCTGCCTCATTCCAGTGCTTTTCCACCGACGCAGGTCCGTTCACATCTGAACCTCCATATTCAGCCCAACTTTTTAATAACCCACCCATTCTATATTCAATATCAAAATAATGACCATATTCCTGTTGTAGCTTTCTTAATTGAGGATCAATTCCCCAGCAAGATGAACAAATTGGATCCGTAAAATACAATAGCTTAACAGGCTTTTTTAGCGTCTGTTCTTGTTGACTTAAGCCAGACTTTGGTACTTCACAAATTCCTGTTTCTATATCACAATTCAGTTGATTATTCTTAACGCTCATCCTCATTATTTTCAAGCAAAGTTAAAACAGGTCATACCCCTATACCATTGCGTTGAAGCAAGAAAATATATTGATTTAAATCAAGAGAAAAAACTGAAAACGAAGGGCTATTTTGCTGAAATTCTTTTTCTGATTCTACTTAACGTTTCTGGAGTAAGCCCCATATAAGAAGCAATCATATGTTGTGGAAAACGTTGTACAATCTCTGGATATTGAGCTTTAAACTGCTCGTATCGTTCTTCTAGTGAATTACTGATGATTGACGTTAACCTTCTTTGCATGGCTATATAAGCCCCTTCAAAATTCAACCTAGTGTAGGTTTCATATTTAGGTAATACTTTTAGTAAAGCATCGTGAGCAGACTTGCTAATCAAAACCAATTCAGCGTCTTCTACTACATCCACATTATACATAGCAGGCTCACCAGTAAGAAAACTATAGAGATCTGCAATAATCCATCCCTCAATACCAAATTGAATAATATGTTCCACTCCAGCATCATCCACTGTATAAGATTTCATGGCCCCTTTTTCTATAAAAGCAAAAGCCTTGCATATATCTCCAGACTGAAGCAGGTACTGTTTTCTTCGGAGTTTCTTTGGTGTTAAATGAGTTTTTAATAACGCTTCCTCTTCCGCTGTAAGTGCCACTTTGGAATTAAAATGCTGAAGGAATAATTCGTACATATGATTCATATTTTATCCCGACTGAATGTCATCCCGACTTAAGTCGGGATAATTTGCACTCACTTCGTTCGTGAAAATCATTTCCCGATACAGAAGATACAAGTTACTGATGTATCAACACTTTCAGCCGATTGGGCAACAAATAGCCAACAAGATTAGCTAAATCAAGTGCAAACGCTGCACAAACAAGAGAAGAAAAATTATTGAGTATAGTGAGTGCAAGTCCGCATCATAGCGTCTGCGAATTAAAGCATTACGGTTTAACGTAACTGCCGGGCAACAGTATCCTGTTGTAATCCCATGTACTGGCAGAACTCTTCAACAGTAACAACCTGGTGCTGTTGCTTCTTGAGATGCTCTTTAATCTTCTTAATAAGATTTCTACCATACCTATCGCTTCTACCTGTGATGATCTGAATGTCCTTCGGATAAATACACAGTCTATTCATTAATCAAATAACTTTTTCATACACTATCCATACTTCGGCTATGGCTTTGATATGAGTAATCCATAGCAAAGATAATCATTTTTTGAAGGCGGTAAAATGGTGTTAGTTGGAATAATGTGGCATAAACGGAACGGATGACCTTGCACATTTGTTGGGGCTTTATTGTCAATCTATTTTTGTTTTCAAATGCTGATAACAAGCAAGAAATTGAAACAAATTATTAACCCAATAAATTTTTTACAATGGCAAAGCAAAAAGGAATTATCAAATTAGATGGTACTATCGGAGGTATCACATTCTACAAATCTCAGGACGGCTACCTGGCCAGAGAAAAAGGTGGTGTGTCTGCTGACCGTATCGCCAATGATCCTAATTTCCAGAGGACCCGTGAAAACGGTGAAGAGTTTGGAAGAGCCGGAAAAGCTGGAAAGCTTTTGCGTAATGCAATCCGTGCAATGTTGCAAAACGCTGCTGACAGCCGGATGGTAGGCCGCCTCACTCAGAAAATGGTTGAAGTAATCCAGGAGGATGCGACTAATCCCCGTGGTCAACGTAATGTGATTGATGGCGAAGCAGAATTGCTGGAAGGTTTTGAGTTTAACATCAGTGGTAAACTCGGAACTACTTTGTATGCACCATTCACTGGAACTATTGACAGGGTGGCCGGCACTCTTACCGCAAGTATCCCTTCATTTGTTCCAATTAATATGCTGGCTGCTCCCGGTGGTTCTACTCACTTCAAAATTGTTTCTTCCGGTGCAGAAGTAGATTTTGAAAATGAAACCTTCGTGATGGATTCCCAAGCAACTGCAATTCTTCCGTGGGATGCTACTGCAACTGCAGTTATAAACCTTGCAAATGCAGTTACTGCAAACAGCACTCATCCTTTATTCCTGGCACTTGGTATCGAGTTTTATCAGGAAGTAAACGGGCAAATGTATCCGCTTAAAAATGGCTCATACAATGCCCTGGCACTTGTGAAAGTAAGCGGTATTTAATCATATTTTATACCCTCTAAATTTAAAGCCATGTTAAGCGGTGTATTAGATTTCATTAACTCAGTGGTGGTATTGCTTCTGAGTTAAATTACCAGAACATCTTTGTTCATTCTTCAGTTCAAAAAACGGCCCCGCCTTTCGGCGGGGCTTTTGTTTTAATATTCACCCGGCAACATCAGGCAGCCATCCACCAGCCAAAGCGTTGCAAGATCATAAGGAAAATCGCTGAAGGGGATTTCCTGACTTGTTACTTTGTTATGGTTGCCATCAGTTGCAAGAATAGTAAAGACATTGTCCTTTACTCTCTTTAAATCCCACACCTGGAAGCGTTCAAGGTTAATATCCCTGTGGCATTGGTGGCTTACGATTAAATCAATCAGCCAATAAGCACCGCAGCCTTCTGCTAATTCCTTCACACCATCCGTGTAAAGAATCAATGAAGGTTTGTGGCAAAAGAAATTTTCTGAACCGTTGTGAGAGCCGAAGAAGTGATTTGCATTTTTCATTGTAATAAATTTTATTTTAAAAGAAAAAAGGAAAAAAAAGAAAGCAATCACATCAGGCGGCGGGGCTAAAAAAACAAGGAGGAACGGAATAAATGATGGCTTTGTGCGGTGGGGCTGTGTTTATGCCGTAGTTCCTTGTTTTTTTTAAAGCAAGGGGCTGTGCCAGCCGACTAACTTGCTGTACTTTTTTGATACTTTAGAAATAACTTTAGTGTATGACATTTCAGGAATTAGAAAAGACATTAATAAAAGGAAAGAGAATCCTTCAACCAATAACAAATGGGAATGTAATTGAAGGCAAGGAAGGATATTATTCTATCTGGATTACTAATACAAAAAAACTACCTCCGGTATTTCACAATGAATTAGTAAGAAGGAAGACAAATCTGCTTTACATCGGGATAGCCAGCGGTTCTCTTTTAAAAAGATTGTATTTGCAGGAACTCCAACATAGAAACCCTGCTACATTTTTCAGAAGTATAGGTGCAGTATTAGGATATAGGCCGGAACCTGGGAGCCTTGCAGATAAAAAAAATCAGAACAACTACAAATTCAACATAGAAAATACAAAAGCAATAGTTGAATGGATAAACCATAATCTTGAAATTGCTTTTCACTACTGCCCTACTACCGATTCAACAATTGAAATAACTCTCATTAAGAAATACGGACCACTTCTTAACTGGACACATAATCCTGAACCCTTCATGCCTTTGAAAAAACTAAAAGATGAATGTAGGGCAATTGCCAGAAATCAAATTTGAAAAGAGAATGATACGGTTAATGTGCCGGTTTGTTACAGTTCGGATATGTACTAAAGATGCACCGGCTAAACTTATACATAGATCAGTAATAGTTTCTTAGAAGCGATAGCAAAATGTGTCAAGCCTGCCGGTAAAAGCGCCTGCGGCAAAAAAGAAGCATAGCCGTGCCGCACACTTGACGGCACTGTGGTGTTGGCGAGCCGTTAGATGGCCGCCGGAGAGAATGAGGAACGAATGAACGGAGGCGGACAGCGAGCCCCCACAAAGGGGCTGGCAGTAAAGCCATGAGGAACGAATGGCGATGCCAGCTCCATAGGAAGCCGCCGTAGTAAATTTCCCGTCAGGGTACGGAGGCGGCTGAACTATGCAAGTGAACCTTAGCGATGCTTTGCGAAATGGAGGTACGACATGAGCAATTAGCAGCCGCAAGGTGAACGCAGCCTTAAGTGGGGCTGCCGGCGAGCAAAAGAAAAGAGGGCAGCGGGTGGACTGAACGCTACTGAAGAGAATGAATGACGTAGTGAAGCGGAATGAAACCCAGTTAGTATTGTAGGGATGGCTTGCGGAAAGGCAGGTGCATTCCCAAGTGTATTGCTTTTTGTGTGTGGCTTGGGATGCCCTGCCTTGGAGCAAATGGTTTAGCTGCGAACGTGGTGTAATGAAGCGGAACGAAGGAAGAAATGAACGAAGTGGCGTGAAGGACACAGTAGCTGCCGTGAGGAATGAGGAGGAACTGCAAGCAGCATGACAAACTGCGTAGCGAAGCGGAGCACCCGAAGGGCATTGCAGGTGCAGCAATACCATAAAAGTTTATAAAAAAATTTATTGCTGCTGCTGCAATGGTTTGGCATGATTGCTTGCTGACGACGAATGACGAACACCTATTTACCGGCGAAGCGTGGGCTTTGTGCGGTGGGAAAAGAAGCGATGGCTGGCAGCTTCCCGGTCTGGATTTGTGGGTGGCTCCGGGATGCTGCCGTTGGGGCAAACGGAGCAGGATGTTGTTTGCCGGAAGGCTACCGACTGAATGAGTGAGTGTAGCGGAGGGGACGGAGCAAACGAACGAAATGAAGAAGGTGGCCTGTAGCCAGTACGGAATCATTCCAGTTTCTTTCACCAATGTATAAAATCAAAAGTTAAGCCCCCTACCAAGGAGGCTCACATGACGAAGTAAATGAATGCCCTAACTGTGATGAAAAAACAAACACACCAGGTGAAACGAACCAGCAGCTAACCCAAATGCTGCCAACAAGCCAACGCTGAACAAGAACTGACATAACGATACATTTAAATGAAAAAATAAAATAACTGCGTCCTCACAGCACCGGGTTTGTGGGTGGCAGTATAAATGATGGCTTTGTGTGTTGGGCTTGTGTTTATGCTGCGCCGTCGAGCCTTTGTGCCGGTGCTATCTTTGCAGTTTATTTTATTTTTTTAAATGGATTGCCAGTTGTCAGCGATTGGAATGGCGACATGATGGTTTGATGAAACGAGAAGGTGAGAATACTATATATAAAGTAGCGTATGAAGAAATCGGCTACCTTAAACTTTCTTTCAGAAGCAGGTTTATTTTAAATACTTCTCATCTAAAAACTTCGGGCTATTTTATTTTTGTACTTTAAAACCGAATATGCAACAGTTCCTTCATTATTTTTTACACCTGATTTTTCCTTTATTAATTGTTTTCCTTTTTTATAAAAAGAATTGGATAATATCTTATTTGATTTTGCTGCTAACAATGCTGGTTGATCTGGATCATTTATTTGCAACTCCGGTATTTGCCCCCTGCCGTTGCAGTATTAACTTTCATCCCTTGCATAGCTATATTGCAATCTTGATTTATTGCACCATGTTATTACACCCAAAAATCAGAATAATTGGTATAGGGTTATTACTCCACATGGCTACCGATGGTATTGATTGCTTATTCATCATGCAGAATTGCAGATAACTCCAACTCCTTACAGAGAATATTGCCCTTTTAATCGTAAGGTTACAATTATGTCCTCGCTTCCCTTATTCCGGAAAAACCATCCATGCTTACCTTCAAATGGGGCTAAGAAAGTACCCACCATATTATGAGAGTATGCGATGGTATAACTTTCAAAATAAACATCCTTAACTTCTGTTGCCTGTTTTACCTCCCCGTGAAAATCAAAATACACGGTTCCTTTATCGGTAGTCCATTCATATTTCAGCTTTCCATATTTCAGCATATAAGTTTTGTACTCTATTCCTTTTCCGGCGGGTACAATTACCTGTACACTGTCCTCTCTTTGTTCCAATTGTTTTTCAGGAGCCGGATTATCCGCCTCTGCCGGCCTTATTACATCAGGACCCGAACCTGCTTTTTCCATTTTAATCAAAGGGAATTTTTTGTGCACGGTTGTATCTGAACCAGACATTGCAATTACAGAATCCTTTGGAATATGAAGCCTGCTAAAGCCGAAAAGTTTACCGGCGCCGGTTGGATCTATTCCATATTCTGCAGGTAATACAGCCGTTACCAATAAGACAACGGCTATACCTAAAGCTATAATTAACGCTTTTATAATTTTCTTTTTTTCTAATACCGGATGATTGATTTCTGACATTGTATAATAAATTTAAGATGTGAAATAACCTGTTAGCTGGTAACCAAATAATATAAACCCCGCAGCAATGAGCAACGTATTTGTCAGGGTAGAAAATTTCATAAAGTTTGCAGACCTGCGCCACAGACTGAAAAGGATTAATACAAATACCAATGCAATGAACTGGCCGATTTCTACGCCTATATTGAAACCAATTAAATTGGTAAACAATCCTTCTTTATCAAATTTAAATTCCTGCAATTTACTGGCAAGTCCGAAGCCGTGAAATAATCCGAAGATTAATACGGCAGCTTTAGTATTTGGCTGGGTTCCAAAAAACCGTTTGAAACCGCCTAAATTATCAAAGCCTTTATACACTATTGAAAGAGCAATGATGGCATCAATGAGATATGAATTGATGGCCATATCGGCCATAACACCGAGCAGTAAAGTAGTACTGTGGCCAATGGTGAAAAAACTTACATAAAGCAAAACTTCTTTGGGGCGGTATAAGAAAAAGATGACACCAACCAAAAACAACAAATGGTCGTAACCTGTTAACATGTGTTTGGCGCCAATGTATAGAAAGGGGCCAAATGCCACACCACTATTACCTGCCAAAAAAGTTTGCGTATCTCCATCTACACCATGTGCAAAAACATTGCTGCTGATACAGTATATAGTTAGTATTACAGCAAGAGATATTATTTTTTTCCAGTTCATAATTTTTTGTTTAACACTTAATTACCTCTCTCCCCGCTGAATTGCAGGGAGAGAGGGTTAAGCGGTTTTTCATTAATGAGAATGACCGTGAGCAGCATCTATGCTATCCTGTGTCTTTTTTTCTGCGGCAGATTTTAAGCTATCCACACTTTTTGCAGCAGCACTATCGGCATTCACCGACGGTTGTTCGGTTTGTATGGGGGTTTCTGACTTTTTGTTCGCATTTTCCCCGCAAGCCATAAGCAGTACACAAGCAAACGAACAAATAATAAATACTTTTTTCATGTTTGAGTTCAAATGTTTTTTTTAGTTATAAAAAGATTGAAAGAAAATATTAATGTTGATGGCCGTGGTCAATATCCGATTGCGAAACGGCGTCGTTTTTAAATTTAGCAGTAATGGTTTTTCCCTGTACTACCACCGAAACTGTACAATAGGTAAACACGTTAGCTTTTGGGGTACTTACCCACATAGCATTCTTCTTAGTGTTAGCAAGTGTAGAAGTAGATTTGGTTTTATTGAAAAAATCAAAAACTGCTGTTCCGGTAACCGTTTTGTTAGAAAGGGTTTTTTGCTTAGCATCCAATAAATAAAAGCTGATACTGTCCTTTCCTTTTACCATTTCAATATGATAACCGTTTGCTTCCTGAACCAAACCCCCATGAGGTGCTTTGTGTGTATGGTTTTCTGTTTGTGCATAAGAAACGGTACTGCCTGCAACCAGCAGGATAAAGACAAGAATAATTGATTTGATTGTTTTCATTTTTTAATTGTTTTTTTGATGAAAATTAATTGATTGTTTAATTTTTATATTATGAATATCAGTCCTGAATTTTTACCCGCAAAAGTTTTATTGAATTAATAAAAACTAATGTATCCGGAAGTAAGTGAATTGCTGCTGCTTCAACCGGCCCCAGTATTTTAAGTAATACCAGTGTAATTCCAATTACGTGTACCACCCCTACACCTACAATAATATTTTCTTTAATGGTACGAAATGCTCTTTTACTGATAGCTCTTGCTCTGGCAATTTTTTCTAATTTATCCTGCATCAAAACAATATCAGCCGCTTCCATAGCAGCTTCGGTCCCCATTGCGCCCATAGCAATCCCGATATTTGCCTGTACCAATGCGGGTGCATCATTAATGCCATCACCTACCATCGCCACTTTTTCCCCTTTGCCTTGTAGTTCTTTTACAATCTTAATCTTATCTTCTGGTAATAAATTCGCCCTGAAGTCTGTAATTCCTACCTGTTCGGAAACATGCTTAGCAGTTTCTGGATTATCACCCGTAAGCATAACAATATTTTTTACCCCGCTTCTTCTAAGGCCCTCAATCATTTCTTTTGCTCCTTCACGTATAGCATCGGATATATAAAATATACCGGCTAATTTATTATCAATCGAAAGATAGATTGCTGTATCTGTAAGATTTTCCGATGTTGTTAAAACCGGAACTTTACTTTCTGTCATGAAAGATTTATTGCCAAATAAAACAGCCTTGCCATCCACATTTGCTGAAACACCACGACCTTTTATTACTGCAAAGTTTTCCGGTTCACCATAGGTGAGTTTCAATTTGTCAGCATAGGTTAAGATGGCTTTTGCTAATGGATGACTGGAACGCCTGTCAACAGCAGCAGCCATCTGCACCAAATATTTTTCATCTATACTCTTATCCATTATCTCAACTTGATTAACCGTGGGACTGCCAACCGTTAACGTTCCTGTCTTATCAAAAACAATTGTGGTAACCTTGGCGAGTTCTTCCAAAAACTTCCCCCCTTTTACAAGAATACCTTCCCTTGCTGCACGGGCAATTGCAGCAATGGTAACAAGGGGAGTTGCTAATCCTAATTCAGCCGGAGAAGTAAATATCAGCAATGCTATTACAAGCCTTATATCACGGGTGTAAAAATAAACTGCGCCAACAAAAATGAATACAACAGGTATAAGCCATGATGCCACCTTATCGGTAAGTTTTTCAATAGGTGCTTGCTGACTCTCTGCTTCTTCTACTAATGTTATAATGCGGGAAAAAACAGTGTCCTTTCCTGCTTTTGTCATTTGAATGTCTAATGCTCCCAATTCAACAATGGTTCCTGCAAACGCATCGCTTCCAATAGATTTTTCCTGCGGAACACTTTCCCCGGTAATGGGTGCCTGATTAACAGAGCCTGAACCACCTGTTACCTTTCCATCCACAGGAATTTTTTCTCCTGCTTTTACCAAAACAATATCGCCAATCTTCAAATCACTTATCTGAACCGTTTCTTCTTTTCCATCTTTTTTTATAATAGCTGCTTTTGGTACTGAACCAATTAATTCTCTAATAGAAGCTCTTGCTCTTTCACCGCTTGCACTTGCAATATATTCAGCAATCAAAATAATCATCAACACTACAGAACCTGCCAAATATTCTTTGCCCAATACTGATACTATTACAGCAATAGTGATAAAGATTTCCGTTCCTATTTTTCGTTCTTTTATTAAATCTTTTACAGCAGTTTTTACCAATGAGTAAAGACCAAATGCCATTGCAGCCAGTAAAACGGGTAAAGGAATAACATCTAAATAAAATAACAGGCTGGCTATTCCGACGGTTAGGATACGTACAATTTCCCAGAGAAACTGGCGGGAGAAAAAGGTTTGTGTGAATGTCATTGTATGCAGTTTAAAAATAATTAATGGTCATAATTTGTACGTATATGAAATTTCATAAAGAGGAAGGCAAACACTAGTGCCAGCACAATCAGAAAAATGGCACCTACCGTCCGTAATTTATCATCTGATTCCCGTTTGCTGTTTACCCGTGGTGGTATAAACTTTTTCTTTTTTCGATGCCTTGACTTCATGTTGGTCAGTATTGAGACTATACCATAATTTCTTATTTATTCATCTGTCGTATTCTTCATTTTCATTAAAAGATTGTAAGCTCCTTTAAATACAAATGTTTCCTTTGCTGAGGTTTCATCAATAATAATTTCTGTAAATTCATTTTCCGTATTTCCTGTCTTTACTTCCATCATTTCAAACTGATTATTTCCTTTTGCAATAAAAACATATTGTTTATTTTCAAAACTTACGATGGCATCAGACGGCAACACTGTTGCATCACTACTTTTTACTTCTATTTCCGCATTCATGTACATACCTGGAATAAGTGTTTTATCATAGGTCGCAAAATGGCAATGCACTTCCACACTTTTATCATCGGAAAAATCCTTTCCGATTAAAATAATTTCGCAGGGATATTTTTTTTCAGGATTGCTATTTGTATAAGCAATCAATTTTTGTCCTATGAAAAGTTTATTGACATCTTTTTCAAATACCATTAATACTAAATGTATATCCGCAGGGTTTACAATTTCAAACATTACATCAGCCGGGGTTACATATTTGCCAATATTCACATTAACTTTAGAAACAAATCCGTTTATTGGCGAAGGGATACTAATGCTTTTTGAGATATTATTTACATTACTATTTGCAGGGTTGATGCCAATAAGTTTTAATTTTTCAGCTAGTGATTTTACCAAAATTTCCAGCGAAGTGTAATCAGCCAATGATTGCTGGAACACTTTATCACTGCTGGCTTTGCTTTGGTTCAGTTCTTTTTGCCTTTCATACTCCTGATTTGCAAAAACCAATTTTGCCTTTGCTGTCAAATAATCCTGCTGTAACTGTATATATTGCTGGTCTTCCATGATGGCAATACTTTCACCTTTCTTTACATACATTCCTGGTAACAGTTTAGTGGATTTCAAATAGCCGCCGAGCGGAACGCTGATTGAAACCATATTTTGGGGTGGCACATCTATCTTGCCATTTACTTTTAAGATGGATGATATAGATTTTTGCTCTAATTTCCCTGTTTGTACACCTGCATTTTTTAATTGTGCGTCTGTAAGTGTAACAACATTTTCAGCTGTTTTGGTTTCTGTTTTTTGCTCTTCTTTTTTACTGCCACCACATGCAGCAAGCAGTAAAGAAATATTTAAAAGGATGATTAATTGTTTCATTATTGTAAAATTATTTTATGATAAAAGAATTGATTTCTACTGCACTTGCATTCCTGTTTTTCACGGCCTCGATATAGTCGCTTTGTATGGTAACGGCCTGGTTAGTCAGGAGTACCCATTCCAGATAATTTATTTCGCCATTTATAAATTGTTTATTGGCTGTGCCGGTAATGAGGTCAGCATTCTTTAAAGCCGTTGTTTCAAAATATGCTATCGCTTCTGAATATTTTTGATACTGAACAAGTGCGGCCTTATAGGCTGTTTCAAAGTTCTTTAAATTAACTTCATATTCATTTGCTATAACTTTTTCATTGATTTTGGCTGCGCTGATTTTTGCCTTTTGTCCACTGGTAAATATCGGAATGCCCAAGCCTATTTGTACCGATTGAAACCGTGGGGTGCTGTTGTATTCTTTATTGTTGGCCCCTGTACCCCGTATTCCCATGACATTGTAACCCAGTGTAAGGTTGGGGAGCAATTTTGATTTCTCCACTTGCGTAGCTGCCACAGCTATTTGTTGTTGCTGTTTTAAATATGCCATAGCCGGATGTGTCTGTAGTAAAGTACTATCCCCCTTTGCCAACACATTTATTTTGAACTCCTTTTCATTTGGTACAAAATGGGTATTGGTATTAAGCAGTAATTGAAATTGTAACTGCAAAAGTTCCATATCCTGCTGCAATTGGTTTAGCTGTAAACCAATTTGGCCCCGTTGATTTTCGGCTGTTGTTTTTTCCAGAATATTACTTTCGCCTTTGTTGAAACGAAGCGTTGCTTTGCTTAAAAATTCGAAAAAAAGGCTGTCAATTTTTTGTAACAGTTTTTTCTTTTCCTGCAAATACAAAAGAGAGTAATAAACCTCTGCCACTTGTTTTTTTAGTATCGCTTCATTTACACCAACATTCAGTACACTGCTTTTCCATTCTTCAGTTAGCAATACTCTTTGATTGGCATACACTTTTGGGAAACTCATAGTTTGAGCAATGCCCAATCTCATATCAACATAGAAACTATTGATTTGCCCAAAATCACCTGTAAGATTTGCAGGCGGGAGAATCTTTGCTGTTTTTATCAATTGTTGCTGATATGCTGCTCTTAGCTTTTCATTTTTTACGGATAGATTATTTTTCAATGCCGTATCAGTAGCTGCCTGCAAAGTGATTGCTGTTTCGGGATTTGCAGGAAAAATTTGGGCATTTGTTTTTTGAAAAGAAAAAAACATGAGTAATATAACTACCGTTGCAGCTATTGGTTTTTTTCTTTTAAATGAAATTCCTTTTTCAAACATCATATATAAAATTGGTAAAACAAATAAGGTTAGGAATGTAGCAATGAGTAATCCACCGATTACAACAGTTGCCAGTGGTCTCTGCACTTCTGCGCCCTCGCCTGTACTTAGTGCCATCGGTAAAAAGCCAAGTGATGCTACAAAGGCTGTCATCAATACCGGACGTAAACGGATTTTAGTTCCCTGAATAACTATTCGTCTTAAATCATCCATACCTTCCTTTTTTAACCGGTTAAATTCTGCTACCAACACAATACCGTTTAATACAGCCACACCAAACAATGCAATAAAGCCCACCCCCGCTGAAATGCTGAATGGCATTCCTCTTAGTGCCAATGCTATAATTCCTCCAATTGCTGAAAGCGGAATAGCGGAGTAAATCAGTAAGCCATGTTTTACGGAACGAAAAGCGAAATACAACATGAGAAAAATCAATAACAGTGAAACGGGCACAGCAATACTTAATCTTTGCCTTGCCGCCACCAGGTTTTCGAACGCACCTCCATAAGTAATATAATAACCCGGTGGCAATTTTATCTGTTGCTCAACTTTCTGCTGCAACTCTTTTACCATGCTTTGCACATCCCTGCCCCGAACATTGAAACCAACGATAATCCTGCGCTGTGCATCTTCCCGTTGAATTTGATTAGGGCCTTCAATCACTTCCACCTTTGCAACGTTATTTAATGGAATTTGCATACCCTGTGCAGTGGGGATTAAAAGGTTCTGTACATCCTGCAAATCTTTTCGCTGGTCACCGCTCAAACGCACCACTAAATCAAACCGCTTTTCACCTTCGTAAACCGTTCCGCTGCTTTGTCCTGCAAATGCCGTATTTACTACTTTATTAATGTCGCTGATATTTAAACCATATTGTGCAATAGCGGCACGGTTGTATTGAATTACAATTTGCGGCATACCGGTAACAGCTTCTACATACAATCCACTTGAACCTTTTACTGTGTTTACAACACCTCCTACTTTATTTGCATACAATGCCAACGTATCTAAATCCTCTCCGAAGATTTTGCAAACAACATCCTGCCTTGCACCGGATATTAATTCATTAAAACGCATCTGTACCGGATATTGAAAACCGAATGTAACGCCCGGTACATCTTCCAGGGCTTTACTCATTTTGGCTTCAAGTTCAGGATATGTTTTTGCTGATGTCCATTCGCTTTTATCTTTTAAAATCACCATCATGTCGCTGGCATCAATGGGCATGGGGTCGGTAGGAATTTCGCTGCTTCCTGTTTTGCCAACCACTTCTATCACTTCAGGAAATTTTTCTCTCAAAATTCTTGCACCTGTAGAAACCGCATTCATGGAGGTATTAAGGTTACTGCCGGGCAATACCCTTGTTTCTACAGCAAAATCGCCTTCAGGAAGAGATGGTATGAACTCACCACCCAATTGAGTAAGTATGATAACGGCAAAAGCAAAAAGAGATAATACCAAGGCAATTACTGTTTTCGGAAAATGTAAGACCTTATCAAGTGTGTGCTGATAGATACGTTCAAGACGTCCCATCATCCTATCAGAAAAATTCCTTTTGTGAGAAATCTTTTTACTTAGAAATAAGGCACTCATCATTGGGATGTAGGTGAGTGAAAGTATGAAAGCCCCTAACAATGCGAAAGCAACTGTTTGTGCCATTGGCTTGAACATTTTTCCTTCAATGCCTTCTAATGAAAAAATGGGGAGGTAAACAATCAGGATGATAATTTGTCCAAAAACAGCACTGTTCATCATGCGGCCGGCAGATTGTTTTACTTCTACATCCATATCTGCCTGACTTAACCGGTTGACTTTACTGAAATGTTTGCTGTGTGTGAGCCGGTGCATAACCGCCTCAACAATTATCACTGCTCCATCCACAATCAAACCAAAATCCAATGCTCCCAGGCTCATAAGGTTTCCACTTACGCCAAACAAGTTCATCATGATTACGGCAAATAACATTGACAAAGGAATTACCGAAGCAACCAAAAATCCTGCTCGGAAATTTCCAAGAAATAAAACCAGTACAAATACTACAATCAATGCACCTTCCAATAAATTTTTTGAAACGGTGCTGATAGAATTGTTCACCATTTTTGTACGGTCAAGAAAGGGGTCAATAACAACGCCTTCTGGTAAAGTTTTTTGAATTTGTGTAATGCGTTCTTTAATATTTTTTATTACTTCATTGCTGTTAGCGCCTTTCAACATCATCACCACTGCACCTGAAACTTCCTGTATGCCATTATAAGTCATAGCTCCATACCTGGTGGCACTGCCCAACCCTACATCAGCTACATCACGGATTAAAAGTGGTGTACCGTTGGCAAGATTTTTAACTACTATGTTTTGGATGTCATCAATTGTGCCTATAAGTCCTTCACTACGGATAAACAAAACAGTGGGACCTTTTTCAATGTATGCACCACCTGTGTTTTGATTGTTATTTTGAAGAGCATCAAAAACATCATTGATTGTAATATTGTTTGCCTTCAATTTGGCAGGCACCACAGCAATTTCATATTGTTTCAGATAACCTCCAAAACTGCTTACATCTGCAACGCCACTAACACCCAATAACTGTCTTCGCACAATCCAATCCTGGATAGTTCGTAAGTCCATTGCAGTGTATTTGCTTTCAAATCCTTTTTTGGGCCTAACGGAATATTGATAAATTTCTCCCAGTCCTGTGGTAACGGGGGCAAGCTTGGGTGTACCAAAACCTTTCGGAATTAGTTCCTGCACCTGCTGTAACCGTTCTGTTACCTGCTGCCTTGCCCAATACACATTTGTTTCATCATTGAATACTATTGTAACAACTGATAAGCCGAAACGGGAAAAACTTCTGATTTCCTTTAAGCCGGGTATGTTGGCATTTGATTGTTCAATGGGAAAAGTAATGAGACGTTCTACTTCCGGAGCACCCAATGCCGGTGCAATAGTGATAACCTGTACCTGGTTATCAGTGATGTCGGGAACGGCATCAATGGGCAATTTTTTAATTTGGTAACTGCCATAACCAATAAGGCCAATGATAAAAAGGCCAATGATGAGTTTGTTCTTTATGGAGAACTCAATGATTTTGTTGAGCATGTCTGTATAAATATTATTAATGTATGAAGCATGAGCCCTGAATAAGGCACAAGAAAACCAAACAGGAGAATTATTATTTGCTATATAACAAATAATAAAAAGCTATTCAGCTAAATAATATTAAACAGTGGGAGGGCCTCTATGTGAGGAAGAAGAAAAAAACTTTTCAGGTGGAGGAAAAACTTTGTAACAGCTAAAATGTGTTTTAGTAATGACTGGAAACGTATGTGAGACATATATATCCACCAATGCAGACAGGTAAATGAGGGGCAGTTCAAAACTATTGTTTTGGCTATTTACCGGAACAAAGTTTTCATCTAACTGAGCAAAGGAAAACAAACCGTGCTGATTGTCTTTGGCATTATTATCATCATGGAGATACTTACCGGTGGCTTGTTCTTCATCATGCTGATGCTGTTGAGTGATTGCCGGGACTTCATCATGATGAATGTGCGGCAAAATACTATGCCCTACAACCGTTACTACTGTAATCAGCAATAATATTTTTTGCAACACTTTTTTCATGAAGTGCGAAAATAAGGGAAATAAGTGAAAAAACTGTTCTACGCACAATAGCTGCTCAATTCTCTATCAGAAGGGAATTATAAAAACCAAAGGGTTTCCTTCCCAAAATCCGGCAGTTTATCGTGCTGAAAGTGCGGATAAATTTCTGCCACCATTTCAGGGTATTTGATAGTAACCGGTAAACTCTGCTGGTTGGTGCTTTTCCAGTACATTCTTGAAAACTGGTAAACCTGGTCAATCAACTGCTCTACTAAATTCATATCATCCAGCATTCCATCAACCGTACAGGACAACGCAATCTTTACAGGGAAATGATATTCTTTTTGTGCAGGCTTTGATGTGCTTTCATACCGGGTGTTATTGAACAAAAGATATTCAGTCCAGCCCACCTTTACAATAGTGCCGCTGTAAGGCATTAAATTATCTGCATCTGCGGTATCAAATCCTAATAACTCCTTGCTTTCGGTTTTGTTGATGGTAACTACAATTACCGGAATGTTTAAGCCCAGTGTGTGCAGGGTTTGCATGATGGGCTGCAGTTCTTTTTTCCCAATGTCTTTATAAAAATGTATGATAAGCCTTGAAGCGGTGTAATTAACTGCGATGAATTTTGCCACTGCTTCTCTTATTGAACCTGCCAAACTAATTGTATCATCGCCTTTAAAACAATCAAAGCCTTTAAACATGCCCTCGTTGTTAAAACAAAAGGCCGAACCCACAAACCTTGTTTTACGGGTAACGGAATAGAATGCACCTACACCAACAATCAGTTCGTTATTGGTTGGCCTGTTTAGCCTCCACGGCACACCGCCCAGCTTTGCCAGCATGGCAATTTCTATATGCGGTAAGAAAGTATTGAAGTAAGAATTTGGCTCGCCGTTTTTGTACAGGTGTTCACTTTTTATTACCTGCGAAAGCACATTTTCGTATAATAAAATCTCTTTGATCTTATAATAGATATTTACCCGTTCTTTATCTTTCTCCAATTTTGGTACAGGATTTACAAACAATGCCAGGTAACGGGTATCTGGTTGCCACTCTGCATTTTTAATGGCATTGCGTACCGTTGCCACTGCATTTTCTACGCTGTCAAATTCTATATTCTTTGTAATATCTAATTCAAAGGGAACTTTGATATAGTCCTGCATTTTTGGAAAAGGGAACCTGTCGTCTTTGTAACCACTATTTAAATACTTAAACAACTCTGTTACTGCACCTGCTTTATCTGATGCCTGGTAAATGAAAAAGAATTTGAAGTTGCTGGGTTTGGTGGGCAACTGGTAAGGGCCTTTGTATTTAAAATCTTTTTTGGGCTCTTTACCCGTTTTGCCACCGGCATACATTAAATCGTTGGATGATGAACTGATAACCCTATACTGCTTTGCATCGGGTTGATAAAACCCTTCGTTACTTATTGGAATGATTTTCATGAAAGCCTCAACAGCCAGGTAATGGTTGTAAAAGTGTTGCAATGTATTGAGGTATCTTGGATAGCGGTTGCTGAGATTTGGCACATCGTGGGCTATATCCAATTGTGGCTTTATTTCATTGCTTAATACCGGGAAGCATTTTTCAGGTGTATTGATCACAGACTGTGGCCTGTATTTCCATTTGTACAATACGCCGTTGCACACTATCCAGTTGTACAGGTTTGTATTGAAATTGTAAATTTCAGATACCGGTTTGGCAAATACTTTTGTAGTGCCATCATAAGACAGTACCAACTCCGGGCCGGTGGTAACCCTGCCGTGCTGTACTTTTAAAGTAAACTGGTTATATACATTGTATTTGGCAGTGCTTTTTTCTTTGTTATGAAACCATACTTCTGTTTCGCTGGTAAAATTCTGATGCATTATATCTGCAATACCTGTAAAATATTCTCTGATGAGATGGCGGTAGTAGTGACTGGCAAACCGGTGAGATTTGGATAAATCAATATCCAAAATTATTGCGCCCTCTTTTGGTGGTTGAAAATCGGTGTAGAGCTTTTCCAGTTCCAACAATTCCAATGCTGTAAACTTATCATCTAAAAGATCCTCCAAATCGCCTTTAAAGATTGGGTAGTAATCCTCTTTCCTTTCCCGATAAAAAGCAAAGGTTTTTTTACCGGATGCCGGGGTAAAAGGGATGATATTCAGGATTAGCGTTTGCTCCATGGGCTGTAGATTAAAAGTTAATCAATAGCCTGTTTTATCAGGCTCATAATATATTCCAGGTTCTTAGTGTCTTTTACAATTAACTCATAATCGCCATTACCGTTATGCCCCTTTAACATTGATACGTCACGCATTATTTTTTTCGGGTCGTCTAATTGTCCTTTTTTAAGATTAATCCAAATTTTAAGTGAATTGGCCTGTAACTCTATATCTACGATATTACTTTTTATCTTGAATGCCAGGTAGGTTTTTTTGGGGACTAATAAAAAGTCATTAGAAAGATTAAGTATTGCATTCTTGAAAGTTTCATATAACTCCTGCACATCATCAGATTTATTCCTGGTATGATCCTCTTCAGTATATACTTTAATTTCTTTTGCAACTTGCTGCAAAGTTTCACTTTGACCAGCTATTTGTTTTATGCTTGGTGCAGCTGCTGATTTTTTAATAGAACGCACCATTACTGTTTCATTTTCATACTGCTTAATTTCCCATAATTCAATTGCCAAGTCCTTGAAGTTGGTCGCTTGTATTTGGTTTTCTGTAAATGAAGTTGACACAAAAGCTACCCTTGTCTGGCTCCAATCCACGTCATCTCTTTTTAGATTTTTCTTGAGTGACTCATTATATTCAATAATAAAATCGGCTTTGTATTCAAGCATTAAATTCAGGTATGAAACACCTTGGTCAACTACGCTATGATTTTTATCCCGCTTGTATTCGATGATGATAAAAGCTTTTGCTTCCTGGTCAAAAGCTAAGGTATCAATCCGCTTGTTTTTGATAGTAAATTCATTTTTGACCAACTCTAAGCCCATAATGGCATTAAGGTTTACTTCAAATAGTTTTTGAATATCTTTCTCCAGCTTAAAGGATTGCTCCTTTAATTCTTTTAATTCGCCAGCTTGATTTGAGTATAATATCATTTGTTGTGGATTATTTCCTATTTATTTTGCCAATTCAGAAACTGTTGCTACCCTCTTATAAACAATATCTTTAAACTCTTTGAAATGCTCCTTGCCACATTTAATTTTCAACTTTTCACTACCTCTTAATTCCTGGCCTGCACTCTTTGTTTCGGCTACGAAATATATTTTGCTTTCATTTTTAAATACAACTGCCCAATCGGGATTATATGTACCGATGGGGGTATTGATCTTAAACCAAAAAGGAAGCTTGAAATAAAACTCTACATTCTCACTACTCTCACAATCTTTTGCAAACTGGCTTTCTACATCAGATTGCAATGGCATAAGGTTGTCGTAGATCGTTTTATCCGGATCGGCAATTGTATGGGTGAATTTGTCAACGTAAATTTCCAGTTCATTATCTTCAAACAATTTCATCTCATAAATTTTCCCGCCAATTTTTTCATACTTAATTCCTTCAATCATTAATTCATAAAGCTGTTGCCTTATTGCAACCACAACGTTATCCATGAATAACTGTGGATTGATCAGCACTTCCCCAATGCGGCCTGACTTCTTTATGATTTCAAATATTGTTGACCGGGTTAGTTCAGTCTTTGACTGAATGTATCCCAACATATCCGGCATTTCCAATGGAAAACCGTAATCATCATTACCACTATCGCTAAGTAATTGCCCTTCTACCCCTTCGTTTGTAATTACTACCCGATTCTTATTGCTTCTGATAGATGGTTTTTTTGTTTCCGGCATTTCCTTTACTGCCTTTGCTGCAAATGTGATGAGCTCGGCTGTATCGTAATTGACACTATATTTTGTATGGAACTTTATCTTATCCCATATCTGTAAAAATTTAGGGTCGGCTTCAAAGCCTTTGCGAAGGTTTACTTTTTGTTTCTTGCCCTTGTCCTTAATTCTGCCGGTGAAATCTACTCCGCAATCCTGCTCAATTTCTTTTTGCAATGCTGTAGCAAATTCATCATAAGATTCGTTGGCAACTACTGTAAGCCTGTTTATATTTCTATCAAATATTCGCTGGCCTTCCTGGTTTACACTGAGGCGAAGGCCACGGCCTATTTCCTGCCGCTTTTTTATTTCAGATTTTGTTTCATTCAATGTACATATCTGGAACACATTGGGATTGTCCCAACCTTCTCTTAATGCCGAATGACTAAATATGAAACGCAAAGGCGTATTTATATCAAGGAGTCTTTCTTTATCCTGCATGATGAGTTTATAAGTATCATCATCGGCCTGGGTTTCTCCACCAGTGTCTTTTACCTTCCCTTTATTATCCTGAGAAAAATAGCCTTCGTGCAGATCTTCCACCCTATTAGGTATTAAATCTTTAAACACTGGTTTTGCAATTTCCTCCTGGTATATTTCTTCAAACCAATTAGCAAACCTTCCGGGAACTTTGTTGCCATTTATATCATATTCCCGGTAGTTTTTCACTTTATCAATAAAGAACAAGGAAAGCACTTTGATGCCCTTGCTGCGAAACTGCTTCTCTTTTCTTAAATGCTCTTCTACTGTTTTACGAATCATGAATTTCATTACTTCGTCATTCATACCGCCCTGGGACTGGCCAACGCCTAACATTACACCATTGGTTAATTCAATTTGCTGGCTTCCAAAGTCAATCTCGTATATCTTTAAGCCATCGTAGCGGTCATTACGCCCGGAGAGTTCAAACAAATCATTTTTCCTTGCATTGGCAGTAACTGTCTTTCTCTTTATTCCGTCGGGTGAATTAACATCTATCTTTATTTTGGCTGTTATGCTGTTGCCCGACCTGTTGACAGATTCTACCTGTATATAAGCACTGTTAAAATCATTTTCGCTTAATACTGAATCAACTTCTATCTGCTTCACTAAACCCAAATCATAAGCCTTAACCGGATTGAGTGAATACATAAGATTGTACAAATTGGTATGCGTAGCTGAATAGCGAAGTGTGCAAAGCGGATTCAGATTTTCAATAGCTCTTTTCCTGATCTCCGTTTCCATGTTTTGCGGTTCATCCACAATAACAATGGGGTTGGTGCTTTGAATAAACTCAATGGGTTTTTTGCCAGTGAGTTTATCATTTGTTTTGTTGATAATATTTTCGTCTTTGGCGAAGGAATCAATATTAATTACCAAAATCTGTATGGCATTACCGCTTGCAAAGCCCCGTAGGTTGGATACTTTCTTACTGTCGTAGACTTCCGGGTTTACGGGTACTTTATCATACAGCGTTTGAAAATGTTCCTGTGTGATCTGGAGATTTTTTAAAACACCTTCCCGGATGGCAACTGATGGAACAACAATAACAAATTTCTTAAACCCGTATAATTTATTTAACTCAAAAATGGAACGCAGGTACACATAGGTTTTGCCTGTACCTGTTTCCATCTCTATAGAAAAATTCATTCCTTCAAGGGCTTCTTTGCCATTCTTTATTTCATTGGCTGTTTGGATTGTTTTTACATTCTCCCAAATCTGGTCCTCTGATAAAGTAAGCCTGTTGCCAAAACCGTTTTCGGAATGCAATGCACCTGCCTGCTGTACGCTGAACTCAAAATCTCCGCCACTCAAAGGTTGCCCTTCAAATATATCGGTGATGGATTTTATGGCATCCAACTGGTATTCCTGGTTACTATCGAAATGAAGTTTCATTAAATGGTTTTAAAATCTATTCCTGCATCTTTCATTTGCAGTACTGTATTTGTTTTTAGCTGGTCATTCCCTTCAAAAAGCTTATCCAACATTATTACCTTTTTAGGATTCTCGTCAATAATAAGTTGTACAACAAACGCATTTATTTTATCCAGCGCAATAATTAATTCGCCATCTGCTACAATGTAAAAAAAGGTATGAATTTGATTGGCTTCATCATCACCATCATTAATTACCCCAAAGTTTACCACCTTGTCAGTTAGTAAATAACCTGCTTTAAGTATTAGTTCATACAAAGTATTTAACTCCGTGCTGTTGGCATGAACAGGGTTGGTAAATGCTTCTAATTGCTGCATTAAGTTTTCTTCATTTACATCGCCGCTGCGCCATATTTTGAAATTGGAAGGAGTTTGTTTAAATACTTTAAACCCTAAATCTGGCTTTGCTTTATCGAACATATCAGATTGTTCAGTTTTTTCAGTTTGCTGCTTATTTATAACTCTACGAATCCTTTCCTTGGTTACTTCTGCAATTGTTTTGTAGCCCGCCTTAAAAGCTTCTGATTTTTCATCACATAATTCAGGAAGTTGAACTATAATATATTTTCTTTTACCAGAATCCTTTTTGTTCAACTTTACAATAGCTTCTGCTGTTGAACCAGAGCCGCCAAAAAAATCAATCAAAATATCATCCTTTTCTAATACAAAAGAAAGTATGTATGTAAGCAACTCTACTGGCTTAGGATTATTAAAAACTTTTTCTTCAAAAAGTCTTTTTAAATCATATGAGCCTAAACGACCATCCATCGTAATAACACTTCTTAAAGTATCCTCAAATTCATTTAAATACTTTTTAATTTTAATAATTCGATTTTCGTCTTCCCCATATATTATTTTCTTTTGGTCATCTAAGTCTTTATATGAATCATAAGGAAATCTATAACCATTTGCCGGCATTCGCATTACACCTCCTGTGATAGGATGCAAAATATCATAAACATATCCACCAGCTTTCGGGTTATGGACACTTTCAGAACCAGTGTAAACACCATTTGCATCAACATTTTTATATCTTGTTAAAAAACCCATTATTTCGAAGTTGTCGCTAATAAATTCTTTAATTCTTTTTTCAATTTCCTCGATACTAATACCCAATTTTTTAAACTCCTGATATTTGTTCTCAAGTAAATCTTTTGCATCGGAATAATAACTTTTCCAGGCTTGAGGAAGAGAAGATTTATTTTTTGCATAGCACAAAATATATTCATGGTCAAGGTTAACCAAGGTTGGATTGTTATCTGTAACATTTTTCCAAATGATTTGAGCAATAAAATTTTCTTCCCCAAATATTTCATTCAAAATTTGTCTAAGGTTGTGCACTTCATTATCATCAATGTGTACGAATATTACACCATCGTCTTTCAATAAATTTTTTGCCAAAAACAAACGTGGATACATCATGCTCAGCCAACTGCTATGATAATGGCCGCTATCTTTACTGTTTTTACGAAACATCCCTTCTTTCATCAGGTAGCCTTCACTGTCTTTGTCGCCAATGCGTTTCTGATACTCTTCTTTGCCTTCTTTAAAACTATCAGGGTAAATGAAACTGTCATTACCCGTATTATAAGGCGGGTCTATTTCTATACACTTAATTTTATTGTAATAGCTTTTCTGCAATATTTTCAGCACTTCCAGGTTCTCACCTTCAATAAAAATATTCTCTGTTGTGTCGAAGTTGATTGATTCTTCCGGTAATGGTTTTAGTGTGGCAGTTGTAGGAACCTGTAGTACTTTAAAGGCATCGCTTTTACCTGCCCAATTGAGCACATATCTTTCGTTGGCAAAATTGATATCGTCACTGAAAGTGGCTTTCAGTTTTTCCCAATCCAGCTTGCCTTCTGTAAACAGGTTAGGGAACTGTTCTTTTAGTTTAGCCAGGTGATCCTGTTCAATATTTAATGATTCTCCGTTCATTGCTTTTCTTGTTTTTTTTATACCCGTTTTTATTTATGCCCTTGCAAATTTTATTAAAGGTTGAATATCTCCCTTGTCTGCTGCTTTTATTGCATTAAGATAAGCCATTCGGGTATCGCCCTGCTTTACCAGATTGGCTGCGCCCCATGTATAAACAGGTTGCTTAAATATTTTTTCAATCACAATATCGGCCATTAACCGGCTATGTCTTCCATTGCCGTTTGGGAAACAATGGATGCTAACCAACCGGTGTTTGAAACGGATGGTGAGTTCATCGGGGCTGTACGTGTTATTGGCATACCAAAACTTCGTATCGTCAAGCAAGTTTCTTAGGTCGGTTGGTATCTGCCATTTATCTACCCCAATGTTTTTATTTGTTTTACGAAAATCACCGGCCCAAGCCCAAACATTGCTGTACATACGCTTATGCAATGCCCGGAGAAAATCTTCTGTAAACACGGTATCGGCTTTAAAAGAACGGCTTAATGTCCATAATACTGCCTGCTCAATATTCTGCTGTTCAAATTCATCCAGTTCGCCACGGGTGGCAATGGTTTTAATTAGCAAGCCTTCTTTTTCGTCTTCATCCAACGGTGTTTGCCCGTCTATGTAATCTAAATCTAAAGACATTTTTTTGTTCTTACTGTTTATGCATTAAATACACTCTAAAATTTTCTTTTGTACTTTTTTGCTTGGCCAAAAAAGTACCCAAAAAGGACACCCGAAAACGATTACATCCCGTTTTCGGGACGGTTCCCTGATTTAGCTTTTGTGCTACTGTAGTGCCGGGCTTTTTTGCCCTGATGTTTGAACACTACCACCCTGCTTATTATTCAACCCTCGTATTAATCCCAAAGTGTTTTAGGCATTTCGTTTTTTATGATGGTTGCCCTTTCTTCAATTGCTTTTTCAATACGTTGTTTGCTGTTCTCCTGGTCTTCCAGTTTCATGCTGTTGGAAGTACGCTGCACAATCTGCGTAGCCAGTTCTTTTGCCTTGCGGTCTATCAATGCCTCCAAAGATCCATCGTTGGGCACAAAGCCATATATCAATTGCATATCGAGGGCCCTTGCCGCCTCCCGCAATGCCTTTATAGAAATGGAGCCGTCTTTTTCCCGGCGTTCAATATCCTGCACACTTTGTTTGGTAATAGATAGCCGTTTGCCCAATTGCAACATGCTCATACCAATAGCGTTACGGATGGCTTTTATCCATCCGGTTGGCGGCGGCGCTACCTTTTGCAAACTGGTGAAAGCCAGCATTTTGCTGTTAAGCTGTTGTATCTGTAATGACTTTTTGCTCATGATAGTAAAGTTATACTTTGACTAAACAAGAACAAATGTAAGGATATAATATGACAAACAAAAGAAAAATGTAAGCCTATGGACTGACTTATAAACAGGGAAGTAAAGGGATGCTATGACTATTAGCTGCAAAGCTTGCAAAGTTTGCAAACGTGCAAAAACAGACCTCACCCCAGCCCTCTCCAAAGGAGAGGGAGAAGAAAAGCCCTTATATTTTACGGTAATGTCCTGCCTTTAGCTTATCCAACGCCTTGCCGGTGGCATTGTGGAGTATATCATCCACGGTACGGGCTGCCAGGGTAAAGAGCTTACCAGTTTCCACGGCCTGCTGCCGGGTAAACTCCTGTGGCAAAGCATCAAAGAATTTGCGTTTGCTATCGCCAGTTTTGAACTGGGTGGCTTCGCTTTGCTTTGGCAGGTTGTTGAACATTAAAATGCTGTGCTGTAAATAGATTTCAGCCAACTGCAAAGCAGTTGTAAAATCTTCATCGGTGCAAACCAATGTGCTTGCAGCTTCGCCGTTTTCAAATTTGCGAAGGGCAGTAAACTGCATTGCCATACGGTACAGGATCAATCCCAATCGTTTTACAATACTGGCGGCTTCCTCGGCTGTGAACATGGTTACTTCATTGAGCCATGTCTCGCAGGTTTGGTTTAGCTGCTGCCATTGCGTGGCTGTTAACTCCACAATGGTTTCTTCCCTTTGCAGAAAGAGTACCATTTTAAAAACGGATAACGATAATGTTTTAAAATGCTCTGTGAGGTTTATGTTGTTAGCATTGGGTGATACATCTTTCCATTTTTGCTCTACCTTAAAAGCATAGAACATGAAACGGCTGAATAAACCATCTTCGGAAGATGCTATTAAGCCGGTAACCTGGTTGGGTGTACCGGATAAGGCGATAGACAAGCTGGGGGCATTTACTTCTGTAAATTCATTGTTGCCTTTCCGGGAACTGGATAGCCTTTCGTGGTGAAAGGATTTGCGAAGCATATCTGAATAGGAACCCCACTCCTGTTTGAAAACATTGCCCAGGGTATCGGCTTCGGTTTCGCAGATGATACCTGTGCCTTCGTTTTGCTCCAAGTGCCACAGGATCTTTGCATAGCTGGTATTAGCCGGAATGTACACCACTTTAAAGCTGGGCTTTATGGGTACTTCTTCCATGCTGGTATCGCTTTTCTTTTTGCTGTGCAGTTTTTGTTTGTGTTCCGACATTTCCTGGTTGAAATGGGATTCTGCCTCACGACTTGCTGTTAGTACAAAGCTGTGGTATTCGTCTGCCAGCATCTTTGCAAACTTTAATGCACCCTTACCACTGGCCGCCGGGGCAATAGCAAAAGAAAAGAGGTTTGGAAAAACTTCATTGCCTGCATACACACCCTTAACACCGGGCAGGCATCCGCTGAGTATTGCAAGGGCTCCTGTAAGAAAAACATCCCGTTCTCTTTCATCGGTAAATGCCATTGCACCCTGCTTCAACAGGTCGGGCATTTGCATGTACAATTCTTCGGGAATGGTGGGAGTGTTTTTCAGATAGTCTTCTGTTGGTGGCTGCTCTGTAGTTTGCAGCTTTGCAGTGTTTGCAAACTTTGCAAACTCGGGCTGGTGGTGTTTGTAAGCACTGCTTACGGAATCCTTAATTTCTTTTTCAGATAAATCAAAATGCTGTGCACATAGAATTTCAGTATCGGACTGCGGTATACCAGCTCTGTTGCAATTAGAAGCAAGCAGGTACATATAATTGTTACGGTTTCCATTTGTGTATTCTGATTTTTGATTGGTGAATGTGATTTGTTGCTGAAAGGTTAAGAGGTATTCATCTGGTGTGGTAGATTCTTGCCTTGTTTCCTGCATGGTAATTACAGGAACCGGCTTTGCCTGGACCGGAATATCCTTTACTGGAAACTTTTCATTGTATATGTTTTTATACAACTGTGGGTCGTGGCTCACAAAGCAAAGCCTGGTAATGTCTTTGCATTTTACATCGGCTTTTAAGCCGGTAGCATTCTGGTAATACTCCATTACCTGCTGGTAAGCAGTATCATGATGTTCCGCACCAGTATTTACTTCAATAAATACTTTTAACCCGTTGCCGCTTGGGCTAATGAAGCAAAGGAATGTGTAAGGAATAGCCGCAATGGTTTGAAAGGCTGCATTTAATTGTTCCGGTGTCAGCTTGTCAAAGTCAAGGTGTACAAAGCCGCTGTAGTTCTCCATATTTGGCAGCAACCTTTTATCCATAAAAGTTGCCGATGGAGTGAAGGCCGGAAGCTGCTGCTTCTTTGCCTGTGCTTCTTCAGTTTTGCCTTGTGCAATGAGATCCCGGATTTCTTCAACCTGGGCTTTGTACTTGCCGGATGCAATCCAGTTGGAAAGAATGATCAATGAAACATTCTCTACCGGGGTTGCAAAGTTTTTAAATATGGTACTTGCTGCCATTCTTCAGTTCTTTAGTTCAGTGGAAAAAATTGTTACTTCCGTTTGTTGCGGATGACATAGTCAGTTGCCAACTGGTCTATCTCGTCGGTGGCGGATTGCCGGTTACGCTGTAACCAGGTGTCGAGTTCTTCCCGCCGGAAGTACAATTTTTTACCCTGTGGGCAGAAATGCGGAATGTGCTTTGTACTGGTGAGTTTGTACAAATGCGAAGGGCTTACATCCAGGTATATGCAGGCCTCATTAAAGTTTAGTACTGTTTTTTGCAACAGGTTTTGCTCACTCAGCTTGTTTGATATTTCGGTGAGCTTGTCGAGAATTAAATTTTCTTGTTCCATCGTATTTTATTTTTTTGATACGAGGGCAAGTTGCAAAGCTGTAGAGGGGAAAAGGTTCAGGTATTCATACCTGAATGTTCAGGCTGAACAAAGTGAATGTTTTTTATTGCATTTGTTTGAAAATATTGTCAATAGTTGCCTTTTCTTTCGGGTCGAATGACCTTGCTTTTGAGAAATTATTTGCTTTAAGCAGTGTTCCTTTTTTTGAATAGAATGATTTGCTGTGCTCAATATTGATGAAGGAAAGTGAATTAAAATACGGGGTTAATTTTTCAATCGCATACCTGAAATTTTTGTTATCACAATCCAAATGGATTTGAACATTGCCGGGTTTTATATCATTAGAAAGAAGGATTTGAATTAGCATATCTGCCGGGGAAACATCTTCTTTTAAAAGTTCAATCTGAGTACACAAACTATTAATGACAGATGAAAGTTTATCCTTTTTGCCATTGAAACCAAAAGTCAGTTTCTCCTTCTTACCCTTTTTTTCTTTACTTGTTTGCCCGGTGAGATCAGCAGCATATTTTAATTCCAGGTGGTTTGAAAAAGGTTCTACCAAATCCAATGTATAAAAATCTTCCAACGTAGTTACTTGCGTTAGCTTGTCTTTAAATGATTCCTGAACGCCGAAATATAATTGTATCAAACTATGCTTGAGATAATACAAAGCAAAATGAATAAAGCTGCTTTGTTCATCCGGTATGGTGGTAAAGCCCCTCTCCTGTAACTCAGCAACTGTTTGTTGCGTCAATACCTTTAAGCTGTTTAGTAACCTGCCTGCCTGGAAAGGAATATCTATTGAATCATTCCAGTTAACAGATTGTTGCATGAAGGAATTATAAACCCGAAGGGTTTCGGCAGTGATAACAGCGGAATAAAAATGTGTAACGGGATCTTTGCCCTTTGGTAAATCAATGCTGCATAAAAGCTGCTGCAATGTTATGCTGTTGCTGGTGGCTTCAGCCGCCAGCAACTTTTGCAGGGGTGGATAATCAGCCAACAATGCTGTGAGTTGCTTTAGCAACTCAGCATTCGTTATTGGTTCAACCGCTTTAGCGGTCCTTACCAATTCTGTAAAATGCCTCGTGTTGGAGGTATCCAATTTCCAGGGCTTTAACTCGCCGTGTAATATGCTATCTAAAATCTTTATCTCCATTACTATAAATCAATTTTGATCTTGTTTGCGGCCTCCTGTTTTTTATGGTCAATTACTTTAGCATAAATTTCGGTTGTTTTTAAATGCCGATGGCCTAACAATTTTGATACTGTATAAATATCTGTACCCAATGTAATTTGTAAGGTAGCATAGGTATGACGGGCACAGTGAAAAGTGATGTGTTTGGTAATACCTGCTTTCATTACCCACTCACGGAGTTTCAAGTTATGCCAGGCACTGTAATACAATCCTTCAAAGACTTTATCATCCTGCTTTCTTCTTTCACCTAAAAGCGAAAAGGCTTGTTCTGAAATGGGCAATGTTTCTGCACCCTTTGTTTTCTTTTGCCTGAAACGGATGTAATACCCGGATTGTTCGGAGTGCTGCACTTCGGACCATACGAGCTTTTCAATATCTGACCAGCGCAAGCCAGTGAGCGCCGAAAAAATGAAAGCACTTTTCAATATTGGCATTTCACAGGGCACATTGGCTGCAGCCTGTAATTCTTCTAATGTTAAAAACTCCCTGCTTGGATCATCGGGCTTAACTCCTTCCACCTGGGCGGCAGGATTGGTTTGCAATATGCCGTCTTTGACTGCTTCCTTTAAAGCTGCTGTTAACTTGCCAAAATAAGAAGATTGAGAGTTTTGAGATAGTAACTTTTGATTTTTACTTTTTGCATCATTATGCAAATAGTCTTTAAACTTCTCCAGCCACCTTTTATCTACTTCTTTAAATGAAACGCCATTGGGCGCAAACTTCTGCAAGTGCTTTAACACACTATCCCAATTGCCATAATTACCCTGGCTGTTTCTGCGCTTTTCTGTTAGCTGCTCAAAGTAACTGAGAAAGCTCCCTTTTACTTTATCAGTATCCCGGAAACCATACTCTTCGTTTTTAATTTCCAGTAAACGCTTTGAGCGGATGGCTTCTGCCATCGACAGCTTTTTACGGTTATCATCTTTCTGCTCTTTAGTGAGCTTGCCTTTTTCGGGCTCCGGGAGGAGGTATAAATTCAAATATTCATACTCTCTTTTTCCATCGGTGTAATAGTCAAGATAGAGGCTGATTTTATTCCCCTTCTTTCTTTGTCTTAATGTTACGTTCATACTTCAGTCAGTTTGAAAAGTTCATTAATTGCAGTTCTTGGGATACGGGTGTTGCGGCCCACTTTACCGGCTTTAAGCTGGCCTTTATCAATAAGGCGGTAAATGGTCCAGCGGCTGGCATTGATCAGCTGACAGGCTTCATCAATGGTGAGAAATTCTTTTTGTGAGATTGCAGGATTGAAAGGTTTTACAACAGCCTCTTTCCGGATGGCAGCTTCAATTTTTTCATCTCGCTTGGTACGCTTATAGAGCAGCCTGGCACAAGTGAGAGAACATGAACGGGTAATAGTTTTTTTTGCGATGTATTTATTACCGCAAACCTCACATGTTTTCTCTATGCGAATGTTACTGCTCATTGTTGCCAATTGTAGCTGAGTGTTGCAGCTTGTAGCTGTATGTAGCATCATTTCGCTTTTTTGTTGCCCGGTATTGTGGGCAACATAATAGGGCAACACTCAGGCAACAAATATAAGCAATAAAGTGGAGTTTGGCAACAAATAAAGGAAGAATATTTTAATTAAAGTCAACAAGGACAAGCATTTACGAAACAAAGGAAGGATGATTACTTTCCAATACAGAACTTACTGAAAATATAATCTAACTGATCTTCGTGGGTAATGCTTCCTGTGATTGTTCCTAAATAATGTAAGCACTGACGTATATCTAATGCCAATAAATCTCCAGGTAATTGATTGCTTAATCCTTGCTCTACCTCATTCAATGATTGCATCAAGCCTACTAACGCTTCATAGTGCCTCGCATTGGTTACGATGGTAGACTCTGTATGTATATTTCCGTGAATGGTATTTTCAACTAATAATTTTTTAAGCGTTTCAATTTGTACATTCTTCTTCGCAGATATAAACATACTGTTTTTAAATGCAACATACTGTGTCATTATTGCAGCAGTAGCAGTATCAGCTTTGTTTCCTACCAATATATAGTTGATATTTTCTTGCTCAAATTCATCTACAATTTTTTGCAACTCTTCAACATTCATATTTAAGAGGTCGTATAAATAAATAACCACTTGCGCTGCACGCATTTTTTCTTTGCTCTTACTTACTCCAATTTGTTCTATTGCATCATCAGTGTGTTCGCGTATACCGGCGGTATCAATCAACCTAAATAAAACCCCATCAATATTTAATACTTCTTCGATGGTATCTCGTGTGGTTCCTGCTATATCACTTACAATTGCCCTATTCTCATTCAAAAGCGTATTAAGCAAAGTAGACTTACCTGCATTAGGTTTTCCTATGATTGCTACTTGTACTCCGTTTTTAATTACATTGCCTAATTTAAATGAACCAATCAATGCTGCAGTAGCTTCTTTTAATTGGGTTATTAAATTTTTAAATTGTGTTCTATCTGCAAACTCTACGTCTTCTTGTGAAAAATCTAATTCCAATTCTATTAATGCAGAAAAACTAATTAAGGCTTCGCGCAATGCACTTAAATCTGAAGAGAATCCACCTCGCATAGTATGCAATGCCGCTTTTTTGCTGGCTTCTGTATTACTAGCAATTAAATCTGCCACTGCTTCTGCTTGGGCTAAATCCATTTTTCCTTTTAAGAAAGCTCTTTGGGTAAACTCACCAGGCTTCGCTAACCTCACACCCCGTTTTGTTATGGCTTGCAAAATTTGTTCCTGTATATAAGGAGAACCATGACAACTAATTTCTATTACATCTTCGCCTGTGTAAGATTTAGGTCCTCTGTATAAAGTGAGTACTACTTCGTCTAGAATAGTATCTCCATCTTTTAGCAAACCCACATGAACAGTATGTGATGCTTGCACATACAAATCCTTTTTAGGAAACAATTGATTCATTACTTCAAAACTAGCAGGGCCGCTTATACGTATCACGGCTATTGCCCCAATTCCTGGCGCTGTAGCCATTGCCACTATGGTATCGTCCCAACCTTGTAATTGCATCCTCATTAAGCAAAGTTAATGCTATTGAATTATTCTTCTGAAACCATAAAAGTGATGCTCTGTTTATGTCTATAAATGACTTTGTTTCCATTTTGTATTGCTGGCTTCCAATTAGGCCCTTTAGCAATTACCCTAATTGCTTCTGCCTTAGTTCCATATCCTGGGTCATTTTCAGCAACTACATCACTGATAACACCATTTTTATCTACTAAGAACGAAACCACCACTGTATATTTTCCAGCAGGTGCACCATTCTCAACAGGCAAATCGCTATTTAAATTTTTTTCCAAGTATTTTCTCCAACCATTCGCGCCTCCAGGAAATTCAGCAGGTATTTGCACTACATAAAAAACTTTTCCAGTTTCATCTTCTTTAGAAATGGTAGACACTCCTGCAATTGATTTTTCAACTGGAGGATTTACTATATCGATATTTTTTTCTCCTTCTTGATTGAAATTATTGATCTGGGCATCTTCCATTTGATCAATAGACTTTACTTCTTCCTCTGGCTTTACTTCATCATCCTTTACAATTTTGGGTGGGGTTACTGAAACTGTTTCTACCTTAACTCGTTCTTTTTTTATTGGTTGTACTATTTCTACTTTTTTGATTTCCTCTTTAAATTTTTCTAATGAGATATCAATTACACTAAGTGTATTTGCAACAGTAGTATTTACGTTGGCCATTAATATAACTGTAACAAATAATGCGGCAATGCTAAATGAAATAATCATTGCTTTTTTTAAACGACCATTGTAGGTCTTACGCAATTCATAAGCACCATAGCTTTTATTTTTCCCATCAAATAAAATATCGAGCCACTCGCTCTGAAGGATCTGATTTTTATCCATAGTAAAATGTTTACTACTAGGATACAGCAATGCTGTATTTCCATAAAAAATCAAAAAAACAAAATAGCTTTTCAAAAACAGCAATAAAAAAAGCCCCGAGTCAAAAAGACTCGGGGCCATATTAAATAGTCATGTTGAATTATTCTTCTGAAACCATGAAAGTAATACTCTGCTTGTGACGATAGATTACGTTTCTACCGTTCTGTACCGCAGGCTTCCATTTAGGACCTCTAGTAATTACACGAACTGCTTCCGCTTTTGTACCATATCCTGGATCATTCTCAGCAACTACATCACTGATTGCTCCATCTTTTGCTACAATAAAAGAAACCACAACAGTGTACTTTCCTGGAGGTGCACCATTTTCAACTGGTAAATCTCTATTTAAGTTACGCTCCAAATATTTAGCCCATGCTGGCAAACCACCAGGGAATTCCGCTGGGATTTGTACCACGGTAAATATCTTGTCGTAATCTTCTTCTTTTTTAGGAGCTTCTACCACACCAGTACCGCTTTCAACAGGGGGAGCAACGATACCTTCGTCTTTTGCACCTTCCTGATTAATAGTACCAATCTTGGTATCTTCCAATTTTTCTACCTCTTTAATTTCATCTTCTTCCTTCACTTCCTCATCCTTAACAATTTTAGGAGGAGTGAACTTAGTGATTTCCACTTTTGGAGGTTCTTGCTTTGGTGGTGGCGGTGGAGGTGGTGGCTCAGGCTTTTTTTCTTCCTGCTGCACGTTTTCCAACGACACGTCTTGTACGATTAACTCTTTACTCTCTTTGCCAACAGTATTAGCAAGTATGTTACCCAGCACCGCTAGTAATAGTATAAGCACGGTTCCTACCAACGCCTTGGTCATACGCTTATTGTAGGATTTGCGCAACTCATAAGCTCCATACTCCTTGTTTCTGCCATCAAAGATGATGTCGAGAATATCGGCTGATTGAATTTTATTTACGTCCATTGTAAAAAATGTTATTTGTTAGTTGCTTGTTGATCCTAATTAGATGCGCCAGCTCCTGCACTTCCGCTTGCATCAGATATTTTTACCAAAGCGGCTTCGCCTTCGGAAATATCAACCAATGCATACTTTTTAAGTACATTAATAGCCATTTCATCTAACACATCCACTACATTCTTATAAGTACAATCTGCAGAAGGCTTAATGATAACCACCAAATCCTTTTCAGGAGTATTTCTCTTCTTGTCAATCAAAATAGATCTGATTTCCTTGAAGTTGGATGATTTAAAATTAGACCCGTTTACTTCCAATTGACCTTCATAATAAAAGACGTTGTTGTCCTTGCCCAATAGCAAAGTGATAACACCTGACTCTTTTGCTTTATTCTGGTCTTCGGGCTTATCAGCATCTTTTGGTAAAAAGAGTCTCATAGCCGTTGGTTGACTCATGGTTGTAGTGAAGATAAAAAACGTAATCAACAAGAAACCTAAGTCCACCATGGGTGTTAAGTCAACCCTGGTTGATAGTTTTTTTCCTTTCTTGACGCCGGGTCCTTTTTTGTGGCCACCGCCGCCCGAGGTATCCATTTCTGCCATGTTGGTAGAATTTAGTTTTCGTTATAAATTAGTTTCCTTTAATCTTCTAGTTTTTCCCCTTTCTGGTTCAATTTCCAAAGATCAGTTCCTACTGGCGCTGCTTCTGGGCTGGTTACCATTTGAAACTTCAAGATATCGTTCTTCTTGAAAGCATCAATGATTGCTTTGAAAGCAGGATATTTAGCCATATTGTCTCCTTTTAAAAGGAATGCAGGCTCTTTTTCACCTAAATAAGCATCTTTAGTTAATCTCATCCAGGTAACCAATTCATTGTTAGCCGTATCCGTTACAGGAATACCAGGTAACTTATCGCCTTTACGCTGATCTTCAGGTAAGGCAAGGAATGATGCAAGGCTACCAAAAGGAGCTCCATAAAACAGTGACTTTTTAAAAGCAGCAGTGTTTAGGCCCAGATTTCGAGATGAATTTAGTGCATTAGCGATTGCTTCTTTTTTAGACTCATCGTCCATTTCAAGAAACACTTTACCGTTTGCATCTAAGATTACCATCACATAATCCTTCTGGGGCGCCACTTTTGCAGCAACTGATTTAGGCGTAGTAACTGCAATTGCTTCAGCAGGCTTAAACTTGGTCGTCAAAATAAAGAACGACAACAAGAGAAAGGCCACATCGCACATTGCGGTCATATCAATGTTTGTACTCTTCCGAGGTAATTTGGCTCTACCCATTGTTTAGTTTTTTACTGTTTCACTTTTATTAAGATTCAAATCTTTACCAATTCCACAAATAATTTAAAATTATTTGTAGTTAGCAGCAAAGCTTTGAGTTAAAGTGAATCCAGACTCATCAATTCCGTAAGTGATACCGTCAATACGAGTAGTAAACACGTTGTAGAAAATGATTGCTACAGCAGAAGTACCAATACCTAAAGCAGTGTTAAACAATGCCTCAGAAATACCTTTTGATAATTCACGAGCAGCATCACCACCACCTTCTTCTCCTAATGCAGAGAAAGATTTAATCATACCTAATACCGTTCCGAACAATCCTAATAGGGTTGCTACAGAAGCAATTGTAGATAAGAATACTAAGTTCTTTTCTAACATTGGTAATTCAAGTGCAGTTGCTTCTTCAATTTCTTTTTGAATGTTCAATACTTTTTGTTCAGTTTCTAACTCTGTATTGGTAATCATTTCTTTGTACTTTTTAAGACCTGCTTTCATTACATTACCTACAGATCCTTTTTGCTTGTCGCAAGCAGCCAAAGCCTTGTCTACTTCTTTGTTAGCAAGGTGAAACTGTACGCTACGAACAAATTCTGCATTGTTTGCAGTACCTGTTGCTTTAACTACAGTAAGCATACGCTCGATAACGAAAATCAATACAATAATGAAGTTACCGATCAAGATAGGTACAACGATACCACCTTCATACATTTTAGCTAATCCAGTTAAAGGTCCTTTGTGGTTAGGCCAGAAACCACCAGCCAAATCTGGATTGGTAAAATTACTGTTGGTTCCTAGTACAAATCTCCAAAGAATGTACCCTAATAAAACTCCAGCAAATGGAGCAATCCAAGAAATAATGTTGCTGCTCTTCTTCGGTTGAGTAGAAGTTGCACTTTTCACTGCAGCGGTTGGTTTTGTTTCAGCCATGACTCAAATGGTTTTTGATTTTTTAAAAAAAATAACAAATGGTTTAAAAAATTACTTCACAATGCTAATGAAAATTATTCTGAATTATCAATTTCTTTACAATTCTTCAAAACAAATTAAATCAGCACCCTAAAGGGGTTACAAATTAGGTATTTTATTTAAAGCAGCAAATTTGCGAACAATTTTCTTTCATTGTATTTTACCGATTTATTTCAAAAGTTCACCATTCATCCAATCCATTTCCCTAATTGATTGTTGATAACCCAACAGCCCTATCTTTATAGGCATTTTTTTAAATTATTCTAATTGCGACAATGAAAAAACTATTATTCTCCAGTACAGCGCTGATGCTAGCACTATCCGTGTTTGCGCAACAGCGTCCACAAACCCCGCCTCAAACTCCAGGTACGGGTACTCAAATGCCTAATATGGGTAATTTGCCTAATATGCCAACTGCTCCTAGACAAGGACCTAAAGCATATAAAGAGGTAATTACATCAAAAGCAATTTCTAAAACGGGCCTTTTTACCGTCCACAAAGTAGAAGACAAATACTATTTTGAAATTGCAGACTCTATTTTAGGTAGAGAAATTTTATCTGTTGTTCGTTTTGCTAAAGTACCTGCAGGCGCAGGTTATGGTGGTGAAATTGCCAATCAACAAACTATAGCTTTTGAAAGAGGTCCCAACAACAATGTGTTCTTGCGTACCATTACTTTGGTAAACCAAGCCGAAGAAAATCAAGACATTTATAGAGCAGTAACTAATTCCAACTTGAATACCATTGCTTCAGCTTTCCCAATTGCTGCATTTGGTAAAGATTCTTCAGGCGTAGTAATTGATGTTACAGAATTCTTTAGAGGTGATAACCAAGCGGTGAGCGTTAATCCAAATATCAAAAGAAGATATAGCTTAACAGCTTTAGCACAAGACCGTTCTTATATTGGAAGAATTAGTACTTATCCAATTAACACGGAAATTGTTACCGTTAAAACTTTTAACTCTTCTGCTGGCCTTGCTGGTCCTAGCATACCAGGTTTACCAACTTCAGGTGCATCACTTCCTGCTGCTAGAGACGCGGGTGCGGTAACAATGGAAATAAACACTTCATTATTGCTTTTACCTAAAGTACCTATGCAACGTAGAATTGCTGACAAAAGAGTTGGATACTTTACCGACGATTTTGTACGCTATAGCGATTCACAACAAAAAGTAGAAGATGTAAGTTTTGCTGTTCGTTGGAGATTAGAGCCCAAAGATGGCGAGTGGGAAAAATGGAGAAGAGGCGAATTAGTAGAACCTAAAAAACAAATTGTATATTATGTAGATCCAGCCACTCCTAAACAATGGCGCTCTCACCTAATTGCAGGCATTAACGATTGGCAAGCAGCTTTTGAAAAAGCAGGATTCAAAAATGCAATTGTTGGAAAAGAATGGCCGGTAGACGACACTACTATGAGTATGGAAGATGCTCGTTTTTCTGTAGTTCGTTATTTTGCTTCTGATATTCCAAATGCTTACGGACCAAATGTTCACGATCCAAGAAGCGGTGAAATTTTAGAAAGTCATATTGGTTGGTACCACAACGTAATGAAATTGGTTCATGACTGGTATATGTTGCAAGCAGGACCAAACGATCCAGGTGCTCGCAGCATGAAATATGATGATCAATTAATGGGCGATTTAATTCGTTTTGTTTCTTCACATGAAGTAGGTCATACATTAGGACTTCGTCATAATATGGGAAGCAGTAGCCAAACTCCTGTAGAAAAATTAAGAGATAAGCAGTGGGTTGAAGCAAATGGACATACAGCTTCTATTATGGACTATGCACGTTTTAACTACGTTGCACAACCAGAAGACAATATTGGTAGAAAAGGATTATACCCAAGAATTGGTGATTACGATAAGTGGGCAATGAAATGGGGTTATGGTTATATTCCTGGTAACACCGAAGAGGAAACAAAGATGAACAGCAATAAAATGGTTACTGCTGCTTTAAAAGAAAATCCTCGTCATTGGTTTGGTACTTACGAAAGTGGTAATAGAGTTGACCCTAGAAGTCAAAGTGAAGACTTAAGTGACAATTCAGTAAAAGCCAGTGAATATGGTGTAATGAATTTGAAGCGCGTAATGAAAGGTTTACCAGAATGGACAAAAGAAGAAGGTGATCAATACGAAAATCTTGCTACTATGTATGGTCAAACATTGGGTCAATTCAACAGATATATTGGTCATGTTAGCACCAATATTGGCGGTGTTTATGAAACATTTAAAACAGTAGAACAAAACGAAGCTGTTTATGAAATCGTTCCTAAGACTCGTCAAAAAGAAGCGGTTGGGTTTATCAATAAAAATGTATTTGAAACCCCAACTTGGTTAGTAGATCGTGCAATGTGGAATAAGTTTAATAATCCTATTAGCGCTGATCCTATCATGAGCCTTCAGGAAAGAACGGTGAACAGCATTGTAAGCACAGATCGTTTAGGTCGCCTACAGTTAAGCGCTGAACGTTTTGGTGCAGATAAAGCCTATACCGCAATGGAATTATTGAACGATGTTCAAGGAACTATCTTTAATGAGTTAAGCAGTAAAAAAGCAATAGACACTTATAAGAGAATGTTGCAAAGAGCTTATGTTGATCGTTTGGCTTCTATCATTAATCCTGCTCCTTCAAGCGGAGGTGGAATCATCATTAGTTTTGGTGGTGCTAGTGCTGGCATTGATGCAAAGAAATCAGACGTAACTGCAATAGTACGTGCTCAATTAGTTGGACTTCGTAGTCAATTAAATAGTGCTTCTGCAACCGCAGCAGACAAAATGAGTAAAATTCACTTAGCAGATTTAGCTGAAAGAATTAAAGAAGCATTAGATCCTAAATAGAGGTCTTTTGACATTAAATATAGCCCACAGGTATAACTGCCTGTGGGTTTTTTGTTGTGTTTAATGAGCAAAAAAAGCGGTTGCCTCAAGTAAATTGTATCTTTATAGTATGAAGAAGATATTATTTATAGTGCTAATAGTTTTGGTTGGTTTTGTAGCGAAAGCGCAACAACAAATGGTATGGGGTTATTTAAGAGACAGTATAAGTAATGAGCCAATTGAATTAGCGAGTGTTACCAATACCAATAAAAAGAAAACAGTTGTAACCAATAATAAAGGGTTATTTAAAATTGAAATAAGCAAGAATGATATCCTATCTATTTCCGCAGTAGGTTATCACTATGATACTGTTTTATATAGTGGGTTGATTGCAGCCTCCGATACATTGCAATTGTACATTGTTCCAATTACCCGCAATTTGAACAATGTGACAGTTCAAAACTCGGGTGTTAGTCAGTATAGTTTAGACAGTTTAGAAAGAATGGCTGACTTTAAAGAATCAATGATTAGCCCTCCGGTTAAAGCGGTTGAATTGTCCAATTCTGGCGCAGGTTTTGGCATTAGTTTAAATAGACTTTCCAGCAGAGAAAAAAGCAAAAGAAAAGCCACAGAATTGTTTAACAATAGCGAAAAAGAAGCTTACATCAACTATCGTTTTTCTGCATCAATGGTTACCAAATACAGTGGTTTAAAAAATGAAGCTTTACAAAACTTTGTACAACGTCATAGACCAACTTATGAATGGTTAAGAAAACATCCTAAAGAAGAAGATATTAAATACTATATCAACGATAAATTGAAAGAGGACAAAAAACGCAATTAGTTTATTCGTATCTCAATGCTACAATCGGATTTAATTTAGCTGCTTTCATTGCTGGATAAATACCTGCAGCCAGTCCAACTACTGAGCAGATAACTATTCCAATAAAGACCCATGTCCAAGGAACAACAAATCCTGTGTCTAATATTATTCCAAATACATTGCCTACTAGTATACCAAGGATAATTCCGAAAATGGCACCCAACAAACTAATAATCATGCTTTCGAATAGAAATTGCTGACGCACATATTTACTTTTGCCGCCAATCGCTTTAATTAAACCAACTTCTTTGGTTCGCTCATTTACAGCCACCAGCATAATATTCATTAGCCCAATTGCAGCACCAATTAAAGTGATTAAACCAATGGCACTTGCTGCACCAGTAATACTGCTTAAAAAGCCAATAAACATCTCCGCAAATTTGTCGCTTTTTTCAATCACGAAATTGACTTCTTCTGTGGGTTGAAGTTTTCTGATTGCTCTAAACACAGATGTAGCTTCGTCTGTTGCAACTGGAATAACATTGATATCTGTTACATTGATGCCAATTAAATAAGTAGGTCCAATATTGGCATACCTCCTTACATTGGTATAAGATGTTACAATTACATCATCTTGACGAAGCATTGAGCTGGAACCCTTACTTTTAAGTAACCCTACCACCCTATATGGTGTACTTCCTACTTTAATAATTTTATCTAAAGATCTTTCAGGTCTTTCGCCAAACAAACGTGTAGCCACATTGCTTCCAATTAAACAAACGTTTCTTCCGCTTTGTACGTCAAGATTATTTAAATTTCTACCTTGTTGAATAGTATAACCATTCACCAACAAATAGTTTTCATCGCCACCCCAAACCAATATCTGCGGATTGGTTTTCCTATCCTCATATCTTAGTTCTTGACCGCCGGGTCCTCTACGGTAAATACTCACTAATGCACCAGGGAAATTATAATTTGCTTTAAAACGCTCTACTTCTTCTAAGCGAAGTGGTTTATTGAGATTTGATTTCTTCTCTTTTAAACCTCGTTTGGTTTTTTTTACTTCATCGCTATTGGGTCCCATTCTGGCTCTAGTATCCTTATAACGAATGCTAAACGAATTGGCTCCCATAGATGAAAAACTCTCTTTCAAACTTTGATTCATCGCTTCAATGGCTGTAATAATTCCTATTAATGCCATAATACCGAAAGCGATAATTGCTATAGTAATACCCGCACGAAGCTTATTGCTTTTTACCGTACGCCAAGCCAAAGTGAATGAGTCAAAAGCTGTCATAAATTAAAGGTACAGCGTATTGATTAAACCCTTTACAGTTAACAGTCTAATTATGAAGAGTGGTTAAAAATAGAAGCAATTGAGCACTATTGAAGGAAGAACGCCAACTAATACAATGGCAGCCGCCACCAATAATAGCCCAAATTTGAATCCACCCGTAATTTCAGTTGTTTCTGGTTGGCCTTCTTTAAAGTACATAGCTTGAATTACTTTGAAATAATAATAAGCACTTACTGCTGCAAATAATACCGCAACAATAACCATCCACAAAGGTCCACCAGCTTTAACTACAGAAGCCAACATATAATACTTGGCAAAAAAGCCAGCTGTTAATGGAATACCGGCCAACGATAATAAACAGATAGTAGCAACAAATGCTAGGACTGGTTGAGTGGTACCTAGACCGTTAAATCCATCAAAAGTGTAATCTTTCACTTTCATTAATATCGCAAAGAATCCAATGGTGGCTAAACTATAAGCAACGGTATACAATAATATCCCTTCTGTTCCTAGGTCATTATTGCTGTACAAAGCAAATAACATAAACCCTACTTGCGCAATACTAGAATAGGCAAGCATTCTTTTGATACTCCGCTGGAATACAGCAGTTATATTCCCAGCTAATAATGTTGCTATAATTACAAACGAGAGCAGTATATTCCAGGTAGGCCCTAGTAAGCTTGCATTGGAAGCAAACAATTTAATAAAAGCAAAAAAACCAGCCGCTTTTACAATGGTGGCCATAAAGGAAGTGAAAACACTTGGGGCTCCATCATATACATCAGGGGTCCAAAAATGAAATGGTGCAGCAGAAACCTTAAAACACATTGCAGCAAACAATAAAAGTAATCCAGCTACTTGTAAAAAAGCAGGACCTTGAACGCCAGACGATGGAGGTAAAGCACCAGTTCCAACGCTTGCCATTCCAAAAGTACCAGTGGCGCCATACAACAAAGCAATTCCCATCAACATAATGCCTGTTGTAAATGAGCCCATTAAAAAATATTTAAGAGAAGCTTCATTGCTTTTAAGATTATGCTTATCTGATCCTGTTAAAATGTACAATGGAATAGACAAAATTTCAATTCCTAAAAACAACATCAACATACCATTATAAGAAGTAAGTATTGCCGTTCCACATAAAACAAAGAAAATAAGGGCATAAAAGTCCGCTGTCTTATTGCTGATTTTTTCAATTTCAGATCCACTTAATAAAACAAAAATGAGGGTTGCTGCAATCATTAATGTGTTAAAGAACAAACCCAATTTATTAAAATGCAATAAGTCTTTGGTATCTATTTGGATAGAAAACAAGCCATAGCTATTTAATAAATTAACAGTTAATAAAACAATTAATGAAATAATTGCCGTTAAAGTAATGACCGGTTTTTTATCGGTAAAAATGCCTGTAAACATCATTACCACACCTAGAATTGCTGAAAATATAATTGCGTTCATAACTACTAAATCGGTCTTTTACTTTTTTACAAATAATGCTGAAACACTGTCACCAGTTAAATTCAGCAATGGTTGTGGAAATACACCAAAAACAAGCACCAGCAAAGTAATTATCACCAATGCTAATTTAACATTCAAAGGAATATCTGTTGCTTTTTCTGTAATTACATTTAATTCTCCATAAATCACACGCTGTACCATATTCAATGTGTACACAGCAGCCAAAATAATACTAATGCCCGCAATAGCAGCCATTACCATATTGTATTGGAACAAACCGTTAAACATCAAGAATTCTCCAATAAATGCATTCGTGAGTGGTAAAGCCACATTTGCCAAAGCCATGATTACCAATAATATAGCCATCACAGGTGCTTTTTGTGCCAAGCCACCCAATTGACTCATATTTCTGGTGCCTAATTGCTTTTCAATTAAATCTGCAATAATCCATAGTCCAATCACATTTACACCATGACTAAACATTTGAATCATTACACCATCCATTGCAGTTTGATTATTGGTAAACATTGCTGCACTCATTAAACCTATATGTGCAATAGAAGAATAAGCAATCATGCGCTTAATATCGTCTTGACGTATGGCAATTAATGAAGCGTAAATCATACCAATAATTGAAAGTATGATTACCAAATTTGCAGATTGAGCTGCCGCATTAGGGAACATAGGAAGTATCCATCTAATTACTGCAAATACCCCCATTTTAACCATAATACCACTCATTACCATTGTAGTAGCAGTAGGCGATTGCTCATAAGCATCTGGCTGCCAAGTATGAAAAGGAAAAATGGGCATCTTTATGGCAAAAGCAATAAAGAATAACCAGAACATAATTGTTTCTTGTTGTGCAGTCAATTTAACTGCGTAAAAACTCTGTAATGAAAATGATTGATCAGCAGTGTTAAAGTACATGAATAATAAACCAATCAGCATTAATAGTGACCCTATAAATGTGTATACAAAGAATTTAAACGTAACTGCAATTCTCTTTTCTCCACCCCAAATAGAACATAGAAAATAAACTGGAATTAATGCTAACTCCCAGAAAAAATAAAACAATAATGCATCAGACGCTAGAAATACTCCCATTAATCCTGCCTGAGACAATAACATCAATCCATAAAAAGATGCTGCGTTTTTATACTCATTATTGTAAACTGCAGTAAAAATTAAAGGAAAGGATACGGCTGTTAATAGGCTCAGCATTTTGGCCATGCCGTCTGCTTTTAACGTAATTCTACTTCCTAAATTATTTAACCAAGCGGCGTCGTATCCTATTTCTCCTGTAGTAAATACGGCAACCAATGCAATTGCTAATGTTGCTATTGATGCTAACAAAGCAAAAGTTTTAGCCGAATTACCTTGCTTTAATACAAATGCAATTAAGCCGGCTACCAGAGGTGTTAATATGAGTAATAAAGTAATCATTATTGCTAGCTACTTGATGAACGATTTAAAATATTTTATCTAAAAAACGAATGATAGTGGAATCATTAAACCACACTATGAAAAACACAACCATCGATAAAATCATGATGAGCAAATAGCTGGCTACCTGTCCACTTTGAATTAATCTCAATTGCCTTGATCCGTAAGCAACCAACTTACCTACTCCATTAACTGCCCCGTCAATACCCGACTTCTCCACTACATTTTTCAAAATACCACCCAATGCATTTAATGGATTTACTACAATTGTATTGTACAATTCATCTACATACCACTTGTTAAGTAATAGTTTGCCCAATCCACTTTCTTCTGTATCGTTTGTATTTTGATAATTCTTGTAAGATTTTACTGCAAATGCAATTACGAAAACAATTAATAAAGTAACTACTCCCATCATTAAATACTCCTGGGAATGAGTTAAGTGATGTTCTTCTGCTAATTTGGTTGATTCAGCAAAAATAGGAGCTAAGAAATTTTGAAGCCAATGTTGGTTCTCCGCAAATACAGCGGGTATTCCTATAAATCCACCTACTACAGATAAAACAGCTAATACAATTAAAGGAATGGTCATTGCAGATGGACTCTCATGCAAATGGTGTTCTTGTTCATGTGTACCCCTGAAATTTCCTAAGAATGTAAGGGTGTACAATCTAAACATATAAAATGCAGTCATTAAAGCACCACCCACTCCAATATAATAGAACAATGGATTGCTGCTATAAGCCGCAACTAAAATTTCGTCCTTAGAAAAGAAACCTGAGAAAGGTGGTATTCCAGCAATAGCTAAACAAGCTAACAAGAAAGTAATATGCGTGATAGGCATGTACTTTTTAAGGTTTCCCATTTTACGAATATCTTGTTCATGATGCATTGCATGAATTACAGATCCAGCACCCAAGAACAACAATGCTTTAAAGAAAGCATGTGTCATTACATGAAATACAGCACCTGTATAAGCACCTACCCCTAATCCTAAAAACATATATCCTAATTGACTTACAGTAGAATAAGCCAACACTTTTTTAATATCATTTTGTTTTAGTGCAATGGTAGCTGCAAAAATGGCTGTTGCCAAACCTATTACTGCAACCAGAGTTTGTGTAGCTGGCGCCATGGTATATAATATATTGCTTCTGGCAATCATATAAATACCAGCAGTTACCATGGTTGCAGCATGTATTAAAGCCGATACTGGTGTTGGACCTGCCATGGCATCGGGTAACCAAGTGTACAAAGGAATTTGTGCACTCTTACCCATTGCACCTACAAATAGTAAGGTAGTAATAGCGGTAATATCAAAAGCAGATAATTGAGAAATACCAGCAAATACATCTGTGTAATTAACCGTACCCAATTTAAAAATCAACCAAAATACTGCTAAAAGAAACCCAAGGTCTCCAATACGGTTCATGATAAATGCTTTTTTAGCAGCATAATTATAATCACCGTTTTTAAACCAATATCCAATCAATAAATAAGAACACAATCCTACTCCTTCCCATCCAATAAACATGATCACATAATTGCTACCCATTACGAGCAGCAACATAGAAAACACAAATAAATTCAAATAAGCAAAATAGCGTGCAAAATGATGAGGCGCTTCCTCTTTCATGTATGCAGTAGAATATAAATGAATCAAGAACCCAATACCAGTAATAATCAATAAAAACAGCACAGACAACTGGTCTATTTGAAATGCAAATGGAATGGTGAACGCTTCTGTTTGAATAAAATTAAACAGGGTAACTACTGAATTAATAGGTGCACCTCCGCTATTAGCAGCGGCTCCATACACTTGTCCAAATAAAAAGCAGGAGGTTAAGAAAGACAAGAAAATCATTCCTGATCCTATTATACCTACGGCAGATTTAGACAAGCGCTGCCTGCCCAATCCGTTAATCAGGAAACCCAGCAAGGGAAACAATGGTACTAAAAAAGCAATTTTACTCATATACTAAGTTGCGGGTGCTAGTTTTTCAATCGGTTCAAGAAATTAATATCTACAGAATGCGTATTTCGATACATCATTACAATGATGGCCAATCCTACACTCACTTCAGCAGCAGCTACCACCATAATAAAAAATACAAAAAGCTGTCCTTCTACTCCTGTTGTTGCATTTGCATTATTCAATAAAGCAGCTCCATGGTGCATTTTTGAAAATGCAACCAATAAAAGGTTAACTGCATTCAACATTAGTTCTATGCACATGAAAACGATAATGGCATTTCTTCTGGTAAGTACACCAATAATACCAATGCTAAACAAGGCTAGTGAAAAATAGATATAATATTGTATCGGCATAATTGCGTTGTTATGAATTAATCTTTTTTACCAATTACTACTGCTCCAACCATTGCACTCAAAAAGAGTACACTGCTTATTTCGAATGGAACAACAAAATCACTGAATAATGCTTTACCTAAATTTTTAATTAAACCAATATCGCCAGTTTTCATTAAAGCGGCTTTGCCAGAAAGTTCTGTTGCCTGCTTAACCAATGAAACCAAAACCACTAAAAAACATCCTCCAGACACTACCCCTGCCAACTTCATCCACCAATTTTTTCTAGGCTCCCCTTCAGAGTTTAAATTCATTAACATGATTACAAACAAGAATAAGACCATAATGGCACCAGCATAAACAATCAAGTTTACTATAGCTAAGAACTGAGCATTCAATAAAATATAATGACCAGATATGGCAAAGAATACAGCAATTAACCAAAGCACACTGTGTACTGGATTTTTACTAACCAGTACCATAATGGCGCTGAAGATAGCCAGTGCACTTAAAGAGAAAAACAAAATTTGAATCGTATCCATTTCTTTGATTGTATTAAACAGGCAAAATTTTTAAACTCTTGCAGCTCCTCTCGCTGCTGCATATTCTTCCGGCGCATTGTTCTTATTTGGAATTAACAAATCGTCTTTCCCATATATGAATCCTTTTCTGGTAAAATTTGCTGGAGCAAAAGTTTCACTTAAATAAATAGCATCTTTCGGACAAGCTTCTTCACAAAGTCCACAGAATATGCAACGAAGCATATTGATTTCATATTTAGCTGCATATTTTTCTTCGCGATACAAATGCTCTTCACCAGGCATGCGTTCAGCAGCTTCCATCGTTATAGCTTCTGCCGGACATGCAACCGCACATAATCCGCATGCGGTACAATTTTCTCTTCCTTCTGCGTCTCTATTTAAAACGTGTAACCCTCTAAAAACAGGGCTAAACTCTCGCTTTTGTTCTGGATATTGAATAGTAGGTTGCTTCTTAAATATATGGCTAAAAGTAATGGCCATGCCCTTTACTATATTGGGCAAATAAAGGCGCTCCATGAAAGTCATTGGCTCCCTACTTACTTCTTTTGCTCTGTTTGTTAAAGCTTGCATGTATTCTTTTATATAAAAGGTTCACAAATGTATAATTTTGATCTTAACCCTGCTGCCATAATATCACTGCGCCAGTTGCCAACATATTTACCAAAGCCAGTGGTATTAAACTTTTCCAACCCAAATTCATTAACTGATCATAACGGAAACGTGGAATAGTCCAACGAATCCACATGAAAAGGAATAAGAAAATAACAATCTTGGTAAGCAACGATAAAACACCAATGATAGCTGCAATATTTGGGGCCAATGTAGATTCGTCTAAAAACGGAACATCATACCCACCAAAATACAAGCTAGCCATCACCGCGCTACTCATGATCATATTTACATATTCTGCAAAAAGATAAAAACCCAACTTCATAGAGGAATACTCTTGGTGGTATCCCATATTTAATTCGTTCTCTGCTTCTGGCAAGTCAAAAGGGGTTCTATTACACTCTGCCATTGCACAAACAAAAAATAGGATAAAGCCCAATGGTTGGTATACAATATTCCACCATGCACCAGGAGCCATTTGTTGATCAACAATGGTTTTTAAACTTAAGGATCCTGAAATCATTAATACCGCAATCAATGCTAAGCCCATGGCTAATTCATAGCTAATGGCTTGAGATGCACCACGCAAGGCGGCCATCAAAGAGAATTTGTTATTAGATGCCCAACCACCAATCATGATGCCATAAACACCCATACTAACTACCCCAAAAACATATAAAATACCAATATTGATATCGGCAATTTGTAAATCTATTTTGCGACCAAATAACTCTACTGAACTACTCCATGGTATAACAGCACAAGTCATTAGTGCAGCAGTCATAGCCATTGCGGGACCCAATATAAACAGCCCTTTGCTTGCCGAATTAGGAATAATTTCTTCCTTCATGATGAGCTTTAATCCATCCGCTAAAGGTTGTAATAAACCCATTGGACCCGCTCTGTTCGGGCCTGGTCTATCTTGTAAAACTGCAGCCACTTTCCGCTCCGAAAAAGTAGTGTAAAGGGCTATACCCAAACTAGCAAAAACAATAATCGCAATCAGGATTAGTTTTTCTAGCATCAATATCCAATCTAAGGCCAATAGTGTCATGCTTATGGTAATTAGTCTTTGTTATGGTTAAAGTCGGTTGAATGAGCTGGTCTGTCTAACTGACTCAATGTTATATTCGGTTGATTCACTTCGCTTATTGAATGAATATCCATTAATAACTTTGGTTGCCTTCCTGCATGAACTGCTTCAAAAGTTTCTGTTGGTTTATGAGTCCCCACTGTTCCAGCATAGTGTCCCTGTGCAATTACTGAATGGCGATCAATTAATCTTGGACCCTCTATTACCCAATCACTGGTTTGCTTTTTATCGAATCTGCAAGTATTACAAATCCAATCTTCTACTTCACCCCATTGGTCTTTTCTAGCTGTTACCCTGTACACTTCATCACCTCTATTCCACAAAGTAACTTTACCACTACAGGTTTTACAATCTCTATGCGCATCTACTGGCTTTAAAAACCAAACCCTGTTTTTAAATCGGAATGTTTTATCAGTTAATGCACCCACCGGACAAACGTCAATCACGTTTCCAATGAATTCATTGTCTAAATTCTTTTCAATATAAGTGGCAATTTCTGCGTGATCTCCTCTGTCTAATATACCGTGCTCTCTTTTGCCTGTTAATTGATCGGCAGTAAATACACATCGGTAACAAAGAATACAGCGCGTCATATGCAACTGAATCTTATCTCCTAAATCGTGCTTCTTAAATGTTCTGCGTTGAAACTCATAACGAGTGCCCGCTTTACCATGCTCGTAACTCAGGTCTTGTAAATGACACTCACCTGCTTGATCACAAACTGGGCAATCTAATGGATGGTTAATTAATAAAAATTCAACTACCCCATTGCGCGCATCAATTACACGATCACTGGTAATATTCTTCACTTCCATTCCATCCATTACAGTGGTTCTGCAGCTTGCAACCAATTTAGGCATTGGTCTTGGATCTTTTTCAGAACCTTTGCTTACTTCCACTAAACAGGTTCTACATTTACCTCCGCTGCCTTCTAGCTTACTGTAATAACACATTGCAGGGGGAGCAACATCTCCGCCAATCTTACGCGCCGCGTTTAGAATAGTTGTTCCAGCTGGAACTTCTACTGTGATATTATCAATGGTTACTTTAAATAATGGTTGTTCAGACATAACTTAATTAAGCTGGTACATGAATAGGATCTGCATAATGTGCCAATCCATAATTTCTTTTTTGTGCATCTTCCGGATGATTCACATGCCATTCAAACTCATCTCTAAAATGTCTTATGGCAGCAGCTACAGGCCATGCAGCAGCATCACCCAACGGACAAATGGTATTGCCTTCTATCTTCCGTTGAATATCCCATAATAAATCTATATCGCTCATCTTACCTTTTCCGGTATCAATATTTTTTAGAATCTTCTCCATCCAACCAGTTCCTTCTCTACATGGCGAACATTGTCCACAACTTTCATGTCTGTAAAAACGAGCTAAAGTGTAGGTATTTTTTACAATACACTGGTCTTCGTCTAAAACAATAAATCCTCCAGAACCCATCATAGAGCCTGTTGCAAAACCACCATCACTCAAACTTTCATAGTTCATTAAACGGGTTTCGCCTTTGGCTGTTTTCAACAACAAGTTGGCCGGCAAAATAGGTACAGATGATCCGCCCGGAATACAAGCTTTCAATCTTTTACCGTTGGCAATACCACCACAATATTCATCAGAATAAATAAATTCTTCTACTGAAATAGTCATATCTATTTCATACACTCCTGGCTTATTAATATTACCACATGCAGAAATTAATTTAGTTCCAGTAGATCTTCCCACACCAATTTTAGCGTATTCGTCTCCACCCATATTAATGATAGGAACCACTGCTGCCAAGGTTTCTACGTTGTTTACCACCGTAGGTCTTTTCCATAAACCTTCAATGGCAGGGAAAGGAGGTTTGATTCTTGGGTTTCCTCTTTTTCCTTCTAAAGATTCAATCAATGCAGTTTCTTCTCCGCAGATATAAGCACCGGCTCCTCTTTGTACATAAATATTACAATCGAATCCGGTTCCTAAAATATTCTTTCCTAAAAAGCCATTGGCTTTTGCTTCATCAATTGCCTGTTCTAAAATATCTACAATCCATGCGTATTCACCACGGATATAAATATAAGTGTCGTTACTTCCCAACGCAAAAGAAGAAATGATTAACCCTTCTATTAACAAATGGGGTAAAAATTCCATCAAGTAACGGTCTTTAAAGGTACCTGGCTCACTCTCATCTGCATTACATACTAAGTGACGAGGAACACCTTCAGGCTTTGCAATAAAACTCCATTTCATGCCTGCTGGGAAACCTGCACCTCCTCTACCACGCAATCCACTTTTCTTTACCTCTTCAACAATAGCAGCAGGATCCATTTGCTTCAGCGCTTTTTCAACCGCTTGGTATCCGCCTTCTTTGCGATAAGTTTCAAAGAAACGAATGCCCGGGACATGTGCTTTTTCTAATAATAATTTTACACCCATATTCTTAATTATTTGCGGCAGCATTTTTTCTGCACTCATCAATAATGGCGTCTACTTTTTCTTTGGTCAAATGCTCGCGATAATGTTTGCCCAATTGCATCATTGGCGCATAACCACAAGCCCCTAAGCATTCCACTGTTTTTAAGGAAAACATACCATCAGTGGTAGTTTCACCCGGCTTGATGCCTAATTTGGTTCCGATGTAATCAATAATATCATCCGATCCATTAATCATACAAGGACCAGTTTGACAAACTTCAAATAAATGCTTGCCAATTGGTTTCAAATTATACATGCTATAAAATGTAGCCACTTCATACACTTCAATAGGGCTAATCTGTAAAAGCTCCGCAACATAATCCATGGTTTCTGCGCTTAACCATCCACCAAAACTGTCTTGCGCTAAATGCAATACAGGCAGCAAGGCGCTTTTTTGTTTGCCTTCGGGATAGCGAGCAACCAATCGGCTAAACTCTTTCAGTTGATCATCATTAAACTTACTCATACGGTAATATTATTAAGCATCCAATTCTCCTGCAATCAGGTTTAAACTACTCATGGTTAATATAGCGTCAGACAACATGCTGTCTTTTACCAACTCAGGATATGCCTGATAGTAAATAAAACAAGGTCTGCGGAAATGCAGTCTAAACGGCGTTCTTCCTCCATCACTAATCATATAGAATCCCAACTCTCCGTTACCACCTTCAACAGATTGGTACACTTCTCCCTTTGGCATATCAACTTCACCCATGATGATTTTGAAATGCCAAATCAATGCTTCCATTTTAGTGTACACATCTTCTTTCTTTGGCAAATAGTATTCGGGAACATCTGCGTGGTAAACATCAGCATCCGTTCCTTTAAATTCTTGCACTTTATTATACGCCTGTTGAATAATGCGCATACTCTGCCACATTTCTTGGTTACGCACCAAGAAACGATCGTAGTTATCGCCTGTTTTACCCACAGGAATATCGAATTCAAAATCTTGGTAACTACTGTATGGACTATGAACACGAACATCATAATCTACCCCAGCGGCACGTAAATTAGGACCAGTAAATCCATAATTCAAGGCACGTTCTGCACTAATAGGACCGCCACCAATGGTACGCTCCATAAATATTCTGTTGCGAGTTAACAAACTCTCTAACTCGCCTAATGCAACTGGATATTCCTTTAAGAATTTCTCGAGTTTCGTAAACGCTGTATTTGTGAAATTCCTTTCAAAGCCGCCAATACGCCCAATATTAGTAGTAAGACGGGACCCACATACTTCTTCATATATTTCATAGATTAATTCGCGGTATTGCATTACATATAAGAAACCGGTAAACGCTCCAGCATCAACCCCAACAATAGAATTACAAATTAAGTGATCGGCAATTCTAGCCAACTCCATAATTATAACCCGCAAGTAATCTACTCGCTTAGGAGTTTGAACACCCAATAATTTTTCGCAGGTTAAATGCCATCCCATATTGTTAATAGGACTGCTACAATAATTTAAGCGATCGGTTATTGGAGTGATTTGATATAAGGGTCTTCTTTCAGCCAGCTTCTCAAATGCACGGTGAATATATCCAACAGTTTGATCACTAGAAACAACGCGTTCCCCATCTAACTCCATAATATTTTGGAATACCCCATGCGTTGCAGGATGGGTAGGACCCAAATTAATGGTAGTGGTTTTACGCTCAATTGCGTCTTCTGCTAATGTTATATTATGATCACTCATATTTTTAATTTTATCCGCGTCCAAACATTTCGTCGTCTTTGTCAATACGGGTTTGATCTTCTAATGGGTATTCTTTTCTTAGTGGGAAATAATCCATTTCATCCACATTCAAAATGCGCTTCAAATTGGGATGCCCCACAAAATTGACTCCAAAGAAATCATAGGTTTCTCTTTCCATCCAGTTGGCAGAGGAGAATAATTGAGTTGCAGTAAAAACATCTGGGGTTGCAACTGGTGTAAACACTTTAAAACGAAGACGGGTATTTTCTACCAAATTGTGTAAATGGTAAACAACGGCCAACTCCCTATTGGGGTTTTCTGGAAAATTAACCCCACATAAATCGGTCAAAAATTGAAAGCCTAAACTAGGCTCATCGTATAAGTATTGCAATACTTTTAAGTTGAGATCTTTAGGTGCTTCAAAGCAAAGCATACCATAAGTATCTTCAAAGTTGAAGACCTGGTCTCCAAACTTTTCGGTCAGTTTTTGCTGGATATATTCGTTGCTAATTGCCATATCTTATTGTATTCCGTATCCGTTCAATAATGCTTTATAATGATCGCTGTTTCTTCTTCTGATGCTCTCTTGTCCTACCAGTTCTTGAATTTTCATAAACCCATCTAAAATAGCTTCAGGTCTTGGAGGGCAACCTGGAACATACACATCAACAGGTATCACCTGATCAATTCCTTGTAATACACTGTAGGTATCAAATATTCCACCACTAGACGCACAAGCACCTACCGCAATTACCCAACGTGGTTCAGCCATTTGCAAATAGACTTGACGCAAAACTGGGCCCATTTTTTTGGCAATAGTTCCCATCACCATTAATAAATCGCACTGACGTGGAGAGTGACTCATACGTTCCGCGCCAAAACGAGACAAATCATAATGAGAAGCTGCTGTTGCCATGAATTCGATACCACAACATGAAGTAGCATATGGCATTGGCCAAAGTGAATTTTTACGCGCTAGCCCTACTACATCACTTAGTTTAGTGGTAAAAAATCCGTCTCCACCATAACCATCTGGCGCATCAACATAGGTTACTGAATCAGCAATATTGGCTTCAATTGGATGAATATTATATCTAACTGGACGTGACATATTCCTTTATATTAAAATTTTAAGACCTATTGAACTATCAAACAGTTTCCCAAACTTTTAGTTCGGTTTAATCTTCCCACTTTAAAGCACCCTTTTTAATGATATAAGTGAAACCAATCAGGAAAAACCCAACAAACATCACCACAGCAAGGAATCCATTCCATCCTAGCTCACGAAAATTAACAGCGTAAGGGTAAAAGAAAATGACTTCTACATCAAATAAAACAAACAAAATAGCTACCAGAAAATACTTAATGGCCATGGGTTGACGGGCATTACCGTGTGTTTCAATACCACTGGTAAAATTTTCTAACTTGTCGGCAGTTTTACGTTTAGGACCCACCCAAGAAGAAATTCCAATCATGGTAGCCACAAACCCTGCCGCAAAAATTAATTGGATCGCAATTGGCAAATAATTGGATGCCGAATTGGATGCACTAGCGTCTAACAAAGTGTATATAATACCCATAGCTCTGTTTAAGTCCGCAAAAATACACTAGTAATAGATATAAAAGAAAAACTCCTCAATTTGAGGAGCTTTTTCTTTAAGTTAATTTTTAGGCTAGGGCTTAGCTACCAGTTTTAGCACCAGAAGCATTGCCTTTTGCACCAGGATTAGAGTAATAATCGATGTTTTTTTGAATGGTTGCTTTAACATCCTGAGCAAACTTATTGTTTTCTTCGCCTGCAGTAGGATACAAAGCCAACATCTTATCGGCTACTTCAATGGCTTTTTGACAAGTTGCCAAAAATTCATCTACAGCAGGAGATCTGTCCCCCTTTGTGGTTATTTTGAAATCAGGTCTTTTCTTTATTTCATTGAAAAGATTCACATAGTAGTTAATCTTAAAGTATTCATCTAAGAAAATAGATTTTCTATGTTTTTCTAAATCTACTGTAGCATAAACAGAATCTAAATAATTTAAGTTGCTGATAATGACTGCGGTATCTGTACCATTGGCCATAGTTGCTCTTTTAAAGAAACTATAAGGTTGTGGCTTATCAGGATGTGCAGCCATATAAGGCTTCGCAAATTCAATTACTTGATCATATGCTTTTGCAGCAAAAGCAGAAGAAGTTAACTTGTAATGATCAAATTCAGTTAAGTCTCCTTTTAACTCCATACCTTTTTTCATCCAACTCAACTGAGCATTATATGATTTGGCTTTACCAAACATATCAGCTGCTGCGTTAATAAGAGCAACTCTATTTGCTTTTACTGTATCAGCCAATAATGCTTTCTCAATATAGCTTGAAGCAACTGTTTCGTTGCCAGGGAATTTGGTTAATACTTCTACCCCTAATTTATAATCAGAGGCTTGAATTTCTGTAGCAGGAGCTGTTGCCAAGAATTCCTCAATGTATTTTTTAGAAGACAAAGAATCTCCTTTTCTTAAATAGTTATAAGCATACACTACCCCTAATCTTGGTACTGCTTTTAAACCAACAGCAGCGTCTAATTCTTTTGCTTTAGCCAAGGACTCATCGTATTTACCAGCGCGGAATAAATAGTCTGCTTGGTACAATTCATTTCTTGAATCCTTGTCAGCACTTTGAACGTATTGGTCTAAATAACCCTTTGCTCTAGTTACGTCTCTCTCTGAATAATACAAGTACAAGGCATAATACACTGGAGGAAAAGCAGGATCTGCAGTTTTTGCATTATCAAAATATTGGTTAAATAATTCTTCATTATTTTGGCTTCTGTATATTAAGCCAATCCTAAACATGGCCAATGCGCTCTTAGGATCGCGTGCAATGGCTTCAGTGTATGCTTTAACCGCTTCACCCCCATTTTCACCACCCATTTTCTGGTAGCTAATTCCCATATAGATGAAAATATCAGGATTGGTTAAATCAAGTGTTCCAGCTTGCTTTAACTTATCGATTCCATATACTGGATCACCCATTTTACTATCACCATCTGCATTGGCACGGCCAATAGCAGTAAGGATTCCAGGATTTGGCTTTCCTTTATTTTTACCTCTGGTTTCAGTTGTTGCAGTAATTGCCTGCTCAAATTTTTGTTTTGCTGAGTTAAGGTCTCCACCTTCTCTCAATTCAACATGGCCCATACCTACCAACAACCAAGCATCACTACCTAATTCTTGTAAACCTTTTTGGTATAACGCTTTTGCAGCAGCCACATCTTCCTTAGACACTTCAATACCGTTGCCAGCTAGAAATGCTTGACCCAACCAATAAATGGCTTGAGGGTCTTTTGAATTGGCATCATAGTTTTTTTGCAGTACCTCTTTTGCACTCTTGTTTTTTTCATAATGCAACAGCTTAATGCCTTCGGCAACTTGAGCCGTTAAGCACTGTACAGCAAATACAGCTGCAAACATCAAAGCAACAGACTTCTTCATGTTCTCTCTTTTTTATTAGTTGTTTTGTTATTCCGATTTTATACTACCCTGTCTTTTGTGAAAAGCCATTTTAGCCGGAGCTAAAAAAGATCTTCTAAATATTAACTGCCCTCTTTCTAAACTCATGAAATTCATGAACCCAGTTCCTAAACCCGCATGATTCTCTTTTAACACATAAAACAAAGGTCGTGCCAAAGGATATTGACCGTATGTTATGGTTGATTGAGAAGGCTTTGCAAAAATGCCTTTTTCTAAGCATGCAGTGCATTCTACCCTAGCCAATCTAATTTTGGTAAGATAGGATTGTTGCTGCTTATCGTACACATCCCCTATCCAACTCATGCCTACAAAACCAATCACATCCGTTCTTGAAGTAACTATTTCAATTACTTCTTTACTATTATTGGCTGCAACCACATTGGCACCAAAATTTCCGCCTTTCAACACACTGTCTTTTAAATATCGAACAGTACTAGTAGCAGACTTACCATCCATTACAGCGGTAATTTTATGCTTCCCACTCAGAATGTCTTTCACATCCTGAAAACTAAAAATGCTGTCAGCTGCATTGTTATTTACAATCAATGCAACGGCATCATATGCTAGTTCTGCATACTGTGGAGGATAAGACAAAATGGATTTATAATACTCCGCTTCTTTTTCATCTAAGCCCCTTGCTACAATAATCATTCTAGTGCTATCATTTTGCAAATCACGAAAGCAATCTGCTTCAGATTTGTATGATGCAATGATATTGGCTTTTGGATAGGAAGATTGATGAACCTTAAGCTGCTCTTCAATTACAGGCTTAAAACTTTCGTCTACACTAATGCGGATAGTACCTTCCTCCGTATTATCTTGAAAAGCGTTTTTTGATTCTTTTGAATCACAAGAAACAAAGAGCAAAACACCCAGCATACACACAAACAAACTGTACTTCCTCATAATTAATATTCTTGCTTAATGCCTCTGTACAATCTGAATGCGCCATACAACAAACAAATGCTACCGAATAAATTCCGATACACTGGTTCTGCCGTAAACACCAGATCCATCCCCAATTTTTCTATAAAAAATACAGCCAACCCAACACCCAAAAACAACAGCGACATCGAAATATCATAGATCCTTCTGAATATACTGTACCGTTTTTGGTTCCTTTCTCTAAAAGTATTTTCCATACAATCACTTTACGGGATGGGCAATTTAGTAAATATTTTACGTGAGATGCACTAAAATTAAAAATCCATAAAAACTTTACATAAAAATGGTTTTAAACTAATGACCGTTAGTTAAAGAATCGTTTATATATGATCGTCTGAATGCTTAAGGGATAATTAAACCACAAGCGTTAAATTTGCTGCCATATGAGTAATAAAGCAGGTATACCACAAGGAACAAGGGATTTTAACGCAGCCACCGTTCAAAAAAGGAACTATATTTTTCAAACCATCAGAACTGTTTTTGAACTGTATGGATTTCAGCCTTTAGAAACGCCTGCCATGGAAAACTTGGATACTTTGATGGGCAAATATGGAGAAGAAGGCGATAAATTGATTTTTAAAATACTCAATAATGGTTTAGACAACCCTGCAAAACAATCTCAAATTATTGAAGACTTTAATAAAATTCTAGAAGGCAAAAACAATAAAGGGATTACAGAGCGTGCACTACGATACGATTTAACCATTCCATTTGCCCGCTATGTAGCAATGAATTATGGCCAGTTAACTATGCCATTTAAGCGCTACCAAATACAACCTGTTTGGAGAGCAGACCGACCACAAAAAGGAAGGTATAGAGAATTCTATCAGTGTGATGCCGATGTGGTAGGCAGCAATAGTTTATTGAATGAAGTGGAATTAACAGCTATTTATGCTACTGTTTTTGAACGGTTACAATTACCCGTTGAAATTAGAATCAACAGCAGAAAAATTTTGGCAGGGTTAGCAGAACTTTGCGGCGGTCAAGAATTAATGGTACCTATCACAGTTGCAATTGATAAACTAGATAAAATAGGAATCGAAAAAGTTAAAGAGGAATTATTACAAAGAGGCATTAACCAAGATCAAATTTTGATTATCGAAAAATACCTATCAATTGATGGAGTAAATGAAGCAAAAATTGAGCAACTCAAACAGTTGATGGGCAATAATCCCACTGCTATAAAAGGCATTGAAGAATTGGAATATATTCTTGCTTATCACTCCACTAAATATTCTTCCAAAATAGTGGTTGATTTTACTTTAGCAAGAGGCTTGAATTATTATACTGGAGTCATATTTGAAATCAAAGCCATTGGCGCACAAATGGGAAGCATTGGTGGTGGCGGTCGCTACGATGATTTAACGGGCTTATTTGGAGTGCCTAATGTACCAGGTGTTGGAATTAGCTTTGGAGTTGATAGAATATATGATGTACTGGAAGAGCTAAAATTATTTCCTGAAGCGGTAGAAAAAGGAACTAAAGTATTATTCTTTAATTTAGGAATTGAGGAAAGTAAAACTGCTTTTTATTTAATGCAAGAACTACGCGAAAGAGGTATTGCCGCAGAGTTGTATCACGAACAAAGCAAGTTCGACAAACAGTTTAAGTATGCAGAAAAAAAACAAGTTCCTTATGTTGTGATTATCGGTAGTACCGAATTAACAGAAGGAACTTGCATTATAAAAAACATTGTAAACGGAGAACAGAAAACTATTTCACAACAGGAGATAGTAACACAGCTTTTTTAGTGGAAAAAGCTACTGTTGAAACTGGTTCTTTAGTTCCTACCAACTCATAACCCATGGCTAAAATAGTAACCCCGGTTACTTTTTTGTTTTCGTCACGTGTAAACTTTGCAGTACCCTGGAACTGAGTAATTACATACACATCTTCTGCAGATTTTTCTAAGGTAGAAGAACCTGCTTGAGAGTTCATCATTAGCACACCGTTTTCTAAAACAACTGTTACTTCTGCAACAGGACTTCCTTCTGCAAATTTGTATTTGCCCACTAATTGATTTACAGTGGTATCTGTTGGGGCGGATTGCGCGTTAGATGCACTTACGAATCCAACTAACATAAAAGCGAATAAAAGAATCTTTTTCATTTTTCAATAACTTTTTAAGAACTACAAATTAAGCATTTCAACAATAATGCGAGAAACCATTTAACAAAATTAATCTTAATTAAAGGCCTTCGTAAATAATGGCCGCCCCTTGACCTACTCCTACACACATGGTAGCTAACCCATACTTAGTTTGGGTTCTATGCATTTGGTGGAGCAAAGTTGCCGAAATACGTGCACCCGAACAACCTAAAGGATGTCCTAATGCAATAGCACCACCATTTACATTAACGATGGATTCATCTAAACCAAGATCTTTTATACATGCAATGCTTTGCGAAGCAAAAGCTTCATTCAATTCTACCAAGCCCAATTGATCTAGAGTAAGTCCAGCTCTTTTCAAGGCCTTCTGCGAAGCAGGAACAGGGCCAATACCCATGATAGCAGGATCTACACCGGCAACAGCCATACTACTGATTCGAGCAATAGGTTGAAGATTAAATAATTTAACCGCTTCTTCACTGGCTAACAATACAGCAGCTGCTCCATCATTAATGCCAGAGGCATTTCCAGCAGTTACTGTTCCGTCTTTAATAAAAGCGGGCTTTAATGTTGCCAATTTTTCTAAACTGGTTTTACGAGGATGCTCATCTTTATTAAACCAGCTGACCATACGATCTTCTAGCATTTCAACAGCAACCAATTCATCGTTCCATAAACCAGCTGCTTCTGCATTGAAATATTTTTCTTGAGAATTAAACGCAAATTGATCTTGCGCTTCTCTGCTGATACCCCATGTTTTTGCAACGTTTTCTGCAGTTTCGCCCATCGTATAGGGATGGTACATGGCAGACAATTTTGGATTAATAAAACGCCAACCAAAACTAGAATCATAGGTCTCCACTTTTCTACTCCAAGCCGAATCGGCCTTTGCAGTTACAAATGGAGCCCTAGTCATACTTTCTACTCCTCCTGCAATATACAATAGTCCTTCTCCACATTGTATGGCTCTTGCTGCATCCATAATGGCTTGTAAACCACTGGCACAAAGCCTATTTACGGTGCTCCCAGCAACTGTAGTAGGCAATCCAGCCAAGAGCGCCGCCATTCTAGCTACATTTCGGTTGTCTTCACCCGCTTGGTTGGCCGCTCCTGCAATTACATCTTCGATGGTGGTAGGATCTATACCGGGATGGCGTTCTACCAAGGCCCGAATAACGGTGGCCAATAAATCATCTGGTCTAACTGAACTCAATTTTCCGCCAAAACGCCCAATTGGCGTACGTACTGCGTCTATGATATAGCAAGCTTTACTCATATAGGATGGTTGAGGCTGCAAGATATAAGTTATCTTTGCAGAATGAGTGCCTCTTTACCCAATATTCGCCACCAAAGCCAACAAGATTTGGAGACTTATTTTGAAAGCATTGGCGAAAAGAAATTTAGGATCAAGCAGGTGCAGGAATGGATATGGCAAAAGCACGCCCACAGTTTTGAAGATATGAGTAATCTTAGCAAAGAACTGCGGACTAAAATGGCGGCCGATTTTTCCCTGCCGGCTTTGCGTGTGGACGCAACCCAATATAGTAATGATGGAACCGTTAAAAGTAGATTTAAAACTTTTGATGGCCATTTAGTAGAAGGAGTATTAATTCCAACAGATGATCGAAAAACAGCTTGTGTGTCTTCTCAAATTGGCTGTAGTTTAAGTTGCAAATTTTGTGCAACTGGTTATATGGAACGTAAGCGAAATTTAACTTACGATGAAATTGTAGACCAAGTTGTTTTGATTAACCAACAGAGTGAACAGGTATTCGAAAAAAAGTTAACCAATATTGTATTCATGGGAATGGGCGAACCATTACTCAACTATAATAATGTGTTGAAAGCCATTGAACGCATTTCTGCAAAAGATGGATTGTTCATGAGTCCTAGAAGAATCACCGTTTCTACAGCAGGGGTTGCCAAACAAATTAGAATGCTAGGCGATGATCAAGTGAAGTTTAAATTGGCTTTGTCTTTGCATGCTCCCAATGATGCTAAACGAAATCAAATTATGCCGATTAATGAAACCAATAATATCAAGGTTTTAACGGAGGCATTAAATTATTTTTATAAGAAAACAGGTAACGAAATTACCCTAGAATACATCTTATTTAAAAATCTAAACGACTCTGCAAAAGATGCAGAAGAGTTAACGAAAGTGTTCAGACAAATACCCGCAGACTTGATCAATATTATTGAATACAATAGCATTGATGCATTCAAGTTTACCAAACCAGACGAAGAAGATACCCAAACATTTATGGATATTCTTGCGGCTAATAAAGTGAATGCAAGATTGAGAAGAAGCAGGGGTAAAGATATTGATGCAGCTTGCGGGCAATTGGCTAATAAAGGCTAATTCAACATATACTTAATTTTAAATCCTGTTGTAAAACAGCAAATCAACACCATGCAAAAACGTACAGACAACTTCAGCAAATTTGCCGAAAAGAAAAAAGGCGCTGCCATTAAAGAAGCCTATCGCCAAGAAAAAAGAAAGAACAAAGCAGATGCAAGAGCTGCGGGCGAAGAAATGAGGGCAAGAAAAAAAGCAAAAGCTCGTGGAGAAGAATACATAGATCCAAAGAAAATTGCTGCACCACCAAGAGAATCAGCTCATACTAAATCGGCTCCATCTGACAAACCTACTAGCCGAGCAGGAAGACCAGTAAGCGCAGCAAAAGGACCAGGTAGACCAGCAGCAGCCGGCTCAGTAAAACCCGCAGCAGGATCATATAAAGCATTCAAAAACGAAAAAGGCGGCAGCCAATTCAATAAGGCTGGCAAACCAGCTAAGGCAACTTACCCAGGCAATCCAATGGATGCCGATAAAAAAGATGCCACTACAAGAGAGTCTTTAATCCCCCTTAATAAATATGTGGCGCATTCAGGTGTTTGTGGAAGAAGAGAAGCGGCTGAATTGGTTAAAGAAGGTAAAGTAACCGTGAATGGAGATAAAATTTTTGAACCTGGTTACAAAGTTTCTCAGGCAGATAAAATTTTAGTGAAAGGGAAACCCATTTTTTTACAACGTAATTCGGTCTATATTTTATTGAATAAACCCAAAGATTATTTAACCACTGCAAGCGATCCGCAAGGAAGAAAAACAGTGCTTGATTTAATCAAGGGTGCTACACCAGAAAGAGTATATCCTGTTGGAAGATTGGATAGAAATACTACCGGTGTTTTGTTGTTAACCAACGATGGTGAATTAGCGCAAAAGCTGACTCATCCTTCATTTGAAGTAAAGAAAATTTATGAGGTAACCCTTGACAAACCAGTTACTAAAAAAGATTTAGATTCTATAGTAAGTGGCATCACTTTAGAAGATGGGTTTGTTGCTGCAGATTCTGTTGGATATGCCGATAGCAAAAGTAAGAATGTGGTAGGCATAGAAATTCATAGTGGTAGAAATAGAATCGTACGTAGAATTTTTGAACACTTAGGATACGATGTTAAAGCATTAGATAGAGTAATGTTTGCCAATCTTACCAAGAAAAATGTAGAGAGAAGTAAGTGGCGTTTTTTAAACGATAAAGAAGTGCGTTTACTTAAATTCATGAACAAATCTTTTCTTAGAAAAAACAAGTCAGAAGTAAACGCATGAGCATTGATATCATAGTAGAAACAGCCGATTTTGTTGCAGTAAACAAACCTTCAGGCTTATTGAGTATTCCCGATAGAATGGGCGTAGAAAAGTCTTTAAAAGACCTATTAAAACAACGGTACGGAAATATTTATACGGTCCATCGTTTAGATAGAGATACCAGTGGCATTATCATTTTTGCCAAACACGAAGAATCACATAAAGCCCTCTCCCAACTTTTTGAAAGCAGGGAAATGGAAAAATTTTATCTGGGATTAGTGAATGGTCAAATGATGAACCCGAGTGGAAGCATTGATGCTGCTATTATGGAACATCCTGGGAAAACCACTAAAATGATGACTCATGTAAAAGGCAAACCATCTTTAACTGATTATGAAGTGGTAGAACAATTTAGGTTGTTTTCGTGGGTACGTTTTCAAATACATACAGGAAGAACACACCAAATTAGGGTGCATATGCAGCATATTGGACATAGCATTGTTTGCGATGAAATATACGGAGACGCCAAACCCATTTTGCTCTCTACAATCAAAAAGAATTTTAAATTGGCAAAAGTAGCTGAAGAAGAAAAACCAATTTTGTCAAGATTGGCTTTGCATTCTTTCCAATTGAATTTTACTTACAATGAAATTGCTTATCAATTGGAAGCACCATTGCCAAAGGACCTTAGAGCAGTGTTACAACAATTAAAAAAATGGAAAGGGTAATGGTTATTGTTTAAATACTTTGCCACCTTTCATTACAAATTGTACCCGGCTCATACTGCTGACATCTTGTTGAGGATTACCTTCTACAGCAATAATATCGGCCATTTTTCCCTTTTCAATACTTCCAATGCTGTCGTCTCCTAATAAGTCGGCAGCATTCACGGTTGCACATTTAATGGCTTCTAAAATAGGCATACCCACTTCGGTCATGTATTGAAATTCCATCCAATTTTTTCCATGTGCATATACACCTGCATCGGTACCAAATGCAATTTTTACCCCTTTCTTATAAGCTTTTGCAAAAGTGCCCTGAATAAAGTTTCCTATTACTAAAGCTTTGGCTTTTACAATATCCGGATAGTAGCCAGGTTTTTTGGCAGAGTCTGCAGTTGATTTACCTGCTACAATAGTAGGTACTAAATAAGTCCCTTTTTCTTTCATTAAATCCATTACTTCTTCAGACATATAACTACCATGTTCAATGGAATGTACTCCACCTAAAACGGCTCTTTTCATACCTTCTGCACCATGTGCATGCGCAGCCACTTTAAAGCCATAATCATTGGCAGTTTGAACTATTGCTTTTATTTCTTCAATGCTAAATTGAGCCCCACTGCCATCTTTGGCCATACTTAATACACCGCCAGTTGCGGTAATTTTAATTAGGTCTGCTCCATCTTTATACCGTTGACGTACTGCTTTTGCGGCGTCTTCGACACTATTTACTACTCCGTCTCTTGGACCAGGATCACCCATTAAATCTTTTCTATAATTATTGGTGGGATCAGCATGCCCTCCAGTGGAAGCCAAAGATTTTCCAGCAGTATACACACGAGGTCCAACAACCCAACCTTTATTGATGGCATTTCTTAATGCAATATTTACATTGGTGCCCCCTAAATCTCTAACTGCAGTAAATCCACTCATTAAGGTTTTTTCAGCAAACATGACCGATTGAAATGCATAATCTGCAGGGTTAAAAGTAAATCCGTTTAAATAATTAGCTGGTCCGGTTTCCGATTCCAAATGCACATGCATATCAATTAAGCCTGGCATGACTGTTAACTTCTTTAAATCAATCACGGTACTACCATTAGTAGCAGCAGTATACCCTTTTTGAACTTCAACAATCTTATTCCCTTCTACAACAATAGTCATTGCAGGTAGTTGAGTTGCGTTTTTTACATCAATCAATTGACCACAATGAATCAATGTTCGTTGTGCCATTACTGTATTGCCGATTAATAAAATTGCAGCCAAAAAGTATTTACGCATAAAAGGATTTTTAGAAAGTTAAGCATTCTATACTGAACAAAAAAAAGCCCGGTAATTACCGGGCATATTCAACAACTAAAAAATTATTTATTTGGCTGTGGGGTATAACGCAAATATGGTTTTACTACGGTTACTCCTTTAGGGAATCGTTGTATTGCCTCTGCTGTGCTTACAGCAGGAACCACAATCACATCTTCGCCTTCTTTCCAATCAGCAGGTGTTGCTACGCTGTATTCTGCTGTGAGTTGCAAAGAATCAATTACCCGCAATACTTCATTGAAATTTCTACCAGTAGAAGCTGGATAAGTAATCATCAATTTTACTTTCTTGTCTGGCCCTATAATGAACAAAGAACGAACCGTAAAAGTTTCAGAAGCATTTGGATGAATCATATCATAGGCATGAGAAATACTTCTGTCTTCGTCTGCTATTATTGGAAACTCAACCAGCGTGTGCTGGGTTTCATTGATGTCGCCAATCCATCCAGCATGTTTTGCTAAACTATCTACACTCAATGCCAAAACCTTTACATTGCGTTTTTTAAATGCTTCTTTTAGTGCAGCTGTTCTACCTAATTCTGTTGTACATACAGGTGTATAATCGGCAGGGTGAGAAAAAAGAACCCCCCAGCTATTGCCCAAATACTCGTAAAAATCAATAGGACCAATACTGGTTTGTGCAGCAAAATTGGGAGCGATATCGCCAAGTCTTAAAGCCATAATATTGAATTTAGAAAGCGAATATAGTATTTTCCTACTAATTTAGTAGACTAATAAATTATCCTTTAGATGGGTTACCTTTTTCAGGAGACCTTACCGTCCTGGCTTTTTGCAAAGCGCTTTTGCCAAACTTATTTTTTACAGAATCAATCGCTTTATACAAATCCCCTTTTTTATCTGACTCATCAAACAATGAGCCTTGCAATACATGTGAAGTAAGTTCAGATAAACGAACGCCTAACAATCGAATAGGCTCCCCTTTTTTATAAAGCTTATGAAACAAGTCAATTGCTACAGGTATTAATTCATCATCTCGCAACGTATAACTAATTGCTATTTGCTTTGAGGTGGTATCAAAATTGGGGTAACGAATTTTAACTGCAATACAACCAGTAAGTTTTCCATCTTGTCTTAATTCATACGCTACTTTTTCAGTCATTCTTACCAACTCACTAAACAAGAAGCCCTCATCTGTTTTATTTTCTTCAAAAGTATTTTCGGTAGAGATTGTTTTTGATTCGTGATAAGGTTGAACAATTCCTTCATGAATTCCTTGTGATTTTTTCCAAAGATCTGCTCCTGATTTGCCTAATACTTTTTCTAAAAGAGCAATGGGCGTTTTACTCAATTGCTCAATGGTATAAATGCCCATTTGGTTCAACTTTGTATGCATGGATTCTCCAACACCAGAAAATTTATTGACCCGTAGTGGTGCTAAAAATTCTTTTTCCATTCCTGGCTGTACAAATAAATAGCCATTGGGTTTGGCTTCATCTGTAGCAATTTTAGCAATCATTTTATTACTGGCCAATCCAAATGAAATGGGCAAGCCAGTTGTCTCTATGATTTCATTGCGTAAATCAATCGTCCATTGGTATGGATCAAAAAATTTATCCATCCCCGTTAAGTCAATAAAGAACTCATCAATAGATGCTTTCTCAAATAAGGGTGCTTTGGCTGCAATAATATCGGTTACCCATCTTGAATACCTAGTATACTCTCCACGTGTTCCTCGTACTAAAATAGCATGTGGGCAAAGCTTCATGGCTGTTTTCATTGGCATGGCGCTTCTTACACCAAACTTACGTGCCTCGTAACTGCATGTAGTTACCACCCCTCTATCGGCACTTCCACCTACAATAACAGCCTTCCCTTTTAAGGTTGGATCATTCAGCATTTCTACACTCACAAAAAAGGAGTCTAAGTCTAAATGTGCAATATATCGTTGCGGCGCTTGCATAATATTAAAAGCAATATCACCCTTTTATGTGATGGATGTATATTTTAAATGAAGCTATTTTTGTAGTAAATTAATTTAAATGAAAAAAGGGATTTTTACAGCGTTCTGTTGTTGGTGCGTGGTTTTGGCATCAGCACAATCCTTTGTTTTGTATAAAGAAGAAACTACTAAAGCAACTGCACCCTTAACTATTACAAAATCAGCTCTGGTAAAAGATATCCAATTTTGGAAAACAACCATTGAAGCAGCTCATGTTAATATGTACCATGCGGTAAGCAAAGAGTCGCTTATTCAATTAGAAAAAAAATTACTGGCCTCTCTGCCTAATACAGTGTCAATTAACCAAGCCATTTTAGTGATAGGAAAGTTGGCTGCAGCTTTAAACGAAGGCCATCTAGGACTTCCTTCTGCAAAAATTGCTGATAGCTTATTTCAACAATCGCTTCGATTTCCTTTTTTAATAAAATCATCCAATCAAATTGGATGGGAAGTGGAAATGGATTTAAGCAAGGAGCAATATTTAAAAAATGGGGGTACTATTTTAGCCATTAATGGAAAAAATATTACGAGCATTAATAAGCAATACGGTGTGTATTTTGGTGGATTAACCAATTGGAAAAATCAGCAAGTAGCCACTTATATTAGAAAGCTTTTATTCTTACACGGAGTTAATAGTCCATATCATATTACCGCTGTAAACGCAGAAGGAAAAAAGATGCAGTACAAAGTAGAAGGGTACAATCAGCAACAAGCTGATAGTATCAATAAAGCAATGGCATCAATAAAAAGGACTCAAATAATTCCTTACAGCTTAGAAATATTGCCTGATTCAATTGCCTATATCCGTTACAATAATATGAGCAATGATCCTACTCATCCATTCACCAAATTTTTGATAGAGAGTTTCACCAAAATACAATCTTCCCGAGCAAAAGGGCTCATCATTGATATTAGAGAAAACGGCGGAGGTAATTCTGCTTTAGCCGAATTAATGATCCCCTATTTTAGCAACAAGCCATATAGGTTTACTGCTGGTATGAAATGGAAAGTGAGTGAAGCCTATAAAAAATTTATGCTGGGTAGTCAAGGTGAAAAAGCAGGGCCTGCTTTTTACTTTACAATGCAAAACGGATCAGTCTATTTTTACGACAACAAATTATTAAAACAGCCACTAGAAACTCCACTGCGCTTTAATGGTAAAACAGCGCTTTTAATTGGACCCAATACTTTCAGTAGCGCCAATATGTTTAGTGATGGAATTAAAACCTATCAATTGGCTAAGGTATTTGGTGCCCCAACTGCTGAACCAGGGAATGATTATGGAGAAATGTTCAATTTTATGTTGCCCTATAGTCAAATTATTGCTAGAGGCCCCAGTAAAATGTTTTTCAGAGCCGATGGAAATGAAAAGGACAGCAATTCCATTCTACCTGATGTTTTAGTACTTCCTGTAAAAAATAAAGATGCTGTTGTAGACAAAGCCCGTGAATGGATTTTAGAAAAAAACTAATACCCCCATTTACAACCCTCTGTAAATATCTAGTAACCCATCGGGTAAAGTAACGTACACTTTTTGTGCAACACGATCTATTTTATCTAAGGTTTCTGCGTGCAAAGGAATCAACGCTTCATTGCCTTCTAAAGTAACACGCAATAATACTTGATGCGGTTGCTCAATCACTTCTTCAATTGGTCCTAAATTTTCGTCTTCATCTGTTATTACTTCATAGCCCAACAAGGAGATGGGGGCATCTTTACCAGCTAGTTTTCTAAAGTCGGCATCTAATAACCAAACCGGTTTAGCTGTAAATCTTGCAGCTGCTTCCTTGCTATTCACTCCTTCTAATTTAATAAAGGTTTCTTCCTCGTCTTTTGCTTTTGCTGTTTCTAAAAAGTAGGGAATATAGGAGCCCTTTGTTTCTTCAACAAAAATGGCAGATGCTTCTTTTAAATTGGATTTTTTCCCTAGTGAATGTTTTAAAATCAATTCACCCTTCACACCAAAAACGGCTACTAATTTTCCAATATGAATATATTCCTTCATGGGTGCAAGTTACAAAATGAATAGGGATAATGAAAAAGGGTCCAGCTAACTGGACCCTTAAACAGATGTATGAATTTTACAATTAAGCTTCTACAGGAGCTGATTCTTCAGCTGGGGCAGCAGACTCTTCTTGCTTTTCTTCTACTTTTTTAACTACAGGAACATATGCTCTTTTAGCAACTTGTTTGCTCTTGTGTTCGCTGTTTCTGCGAGTAATATTTTCCTCATGACTTGTATGCCATTCTTGGAATTTAGTCATTGCAGTTGCATCATCAAACAATCCTAATTTAACACCACGTAATAAGTGTTTTAGGTACAATACTCCTTTGAAAGAAAGGATTCTGCGTACAGTGTCGGTTGGCTGAGCACCTTTGTTAAGCCACTCTAAAGCTTTTTGACGATCTAATTGAATGCTTGCAGGAACTGTTAATGGATTGTAAGTTCCAATTTTTTGGATGAACTTACCATCTCTTGGTGCACGAGCATCGGCTACTACTATAAAGTAGAAAGGACGCTTCTTACTTCCGTGTCTTTGAAGTCTCATTTTTACTGCCATGTTAAATAGAAATTTAAAGGCGTTATTAAATAGGGTTAATCCCGGTAGAAACCGGGAGCGCAAATTTAGGATATTCTAGATAATTTTCCAAAGATTAGCGTTTCATACCTGGAAAACGGCCCCCCATTGGCATATTATTCATCATTTTCATCATTTGTTTCATTTGCTCAAACTGCTTCATAAACGCATTCACTTCCGTTAAATCTTTACCTGCCCCCTTGGCAATTCTGGCTCGTCTAGACGGAGTAAGGCTGTCGGGGTTGGCGCGCTCGTGCGGGGTCATTGAACTAATCATGGCTTCAATCCCCTTAAACGCATCATCTTTTATATCAATATCTTTTACCGCTTTACCTACACCAGGAATCATCCCCATTAGGTCTTTCAGGTTACCCATTTTTTTAATTTGCTGTAACTGGTCTAAGAAATCTTGGAAATCAAATTGGTTTTTGCGAATTTTCTTCTCTAATTTCTTTGCTTCAACTTCATCAAACTGGGCCTGTGCTTTTTCTACTAATGTAGTAATATCACCCATTCCCAAAATTCGTTGTGCCATCCTTTCAGGGTAGAACACATCCAATGTTTCCATTTTCTCTCCACTACTAACAAACTTGATTGGCTTGTCTACGGTGTATTTAATAGAGAGGGCCGCACCACCTCTGGTATCGCCATCTAATTTGGTTAATACTACCCCGGTAAAGTTTAAGCGATCATTGAATGCTTTGGCCGTATTTACCGCATCCTGACCAGTCATTGAGTCTACCACAAACAATATTTCTGATGGATTAACAGCCGCCTTAATATTGGCCACTTCATTCATCATTACTTCGTCTATTGCCAAACGACCGGCGGTATCTATTATTACTACATTCTTATTGGTTGCCTTGGCTTCTTTGATGGCATTTAATGCAATGGCTACGGCATCTTTATTATCGCGCTCACTGTAAACACTTACGCCAATTTGTTCTGCCAACACCGTTAACTGATCAATAGCCGCAGGTCTATAAATATCTGCCGCTACCACCAATGGACTCTTGCCCTTTTTGGTTTTTAAATAATTGGCCAATTTTCCTGTGAAAGTGGTTTTACCACTACCTTGTAAACCAGCAATTAAAATAACAGCAGGCCTTCCTTCTATTTCAAAAACTGCTTCTTGCCCACCCATTAATTCGGTTAGTTCATCTTGAACAATTTTCACCATTAACTGGCCTGGGCTAATGGCATTCAGCACTTTTGCTCCAACTGCTTTGTCTTTTACTTTATCGGTAAATTCTTTGGCAATTTTAAAGTTTACGTCGGCGTCTAACAATGCCCTACGGATGTCTTTTACCGTGTTGGCAATATTGAGTTCATTAATTCTTGCTTCCCCTTTGAGGTTCTTAAACGCTGACTCTAATTTTTCTGATAAATTCTGAAACATGATTACCCACTTATTGATGAACGAGGTGCAAATATACTAGCTTGGAGAATTTGTGGGCAATCCTTATTTCCAAATCAGCCTAAATAATAACGGAGCTGTCTGGCTCTGTTGGCTGAACGTAATTTATTAATGGCTTTGTCTTTAATTTGCCTAACTCTTTCGCGGGTCAGGTTAAAACGAGTTCCAATATCTTCTAAGCTAAGCGCTCTGTCTACGCCAATGCCAAAGAAAAAACAAAGTACTTTTTTTTGACGGTCTGTTAAAGTACCTAAACTTCTTTCTATTTCTACATGTAATGACTCATGATAAACCAACTTTTCATCGGTCTTTGCTTCATTGGTGTTTTCTAATAAATCTATCAAAGTAAGATCTTCTCCACTGCTGATAGGCGAATCCATGCTCACATGTCTAAATCCTGCTTTCATGGTAGCAGTTACTTCGTCTATTGGCAGTTCTAAAAAATCAGCCAGCTCTTGTGGATTTGGTTCCCTTTCGTATTCCTGTTCCAAATATTGATAAGCTTTACTAATGCGATTGGTTAAACCTACTTTATTTAATGGCAATCGCACAATTCTACTTTGCTCGGCCAATGATTGAAGAATACTTTGTCTGATCCACCAAACGGCATAAGAAATAAATTTAAATCCTTTTGTTTCGTCAAAACGCATAGCGGCTTTAATTAACCCTAAATTTCCCTCATTAATTAAGTCGGATAAAGTAAGACCTTGGTTCTGGTATTGTTTAGCAACAGATACCACAAATCGAAGATTTGCTTTAACAAGTCGATCCAATGCTTTTGTATCGCCTTCTTTAATTTTTAACGACAGTTGTACTTCTTCTTCTGGTTCAATTAAATCTACTTTACCAATTTCTTGTAAATACTTTTCTAAACTCTGCGATTCACGATTGGTGATCGATTTGGTTATTTTGAGTTGGCGCATACCCATAACAACTAGATTAAGATTGGTAAATAATGAACTATCCTAATTTAACATTTTCCACAGTTTTGAAAAAATAAATTGATAAAACATTGATTTTTAATTTATTAAGTGAACTATTATTTACATATACAAGTTTTTATAGCATTAAAAAATGGATTTTTTAAAAAAACATTTGGGTAATAGGTATTATTTAATATCATTGCACATACCTAGATGGTAAAAGCGCAATAATGAGTAAGAAGCAACTATTTACATTAGAATTCCCGGTTAGATGTTCCCCAGTTATATTATATGAGTTTTTAGCTACTCCTGCTGGCTTGCAAGAATGGTTTGCAGACAAGGTAGATGAGTGGGAAAACGTATACAGTTTTTCATGGGATGGTGGGGTTCCAGAAAAAGCAGAAGTACTAGATAAAGAAGAAAATAAATTCATTCGTTTCCGTTGGTTACACAGCGATAAGAATGAGTATTTTGAATTCAAAATAGAAAAAACGGAGATCTCTAACCAAACTATTTTGGTAGTAAAAGATTTTGCTGAGAAAAGTGAAATTAAAGACCAGAGCCAATTGTGGGGCTACCAAACTAAGGAGCTATTTCATAGACTGGGTTCTTAATAATCGGTTAAGATGGTCAACATCTTTTTAAAATGATTCAACATATAAGATTCAATATCATCCCACTCTTCGAGTGGGATTTTTTTTGCCAACTTTAAAAAGGGTAACATGGTTACGCTATACCCATTCCAATCTTGAATAGGGGTGTAATTGTCTTTTTCAAAATGATGTTGCCAGGGGTCTTGGGCTATACCTATAAACCAGTCTTTTGTTTCAACCCCGTACTTTCCGTACAACTGAAAATAGCGATCAATAGAGGGACCATATTGTGCCAAAAATTTACCCTTCAATATTAGATGAATACTGCAATGATTGCCCCACCAAAAAAAAGTGCGAACAGCAAAAATGTCGTCATCGGTAAAACACCTTGGAAAATCTAACATAAGATAAGGCAGCAATTGGTACTGCTCGCCTTTGGATATTTTAGGGGGTATATCAAATACCGGACTTTTTGCAAATGCATCGTGCTGCAGGTATTCTTGCCTATACCCATTGGCAAGGGAACTAAACAGGTCATTCACCTTCTGAATAATATGGTTCTTTGTTAAAATCCAGTCGGCATTATTAACCAGTTCCAGTTCCTTTGGCGAAAGTGTTACTTTTGCAGCGCTCATACAGCAATATTAAGACAGCTATTGTGATAAAAAAACTAGACATATTAATTATTCGATCATTTATTGGTCCTTTTATAGCTGCTTTTGCCATTTCGCTGTTTGTTTTAACCATGCAGTTTTTCTGGTTATATATAGATGACTTAGTGGGAAAAGGGTTAGACTTAATTACCGTTTTGAAACTGGTAGGCTTGGTGGCATTATTTTGGGTACCTATGGCATTGCCCTTGGCTTTACTTTTTTCGTCTATCATGACTTTTGGAAATTTGGGAGAGAAATTTGAATTGGTTGCTATTAAAGCAGCAGGCATTTCTCTTATTCGATTCATGCGTCCATTGTTGGTGTTTACTTTTTTTGTTTGTGGTATTGCCTTTTTATTTGCGAATAATATTATACCCGTTACCCAATTAAAATTATCTGCACTTAAATATGATATCATCGTTTCTAAGCCATCCATTGACATTAAGGAAGGAATTTTTTACGATAAGATAGATGGCTTTATCATTAAGCTTGGAAAAAAAGAAAAGAACGACAGCATTATACACGATGTGGTCATCTTTGAAAAAGGTTATTATTTGCAAGACAATATCATGGTGGCAGAAAGCGGTGTGATGCGTGTTTCTAAAGACAAACAATTTTTAGAGTTTATTTTAAAAAATGGTTGGAGGTATCAAGAGAAAGGACCAAGAGGTGTTATAGAAACAGAGTTTACCAGAATGGGATTTAAGGAATATAAAAAAGTATTTGACCTAAAGAGTTTTCAAATGAATAAAACAGAAGACTCTGCATTTTATGACCCAAAAATGTTAAGTGTAAGACAACTCAATTTGGCCATTGACTCCTTAGATCATATAGATACTTTTTATGCAAAAAAAGCAAAGCTAGAAGTTAGTCCATATTTGCGATTTACTCGATATGCAGATACAGGCTGGAGTAAAATTTTGAAGCCTTTACCAAAAGTTAAACCAGCTAAGATTTTTCCCGATAGCATTGACCAACAATTGATAGACGCAGCAGCCAATCAACTCGCAACTGTAAAAGGCTCGGTGGCAGTAATGGCAGAAGACTATAAAGCCAAATATTTGTCTATGCAATTGCATGAAATTGAATGGCACAAGAAATTCACTTTATCTGTTGCTTGTTTGGTCATGTTTTTAATTGGCGCACCGTTGGGTTCTATTATTCGTAAAGGGGGATTGGGAACACCAATGGTTTTTGCCATTGTGTTCTTTGTGTTATTTCACTTACTCAATACGTTTGGAGAAAAGTTTGTTCGATCTGGTCAAACCAATGCCCTTATAGGCATGTGGCTAAGTACATTTATTTTAGTTCCCATCAGTGCTTTTTTAATTTACAAAGCCATGCACGACTCTCAACTATTTAACCAAGAGTTCTACTATCGCAATTTTAAAGGGCTACGTAAATTTTTAGCTACCTTTAATAAAACAAAAAATTAATTAACATGCGTAAATATAATAGAAGATTGTTCTTAACGAACAGTGGTAAAGCAACGGTAGCAGCAGGTATTGGCATGAGCATTCTGCCTAATATAGTTTTAGCAGCTGAAAACAATAGTTTTACGCAGCAAGCATTACCTTATGCTTATAATGCATTGGAGCCTTTTATAGACGCCACTACAATGGAAATTCATTACAGTAAACATGCAGCTGCTTATGCAAAAAATTTAACCGACGCATGTGTAGCTGAAAAAGTAAATACAGCAACGATATCAATAGAAACATTGATGCAAAATATTAGTAAGTATTCTAGCAAAATGCGCAACAATGGTGGTGGGCACTTTAACCATGAATTTTTCTGGAAATGCATGAAGCCTGGAACAAGCAGTATGCCAACAGGAAAAATTTTATCGGCCATCAACCAATCTTTTGGTTCAGTAGAAGCATTTAAGACACAATTTTCAGACGCCGCAAAAAATAGGTTTGGTAGTGGTTGGGCATGGTTGGTTCAAACTGCAGATGGTAAATTAATTTGTGGCTCTACCCCCAATCAAGACAACCCATTGATGGATATTAGCGACTTAAAAGGAAAGCCATTATTGGCTTTGGATGTTTGGGAACATGCTTATTATTTGAAGTACCAAAATAAGCGTCCTGATTATATCAACAACTGGTTCAATTTAGTAGACTGGAGCTTTGTAGAGAAACAGCTAATTTAAATTGGGTTGCACTCAATAAGATTGAATAAAAGAATATTGAAAATAAATAGTATGAAAGTAAGTTTAAATTGGAAAGAAGCCTTGGCATTTGATGCATCTGGTGAAGACGGTCATGTGGTAAGAATTGATACATCGGTAGAAAATGGTGGATTAAATAGTGGTATGAATCCAAAGCGTTTGTTATTGGCATCACTTTGTGGTTGCAGTGCCATTGATGTGATAGATATATTAAACAAAATGAAAGTTGAGTTTAGTAAACTAGAAGTTACTGCTGAAGCAGATCAAACGGAAGAGCATCCAAAAACATTTACGCATATTGATTTGGTATATCATTGCGATGTTAAACCAGCAGATGAAGACAAGTTGAAGCGAGCTGTTTCTTTATCGATGGATAAGTATTGCGGCATATCTGCTATGTTGGCTAAGCACTGCCCCATCAATTATAGTACGCAATTAATTTAGCTTAGTTTTTCTACCCATTTGCGAATCACTTTGTACGCAATCAGGTATTTAATAAAAAGGAGCATACTGTATTTAAATGATATCCAGTTGATGTCTAAAACCAGCGCACCCCAAGCCTGCTTTAGTGCAGCTTCTGTATCGTTTAATTCGTGGTAAATTTTATGAGATAGTTGTGCAAAGTGTTGAGAGAAATATTTTTTAGACATTGCATTTACCTCGTCTCTAACATCTAAGGGTAAATACGCTCTAATAATACCAATTACTTTAGTTACGTCTTCAATATTCTTTCCAGACTTTAATGCTTCTGAGTAGAGTGCTTTGCCGTGAATTCTAAAATTGGCCAATACCTTGGGCACATATGCCAGCTCTGCATGGGCAGCAATTCTTACGGTCATTTCCCAAAACTCTCCATGTTCTGCCCCAAAATAACTACCCAATTTTTCGTATGTAGTTCTTTTAATAACCATTGCAGATGGTTCCGTATTTTGCCTGAGTGCAACAGCTTTAACCCAGTTTTTTAGTAAGCCCCTCTCCTTAGCCAAAGGTTGGTGTTTCCAGATTGGTGTACCTCTTTCATTAATGTATTGGAATTCGGTAAACGCTGCGCCTACTCTTGGGAACTCATTAAATAAAGACAAAATTTCATCGTAAAAACCGGGCATTACATAATTGTCTCCGTATAAAAGATGTACATACTTTCCTCTTGAAAGCTTAATACAGGTTTCTAAATTCCTCAACCTTCCTACTTTACTGGGCTGTCTAAAATACCCTATCCTACCTTTTCCAGTGTCTTTAACCAATTGTTCTACATCTCCATCTGTACTTGCATCGTCTACCACCAACATTTGCATAATACCAATACCTTGATCTAACTCTAAAATGGATAATAAAGTGGTGTTTAAGTAAGTGAAAGTATTGTCAACAGCAATAATTACCGACCAAACGGGTTGATCGGTTTCATCGTGCAGTGGTGCAATTAGCGGCGGCCTAGAAGGTATTCTCTCTCGTTGTTCTGGTTTACGCATTTCGGGGGTTAATGTTCCAAATAAATTACCCTAATTTGGATGATAAAAATAAAGCAAATTTGTTTAACACCCACTAAATAAGGCGCTTATGTACCAAAGTAAACAGAATTTTGTGGTTCAAAAGTGGGTTACAGCCCTAAGTGTGGTCTTATTTGTGCTTAAAATCACTGCTTATTATTTAACCAATTCATTAGCCATTCTTTCAGATGCATTGGAAAGCATTGTTAATATAGTAGCTGGTTTTATTGGATTATACAGCTTATATGTTGCCTCCAAACCACGCGACGAAGACCATCCGTATGGACATGGAAAAGCCGCATTTATTTCCGCAGCTGCTGAAGGCAGCCTAATTATTGCAGCAGGCATTTTAATTATTTATGAGACAGTTGTAAATATGCTGGCCAACCATACGGTACAACAATTGGATCATGGAATGTGGCTGGTAGGGGCTACAGCAGTGCTCAATTATATTGCTGGCGCAATTTGTATTAGGATTGGTAAACAGAACAAATCATTGGCATTAGAGAGCAGTGGCAAGCACTTGCAAATTGATACTTTTTCTACAGTTGGTGTTCTATTGGCTATTGCACTCATGTATCTAACCCATCTATATTGGATTGATAAACTAATCGCATTTATTTTAAGTGGCTGGATCATGTACAATGGGTATACCATTTTACGCAAATCGCTTGCAGGTATAATGGATGAAGCAGATGAACAAATGCTGAATGAATTTATTCAGGTTTTAGAAACACATAAAAAGCCCAATTGGATAGACTTACACAATCTTAGGGTAATCAAATACGGAGATTTATTGCATATTGATTGTCATTTAACCTTACCCTGGTATTTGAATATTCACGAAGCCCATTTAGAGATAGACGAATTATCCAATTTAATTAAGACCAATTTTGGAGATGCCATTGAATTATTTGTTCATACAGATGGTTGCTTACATTTCAGTTGCGCTATATGCACCAAAAAAGACTGCACTGTAAGAACCCAACCATTTCAAAAACAATTGAATTGGACCATCCTGAATGTGGTCTCTAATCAAAAACACAGTCTTGCCAAGCAGGTTTAAAATAGGTAACTTGCAGGCTCAAATAATACCATTATGGACAGTTGGAAACAATACCAAGAAGCACACAAAGAACAATTTTTAGCAGAATTAATTGATTTATTAAAAATCCCTAGTATAAGTGCCCGTACTGAAAATAAATCGGACATGTTGCATTGTGCAGAAGTAGTAAAACAAAGTCTAGTAGAAGCTGGTGCCGATACTGTAACTATTTATCCAACGAAAGGCCATCCAATTGTTTACGCAGAAAAAATAGTTGATGCAAGTAAACCAACTGTATTGGTGTATGGTCATTATGATGTGCAACCAGCAGATCCGTTAGAGCTTTGGCATAGTGGGCCCTTTGAACCTGTAATAAAAGATGGAAAAATTTATGCTCGTGGATCGGCCGATGACAAGGGACAATTTTATATGCATGTAAAAGCATTGGAAACATTTACAAAAACCAATTCGTTTTGTACCAATATAAAATTTTTGATTGAAGGTGAAGAGGAAATTGGGAGCCCTAATTTGGCTGAGTTTGTAAAAGCAAATAAGGAACTACTAAAAGCCGATGTCATCTTAATTTCAGATACTTCAATGTTGAGTATGGATAATCCTTCCATCGACATAGGTGTACGTGGGTTAAGTTATATAGAAGTTGAAATTACCGCAGCCAATAGAGATTTACACAGTGGTGTTTATGGAGGAGCAGTAGCTAATCCAATTACCATTTTAGCGCAAATGATTGCTTCTTGTCACGATGAAAATAACCATATAACCATTCCTGGTTTTTATGATGATGTGGTAGAAGCAACACCAGCAGAAAGAGAAAAAATGGCCAAAGCCCCATTTGACGAATCAGCCTATAAAGCAGATTTGGGCATTAGTGAATTATGGGGAGAAAAAGGATTCACCACCAATGAAAGAACCGGCATTCGCCCAACACTCGAAGTGAATGGAATTTGGGGAGGTTATACAGGAGAGGGTGCAAAAACCGTTTTGCCTTCTAAAGCAACTGCAAAAATTTCATGCAGATTGGTACCCAATCAATCATCTGAAGTAATCACCAAAAAAGTATTGGACTATTTTCACAGTATTGCACCAGCAGGTGTTACTGTAAAAGCAGCTGAACACCATGGAGGTGAGCCATATATGACTCCTATTGATTCAATTGAATACAAAGCTGCTGCCAAAGCGGTAGAAACTTGTTTTGGAAAAGAACCAATTCCTGTTAGAGGAGGAGGAAGTATTCCTATTTGTGCATTGTTTGAAAAAGAATTGGGATTGAAAATTGTATTCTTAGGGTTTGGATTAGACAGCGATAACTTACATAGCCCCAACGAAAAATACAATTTGGAGAACTATTACAAGGGCATTGAAACCATCCCTTATTTCCATAAATACTTTGCAGAAATGAAAGCTTAAATATGGCGGCTGAAAAAGAAAAATTACGGATTGATAAATACCTCTGGAGTATACGGCTTTTTAAAACAAGAAGCCAGGCTGGTGATGCATGCAGCAAGGGCAAAGTAAAATACCATGGAGATTCGGTAAAATCATCTAGGGTAGTAGCCATTGGAGATGAATACGAAGTAAAAACAGAGGCCAAAAAATGGGTAATTAAAGTAACAGGATTATTAAATACCAGAGCAGCTTATCCTGAAGCAATAAAACATTATATAGATATTACGCCTGCTGAAGAGTTAGATAGAATCAAATTTGAAGCTGCTAGTTTTCATACAGGTAAGCGATTAAGTAAAGTGGGAAGGCCTACCAAAAGAGATCGTAGAGATTTAGGAGAATTTATGGATTAATTGATCCTATAATAATTGACTATGCTAACTATAGACATCATTACCGTAGTGCCCGATTTGTTAGAAGGGCCCTTTAGTCATAGCATTATGAAAAGAGCGCAAGACAAAGGATTGCTCACTGTTCGTACGCATAATTTGCGCAAATGGGCCATTAATAAACATGCACAGGTAGATGATTATCCGTTTGGTGGTGGAGCTGGTATGGTATTAATGTGCGAGCCATTGGCCAATGCAATTGAAGAACTGCAACTCAACAATACTTATGATGCCATCATTTATATGACACCAGACGGTAAAACATTTGACCAACCCATGGCCAATCAATTGTCTATGTTGCAAAATCTCTTAATTATTTGTGGTCATTATAAAGGAATTGACCAAAGAATAAGAGACCAATATATTACGATGGAAATTTCAATTGGAGACTATGTACTAAGCGGAGGTGAATTAGCTGCAGCTGTAGTAGTAGACGCAATAGGAAGATTGATACCTGGCGTTTTAAGTGATGAAACATCGGCCCTAACCGATTCCTTTCAAGACAATTTATTAGCTCCTCCGGTATATACCCGACCAGCCGATTTCAGGGGAATGAAAGTGCCTGAGATTTTGTTACAAGGTGACCCTAAAAAAGTAGAAGACTGGCGTTTTGAGCAATCTGTAGAAAGAACCAAAACAAGAAGACCCGATCTTTTTAAAGAAGATTAATTGGGCGCTTATCCGTTCATTCTGCCACTAAGCATATTAATTAGGGCTTGCTAGTATAATTTATACCAAATTTGCAGCGGCTAAAATAGACCATTCCATGCCGTTTAAGTTTATGAGAGTTTTCTTCCTTTTTATATTTGCTGCTTATATATCCCAATTAACTGCCCAAGTGCGGAATGGAGAAACTTTTCAAAAAGATTACCAAATCAAGATTGCCAAATCTACCACGCCCATTAAAATAGATGGATTATTTGACGAAGAAGTATGGAGCCGAGCACAAAAAGTAAGCTCCTTTTGGGAAAAATATCCAGACGATAAAAAAAAGGCCAAACACGCTACCGAAGTTCAAACCGCATACGACGATAAGTTTTTATATGTAGCATATACGGCGTTTGATTCAGGAAAAGTATTTATTCAAAGTTTGAAGAGGGATATTGGCCATGATGGAAACGATTGTGTAGCACTGGTAATTGATCCGGTAAATACCAGAAACAATGGGTTCTTTTTTGTAGTAAATGCTTACAATGCACAAAGCGAAGACCAATTAAATTCTTCTGGAAATGGTGTATCGTTTAGTTGGGACCAAACTTGGTTTTCTGAAACTAAAAGATATGGAGATAGGTGGACTGCTGAAATTGCCATACCCTTCAAATCAATTCGTTACCCTGAAGATAAAAAATCATGGGGAATCAATTTTGTGAGAGTAGATACTAAAACGAATGAATACTCTACTTGGACCAATGTGCCTGTTAATTTTCCTTCGCATGATGTAGGATATACTGGATCCTTGATTTGGGAAGACACGCCGCCAAAGCCCGGTGCCAATACAGTTTTTGTACCATATGTAACAACAGAAGTAACTGAAAATAGATTGAATGGTGATCCTATCAACGCCAAGCCTAATGCAGGTTTTGACGCAAAGATTGGATTAACTTCTTCGCTTAATTTAGACTTAACAGTTAATCCTGACTTTTCACAAATTGAAGTAGACAGACAAGTAACCAACTTAACTCGATTCAATATATTTTTTCCAGAGAGAAGAACTTTCTTTTTAGAAAATGCTGATTTGTTTTCAGGTTTTGGAATTGATCCAATAAGACCTTTTTATTCTAGAAGAATTGGACTAGATAAAAACGGAAATAAAATACCTATTTTATTTGGCGCAAGGGTTACAGGAAATATTGCAAAGAAGACGCGCATCGGATTTATGAATATGCAAACAGGCAGACAAGGAGATTATGCTCCAGAAAACTATACTGCATTTTCAGTTGATCAAAGAGTTTTTAATCGATCTGTAATTAAAGGGTATTTTTTAAACCGTACCAATTTTATGACTGAGGCAGAAAAAGCTGCCAATCCTTTAGAAGCATATAGTAGAAATGCTGGAATAGAATATAATTATTCCGATTTAGAAGGGAAATGGGGGGCATGGGCCACCTACCATCATTCCTTTAAACCCAATATCAATAAAAACAACGCTTTTTATAATTTTGGATTCAACTACAACAGCCGCAATGTAAGTTTTGTACAAGACCTTTCTAATTTAGGTACCAACTACTATGCTGATATGGGATTCATTGAAAGGATAGAAAATTACGATGCATCAAGGGATACGGTGATTAGGGTTGGATTTAAGCATTCCTATACAAGTGCCCAGTACAAAATAATTCCAACAAAAGGAAAGCTAATTGGAATAAGATTTGAATTAGAAAACTATATCGTTTTTAATCAAGATAATAGTTTTAATGAACGCAATACTAGCTTTAGCAACAATATAGAATTTAGAAATACGGCTAGAATTAGTTATGGCATTAATGATTCAGAAGTAGATCTACTCTTTCCTATTTCGTTTACAGATGCAACACCATTACCTGTTGCGAAATACAAATACAGAAACCTAGAAGTAAATTATCGTTCAGATTTTAGAAGACCATTTAGCTTTAGAGTGAGTGGTGGAACAGGCGGTTTTTACAATGGAACCAATCGCAGTTTATCGGCAGGCATCACATTTAGAAAATTACCCAATACTAATTTAGACCTCAACTTTCAATACAATAAACTGGAATTTCCAGGCACTTATGGATCTACTGAATTATTCTTGATTTCTCAAAGAACAGAAATTAATTTCTCTACCAAATTATTTTGGACAACATTTTTCCAATATAATACACAAAGAAATAATATGAATATCAACAGTAGATTGCAATATCGATTTAAGCCAATGAGCGATCTATTTCTAGTTTATACAGACAATTATTTTACATCGCCATTGTTTAAAAGTAGAAATAGAGCGCTCGTATTCAAGTTGAACTATTGGCTTAATTTATAAACAGTTTATTTAATACCAATTACTGGTACCTGTTTATCGTTAATCATTTTATTAAGTTTTTTAATATCAGTATCCATTATTTTTTGAAGTTTAACCAATTGCGCATTTGCTTGACCGCTCAAATCGGCAAAGGCTTCACGAACTTGCTTGCTTGGGGCATTTTGACCACTTGAAGCTACTCCATATAAACCCGCAATTTTATCGTTCAAGCGAATAGGAAAGTTTAAAACATCTTGTCCGCTTTTTGCTTTGGTTTGATACAATGCTTCTTCAATTGCTGTTAACTGTTTATTAATGCTATCTGCATATTGCTTCAAGTCTTTATTAGACTTTGCATCAACTCTTGCATTCAACTCGGTAATTTGAGTTCTAATAGTTCGGATATTTTTAATGGCTTTTTGAACTTCACTAAATTTATCACGAACAGATAATAAGAATGAAACTTGTGAATCATAATCTGCTTCAGTTGCTTGATATACTGGGTTCGGTTTTATAACGAAAGCAATTTCTGTTGAATCGTTTCCGTATTTCAGTTTTGCAGTGTATTTACCTGGCGCAGCTTTGGCAGAGCCAATACCGCCATTCCATAAAATCATGCCATCTGCTCTTTCAGCTGGAGGATAATTTTGATCCCAAACAAATTGATTAACCCCTTCGGTAATTTCAATTTTATCTTCCGGCACTTTAGTAAAGCTGCTGAAAGTCTTAATTAGTTTCCCCTTTTTATCCATAACAGTGATGGCCAATTTTGCACTATCGGTAACCCCTTTTAAGTAAAAGTTGATTACTGTTCCTTGTGGAGGATTCGCACCTGCATTGGGTTCTGCTGCTGCAGCACCACGTCTTCTTCTTCCACCACCTTCTGTTCTGTATGAATCGTTAACAGTAAATACGTGTAAATTCTTCTCTAAAATAGCAACTGCTTTCTGTTGAATAATGGTAAGGTCATCTATCACCCAGAAAGAGCGACCTTGCGTAGCAACAATCAAATCATTGTCTTTTAATGCAATATCAGTAATAGGTACAATTGGAAGATTTAATTGGAATGGCTTCCAGCTAGCTCCATCATTGTAACTAATATACATACCAAATTCTGTACCTGCATACAATAAACCCTGGACTTTTCTGTCGGCTCTGATTGCACGAGTAAAATGCATATTATTAATACCAGTTGTTATTTTAGTCCAAGTTTTACCATAGTCAGTTGTCTTAAATAAATAAGGTGTGTAATCGTCCGACTTATATTTTGTTCCAGCAAAAAATGCTGTTCCTTTTCTAAAAGGATCTGTTTCAATACAATTCCACATCATCCATTTTCCAGCTTCAGCAGGTGTAACATTACTCCAGTTTTTGCCACCATCTTGGCTTATATGAATTAAACCATCATCGCTACCAGTCCAGAGTACATCTTTCTCTAAAGCAGATTCAGTTGCAGCAAAAATGGTAGAATAATATTCAACAGAAGTATTGTCTTTGGTAATAGGACCTCCACTAGGACCTTGCTTAGATTTGTCGTTGGTAGTTAGGTCGGGACTAATCATTTCCCAACTTTGTCCTTCGTTTTCTGTTGCAAATAAATGATTTCCTGCAGTGTATAAACGCTTTGGATTATGAGGCGAAAAGAAAATAGGGAAGTTCCACTGGAATCGGTATTTCAATACATCGGCACCCGCACCCATCGGATTATCGGGCCAAACATTAATGGCCCTGTTTTCACCTGTTCTATGATCTAATCTAGATAAATATCCGCCATAATTACCACCGTAAACTATTTCAGGATTCAATGGATCTGCAACCACATGACCACTTTCGGAACCAGCAGTTACATCCCAGTCGCGTGAAGTAATTCCAGCTCCTGTTGTTCTACTTTTAATACGAACAGTAGAATTGTCTTGTTGTGCGCCTAAAATTCTATAAGGTACTGCATTGTCTGTAGTAACACGATAGAATTGGCCCGTAGGTTGATTATCCATTGTGCTCCAATTATTTCCACCATCAAAGCTTACTTGTGCACCACCATCATCCGCAACAATCATTCGCTTCCCATCTTCAGGGTCTATCCACAAATCATGGTGATCTCCATGTGGGGTATTAATGGATTGAAAGGTTCTACCACCATCGGTACTCTTCATGAAATTTACATTGGGACAATAAACCAGGTTTTCATTTTTAGGATCTACATATACTTTGGTATAATACCATGCACGCTGACGAATATTATTATCGTTACTGGTTAAAGACCAGGTTTCACCTGCATCTTCACTCTTATATAATCCACCATTGCTGTTTTCTATAATGGCATACACTTTCTCAGGATTAGAAGGAGCAACTGCAACACCTACAATACCCCATAAGCCCTTCGGCATTCCCTTTTTATTAATTAAAGGAACCCATGTTTCTCCACCGTCTGTACTCTTGTACAAGCCACTGCCTTCTCCACCGCTTTCCATACTATATGGGGTTCTAATAACCCTCCACATACCTGCATAAAACACATCTGGATTACCCGGCTCCATTACTAAATCAGAAGCACCTGTTTGGTTATTAATGTATAAAGTTCTTTTCCATGTTTTTCCACCATCGGTTGTTTTATATACGCCTCTTTCTTCATTAGGTCCAAACAAATGGCCTACCACTGCAGCCCAAACAGTATTGGGATCGCGAGGATGAATCACCAAACGAATGATATGTCTGCCATCATTTAAACCAATATTTTTCCAGGTTCTTCCAGCATCTGCACTTCGCCAAACACCACCCAATCCTTCCGCCACATTACCTCGCATGGTATTTTCGCCCTCGCCTACATAAATAATGGATTCATCACTTGGCGCAACAGCTACTGCACCCATAGTGCCTCCAAAATATTTATCAGATATATTCTTCCAGTTACTACCCCCATCAGTGGTTTTCCATACACCCCCACCTGTACCACCAAAATAAAATGTGGTTCTGTTTTTGTAACTACCAGCAACTGCAGCACTTCTTCCTCCTCTATATGGTCCAATTGAACGATATTTTACTTTGGATAGTAACTGATCTGACTGGTCTTCTTTAAGAGCAGCTACCTGCTTTACTCTTTCCTTTTTTTGTGCCTGCATGGTTAGGCAGGAAAGTGATAAGACTAGAATTAAAATAATTTTTCTCATTGCGTAATATTAAGACGGTTAAATTAATGTAAATTCATAAGAATCTAATAACCTGAGCATGCCATCAAGTGAAAATTTTACTGGTGATGAGTTCAAAAAGCTCTCCCAGCATTTACCCGACCTGATCTTTCAGTTTACTAGAAGACCAGATGGTAGTTATTATGTGCCCGTTGCATCTAAAGGCATTGAGAATATTTTTGGCTGTAAACCAGAAGATGTTCAAGAAAGTTTTGAGCCGATTGTTAAAGTCATTCACCCAGATGATCAACTGAAAATATTGGAAGCCATAGAAAAATCTGCTAATGATTTGAGTGACTTTGCAATGGAAGCTAGAATCTGTATCCCAGGAAGACCAATGCAATGGATATTTACAAGGTCAACACCCGAAAAACATTCAGATGGCACAATAACTTGGTATGGATTTAGTGCCAATATAACGAAACAAAAATTAGACTTTGAAAAAATAGCTGCTCTTTTTAAAAAACAGGATGCCATTTTGAAAGCCATTCCCGATTTAATTTTTGAAGTAGGTCAAGATAGAACCATCCATGACTATCATTCTCCTGTAAATGATTTATTAGCTGCGCCTCCAGCATTATTTATAGGGAAGAAATACAATGAAATAATTGCCAATGATGCTTCAGAGGTATTAGACAACGCAATTATAGAAACAAATGAAAAAGGATATTCTATTGGACATCAATACTCTCTAGATCTTTCAAAAGGTTTAATGTGGTTTGAACTTTCCGTTGCGCCAATACAGGAAGAATTTAACAACGAAAGACGATATATTGTTTTATCAAAAAATATTACAGAAAGAAAAAAGAAAGAAGATCAATTACAACAATTAAATCATGCTGTAGAACAGAGTACTTCAAGTATAGTTATCACCAATTTAGAAGGCAATCTTGAATACGTTAACCATCAGTTTCTTAAAACAACCGATTATACTTATGAAGAAGTAATAGGTAACAATCCGCGCATGCTTAATTCAGGATATACTAAAAAAGAGGATTATAAAGATATGTGGGATACCATCAAATCAGGAGGAACTTGGCATGGTGAGTTTTTAAACAAAAAGAAAAATGGACATCTATTTTGGGAGGAAGTAACTATTTCGCCAGTAAGAAACGATAAGGGACAAATCATTAATTTCCTAGCAATTAAAAATGATATTACTAAACAGAAAAAAACTTCAGAAAAATTAAGAAAAATAGCTTGGGATCAAAGTCACCAAGTAAGAGGCCCTTTAACAGATATTTTAGGCATCATCAATGTAATTAAGTTAGATATCAGCATTCAAGAAAAAGTAGAATTACTCAGTCACCTTGAAAAAGCGGCCAACCAATTAGACCTTGCCATTCATAAAGTGATTGATGAAACAAAAAAACCATTATAACTATTTAATATACCATGCCATTCAACCTCTCGGTTCAATTAGTAGACATATACCTACGTAAAATATATCCTGCAAAAGTTTCAATACAAAACAATCGAATCATTTCCATTGAACCCATTGATGCATCAATGATTACAACAGATGGTTTTTTAATGCCCGGTTTTGTAGACAGTCATGTTCATATTGAAAGCAGTATGCTAATACCCAGTGAATTTGCTCGTATTGCGGTATTACATGGAACAGTCGGCACTGTAAGTGATCCGCATGAAATTGCCAATGTGTGCGGTTTAGAAGGGGTACAATTCATGATCAATAATGGCAAGCAAGTTCCTTTCAAATTTAATTTTGGTGCACCCAGTTGTGTACCTGCTACCAAATTTGAAACTGCTGGTGCATCATTAGATAGCAAAGACATTGAAGCATTGCTTGCTTTAGATGATATCAAGTACTTAAGTGAAATGATGAATTTCCCCGGCGTGCTGCACAATGACCCCGAAGTCATGAAAAAAATTGCAGCAGCACACCGGGCCGGTAAGCCCGTTGATGGCCATGCCCCCGGCCTTACCGGTGTATTGGCAAAACAATATATAGAAGCTGGAATATCTACCGACCATGAATGCTTTACCCTTGAAGAAGCGGTAGATAAATTATCGTTGGGAATGAAAATCATTATTCGAGAAGGAAGTGCCGCCAAGAATTTTGAAGCATTAGCCGAATTAATAGACGATCATCCTAATTCGATTATGCTCTGCAGCGATGATAAACATCCAGATAGTTTAGTAGAAGGACATATCAATCAACTGTGTGCAAGAGCAGTAGCCAAAGGGTTAGATGTATTTAAAGTGTTGAAAGCAGCCTGTATTAATCCTGTTAAACATTACGGATTAAATATTGGCACCCTGCGTGTGGGAGACCCCGCCGATTTTATTATTGTAGAAGACTTAACGCATTTCAACGTATTGCAAACCTATATTGATGGGCAAGCATTATTATCAACTGATATTGATTTTGATTCAGTAATGTCCACACCATCAGCGCCATCGGCTTCAAACGCAACAGCCTCTCGAAAAAAATCGTTGATTCAATCTGTACTTGCAACCCCCATCAATCAATTTACCTGTGCCCCAGTAAATGAAGGTGATTTAGCCGTACCTATTGCATCCTACCCCAATCAAGATGGATTAATTCCAGTTATTGAAGCTTTAGACGGTCAATTAATCACAAATAAATTGTACTTACCGGGTATCCAATCAAATGATTGCTGGGTCAGCAATACAGCAGATGATATGTTGAAAATGGTAGTAGTGAACAGGTACCATATGGCGCCGGTTGCAAAATCATTTATTAAAAATTTTGGCTTCCGTACCGGCGCCATTGCCTCCACTGTAGCACACGATAGTCACAATATAGTAGCAGTAGGTGCAACAGATGCAGCAATAGCAACAGCTATTAATGCAGTTATTGCAGCCGAAGGAGGTATTAGCTGTGTAGATGGTAATAATCAAACCTTAGTATTACCCTTGCCAGTTGCAGGATTAATGAGTACCGAAGATGGATTTGTTGTTGCACAACAATACACTGCAATAGACGCCATGGCCAAAAGTTTGGGAAGTTCATTAAGTGCCCCATTTATGACATTGAGTTTTATGGCACTCTTGGTAATACCCCATTTAAAATTGAGCGATAAAGGAATATTCGACGGAGACCGCTTTGCTTTCCTATAAAGCGCAACCCCTGCAATAATCAACCATGAAAACTCGTATTTTCGCAACTCAATACGAGCTAATGGTTATTAATTTAAGTGAGCAGCACAGCCTGCTAAGCAATTGGGTATCTGAGTTAAGAAATGTAGAGATCCAAGGAGATCGTATGCGTTTCAGAAGAAATTTAGAGCGCATTGCAGAAGTAGCTGCTTTTGAAATAAGCAAGCAATTGCCTTGGGAAACCAAAGAAATACCTACCCCATTAGGAACCCATGAAAGCCAGGTATTGAAAGAGCAACCAGTATTAGCAACTATTTTAAGAGCTGGATTGCCCATGCATACAGGCATGTTAAATTATTTTGACAAAGCCGACAATGCATTCGTTTCTGCCTATAGAAAACACCATCGCGATGGTAGTTTCGAAATCAGCATGGAATACATGAGCTGCCCCGATTTAAATGATAGAGTAGTGATTATTTCAGACCCCATGTTGGCAACAGGTGCATCTGTAGTAAAAACCATTCAGCATATGAAAGCAGAGGGCAACCCTGCCGCATTTCACGTAGTTGTAGCCATTGCATGTTCTGTAGGTATTGAGTATTTAGAAAGAGAATGTGGAGATGATATCACTATTTGGTGTGGCGATATAGACGAAGAATTAACTGCAAAATCATATATCGTTCCAGGATTGGGCGATGCGGGCGACTTAGCATTTGGTGCTAAGCTGCAAGCATAGAAAAAATGGTATCTTTAAGACCAAGTTAGGAGTATGCGAAGGATATTGCTTATGTGGATGGGGCTGGTCGTAGCTGTGGTTGTTACTGCACAGGATCCACATTTCTCGCAGTTTTTCTCGTCGCCACTTACTTTAAACCCTGCATTCACGGGTAAATTCTTTGGAACTTATAGAATAGCTGGTAATTATAGAAACCAGTGGCCTACCATCAACAATGCGTTTACTTCTGCAACCGCATCTGTAGACTTTCAACTAATGCAAAACAAAATGTCTCAAGGAGACAGCTGGGGTGTTGGATTTATGGGGTTTAACGACAACAGCAGCAATGGTGCAGTCCAATTTAATTACGGAACATTTTCAACAGCGTATCATAAAAGTTTAGACGAAGATGGCATGCACCAAATAGGCTTGGGCGTACAAGCTACTTATGCCAATATGTTGATTAATACCAGCAGCCTTAATTTTGAAGATCAGTTAACCTCCGCGGGATTTACCGGATTAACTTCTGAAATTTTTAACTCGAGTACATTAAAATCGAGCTATGTAGATTTAAATGCTGGCTTATTGTACAATGGTAGTACCAATGATCGAAACAATTTTTATTTTGGTGTAAGCATGTATCATATCAACCGACCTAAACAATCTTTTACAGGAGCAGAATATATATTGAAACCAAGAACCAATATACATGCAGGCGCCTATTTTCCTTTGGGAGCAACAACTACATTGCATTTAAGTGGATCACAAAGTTTTCAAGCACAAGTAAGTCAAACTATTTTGGGAGGCGCACTAGAATTAAATGCAACCCCAGATGAACCCAATGCTACCAGCCTTTATTTTGGTGCATGGATGCGATTAAGAGACGCCATCATTCCTTATGTAGGTATAGAATTCAATGGCATTAGAATTGGTGCTAGTTACGACTATAATGCTTCTTCATTAAGAACCGCATCAATGAATAGAGGTGGAATTGAAGTGTCATTAATTTATATCAGAAGACCCAATACAGACAGACCTTTGAACTGTCCTAAGTTTTAGGCAGCTATTTGTTATCTTTGGCAAAACACCCCCTGATTGCTCAAAGAAATTATTATATCTATACAAGCTTACGGTGCAGCACATCAATTTATTAAAGCCAATAAATTGTGGAAATGGATTATTGTGCCAGGCATTCTGTACATGTTGTTATTCATAACAGGCATGTATTTTTTTAGCCAGAGTGCCAACAATGCCATTGAATGGATTGCGCTAAGAACAGGCTTAAAAGGCTGGCTAGACACTTTAGACAATGGTTTTTTGGGATTCCTATTTACATTCGGAACCACTTTGTTATGGATCCTATTAATGTTGTTTTATTTTTCCTTATTTAAATATTTATTTCTAATTATTGGCTCTCCGGTATTTGCTTACTTAAGTGAAAAAACAGAAGCCATTATAGAAAAAAAAGATTTCCCTTTTAATAAACAACAGTTTATTAAAGACATCATACGAGGAATCAAACTTTCTGTACGAAATAGTCTATGGCAAACCGTTTATTTACTCAGCATTATATTTTTAAGCTTAATACCTTTAGTAGGTTGGTTTACGCCATTTTTAGCGCTGATACTAGAAAGTTATTATTATGGATTCTCCATGTTAGACTACAGCATGGAAAGACATAAAAAATCTGAGGGAGAAAGCATTGCATTTGTGAGTGCGCACAAAGGATTGGCCATGGGAAATGGAATCGTGTTTTATCTATTTCATTTTTTACCAGTTATCGGTTGGATCTTAGCCCCCTCCTATGCAGTCATTGCTGCTACTTTAAGCATATACCCTTTAAAAAAAGAGGCCATTGAACAATCCATCGCAAAAAACGGGTAAAGTTATTTTAATCCCAACGGTATTGCATGAAGAAGCATTGCATACCATACCAGCCTATATTACTGAAGCTATAAAAGCGTGCAGCGTATTTTTTGTAGAAAACGAAAAAACAACGCGAAGATTTTTTAAAAAACTTTGGAAAGAAATGGTCATTGATAATTATCAATGGCATACCATACATAAAGCGGAAACCGCTGTTACCAAAGCATTCATAGATGCATTAGAGAAAGGACATACCATTGGTATCGTAAGTGAAGCTGGCTGCCCAGGCATTGCAGATCCAGGACAAATATTGGTGGAAGCTGCACAGCTAAAAGGATTTAAAGTAACTCCATTAGTAGGACCCAGCTCCATTTTATTGGCTTTAATGGCCAGTGGAATGAATGGACAGTGTTTTCAATTCAATGGATATTTACCCATCGACTCATTAGAGAAAAAGAAAAAAATAAAAGCCATAGAAGAAGATTCATTGCGCAATCAATGCACCCATATTTTTATTGAAACGCCTTATAGAAACAATCAATTGTTGGGCGATCTTTTACAAAGTTGCAAACCAGATACACGTATTTGTATCGCCAGAAATATTACTGCCCCCGACGAGTGGATTGTAACTAAGCCCGTAAAAGATTGGGCAAAAAAAATACCGGAACTCCATAAAATTCCGGTAATATTTTTATTACAAGCTTGATCAAATTAATTGGATTATTTAGACCATTGGGTAATTAATTATTCTTGGGTGCAATAATGGTTTCATTACCCAGGCCCCTAACTTCTAAAATACTGTCAACAATATATTTTTCTACTCCACGCCAAGGCAATGCACCTAAGTAGCGTTTATAATGCACGTTAATTTCTCTGCCAGAATTTTGATTTAAAACTGTTGCTACCTTATCATCTTCTACACTAAATTCAAATTCAATACTCTGTACATTGGCTTTAAACCCACTCTGTATTAAATTGCCTTCATAGGTTTTAAAAACAAATCCTTTTTCTTGAAAGGTATTCAGTATTCCTGCTTTGGTGCCTTCTGAGTACACAAAATAAAAACGCCAATAAATAAATGCGGCTAGCAACAAAATGATAATGGTGGCAGCACTCCAAGCAAATTTTTTCATAGTCATATTATAGTCCGTATTGGTCAACAAGGTAAATAAGTGCGGCCATATTTACGGCACCCAAATTCAACTCTCTTTTATTCACGTTTTCGAACACATCGGAACGAGCATGGTGAATATCAAAATAGCGTTGGCTATCGGGCATTAAACCAGCAATTGGTGTTCCAAAAGTTCTATTGAGTGGGCCAATATCAGCGCCACCGCCACCTGCTTGTAAAAAGTCGGTGCCATACGGTTTCAACAAAGGCAGCCAAGTTTGTATTTTGCCTAATTGTGTTGCAGAAGCAGTAAAGCCGAAACCTCTTGGCGTAAATCCACCAGCATCAGATTCCAAAGCAAACACATGCTTCTCGTTATTTTTCTTTGCTTCTTCTGCATATTTATTTCCACCACGCATTCCATTTTCTTCGTTGGCAAATAACACAAAGCGAAGGGTTCTTTTGGGTTTATAACCCAATGTTTTTAAGGCACGCATAATTTCGATGGTTTGTACAATACCCGCACCATCATCGTGTGCGCCTTCGTTTACATCCCAGCTATCTAAATGACCTCCTACCGTAATATATTCATTCGGAAATTCGGTGCCAGTTAATTCTGCCACAACCGAATGACCTACTACGTCAGGACCAAAAGAACCATTGGTAGTCATTGAAACTTTGATGCTGTTACTTCTGGTATTAGCCCAAATATAATCAGCGTCTTCATTGCCCAAAGCAATGGCTGGTATTTTAGGATAAGCTTCATCATAACCAGTGGTTCCTGTATGCGGATTATTATCGGTGGCTTCTGTTAAAGAACGAATCATTACGCCTACCGCACCGTATTTTGCCGCACGGCTAGGACCAGATCTTCTATATTGACCTGCTTCGCCATATGATTTAAATGTTTGGATATTGGTAGGATTGAATTTGTTATTGAAGTATACAATCTTCCCCTTTAACTGGTCTTTCTTGGCTTCCATTTCGTCAAAGTCTTGTACGGCAACCACTTCAGCCACCAATGGTTTACCACCAGTTCCCAATGAATTACCCAAGGCCAATACATCTAAAGTTCGGTTGGTTTTTTTACCGTTCTGCAACACAACAGCAGCTAGGTCTTTGCCTCCCCTTTTCCAGTTCGGCATCATGCATTCTTGTAGGAATACTTTGTCTGCACCCAATTTTTTTAGGGATGCTTCACCCCAAGCAACAGCTTTATTGTATTGTTCAGAGCCAGCTAATCTGCCTCCAATCCCCTTTGTTAATTCGCGCAACAAGTCGTGGGCTTTGCCGTTGCGCATAATTTCATCACTTATTTTCTTGATGTAAACCGAGTCCGCATTGCTTTGAGCGGAAACCAACATTGGAATAAATGCGGCTAGAATAAATAATTGCTTCATTGGCTAAAGTTAACGATTTGATTGATTTGTTATGCTTTGATGAGCGGAATGAACAAAAGCAAAAAAAAGCCGTTCTTTACATAGAATAATTAAGCTATTATGCGAATAGGTATTGTGTGTTATCCCACTTTTGGCGGATCAGGTGTATTGGCCACTGAATTAGGTAAAGCCCTGGCCGATGAAGGCCATCAGGTCCATTTTATTACTTATCAGCAACCTGTAAGACTGAATGTATTTAATACCAATATATTCTACCATGAAGTAAGGGTGCCTACCTATCCTTTGTTTGATTATCCCCCTTATGAAGTAGCATTGGCCAGCACCATGGTAGATGTAATCATGAATTACGATTTAGACTTATTGCATGTACACTATGCCATTCCACATGCATCTGCTGCTTACATGGCACGTCAAATTGTTCAGAAAAAAACAGGCAGACATGTTCCTTTTATTACCACCTTACACGGTACCGATATAACATTGGTTGGAAAAGACAAAACCTACGAACCAGTAGTTACATTCTCCATCAATGAAAGTGATGCCATTACTGCAGTATCCAAAAACTTACGCGACGAAACCTATCATTCTTTTTCAATAGAAAAAGAAATTGAAGTGATTTACAACTTTGTAGACGTAAGTAGATTCAATAAAAAACCCATTGATGCATTTAGAAAAGTAATTGCACCGAATGGAGAAAAGATTTTGATGCACGCCAGTAATTTTAGAAAAGTAAAAAGAGTTACCGACGTCATTCAAGTTTTTGCATCCGTACAAAAAGAAGTGCCTTCTAAATTATTGATGGTAGGTGATGGCCCTGAAAGACCTGCCTGTGAAGAGTTGGCAAGAGAATTAGGGGTAGAACACGATGTGCGCTTTTTAGGAAAACAAGAACAAATAGAAGATATATTGGCAGTAAGTGATGTATTCTTACTTCCTTCCGAATACGAAAGTTTTGGGTTAGCTGCATTGGAAGCAATGGCAGCCAGAACAGTGGTAATCAGCACCAATGCTGGGGGACTAGGCGAAATTAATATTCAAGAAAAAACAGGATTCATGGCCAATGTAGGTGATACCGCAGCCATGAGCAGTTTTGCCATTGAACTATTAAAAGATGAACCTAGATTAGCAGAAATGAAAGAAGCCGCTTACGAGCAAGCATCATTGTTTGATATCAAAAATATTATTCCTATTTACGAAAAACTATACGGCCGTTTTTGTAGGATGGATCAGTCTGAAGCGTGAGAAAAATTTTAGTTTGAATTGTTTTTTTCTTCCAATTCTAATAAATATTTTTTTCGCCATAGTCCGCCACCATAACCAGTCAATTGTCCGTCTGAACCAATGACACGGTGACAAGGTATTAAAATTGATATCCTATTCATGCCATTCGCATTGGCAACAGCTCTTACACTTTCTGGACTGCCAATCGCAATTGCTTGGTCCTTGTAAGATTTCGTTTGCCCATAAGCTATTTGTTGTAATGCATTCCAAACTTTATTTTGAAAATCAGAACCAGGTGTATGCAGCGGAACTGAAAATGTTTTTCTTTTCCCATTAAAGTACTCTATTAATTCAAGCTTTAACCTGTCAAAATGCTTATTGTTGCCTTGAATGATTGTTGCATTTAAAAGCTTAGCAATTGACTTTAATTCTGTTTCCAACATTTTTCTATCTGCAAATTCTAATAGACAAATTCCTTGAATTGTTGCACAAACAAGCATCGTTCCTAATGGTGTTTCAATTCGTGTGAAGTCGATTATAGTTTGATGCTTTCCATTCTTTGGTGAAACACCAAATATATTTTTAAAACTATCTGCAAATCCACTCAATGATTCAAAACCAGCATCATATGCAGTATGAGTAATACTATCGCCACTTTGTATTTTTTTAAAAGCAGCATTTATTCTAAATAATCTTTGATATGCCTGAAAAGTAATTCCGTGATTCTTTAAAAACCACCTTCTTATTTGGCTGGGTTCAATACCTTTTTGCTTAAGATCATAGTCTTTAAATTTAATAGTTGGATTTTCTGAAAATTCTTTAACGATATGCTGAAATTCAACTGGCATCTCGTTAATTGTATTTAAAGGATTACAAACCTTGCAAGCCCTGTATCCTTTAAGAATGCACTCTTTTGAAGTTTTCAAAAATTCTACATTTTCCAATTTGGGTTTTCGGGCAGTGCAAGATGGCCGGCAAAAAATTCCAGTGGTTTTAACCGCCGTAAAAAATAATCCTTCAAACCGCGTATCTTTTTCAAGAATCGCTTTGTACATGATGTCAATCGTCAAGTTCATCGTTAAAATAAGTTGTCAAGATGCTTTAATTACAAAGATACTTTGGGATACTGGGGTTGTACAACCGAAAAATTGACAACTATTTTATTTTCCGCAAATATGCGTTGAATATTGCAATTATTCTCCGCAAGTTCTATTCCTCTTCAGGTATTGATAACGCAACCACAGACATGGAAAAAGCAATAACCGTCCCAAGTGGTATTCCCTTTTCTACCAATACTTGCATGATAGGTAACAGAATTGATACATTTGCAGCATACTAAGCGAAATAAATGAAAAGCTATATACAATTATTCAACTTTAAGCAATCCGTTGATTATAAAACAGAAGTACTTTCAGGACTTACCGTAGCCTTAGCATTGGTTCCAGAAGCAGTTGCCTTTGCCCTGATAGCTGGTTTGTCGCCCTTGACAGGTTTATACGCAGCATTTATGATGGGATTAGTGACTGCTGTTTTAGGGGGCCGCCCAGGCATGATTTCAGGTGCTACTGGTGCTGTTGCTGTAGTTATAGTAACACTGGTAAAATCACATGGGGTAGAGTATATTTTTGCTACAGTTATTTTGGCTGGTTTAATTCAACTATTGGCAGGATTTTTACGATTAGGGAAATTAATCAGACTAGTACCCCACCCTGTTATTTTTGGTTTTGTAAATGGGCTTGCCATAATTATTTTTATGTCTCAACTGGCCCAATTTAAAGACGATTCAGGAAATTGGCTTACAGGAAAAAGTTTATACTATTTTTCGGGGATGGTACTTCTAACAATGGTTATCATTTTTGGATTACCAAAACTAACTAAAGCAATACCAGCTTCACTAACAGCAATTTTGGCGATATTTGGATTGGTTACCATCTTACAAATTGACACAAAAACAGTAGGCGATATCGCTTCCATCAAAGGAGGATTTCCTCCATTTCATATTCCATCCATTCCACTAAGCTGGGAAACCCTTAGTATTATTTTTCCTTATGCAGCTATTGTTGCTGGCGTTGGACTAATTGAAAGTTTATTAACCCTAAATATTGTAGATGAAATTACCGAAACCAGGGGAAGAGGAAACAAAGAAGCGGTTGCACAAGGAGTTGCCAATATTTTGTCGGGCTTTTTTTCTGGAATGGGTGGATGTGCCATGATTGGCCAAAGCTTAATTAATGTATCAAATGGAGCAAGAGCCCGCTTATCAGGCATTGTTGCTGCAGTTATGTTATTGGTCTTTGTAATGTTTGGATCTGCTTTAATTGAAAAAGTTCCTATGGCTGCGCTCACAGGATTAATGATCATGGTGTCAATAGGAACTTTTGAGTGGGCAAGTTTAAAAACTTTCACCAAAATGCCTAAGTCTGATGTATTTGTAATGGTTATGGTAACACTAGTAACTGTTTTCCTACACAACTTGGCTCTAGCTGTTATTGTTGGAGTAATCATTGCGGCATTGGTATTTGCATGGGACAACGCAAAAAGAATTCGGGCAAGAAAGTTTACAGACGAACACGGAATTAAACATTATGAAATTTTTGGACCATTATTTTTTGGATCCGTTACCGCTTTTAATGAGAAGTTTGATATAATGAACGATCCAACTGAAGTAATCATCGACTTTGCTGAAAGCCGAGTGGTAGACATGTCTGCAATTGAAGCCCTCAATAAAATCACCGAACGTTATAGAAAAGCGGGGAAGAAAATACACCTGAAACACCTTAGTGCAGATTGTAAAAAACTACTAAACAATGCAGATGATTTAATTGACGTAAATGTTTGGGAAGACCCAACTTACAAAGTAGCAATTGATTTTACACAATAGTATTTAATTGTGTAACAGCTTCAATACTATTCAACACAATATCACATAACAAGTGCAATTCCACTTCTGTAATAATTAATGGCGGTGCTATTCTAATTCTATCAGGGGCAAATAAAAACCAATCGGTGACCAATCCATTTTGTACACAGGCATGTGCAATGGCTTGTGCTTGTTCATTGGTAGCAAATTGTACACTCATCCATAATCCATAACAATTCACTGAAATAATTGAAGGATGTTGCAAACGTGTTTTTAAAATAGCTGCTTTGCTCGGAATATACTTGATCCAATTGGGGTTTGTAATCAATTCTTCAAAAGCCGCTTTACCTGCCGCGCAGGAGACGGGGTGTCCGCCAAATGTAGTAATATGTCCTAAAACGGGGGCATAGGTTAAGGTGTTCATGAGTCGTTGATCGGCAATAAATGCACCCAGTGGCATCCCTCCGCCCAAGGCCTTACCCAATAATAAAATATCTGGCACAATACCATATTGTTCAAAAGCCCATAGGGTTCCTGTTCTTCCAAAGCCCGCTTGTATTTCGTCTAATATCAACAACACGCAATGTTGATCGCATTTTTTTCTCAATGCTTTCATCCATGTTTCGGAGGGAGCAGTTACGCCGCTTTCGGCTTGAACCGTTTCAATGATCACGCAGGCTGTTGTTGAGTCGATGGCTTCAATCAACTCATCAGAAGCATAATCATAATGATACACATCGGGCAACAAGGGCCTGAATGCATTTCGAAAATATTCATCACCCATTACACTGAGTGCACCTTGGGTACTACCGTGATAAGAATTATTGGCAGCAATTATTTTGGTACGATTCGTAATTCGCTTGGCCAATTTCATGGCGCCTTCTGTGGCTTCTGCGCCACTATTGGTAAAGTACACACAGTTTAATGAAGGCGGTAAGTATTGAGTGAGCAGCTTTGCATAAGCTACTTGTGGTTGTTCAATAAACTCTCCATATACAATCACATGCATATAAGCAGCCGCTTGTTCTTGAACTGCTTTTACAACCGCTTTGTTGCCATGTCCTATATTACACACACTAAAACCAGCAATACCATCAATGTATTTTTTACCATCGGTGTCGGTTAACCAAACACCTTGCGCACTGGCCATTTCAATGCCAATAGGCTTAGGAGAAGTTTGGGCCACATGGTCTAAAAATAATTGGCGATTGTTCATTTGAACCCAAACTTATAATAAGATTGCCGATTATTAATATCTTCATTGCAAATTTAGATATGGCAACTATTTTACCCGTACTTGGCAAACACCCTCAAATGGGTGCTGATTGTTTTATTGCACCCAATGCAACCATTGTGGGAGATGTGGTAATGGGCGATGAATGCAGTGTATGGTTTAACGCCGTAATTAGAGGAGATGTGCATTATATTAAAATTGGCAATAAAGTAAATATTCAAGATGGTGCCATCATTCATTGCACGTACCAAAAAAATCCAACTGAAATTGGGAACAGGGTTTCTATTGGTCACAATGCCATGGTGCATGGATGTACCATTCACGATGATGTATTGATTGGCATGGGTTCTATTGTAATGGACCGTTGTATTGTACAGTCTAATTCAATTATTGCAGCTGGTGCGGTTTTATTAGAAGGTACCGTTGTTGAATCAGGAACTATCTATGCTGGGGTACCTGCCAAAAAAGTAAAAGACTTATCACCCGATATGGTGCATGGCGAAATTGACAGAATAGCCAATAACTATGTTAAATATGCTTCTTGGTTTAAAGACTATAACCACAATAATTTTTTAAAACAATAAATAGGGACTAATGAAAAGGAAAGTCGTTTGACTACTAAAACTTTCGGTCTTCCATGGTGTCTAAAATGGTTAAGTAACTCACATAGCGATCTTCAGAAACAGATCCAATTCCTACTTGTTTTTTTACCGCACATCCTGGTTCGTTAATATGCATGCAATTGTTAAACTGACAATCGTTAAGCAATGCACGCATCTCCGGAAAATAATGAGAGAGCTCTGATTTGCTCACGTCTACAATCCCCAACTCCCTTACCCCTGGCGTATCAATGATATGGGTTTGTTCGTCTATATCAAACATTTCCGCAAATGTGGTGGTATGCAAACCTTTTCCACTCCAATCGCTCACTTCCTGCGTTCTTAAATTAAACTGGGGGAATAAATGATTAATAAAAGTTGATTTCCCTACGCCACTATGCCCACTTAATAAAGTAATCTTATTAGTCAACAAGGCTTTTACTTCTTCCAATCCTTGATTGTTCTCGATACTAGTTAGCAATACTTGGTATCCTGCATTGGTATAAATGTCTTTCAATTCTTGAAATTTCTCCATTTCTTTAGCTCTGTATAAATCTGCTTTATTAAAAACAATAATGGCAGGTATATGATAGGCTTCACATGAAATTAAAAATCGATCTATGAAACCTTGAGATGTTTTAGGGTCGCGAAGTGTTGCAAATAATAAACTTTGATCTAGATTGGATGCAATAATATGATGCATCCGTTTATTATGCGGAGACACCCTTGCCACATAATTGCGCCGATCATGTATTTGATTAATAATAGCCGATTCTTCTTGTACATCTTCAATTTCCATTTCAACTTCGTCTCCTACGGCTATAGGGTTGGTAGAAGTATGCCCATCTATTTTAAAAATTCCTTTTGCACGGGCATTATAGAATTGTCCATTGGCTGCTTTTGCAACATACCAGCTACCAGTTGATTTGTATATTTTGGCCTTCACAGCCACGAAGATACTAGCAGTGCACACAATTTTTGCGAAATATTAACCCAAATAAAGACCTTGAGTGCTTAACAGAACCCATTCTAGGGATTAAAATGAATATCTTTGGCCCATGGCAAAATTTGCGCACGATGATGTAGTGCCTTTTAAAGAGAGTGAGCTGGCAAAGAAAGACCAGGTAGCCGATATGTTTAATAATATTGCCTATCGCTACGATTTCTTAAACCGTTTTTTGAGTGTAGGTATTGATGTGGGTTGGCGTAAAACGGCCATCAAAGAACTCAAAAGCATTGCTCCTAAAAAAATATTAGATGTTGCAACCGGCACGGCCGATGTAGCATTATTAACCGAGCAGTTATTAAAACCAACAGAAATTGTGGGGATTGATATTTCGGATGGTATGCTTGGTTTTGGAAGAGAAAAAATTAAAGCAAAAGGGTTAGAAAATATCATCACTTTGTTAAATGGAGACAGTGAAAATATTCGTTTTAACAACGACTATTTTGATGCCATTACGGTTGCATTTGGGGTGAGAAATTTTCAAGACTTAAGCAAAGGTTTAAAAGAAATGCATAGGGTGTTGAAACCAGGAGGAAAAGTAGTGATTCTAGAATTTTCTAAACCCAACTCTATTGGCTTCAAACAATTGTATCAATTTTACATGAATTATATCACTCCTTCTATTGGTAAACTTTTTTCTAAAAACAAAGATGCCTACCAATACCTCAACGACAGTGTTCAGGCATTTCCGGAAGGAGCTCAATTTTTAAATATACTGAATGACGCAGGCTTTACCCAAACCTATTTGAAGAAACTAAGTTTCGGAATATGCACTATTTACTGCGGAAGCAAATAGTCTTACTGGTATTGGGCCTACTGGGTCTTTTGCAGTATAGCTATGCTCAAAAACAACTCTACCGGATGAACCGGGAAGATCAACTCTATTATTTTGGTATAACCCTGGGTTATAACAGTTCCTATTTACAGGTAAATAAATCCAATTTGTTTACCCAGTCGGATAGTATTTTACTGGCCGAACCTGGCTCTAGCGGTGGTATTACCATGGGCTTGATGGCCACCGGAAGACTGGGTGAACACTTTCAAGTAAGGGCCAATCCGCAATTAGTGATTGGCGGTGCTAGAAGTATTTCTTACCAATTGGGAAGCACTCGTTTGGGAGAAGGTAATACACAAATTCAACGATTGCCTTCTACATTGGTCAGCTTTCCCTTTCAATTGAAATTCAATTCGGATAGAATAGGAAATTTTAGGACTTATATCATGGGTGGAGTAAAATATGATATAGACCTCTCCTCTAATTCTACCGCTAGAAATGCAGACGATATCATTAAGCTAAAGAGAAATGATTTTGGTGTTGAAGCAGGTATTGGATTTAATTTTTACTTGCCCTTTGTAACCCTCTCTCCTGAAATAAAAATAAGCTATGGCTTATCTAACCTGCATCAAACCGATGCAGCACTTAAATATTCGAATGTTTTAGACAAAATACAGTCTAGAATGATTGTTTTTTCTTTACACATTGAAGATTAAGGTTATCTGCTGCAGATTAAATAAATTGCAGCATGCAACATACTATTATCAAAAACACTAGCATTGTTAACGAGGGCATTGTTATACAAGGTGATTTATTAATTAGCAACGATAGAATTGAAAAAATTGGCGGTAATATTGATATTAAAGCCAGAGCAACCGAAATTGACGGAACAGGTTTACATCTGTTACCAGGTGTAATAGACGATCAAGTACATTTTAGAGAACCAGGTCTTACGCATAAAGCCAATATATATACAGAAGCAAAAGCTGCAGTGGCAGGTGGCACTACTTCTTTTATGGAAATGCCCAATACTTCTCCAGCTGCATTAACAGTAGAATTATTAGAACAGAAATACAGCCGAGCTGCCGAATCATCTTTAGCGAATTACTCTTTTTTCATGGGTACTTCTAATGATAATTTAGAAGAAATTTTAAAAATAAACAAAAAGAAAAACCAGGTTTGTGGAGTAAAAATATTCATGGGTTCTTCTACCGGAAATTTATTAGTGAACAATACCTTGCAGTTAGAGAAAGTATTTGCTGGCACGGAATTATTAATTGCAACCCATTGTGAAGAAGAGTCGTTGATTAAAGAAAACCTAGCTAATTTAAAATCAACTGGTAAAAAACTAACTGCTGCAGATCATCCCATCATTCGCAATGATGAAGTTTGTTTTGAATCTTCTTTTAAAGCCATTCAATTTGCCAAAAGAAACAATAGTCGTTTACATATTCTACATATTAGTACAGAACGCGAATTGCAATTGTTTACCAATATGATTCCTTTGAAAGACAAAAGAATCACAGCAGAAGTTTGTGTGCACCATTTGCATTTTACTGCGGAAGATTACGACAGATTAGGTAATCAAATCAAATGCAATCCGGCTATTAAAGCACCAGCTAATAAAGAAGCATTGTGGAAAGCATTACTAGACGACCGATTAGACATTATTGCCACCGATCATGCCCCGCATACCTGGGAAGAAAAACAAGAAGTTTATGAACATGCGCATGCAGGTTTGCCATTGGTGCAACATTCTTTACAATTGATGTTGCATTATGTAAAAGAGGGTAGAATTAGTTTACCCAAAGTAGTAGAGAAAATGAGCCATGCAGTAGCAGATTGTTTTCAAATTCATGAACGTGGGTATATTAGAGAAGGCTATATGGCCGATTTGGTGATGGTGAATTTGAACAAACCTTATACCATTGGCAAAGAGAATATTTTATATAAATGTGGTTGGAGCCCAATGGAGGGGATGACCATGCCAGCCAGCATAGAAAAAACTTTTGTAAACGGGCATATGGTTTATGGAAATGGGGTGTTTGATGAATCTAAGTGGGGAGCAAGGATGGAATTCAGAAGAGATTAAACCAGCTATAACTACCAGCAGCCTATGCAAGTTGATAAAGTTACCTTACACGATCTGTCTGTATTTCATTCAGAGGAATATCAATCGGTTTTTCACCATGTTAACTTAACCCTTACCAATGGAGGCCGAGAATACTTGCGTTATTTACTAGCCCACCCACTAGATAGTGTTAAAGCCATAGAACAAACCCAATTGACTATTCAACAGTTGGGTAATATAGTGGATCAATACCCCATCAGCCCTTCTAATGGAACCGTATTGGTAATGGAAAAATTTTACGAGTCTCCCATTAATAATTATCCGTCCGATATAGGAGTAGTTAATGCGTACATCTATAAATTATTAAACCTTGCTGATTATTCCTTATCCAAGTTTACGGTTGAACATGCGCTTGATTTTGTACAAGGGATGGATAAAATTTCGCAGTTAATCCGTTTTGAAAACGGATCGGTTTTGCTTAATCAAACTGCCGAGCGCATTCAACAATTGCTGAACAAGGAAACGGTGCAAGAAATGATTCAGGCAAATAAGAAAAGCCTATTTCCTGTAACTATTCTAAAGTTTGCACAGTTTTTAAGAACCCGATATAAAAATGCCACCGAAGAACTGATTGAGATTCACAGCAAGTTAGATGCTTATTTGAGTTTAGCGAAAGCTGCCCATAAATTTCATTTTACCTATCCAACCGTTGTTGAAACCAATGAGCCCTGTATTGAAGCAGAAGGCTTGTATCATTTTTTACTAGAAGTACCGGTTGCCTATGAAGTACAACTGAATCAGTCTGCTAATTTTATTTTCTTGACTGGAGCGAATATGGCGGGTAAAAGTACTTTTATTAAAGCTGCAGGATTGGCTGCTTATATGGCCCATATAGGAATGGGGGTGCCTGCAAAAAAAATGAAAATCAGTAGACTGGATGGAATTCTGAGCAATATTCAGGTGTCAGACAATATCATGAAGGGTGAAAGTTTTTTCTTCAATGAAGTTCAAAGAATTAAAAAAACCATCGAAAGAATCAGTGATGGTAAAAAATGGTTGATTTTAATTGACGAATTATTTAAAGGAACCAACCAAGAAGATGCAGTAAAATGCAGCACGGTGGTTATTGAGGGTTTGCGAAAATTACCCAATGCATTGTTCATACTATCCACGCATTTATATGAAATAGGCCATAATCTCAAACACCATCCCAATATACAGTTTCGCTATTTTGAAACTGCTGTTAACAACGACCAATTGGAGTTTAGCTATCAATTAAAAGAAGGAATCAGCAATGACCGTCTAGGTTACCTTATTTTAAAAAGAGAAGGGGTGGTATCAATGTTAGAAAATTTATAGTACCTTGACTATAAATTAATACAGCATGAAATTCCTTGTAAGATTTGTAGGCATTTCAATGATTATAGTTGCCCTATACAATATATGGGTTGTTATTGATGTGCCACCTACTTATCAAGTATTAGCCACCAGTGCTGTTGAAGCCAATAGTATTGTAAGTGCAGGTGTTGATTCGGGCAAAGGAAATTTATTGGGTATTCAACCTGCATTAAAGCCCATTCATTACGCTAATAAAGTTACCCTAAGAGATAATTTACGCAGCTACATGCAAGCTGCTCGAGCTAGAGGCCTAATTACCCCTAAAACTATTGTGGTATTCCCTGAATACATTGGTAGTTGGTTGGTTGCCATGGAGCAGAAAAGCAGTGTATATGAAAAATCGAATTTAACCGATGCAATGACTGCGGTGATTACCGCCAACTTATTCAAGTTTTTGGTAGCATACGTTACTGTTCCTGATGGAGTTACCGAAAAAGACAAGTATGCTGCATTTGCCATGAAAGCCAAACAGATTGCGGAAACTTATGATGAAATTTTTAGTGAATTAGCTGCTGAGTTTAAAGTAACCATTGTTGCTGGTTCTATTGTATTACCCGAGCCTTCCATTAATGAGATGGGTAAACTTAAAATTGAAAGAGGCAAATTATACAATACCAGTTTAGTGTACAATCCTCAAGGAAAAATACAAGGACCATTGGTAAAGAAAATATTCCCAATTGATGAGGAAGCTGGTTTTACTGCTAGTGGCGATGTTGCACAAGTACCTGTTTTCAATACCCCTTCTGGAAAATTGGCCGTATTAATTTGTGCGGATAGTTGGTATCCTGCTGCATACGCTAAATTAGGAACCGATGTTAACATGATTGCTGTTCCTTCTTTGGGTGCAGTTGATTCAGTTTGGAATGCACCTTGGAATGGCTATAATGGATTTAAAGCGCCCAATGATGTAGACACTGCCGATTACAAAAAAATAACCGAAGGAGAAGCATGGCAAAAATATTCAATGGGGCCAAGATCGGTGAATGCAGGCATTGCCTATGGCATGAATGTATTTTTTACTGGAAATATGTGGGGCAAGCAAGCAGAAGGAAGAGTAATTATTTTAGATAAAAACGATTTGTCCGTTTTACCTCCAACTACCACTTCTGGTAGAATAGTTAATCAGTGGCTACAATAATTTTATGCAGTACGACGCCATTGTGGTAGGTGCTGGTTATGCAGGATTAGCTGCTGGCTTGGCTTTACAAAAAGCAGGAAAAAACATATTGGTAGTTGAAGCCCGCAATAGGTGTGGTGGCAGAGTTTTAACCGAATATTTTAGTGAACAAGATTATACCGATTTTGGCGGCCAGTGGATAGGCCCTGGGCATGAAAGAATGTATCAACTGGCCGCCGAGTTTGGCGTTGAAACTTTTCATACTTATGATAGTGGAAAAAGCACCCTGCTCTTCAACAACAAATTAAAACACTATAAAGGTTTAATACCACCTCTCCCTTTATTTGCATTATTGAGTTTAGATAGAGCGCTAAGCAAAATTAATAAGCTGGCCAAAACCATTGATCTTGAGCATCCATATCAATCTGATAATGCCGCTAAATGGGATGCTATGAGTTTACAAGATTGGATGAATATGCAAATGAAAAATGAAACAGCTAGAAAAATGTTTGCGATAGCAGCAGAAGCTGTTTTTGCTACCGATGCTTCTACTATTTCTTTTTTACACGCATTGTTTTACATCAAGAGTAATACCAATTTTGATTTCTTAATGAATGTAGACAAGGGTGCACAACAAGATCGATTCAAAGGAGGAGCACAAAGTATTTGTTTTAAAATGGCAGCAGCATTGGGTGATAGCATACACTATGAAAAAGTAGTTACCCATATTCACCAAGACGAACATATTGTAACCATCAGTGGCCAAGGATTTAGTTATACTGCAGCGCATTGTATTGTAGCAATACCCCCTGCGGTATCCACTGAAATCAATTATACACCAGCCATTCCTGAAACACAATGGCAATTAATGAAAGCCAGTTTTATGGGTACGGTGGTAAAATGCTATGCCGTGTATCCGAGCCCATTTTGGAGAAAACAATTTAAAAATGGATTGGTAGCAGCCCCAGACGAACTAACCAGTGTAGTATTTGACAACTCACCATTCAATGGCAGCAAAGGAATTTTGATGGGATTCAGTTTAGCAGAAAAAGCCAAGCAGTTAATGCAGCATGAAGAAGCAAGCAGAAAAGAAATCGTGAAAGCTGGTTTTATAAAAATGTTTGGGCCAGAAGCAGCCAATATAGAATACTATACCGATAAAAGTTTTACCGAAGAACCATTTACAAAGGGCTGTTATGCGGGTATGTTTCCACCAGGCGTAATTACCCAATTGCAAACCTCACTAGCCACTCCATTCCAACGCATTCATTGGGCAGGCACCGAAACAAGTACACAATTCAACGGTTATATGGAAGGAGCTGTTAGAAGTGGGGAAAGGGCGGCGAGAGAGATTTTGTAACTTTAGATTTAGGGTTTTGTAAACCCAAATAATGGGCATTCAAAACAATCATAAAAGGGTTTTTTTGGTAAATAATATAAAGTTGCCTAAATTATATTGTTATTAAGTAAATTACATAAATTTTTTAAAAAATAGCCTTTTGTGCATAATAGACTTGTTGCTGATTTAAATTTTTTATCTACTACTGGTGATGGAATTTTAGACAAGTTCGATTTTACAAAAAATGATGATTCGCGGAGAACCCTAAAAAACATAATAATAGGAGAAGCTCTTACTCTTGAAAGAATTATCGAACTACAATCCATATTTAAATATTTACTTGCTAATTTTTCAGTTCATGAAAAATTTTACTTAAGTAATTCAGATAATTATTATTTGAAAGAATATCTAGGTGTTGAGACAAAAGTATTAAACAACAAAAAAGGTGGAAAAATCATACTGTCTATTCAATTTTGGTTTAACAAACCTCAAGACTATCATAAAATTTTATCTGGCATTAAGCATTTCGTTATTATTTTTTTTGAAAAGTGGAATATTATTAAGCAACTCCCAATCAAATCAATGCCAAAAACAATACGTGAAATTTATGAAAGAGTTCAAGACGTTGCCAATTACTTTTCTCTTTCAAAAGAGATATCAAATAAGATTGTATCAGACAATATTTCCAATTTAGAGCTATTAAAGTTGGATCAAAAAATTAGAATTGAAAATTCAGAAAAGATTAAAGAGTTACTTTTTGACTTTTACAATTTAGAAGCTTATCTATCGATAATAAAAGCTGTTAGAAAGTATAATTATATTTTTCCTGATTTTATTGAGGGCAGCGATCTTGAAATAGAAGAAATGTATCATCCGCTTGTTTCTGATTGTGTTACTAATAATTTCAAGTACGAGTCTGGCTTAAATTTAACTTTTTTGACTGGGCCTAATATGTCGGGGAAATCGACATTGTTGCGCACACTTGGTCTTATTGTTTACTTAGGGCATCGAGGATTACCTGTTCCGGCTCAAAGAGTTTTGATGCCATATTATGAGGGCATCTTTATATATCTAAATGTTACAGATGATGTTATAAGCGGTGATAGTTATTTTCTTGTTGAGGTTAAAAATGTAGTTGAGCTTTTGAATGAGTTAAAGCAGGGTAAACGTTGCTTCGCTATATTTGATGAATTGTTCCGAGGAACGAATTATTCAGATGCAATAGAGTGTTCGAAAACACTTTGTTTTGAATTAGCGCCATATAAATCATCTTGTTTTGTTGTATCAACGCATTTGTCAGAATTATTTAAAAATTATCGCCTACCTGAGATGAGTTTCCTACAATTGTCATCACGTCTAGAAAATGAAACGCCTGTATTTTTATATAAATTGAAAACGGGAATGTCCAAAGTGCATATAGGAAAGATTTTACTTGATAAATATTTAAAAAATATAATATAAATAATTGAAAAAATTATGTATATTCAAGAAAAACTATTTATGGAACAAAAATCTTCTAAATCTGCTTTTACCTTTTTGTTTTTATTTCTATCTTCTCTTTTAATCCTATCATGTAAGAAAGAAACAAAAAGTTTTAGCTGTAATCCTGAAATAGATAAATATGTTAAGGCAAATGCTGTAATGGTTAGCACTTTTGATAGGGCAACTTTAGGTCAAATGCGTGCTGATACAGCTGTGGCAATTCTCCATTTTTTAAGCGGTGACCAAAAGTATAAATTGTGGAAAGAAAAGTTTGAACTTGAAATGAAATCTCTTTCACCAATAGAACGTGAATACTATTCAAAGCTTACAAGCAAACACAGCGCTTTAATATTCACAAATGAAAAAGAGCGTCAAAAATTTGAAAATTTTGCAATTTTGTGGGCAGAGGAAGTCAAGGAAGCTTTGAAGTGGTCTGATGAAAAAATATTTTATTTGACTAATGTATTAGCAACAGAAAGCGAAATAAAGCAAAAAAAGTCTCAAGATGGAACAATAAAAGTTAATAATGTGGGAGAGGTAGGGCTTGATGGTGCCACTTGTTATTGTTATTATAGTATAAGTTGTGATTTGGGAAAATTATGTATAGAAAAGGAATGTGGAACGAACTATAAAACTGACTGTGGTATCGGTGGTTCATCAGCTTGTATTGGAAGATGTGAGTAGCTTATTGTCTTGACAAAAGAAATCAGAATATTTAAATTATTTCTAATGATGAAAACTTTAATTAAAATGTTTATAATTATTGTTACTGTTAATTGTTCTAGTTGTTCAAACAAAGCTGAAATTCATTTCGATAATATCGATCTTGGTAAAATTGAAATTAAAGATACTGTCTACGGGGAAGCAAAAATTCAGAATATAGGGAATAAGCCTTTAAAAATTAATAGAGTAGTCGCTTCGTGTAATTGTACTACAACAGGATATGATACTACTCTAATTGCTAAAGGAGACTTCGTTGTAATTAAATATAAAATATCTTTAAAAGACACAGGTTATTTCTCAAAAAAAGTTACATTTAGTGCAAATACAAAGGATCAATTTCATTCATTTACAATATCTGGGGTAGCATTTGAAAATACTCTTAAAAACATTGATCAATAACTGTAAAAATGCACTGTATTATCATAATAAAAAAAATCGAAAATTTAGTGATTTGAATATCAGAAATTTTTATCTAGAATTCAGTCATTTTATAAGGTTCCTTTTCCATCCAGTTGGTATTTTGTTATACAAAGATTCAAGAGGTCTATGTTTATTATATTATCCACTTTTTGTGACCTTCGCTCGAAAAAACCGACTATTGTAAAAAAATAAAAACTGGACAATTATTCATAATCTAAGTTCAAGTAATAACTGCACTTTTTTATTATTGCACTTGACTATAGTTTAGGTAATTAAATTATCTTATTGGTCTATTATTCAATAATTGTTCTACTCTTTTAATTTGATATGAAGGCTTCCCATTTTCAGTACGCATTAAAAAGACATTTAGATAAAGATAGTGTTGAATTTATGTTGACTATGATTAAGATGAACTAATAAAGTATACAAAACTATTTTGCTGTCTGCATAAACTTATCAACAGCTAAATACTCCTATCATATTAATTCTCAAATACGATAGGTGCAACCTGCAATTTCTGAACCAATTTGGCCTCGATTATGATTGGTATTTTAAGGTGCCTATTTAATTGAGAAAATAGCTTTTATGGTTGCTTCTCGAAATATATTTTCGCTTCCTTTGCGTGATTATAGAGATAGTCGAATTGGTCTGGATGCAGTAAGTGAAATTGGAATTAATGTAAGCAAGCTTCAAAATTCATTTTTGAGCAGATCTTATTTTCTTTTCGATTTCGTTTTTTCTCCCCACCCTTCTTTATCTAAGCACCTATATCGAACTGCTTCGGCAAAATGATCAAAACTAATTTGTTCGCTGCCTGCTAAATCTGCAATGGTTCTACTGACTTTTAAAATTCGATCATAAGCCCTTGCACTAAGATGATTGCTTTTCATGGTGCTTTCTAACTCATGAGTATTTGCATGATCTATTTTACAGTATTTCCTCAATTGCTGTGTGGTCATTTGTGCATTGGTATAAATACCAGATTTCCCTTTGTACCGTTCTGCTTGAATGGCTCTTGCAGTGATGACTCTTTCGCGAATAATGGATGAATCTTCTTCCAATGTATCCTTAGTCATATCATTAAATTCAATTGCCCCTACAGTGATATGCAAATCAATTCGATCCAATAAAGGGCCAGACACTTTGTTTAAATAACGATTCACTTGACCCGATTCACAAGTGCATTCTTTTTGACCATGGTTATAATACCCACAGGGGCATGGATTCATTGAAGCCACTAACATAAAGCTGGCAGGAAATTCTTGTGACACCCTGGTTCTGGCAATACTGATGGTTCGTTCCTCTAATGGTTGTCTTAGCACTTCTAATACGGATCGATTAAACTCGGGCAATTCGTCTAAAAAAAGTACGCCATGGTGTGCCAAGGAAATCTCGCCAGGCTGCGGGTTTGATCCACCCCCTACCATGGCAATATGTGAAAGCGTATGATGCGGCGAACGAAAAGGTCGCTGGCTAATTAATGCTGCGTTGTGTTGAAGCTTACCTGCCACACTATAAATTTTCGTGGTCTCTAATGCTTCTGCCAAACTCAATGGCGGCAAGATGGAAGGCAACCTTTTAGCCAACATGGTTTTACCTGCACCTGGCGGACCGATTAAAATAATATTATGTCCACCTGCTGCTGCAATTTCCATTGCTCGCTTTGCGGTAGCTTGTCCTTTTACTTCATTAAAGTTGGTATTGAATAAAAATCGGTCATTAAAAAAATGATCTCGAATATCCATTTCTTCTTGCTTCAATATTTTCTCGTAAGAAAAAAACTCCACCAATTCTTTCAACGAATTCACGCCATATACTTCTATACCATTCACCATACTGGCTTCCTTCGCATTTACTTTAGGAACTATCAATCCCCTGAATCCTTCTTTGCGTGCTTGTATGGCAATGGGTAATGCACCTTTGATGCCGTTGACTGTTCCATCTAAACCCAACTCACCCATGACCACAAATTCTTTTAGTTTTTCTGCATGGTCCAATTGTTCACTCGCGCCTAATATGCCTAATGCAATAGGCAAGTCTAAAGCAGAACCCGATTTGCGAATATCTGCAGGTGCAAGGTTCACTATTACTTTGGTTCTTGGCATATGAAAGCCCATATTCTTAATGGCGCTTTCAGTACGGTGCAAACTCTCCCTCACGGCACTATCGGGCAAACCCACTACTGCATATCCTTGGCCCATACTTACATTCACTTCTATACTAATGGTGATGGCATCTACCCCTTGCACCGAACTACCAAATGCTTTAACAAACATGTTCTTGTTTTAATAACACAAAATCAGCATTTGAGCTGGTATAATTATTCGTGTTTATACCTAACTTTCGCCCATGAAAAAACGGTGGCTATTCTTCATTTTTTTAATTGCAATGGTGCAAGCAAGTGCACAATGGAAACCTTTTCGTTTTGCATTTATCTCAGACACACATATTGGGTCTCCTAACGGAAGTGCTGAAGAAGATTTACGCAGAACGGTAGCTGATATCAATAGCATGAATGATATCGCATTTGTAGTGCTCACTGGAGATATTACCGAATTAGGAACGGATGCAGAAATTAAATTAGCCAAAGAAATACTAGCTGAATTAAAAGTCCCTTATTATATCATAGCGGGCAATCATGATACAGGTTGGAGTGAGAGTGGTGGAGTGAGTTTTGGAAAAATTTTCGGCTATGATAAATTCAGTTTTAATTTCAATGGCATTCAATTTATTGGTTGCGCTTCGGGTCCTTATGTTAGAATGAGTGATGGTCATATTCCGCGTGATGCAGTGAATTGGTTAGACCTAGAATTAAAAAAATTGCTACCCAATCAACCCGTTGTTTTTTTAAATCATTATCCGTTGGATAAAGATTTAGACAACTGGTATGAAGCAGTAGATCGTTTAAAGAACCATCGCACATTGGCCGTATTAAATGGACATTGGCATACCAATAGAAGAATGCAGTATGAAGATTTACCAGCAGTAGTAGGCAGGTCTAATCTCAGGGCCAAAGCGGCTTATGGCGGATACAATTTGGTAGACGTACGATTAGACTCTATGATTTTTGCAGAACGCACACCTGGTATTGAAACTAAAAAAGCATGGACAGGCATAGACTTAAGCAAGAATGATTATAGCCCCAACAAAAAATTTTATCGCCCTGATTATTCCATGAACGATAGCTTTCCATCCGTAAAAGCACGTTGGGTATATGCCTCTGATGCCAATGTAATTTCAACACCTGCTGTAACTAGCAGCTTAGTCATTTTTGGAAATAGTTTGGGCAGTATTGATGCCATTTCAAAATCAACCGGAAAAAAGAAATGGTCCTATCAAACAAAGGGTGCTATTTATTCAAGCCCTGCCATAGCACAAAATAAAATAGTAGTTGCTTCAGGTGATGGCAGTATCTATTGTTTAAATAGCAATAATGGAAAACTCATTTGGCAATTCAAAGCGGAAGCTGCTGTTTTAGGCTCTCCACTCATTCATGACAACAAAGTATATATAGGTGGAAGTGATCATCATTTTAGGTGCATCGACCTTGCCACTGGCAAACAGCGTTGGAGTTTTGGGGAGTTAGACGGACCAGTGGTAAGCGCCCCTGTATTCAGTAATGGTAAAATTATTTTTGGTTCTTGGGATCGTCACTTATATGCCTTAGATGCTTATACAGGTAGCCTTTCATGGAAATGGAACAATGGTTCAATGGTGCGGAATTTTGCACCCGCTTCTTGTATTCCTGTGGTGCAAGATGATATTGTATATATAGTTGCTCCCGATCGTTTTTTAACTGCTATCGATTTAAACAATGGCCATACTTTATGGAGAACCAAGGAAGTAAGTGTACGAGAATCAATTGGTATTTCTGCTGATGGAAAATGGTTGTATTGTAAAACCATGTCGGATGGATTTGCGGTATTCCCAACTGGAAGAACATTGCAAACATTGGCTTGGAAAAAAGATTTTGGAATTGGATATGAGCATGTACCTAATATGCCCATTGAAAAAGATGGTAAAGTTTATTTTGGCACCAAGAATGGCATCGTGTATGGAATAGATCCTTATACCCGAGAGAAATTATGGCGTTACCGAATTGATAACTCTATGGTAAATACCATCAACCTTAGCAATGCCAATGAATTAGTAGCAGCTACAATGGATGGTAAAGTTACCTTACTCGATTTAAAATATTAATACTGACCCGTATTCAACATCACCAATGTGCATGCTTCTATAGCAGCAATACCGTTTTGTTGAGCAAGCTCTTCGAGTTCCTCGTTTTCGGTACCTGGATTAAAAATAATTCGCTTGGGATGGAGCGACAAAATAAAATCGTAATAGGCTTTTTGAGCAGTAGGGTTCAAGTATAAAGTAACCGTATCAATATCATTGACTACCGGTGTCTCTGTTTCAATTTGCACTCCTGCAACCACAGCGGATTTTCTTCCCACAGCCACTACTTCATGCCCATGTTTACGCAAACGCGTAACTGCTTCAAAACTATACCTGGCGGGGTTTTCAGACGCACCAAGGACCAATGTTTTTTTCATTATTCGTTCTCCTTAATCAACTGCTTATGCGAAGCATCGCAATAAGGTTTATTCTTAGACATGCCGCAACCACAAAGCGATACTTTCTCTTTTACATCCACTGTACCATCAGGCTTGTGAATATAAGATTTAGAAGTAATTACAATGGGGCCCAATGGCTTAATCAAAATATCTACACCGTCTTTTACAATTGCTTGTTCTTGTTCCATGCAATAAAGATACGAAGGCTTTATTTGATGGTATAACGTATTCCTAAAAAACCTCGAATGCCTTGGTTGGGCGCAAACATATAAGTAGGATCAAAGCTGAGTGCGTAGGGGTTGTCTGGGGTTGATTGCACTTGCCCATCGGGTTGGAACTGCACAGATTTATCAAATGGATCATTGGCCCTTGCAATCAAGAATGGGCTATACCGAGTGGGTAAAAAGTTCAAGAGATTTTTTACACCACCATACAATTCAAATCCATGCCAATAATGAAAAGTAAACTGTACATTTTGCAAACTATACCAGGGGGAGTAAGGCTGCCGTGGATCGAGCGGGCCTAACAATGGCAAACGCATGGGGCTGTAAACATTGCCTGTATAATCAATGTCTAAGTGAATAGAAGGTATGCGATAAGACAAAGACCAGGTACCAGAAAAACGCTCTGTTAAAATTTGCTGTTCTTTTTGTTGGTTATTGTGCAAAGCAACATCCATATAAGTTGCACCAATATTTAATTTGATTCCATTGTTCAATGCAATATCTGCATTGGCAGAAACACCTTTACTTATGGCATGACCATTTAAGTTGGAGTAAATAATTTGATTGGGATCTGTTTCAAAATCACCTACAATTCGATTGTTAAAATACGTATAGAACGCAGTAAAATCAAGGGTTGTGGCAGCTGTGCCCTTTCCATAGATTTTATGGATATAATTTAAATTGATATTAAATGATTGTTCTGGTTTGAGTTGTTCAGTCAATACTACTTTTCTAGCACCTGATAATGCCGCATGGTCTTCTGTAAATAAATTCACTACTCTAAATCCGGTTCCCATATTCAATCGAAGGAACTGTTGGTTATTAATCGTGTACTTATAAGCGATGCGCGGCGTGAAAATATTTCCATGCGCCGAATTATAATCGTAGCGAAGTCCTACTAATAATTTGTGTTGTTGATTAAAACTAATTTCATCTTGCGCAAAAATGCCTGGCAAAATAATTCGCTGCGGCGCTGTTCCCATTTTTGCTCGATCTGTTGAACCTGTTGCAGGGGTATTGTCATTGTAATAGGTATATCGCAATGCAGTACCTAATAAGAAATCGTGTTTGCCGATTGCTTTATCCCAGACCATTTGTGCAAAGCCTACTTGTTGTTTGGCCATGTACAAAGTATTGCCATACATGCTGTTTTGGTGATGGTGATTCAACGAAAAAGCAAGACTAATTTTTTCAGTAGTAGGTAACTGATAATTGCCTAATAATTCAACACGGTTGGTATAAATACTTTCTCCGTAAACAGCATCTGTTCCTCTGAAACCCTTGTTCCAATTCATTTGCCCGCCCCAACGGTCTTCATAAAAATATCTAGCAGCTAGATTCAAGGTTCTGTTTTGCTTTTGTTGAATAGACCATTTTTGGAAAACAGAAACGCGTTGCTGTAAAGTCAAATCGGTAAATCCATCTTTATTATTATCGATGGGATTACTGTAATTGAAATAATTAATGCCTGTTAACACAGTGGCTTTGCTCCCCACATTATTAGTAAAACCTAAATCGGTATTGACTTCCCCCCAGGTGGTAGCCATCATATCTGCAGATATATGAGGTGCTGTTCCTGTCTTTTTAGTAATCACATTAATTAATCCGCCAATGGCTTCACTCCCATACAAAGTAGATGCTGGGCCTTTTACTATTTCTATTCTTTCTACCATGGAAGCAGGTATACCCGATAAACCATAAACGGTAGATAAACTACTTACTATGGGCATTCCATCAATTAATACCATGGTATAAGCACCAGGTAGTCCATTGATTCTGATTTCGCCTGTATTACAAATATTACAATTGCTTTGCGGCCTTACTCCATTCACATGGAGTAGCCCTTCAAAAATATGAAAGGCAGGATTCTTCTTTAAGAAAGCAGCTGAATATACTTCAACAGGAACTGGGCTTTCCACTCTTTTCACTTCTTTTAAAGTGCCTGTAACTACTACTTCAGCCAACTCTGCTTGCATGGGTTTGAGCAAGCGAGAAGTATCGGTAGGCAGCTGTGCCAAAGTGCTAAAGCTGTTGCCTATTACCAATGATATGACCGATATAATTGCCGAAAATTTCATCTTTCTGAACGTAAAAGTATAATTGTTAGACTAGCCTAACAAATTTTATTTAGATTTTCACTTATTTTTAGGGCATGCAAGTACTTTCTTATACGGAGGAGAATTACCTAAAGGGGATTTTTAAGTTGACCATTGAAATGGCAGATAAAGTAGAAGCTGGCACCAACGAAATTGCAACCCACTTAGGCGTAAAGCCCGCTACGGTAAACGATATGCTGAAGAAACTGAAGGATAAAAAGCTTATTCATTACGAACGATATGGTAAATCTTCTTTAACCAAAGAGGGTAAAAAAAGAGCTATTGAGATTGTAAGAAAGCACCGATTATGGGAAACTTTTTTACACGAGAAGTTAGCATTTAACTGGGACGAAGTGCATGAAGTTGCAGAGCAGTTAGAACATATACAAAGCAAAAAATTAATTGATAAATTAGATCAGTTTCTAAACTATCCATCAGCAGATCCACATGGTGATCTTATTCCCAATGCAAAGGGCGAGCTCAGTATTCTTCCCCGTAAAACCTTAATAGAAGAATTAGTAGGGCATCAATGTAAAATGGTAGGTGTAAAAGATAATTCAGCAGAATTCTTAAAATACGTAGATAAATTAGGCCTATCTATTAACCAACCCATCAAGGTAAAAGCAAAACAAGCTTACGATAATCAAATTGATATTGAAGTAAATGGCAAGAAGCACAGTATCAGCCCCAAGTTTGCCGAGCAGATCATTATTGTATGCCCAACTTGTAATAAAAAATAAATAAAGAAAACCTTAATCGATATTTACTTCGCCCTGTTTCATTTTATTCAATACTGTTTCAAATGCTGCAGTAGAAAAACGCATAGTAGATCTTAGTTTAATGGCTTTTTCTTCCCAATTAATGGCTTCCACTTTATTGCCTGTTCTATATAGTAACCTTGCATAAGTATCTATCAATTCTGCTGATTCAAAAAACTCTAATCCTCGTTTAGCTAATAATAAGGCCTTACTTAAGTATGCAGGATTTTTAGAAAAAGTATATACATCCCATGCGCCTTCATTCAACGCATTGGCATAAAATTGTCCTCGGGGTGTAAATTGTATCATATTACGTTGTACGCCTTGAACAGGATGGTTTTTATTTAATTTAATACGAATGCTATCGGGAATTTGAGCAAAAATTTCAGGAGGAATTCCCGAACCAGCAGTTTTGAGCAACTTTATTTGCGCCAATGAATCTTCTTTTCGAATATCTTCAGGCTTTATATTCATAAAGTAGCGTTCATAAAAAGAAAATACATTACGCATATAATTAACAGTATCATTAACGCCTTTATAATAGGTAAGCATTAGCTGCATATTGGCTTTAGGCCCTTCTTCAGGTTTATCGGTAGTAAAAGTATTTTGTCTAAATGCAGCAACTTGATAGGCAAAAGGGAGGTTTTTATCTTCAATTGCTTTATTGATAGACTTAAAGGTAATTCTACTATTAATGACCTGACGTTCTCTCAAAGGCATATTATACCAAGCTATCATGTAATTATCTTTTTGCTTTTCTACAAATTTTTGTGCTATAGAACCAACAATAGGTGCGCATCTCAAAACATATTGAAGAAAAGTAATAGCAGTTGCTGAATCATCAGGTGCTTTTTGTGTGAGTTCGTCAATAAGATCGGGATGTGGTTCAAACCCAATCTTTAATACTTTGTCTACAAGCTTACGAATCACTACAAAATCACCAACTTTGTTATAGTAATTTTGTTTCAATTCTTTAAACGAACCAGTATTTGAACGCATTTCTGCAATAGCACGTTGAATACCTTGAATATAGGGATACGCCAATGTAGAGCTTGAAGGTAATATTTGTAAAATGTTCAACTGTGCATCAAACCAAATAATACCAAAAAAATCTTTAGGTACTGTATAAATAGAATTTGCTACATTAAACTCAACTGGAAAACGAGGTTGCCGAATTAAAATACAATTGCTATCTATACTATTTTTTGCAGCCACCAATCCTGCTTCGGCAACGTCATTACACTGAACGCATTTTTCCGATGTAATTACCAGCATTACTAATTTCTTTTCCTTATCAGCTTTTTTAGCAGCTTCTTCAAAAGTAAGTGTAGAAAAATGAGGCTGTGCAAATACACCAACTGAGCATAATGCCAAAAGGATAAAGAAATAAGACTTTAACATAGATTGATTATTGGAACATAAATATAAGGATCAATAATCAATCTCCAATCGCAGCTTATCGCGCAGTTCTCTTACCAATGGATACTGTTCAGCAATCCGTTCAAATTTTTGTTTGCTGTTTAATCGCATATGCAATGGCACGTCTTCCTTCTCTCCCTCTTCTACTAAAATGGTAAAATTAATGGCCCTGTTATTGAACTGGGTTTGTAATTGATCTATCAAAACCATTTTTTCACTTTCAATAAATTTCTGTGCAGTAACAGCTGAAACGCGAACGGTAAAATGGATATCGCTTTCTATTTCTAGGCTGGCAATTCTAAATGTGCCTACTGCTGAATGTTTTAATTGTTGTTCTAATTGAACTATATAAGCATCCCAAAAAGCACGCAGGCTTTCCTCGGTTAATGGCATTGCTTCTTTAACTTCCTCAATTTCATAATTACTGCCCGCTTTCTCTTTAAGTGCTTCTAATAAAGATTTCTTTGGCCCAGTTTTAATTGTACCAACAGGTGCAGGTGTGGGTGCAGCGGTTTGCGCAACAAACAGTTTGGCTTCTGGAGTGCTGCTAGACAAATGGGCGGCAGAAGGCTGAGTTGGATTGCTGCTTGGCTTCACAGCAGCTTGCCCAGGTAATGTAGGCGGAGCTGGTGGCGCCAGCGACTGAATCATTTTTGTTTTAAAAGCAATAGGTCCGTCAACTCGTTTTTTTTTAACAACCGTTCCCTTGTCGGTGGTGAGTTCAATGGCTTGTTGCAAAAAACTGAGCTTAATTAATGCAAGCTCAACATGTAATCGCTTATTGCGTGCCATTTTATAATTGACTTCAGTGTCGTTTAAAATATTTAAAGCACTTAACAAATAGCTTAACGAAGTTTGCTGCGCAACTTGAATATATTTTGCTTGCATTCCTTCTACCACTTCTAATAAAGAAGCCGACTTAGCATCTTTACATACAAGCAGATTACGAATAAATTCCGCAAAACCATTCAATACCAAGTCACCTTCGAATCCTTTGCGGTTAATTTGATCAAATAGCAGCATTGCTCCTGCCATATCCTGCTTTTGCATACAATCTAGCAGTTGAAAAAAATAATCCTCATCTAAAATATTTAAATGCTCTAGTGTATTTTGATAAGTTACCGTTCCATTGGTAAAGCTGACAATTTTATCAAGAATACTCAAAGAGTCTCGCATACAGCCCTCACTCTTTTGGGCAATAACTTGCAGGGCAGCTTTCTCTGCATTAATTTTTTCTTTGTCTACAATTTCTTGTAAGTGTTCAACAGTATCGTTGTTGGTAATTCTTTTAAAATCAAAAATTTGACACCTACTTAAAATGGTCGGTAAAATTTTATGTTTCTCTGTAGTTGCTAAAATAAAAATGGCATAAGGAGGTGGTTCTTCTAATGTTTTCAAAAATGCATTGAATGCACTTGAACTGAGCATATGAACCTCATCTACTATATATACTTTGTATTTTCCTGCTTGTGGCGCAAATCTCACTTGTTCTACCAATGCGCGAATATCATCCACCGAGTTATTACTGGCCGCATCTAATTCATGAATATTCATGGAAGTACCTGCATCAAAAGAAACACAACTATTACAAGTATTGCAGGCTTCGCCGTCTGCAGTTTGATTAGTACAGTTAATGGTTTTAGCCAAGATACGGGCACAGGTTGTTTTACCCACCCCTCTTGGTCCGCAAAATAAAAATGCATGCGCCAACTGATTATTGCGAATAGCATTCTTTAGTGTAGTGGTAATATGTTGTTGACCCACTACTGTATTAAAGTTTTGGGGACGATACTTACGTGCTGATACTATAAAATTATCCATAGAAATTGCTGCAATATAGCTTATTTATAATCCATCTCAGGATGCCTTTCAAAAGGATATTTTTCGTTGAATATATAACGGAAAGTAACCATTCTTCGGCTCTGCGTTCCTCCAAGGCTTTTGTAAATATTCACCATTTTAGGGTTCCAATCTCCCGCCCAACCCATTTCATATTGTTCATACCAACCTTTGCCTTGTAGATGTAACCCTGCTGCATAGATTAAGTAACTGTCTACCCCCAATGCTTGGTATTTTGGCACAACCCCAAAAGCCAATCCGGTTAATCGTTTATTGGTGCCCCTCCACTTCATCCATAATAATTGCAATTTTTGGAAGAGTCCAAACTGTCCATTGAAATGTTTGAAATATTGATTTAAATCGGGAATATTAATGAACATGGCAATGGGCTCCTCTTTATAATAAGCAAACCAAACTACTCGCTCATCCATGATGGGCTTCATTTTATTGAATAGCTTCATTACCTGTTCCTTGGTAATTTCTTTTGCCTCCCCATGTTGTGCCCATGCTGCATTGTAAACAGTTGCAAAATCACCTGCATATTTATTTAGTTCACTCAGCTTTACATGCTTGGCAGAATAATCTGGCTTAGCATTAAACTTAGCATACCGTTCTGGAAATTTTTCAGGCAATGGATCGTCTACATTCATGTAGTAGTAATACTGATTGTAGTAATTCTTAAAACCATACCCTTCAAACAACGCTTCATAGTAGGATGGATTAAATGACATCCCATACATGGGTTCTTTATTAAACCCCTCCACCATTAAGCCCCACCATTTATCTCGATCACCAAAATTAATAGGACCATCCATGGCTTCCATACCCATTGAGCTTAACCACTCTTTGGCTGTATCAAACAATAAATTAGCAGTTGCTTGATCATTGATGCTATCAAAGAATCCAACTCCACCTGTTTTAAAATCAGTTCCTTTATTAAGGTATTTGTCATTGGTAAAAGCTGCAATTCTACCAACCAGCTCTCCATTATCTGTATAGGCAACCCAACGCTTAGCTTGCCCCCATTTAAAATTTTTATTTTTTGAAGGATCAAACACTTCATTCACTTCATTGTCTAAAGCACGGATATAGCAAGGATTCTCTCCATTCATGATTGCATTAACTGCCAAAAAATCTTTGACTAGTTCTGCTTCGTTTACTTCTACTATTTGCATACCCTTCTCTTTACTTTTGAAATAATTTTTCAGCCATTTTTTGATCGTGTTTGTAAATATCTCTTCTAAAATGCAACTCACCCGATTGATCTACCCATGCAGTAAAATACACCAGAAAAACGGGGATTTTCTTTTTTAAGGTAACCCATTTTTCTTTTTCTAAATACATTAAACTATCAATGTATTTACTAGTATAATTAGGTTGGTCACGCAACAAAAATTCAGCAAATTTCTTTGGTTCTGCTATCCTAATACAGCCATGACTCAATCCCCGATTAGTTTGAGTAAACAAATTTCTATTAGGTGTATCGTGTAAATAAATACTGAAATTATTAGGGAATAAAAACTTTACTCTACCCAAAGCATTATTAGGACCCGGCTTTTGTCTTACTTGAGGAAGCTTTCCATTGGCATTGGTAATTTCCATATTGTGTTTGGCTATATAGCCAGGGTTTCTTCTGATGGCAGGTAAAATTTCGTTGCGAACAATGCTCTCTGGAACATTCCAGTAAGGACTAAATACTACATACTGTAAGTTGCCATTAAAGATGACCGTATTGTTAGCGGAAGAACCTACAATCACATTCATCTGCAAAGCAATTTTACTTTTTTCAAAAACCCTCAACTTAAACTCAGGAATATTGACCAGTACAAAAGTGCTGTCTTGTTGTGGAGGCATCCACCTGGCTCTCTCCATATTAATGAGTAATTGTTCTACTCGTTTCTTTAGAGGGATATTTAAATCGGCTATTACTTTATTTCCAATAATGCCATCTACTTCAATGCCATGTCGTTCCTGAAATTTTTTAACAGCCAATACCATGGTGGTATCATATATATTATTGTTGGTGAGAGGGTCTGTTTGCAAAAAAGTTAATCGCTTTTTGATGCGTCCAATTAGTTCACTAGTATCACCACTTCTCAATGATTTTTTTAAATTAGGCAAAGAATCGAGGACTTCTTTTTTTTGCATATCCAATAAACGATACAACCATTGCTCCATTCTAGGATATTGCAAACTCACCGGTGCATAATTAATGGGTGTGCTCGATTTCTTTTCTATTACAGAATCAAGTAGTGCATGAAGATTCACTTTTTTTCGAGGAATATACCATCCTAAATCTGCTAAATTAATGTCGGCTCCCTTGTATACTTTGGCTGCATATTTAAAAAATTGTGCAGTAAAAAGTAGTTCTGTATTTAGAACGTCTTTATTTTCTCTAATGGCATTTGCAGGCTTGTTTGCATAAACCTGATACAGCTGTTGAAACTGTTTATTAAATAAACTGCTATCCAACAAACGCGTAATATGATCGTTTTGCAAATTATAAAAATGGTGTGCCTGCTCAGATAGTCCAGTAGAATCGAACCAAGCGTATTCAAAGTTTCGATCGGTATAAAAATCAACCAACTGTTGCTCAAATTCTTTCACCCAACTATTCGTAGAAATAAATTGGACCAAAGAAATGCTATCTAAAAAAAGTGGATTATAGGAAGTAGCTAGAGTAATGGTACTATCTCTTGTAATTTTTTTCTTTGCTGAACCCGAATTACAAGAAAAAGAAATAAATACCAGAATACCCAAATAACATACCAACTGATTACGCATGCTGCTAAGGTACAAATTGTAAGAGGATTATCTATGTTGTAAAAGCACAGCAGCTGCAATTCCAGCAGTTTCAGTTCTGAGTCGAGTATTTCCTAAACCAATCATGGTAGCCCCAACTTTAGCGGCCATTTCAATTTCGCTTAGGGTAAAATCTCCCTCTGGACCAATGAGTAACAAAGTATTTACAGACTGGTCAATCGATTGAATGGCTTTTTTCTCGCCAGGCTCACAATGTGCTAAAAGTAGTTGGCCATTCAGTGGTTGTTGAATCAGCTGTTTAAACTGTATAGGGTCGTGTAATACAGGCTTATACGTTTGTTGACTTTGCAACATAGCAGATACCAAAATTTGTTCCCAACGTTCTTTTTTAAAATGGGTTCGCTCAGTTCTGTCTGCAATTAAAGGATAGAATGCACTAATACCAATTTCTGTGGCTTTCTCTAGAAACCATTCCATTCTAGCTGCATTTTTTACAAAAGAAATAGCAATACTGTTTTGAGGATTGGGTGAAGGCATTTGTTCAAAAGCAGACAATTGAACAACCGTCTTTTTTTTATCAGCAGTAACTATTTCACCTAAACATTTTAAACCAAGACCATTGGTTAATGCAATGGTAGTTCCTGTTTTCATTCTCAAAACAATACTACAGTGCTTACTAGACTCCTCAGAAAGCGTGAACAAACCTGGGTTTGGTGGCAATAGTGCTTCGTAAAAAAAAGGAATAGACATAAGGATTTTACTAGAAAGGTTGATCATTGTCTATGCCTTCATCAAAATCAGCAGAGTTATTCATCTTACTTCCTTTTTGAATAAAGAATGCTGTTTCTCCATTTCCCTGAGAGGCGGCAGTTGGGCCTACTGATTTCCAATTACTAGGACCAGATTCTGCTTCCATATCTTCAAATTTCTGAATCTCTAATTTCGCACGAAGTTTAATGGTTTCCAAAGAACCATTTCTATGCTTGGCAATTCGAATATGGGTTTCACCGCTTATGCTTTCGCCCATTTCATTATTGTTTACTTCATAATATTCAGGACGATAAATAAACATTACCATATCCGCATCTTGTTCAATGGCTCCCGATTCACGAAGGTCACTCAACTGAGGCATTTTACTTTCCTTTCTGGTTTCGACAGCACGGCTTAACTGACTCAGTGCAATAATAGGCACTTTCAATTCCTTGGCCAGCGATTTTAAATTACGAGAGATATTACTGATTTCTTGCTCACGATTGCCTCCTCTATCGTTACTTCCACTCATCAATTGCAAATAGTCAATAATGATAATACCCACATTGTGCTTGTTCACCATTCTACGGGCTTTTGCACGAAACTCAAAGATATTTAAGGCAGCCGTATCATCAATATACAAAGGTGCATTCTCTAATTTCTTAATCCCTTTACTATGCAATTGCTGGTACTCATAGTCTTCCAATTTACCACGACTAATTTTTTCCATTTTGATTTCACTTTCCGCACTTAAAATACGCTGCACCAATTGCGCAGCACTCATTTCAAGGGAGAAGAAACCAACTCCTACAGGTTTAGTTGGATGCAAAGCAGCATTACGAGCGAGGTTCAGGGCAAAAGCTGTTTTACCTACTGATGGACGCGCAGCCAAAATAATTAAATCGGTAGGCTGCCAACCATAGGTTACTCTATCTAATGAAGCAAAGCCACTTGGCACACCAGAAATTTCGTCTGTTTTAGTTCTGAGTTCATCAATACGAGTAATGGCTTCAATTAAAACCCCACCAATGTCTTCAAAGTTTTTCTTTAAATAGTTATTGGTGATATTGAACATCTTGGTTTCTGATTCATCTAATAAATCAAAAACATCTGTACCTTCTTCATAAGCATCTCCAATAATTTCACCACTAATTTTAATCAATTCACGTTGAATAAATTTTTGCAGTACTATACGAGCATGGGCATCAATATTCGCAGTAGAAACTACTGAGTTGGTGAGCTTGGTAACAAAATAAGGCCCCCCAATCAAATCTAATTTTTCCTGCATTTTCAATTCTTCCACCACCGTCAAAATATCTATTGGTATAGATTTTTGTTGCAGGCTTTGCATAGCCAAGAAAATATATTGGTGTGCGTCTACATAAAAACACTCAGGCTTAATAATTTCCGATACCGTATCAAAAGCACTTTTCTCTAACATCAATGCACCCAAAATAGCTTCCTCTAATTCCTTTGCTTGAGGGGGTACTTTACCATATACCATAGTGCTTAGATCTATAGCTGGCTTTCTTCTTTTTCTGTCTTTATTTAAACTAGTAATCTCCATGCTCAATTTTGCTTATTCTTTTAAAAACTCCAGATGATTCCTCCAAACCAGTGTTACCGAATTGTTAACAGCTGAGTAAGGGGGAGCGAATATAATGGTATGGAATTGGTACTGGAAATTTTTTTGGGCTCTATTTATTCCACAGCTAATTCCCTGCTTATCCACAGCAATTACCCGTCTATTCACACAAAGTACTAAGCTTATCCCCCATTTTCAAAAGTTTTCCTCTATTATTTGGAGAAATTAACATTCCTTGGTTAACAAAGAAAATTCAGAAAAATAGGGCTGGTTTCAAGGGAATAAACTAAGTATAAAGACAAATGGCTAAAACTTAGTCTACCTTTATAACCTATGATACAAGTATACAATTACGATACAGTAAGTGAAGCCTTAAACGACTTAGCAAAGCGGGGCTTTACACACGACTTCAATATACATGAAGATGCAGATTGTTTAATATGCACCAATACAATGACACAGCTATCTCCCGAAGAGTTTGAAATTGTAGAAACCTATCGTTTTGAAGGAGATACTGATCCTGCAGACGAAATGATTGTATTTGCCATTTCTTCTATAAAGCACAACTTGAAAGGAACGCTATTAAATGCATATGGCATATATGCGGATGGGGCTACTTCCAAAATTGTAGCTAAGCTAGAAAAAAATGCATCTCCTGCAAAACCAATTAATCGTGCCGAATATTTAAAAAAATTAAGCCGTGAACACCACCATGGATTACTACTGGCCTGGAAAATAAAGACAGGTTTTTCTAAAAAAATACCAGCTGAACGTATAAAAAAATATACTGATTGGTTTTATACAGCACATTTGAAACGACATTTTCAAGAGGAAGAAAAGTACGTATTTCCCATATTAGGTAATGACAATATTTTAATACAAAAAGCAATTCAAGAACATCAACAACTTGCTCAACTTTTTAACGAAACAGATAATTTAGAAATGGCATTAAAACAAATAGCCATTGATTTGGTAAACCATATTCGATTTGAAGAGCGGATTCTTTTTAATCAAATTCAAGCAAAAGCAACACCAGAACAAATTACCATGACAGAAGCATTACATACGAGTGAATCCTTTATTGACAATACAACCGATCCATTTTGGAACTAAATACAAAAAAGAAAATCATTGTTGTGGGGGGTGGTTTTGCAGGAGTACAACTCATTAAAAATTTAGATAAGAAGCTATTTGATATATTATTAATTGATAAAATTAATCACCATCAATTTCAACCACTATTTTATCAGGTAGCAGCTTCCCAGTTAGAACCAGCAAGCATTTCCTTCCCTTTAAGAAATATTTTTAAATACAAGAAAAACCTTCAAATCCGTTTAGCAGAACTACTTTCAATAAATAGTTCAGCTAATACAATTGAAACTTCAATTGGGGTATTCCATTATGATTTTTTAGTACTTGCAGTTGGCTGTACCACCAACTTTTTCGGGAACGAAACAATAAGGCAGCACAGTTTTACTTTGAAAACAACTAATGATGCAATAGAAATTCGAAATCATATCCTTCAAACCTTTGAAGACATTATTTCTGCAGAAGAAAAAGACAAAGCTGCTTTATTAAATTTAACCATTGTAGGCGCAGGGCCAACAGGTGTAGAGTTGGCAGGGGCTTTTGCCGAAATCAAAAAAAATATTCTACCTAAAGATTATCCAGGAATCAACTTTGCGCAATTCAATATCAATTTAATTGAGGGCAGCAAGCATACTTTAAATAGTATGAGTGATTTAGCCAAAAAGACTTCTAGAATGTATTTAGAAGAAATGGGCGTACATATTACTACAGAAACATTTGTCAAAAATTATGATGGGCATACGCTTGAATTAAGTAATGGGAATACCCTACAATCAAAAACAGTTATTTGGGCAGCAGGGGTGATTGGCAATAAAATAATTGGACTGACCTCAACAGCCATGAAACCAGGAAATAGAATAGCGGTTAACAGAACCAACTTAGTTGAAGGATGTCAAAATATTTATGCAATTGGAGATATTGCTTTAATGGCGACTCCCAAGTATCCAAAGGGTCACCCACAACTAGCCAATGTAGCGATCAATCAAGCAAAGAACTTGGCAAAAAATCTGAAGCGCCAAGCGAATAATACTCCTCAAAAAGAATTTGAGTATACAGACCTCGGATCTATGGCCACCATTGGTCGGAACAAAGCAGTAGTAGATTTACCCTTTTACCATTTCAAAGGATATTTTGCTTGGTTAGTTTGGATGTTCTTACACTTGATGCTCATTTTAAGCGTAAGAAACAAACTCATCATTTTTATTAATTGGGTTTGGGCTTATTTTACCAAAGACACATCCCTTAGGTTGATTTTAAAACAAAAAAAATAAAGAGGAAGTTTCTTATTTTTTTCGCTTTTGGTTAATTGTAAACTGCGGAGTTAGCGGGTTAACATTGACTAATTGAAGCGATTTAACCATATGCAAAGTGCCATTTTTATACTTTAAAAAATGAGGTGTTTTTAAGTGCAATTCATATGCGGCTTTACTGGCATATACTTCCAAAATAGTAAAATGAGTGGGTCGCGAAACTTCAGACATTGGATAAATGGTTAGCACCCCTGGTTCTTTTTTTAGTGCTTGCTCCACGCCTTCTTTTAAAAAAGATTTGTACTCAGTTAAATAAGCAGAATCAACTTCCAATACTGCTAGTCTAGTGATGGTTTCTTTAGATTGAGCATTTGCTTGTTGAAAAGCTAGTAATATGATAAGCACTAGGAGAATTGATTTAAAAAAAGTGTTTACCTGCTTCATTTTGAAATGATTGATGATTTTGCAAAAATCGTACATAAAGCCCAATCTCGCTCACTTACGCCGAATACCTTAAATTCGCATTTTTAACCATCGTCGCTATACTATGACTATCAGTTACAATTGGCTTTGTGAATATTTACCAGATGCAATAGAACCTGCTCAATTGTCTAAAATCCTTACTTCTATTGGTTTAGAAGTAGAGAGTTTGGAGCAATATGAGAAAATTAAGGGCGGATTAGCGGGCGTGGTAATTGGAGAGGTATTGACTTGTGAGCAGCACCCCAATGCAGATAAACTAAAGTTGACTACTATCAATATTGGTAAAGAAGTACCATTGAAAGTAGTTTGTGGCGCTGCCAATGTAGCAGCATTGCAAAAAGTAGCTGTGGCAACGGTGGGAGCAACCATCTATCCAATGACAGGCGAACCCATGACCATGAAAGCCGCTAAAATTAGGGGCGAAGAAAGCCAGGGGATGATATGCGCAGAAGATGAATTGGGATTGGGTTACAGCCACGATGGTATTATGGTATTGCCGAACCACTTAACACCAGGCACCCCTGCTGCAGAATACTTTAAACCTTATTCAGATTATATTTTTGAAATTGGACTTACGCCTAATCGAATGGATGCCATGAGTCATTTAGGCGTTGCCCGTGATGTGGCTGCTTACTTAACGCACCATCAAAAAGAAACCCGCGTTAAGCAACCTTATGCCAATGGATTTAAAGCCGATAACAACGACGCTCCTATAAAAGTAACTGTAGAAAATTCAACTGATTGTCCAAGATATGCAGGAGTAACTATTTCAGGTGTTACCGTTGCTCCTTCCCCTGAATGGCTGGTGAATAAGTTGACTGCTATTGGGGTAAGAAGCATTAATAATATTGTAGACGTTACCAATTATATTTTACACGAAACAGGCCAACCCTTACACGCTTTCGATTTGAAAGCCATTACTGGTAATGAAATCATTGTAAAGAATGTGGCAACAGGAACTAAATTCATTACACTAGACGATAAAGAAAGAAGTTTACACGCAGAAGATTTGATGATTTGCAATGCCAGCGAAAGCATGTGTATTGCAGGTGTTTTTGGGGGAAGCAAGAGTGGTGTAAACAATGAAACCACTGCCATCTTCTTAGAAAGTGCCTGTTTTCATTCAACCACTATTCGCAAAACTTCTATGCGTCATGGGTTAAGAACCGATGCTGCTACTCGTTTTGAGAAGGGGATTGATATTTCAAACACAGCCAATGTGCTAAAGCGCGCTGCATTGCTAATAAAAGAAGTAGCAGGCGGAACTATTTCTTGTGATTTAATTGATGTGTACCCGAATCCTAAACCAAAGACCACGGTAACCATTAAAAATCATTACCTGAAAAAATTAAGTGGGAAGAATTACCATGCCGATAAAGTAAAGCGCATTTTAACTTCATTGGGTTTTGAAATAGCCAAAGAAGGATTAGACGAGCTAATGGTTGAAGTACCTTATAGCAAGCCAGACATCAGCATTCCAGCCGATTTAGTGGAAGAAATTTTACGCATTGATGGTTTAGACAATGTAGAAATTCCAACCATGATCAGCATCAGCCCTTCTGTAGAAAAACTAGGCATCAAAGAAAACTTAAAAGAAAAAATTGCTCATTTCTTAGTTGGTAAAGGGTATACAGAAATATTAACCAATTCAATTACGAATAGTAAATATTTTGACGAAGCTCATTCGGGCAATGTGGTTAAAATGATGAATAATTTGAGTGCAGAATTAGACGTGATGCGCCCATCTATGTTAGAGAGTGGATTAGAAACTATTGCTTACAATGTGAATAGAAGAAATACCAATTTGCAATTATTTGAATTTGGTAAAACCTATTTAGTAGACGGCGAAGGCTTTAAGGAAGAAGAGCATTTTTGCATTTTTGCAACAGGCAATAGTGCAGAACAAGGTTGGAGAAATAAAACAACTCCTATAGATTTTTATAGCATGAAAGGACTGGCTACTGCTGTATTACAGTGGTGTGGCTTACAACATATTAGCATGGAAGAATCAGCTGAAACAGCCGACACCGTTGCTATATACGCGAACAAGCAATTACTAGGCACCTTACAGATGGTAGGCAAAAACAAATTGAATCAGTTTGATTTAAAGCAGCCTGTTTATGTGCTTGATTTTCCTTTCGCCAATTTGGTAAAAGCGGTACAGAAAATAAAAGTGGTGTACAAAGAAGTCAATAAGTTTCCAGCTGTACAACGAGACTTAGCATTGGTAGTAAACAAACAAACTCGATTCGAGCAAATTGAAAAAGCAGTGCAAGGGCTTAAAATAAACAAGCTGCAACAAATGAACTTGTTTGATGTGTTTGAAAGTGATAAACTCGGTGCCGATAAAAAATCAATGGCGGTGAATTTCACTTTTTCCGACGATACCAAAACACTCACTGATAATGAGATTGATTCAATGATGAATAAATTGATCAAGTGTTTTGAAAAGGAAATTAATGCTGAAATAAGAAAATAACGCCTAATTTTCTACTATGGCTCTGTTGAATGAACATATAACTGAATTGCAAGAAAAACTGCAAGTATTGTTGAAAGCTTATCGCCAGGTTCAAAAAGAGAACCAGCGATTAGAAAAAGAGTTGAGCAATATTCAACAGTTGCAGGCGAGTAATACAGCTGCTTTAAGTGTATTGGAACAAAAATTGGCAGCGGCCAGAATGAGTTCAGGCAGCTGGGATCACGAAGAAAAACTCAAATTGCAAAAACAAATAGATACCTACCTTAAAGAAATAGATAAATGCCTGGCGTTGCTGCACGCTTAATACCATGTCTGAATTAATACCCGTAAATATTGTTGTTGCCGACCGGAACTACCGATTAAAAATTGAATCGGGAGACGAAGAAATGGTGCGCAAGACAGCCCAAACCATTAACGAAAAAATAGCCCAATTCAAATCTGATTTTGCGGGCAAAGACACCCAAGACTACTTGGCCATGGTATTGCTTTGGTTTGCCACCGAGCAAAAAGACAATGCTAAACTGGCTTTACTGGCCGATGAAACTTCCAAACAGATTAAAGAACTGGCTCAATCCATCGATAAAGCATTGGAAGAGAATAGCTAATTTATTGCTGTACTCAAAAATCTCCTATCTTCTTGTTATCTTCGTAGCAAGTCAATTACTTATTATATATAAATGAGATTTGATCTGCTAAATAGAATTGTGAACGTTTTAAACCCTTGCCAAGAACATGGATCCAATAATTATTTCCATCATATCAGCTGTAGTAGCCCTAGTAGCGGGTGTTGTAGCGGGTAAAGTCATTTTTGCAAAAAACACCCAAAAACAAGTAGAAGACGCCGAATTACAGGCGCAAACCATTTTAAAAGAAGCTGAACTAAGAGCAGAAACCATTAAAAAGGAGAAGCAATTAGAAGCAAAAGAAAGGTTTGTACAATTAAAATCGGAGTATGAGCGCGATGTGAATGAACGCAATCGCAAGATTGGGGAAATAGAAAATCGCATCAAACAAAAAGAGATTACCATCAACCAAAAGGAAGCCAGCATTGAAAAGCAGGTGAAAGAAAACGATGCTATCAAGGAAAATTTGAACCGTCAGATTGAGTTGGTAAATATCAAAAGAACAGAATTAGAGAAGCACCAAGAAGAGCATATCCGCCGATTAGAAAAAGTAGCTGGCTTAACTGCTGAAGACGCTAAAGCCCAGTTAATTGAAAGCTTGAAGCAGGAAGCGCACACACAGGCATTGTCATTGCAACAAGAAATTATTGAAGACGCTAAGCAAAAGGCCAATAAAGAAGCCCGTAAGATTGTTATTCAGTCTATACAGCGAACTGCTGCGGAGCATACTATTGAGAATACCGTTACCGTATTCAACTTAGAAACCGACGAAATAAAAGGTCAAATCATTGGTAGAGAAGGTCGTAATATCCGTGCCATTGAAGCCGCTACTGGAGTTGATTTAATTGTGGATGATACGCCGGAAGCTATTATCCTCAGCAGTTTTGATCCACTTAGAAGAGAAATTGCCCGCTTGAGTTTACAGCGATTGGTATCCGATGGACGTATTCACCCAGCACGTATTGAAGAAGTGGTAGAAAAAACCCGTCGTCAATTAGAAGACCAGGTAATGGAAATTGGAGAGCGCACCGTAATAGAAATGGGCATCCATGGATTACACAAAGAGTTAATTAGAATTGTAGGTAAAATGCGTTTCCGTTCTTCTTACGGCCAAAACCTATTGATGCATAGTCGTGAAACAGCCAATTTATGTGGGATTATGGCCTCCGAGTTAGGTATGAACCCTAAACTGGCTAAGAGAGCGGGATTATTGCACGATATAGGCAAGGTTCCGGATGAAGAAACCGAATTGAGCCACGCCTTATTAGGGGCTAAATTGGCCGAAAAATATGGCGAAAACCCTGCGGTAGTAAACGCAATTGGGGCTCACCACGACGAAATGGAAATGTTGTACGTGATTTCTCCTATTGTTCAGGCTTGTGACGCCATCAGCGGTGCAAGACCAGGTGCTAGAAGGGAAATTATGCAGCAATACTTGCAAAGAATTAAAGATTTAGAGAACCTGGCTTTGGCTTACCAAGGGGTAGAGAAAGCCTATGCAATTCAAGCAGGACGTGAGTTACGCGTGATTGTAGAGGCAGATAAAGTAAGCGATGTAGACAGCGATAAACTCAGTTTTGAAATAGCACAAAAAATACAAACAGAAATGACCTATCCAGGTCAAATTAGGGTGACGGTAATTAGGGAAAAGAGGGCTGTAAACGTAGCTCGATAGAAAATTCATGAAAATTTGCATTTTTTAAAATATTCCCATTACCTTTGCCGTCCGATAAAAATAAATGTTATGCAGGCAGCAGTACAGTTTGTTCACGAACAATTGACCACGAAAAGAGAATTACCTAGCTTCAAAGCTGGTGATAATATTACCGTTAACTATAAGATTGTAGAGGGTGGTAAAGAGCGTATCCAGTCTTTCCGCGGAGATGTTATTAAACTACAAGGTGTAGGAGCTACTGCTTCATTTACCGTACGTAAAATCTCTGATGGTGTAGGTGTTGAGCGTTTGTTCCCCATCCAATCTCCAAATATTGAGTCAGTTATCTTGAACAAAAAAGGTAAAGTACGTCGTGCTAAGTTGTTTTACCTACGTGAAAGAAGCGGTAAAAGTGCTCGTATTAAAGAAAAACGTTTCTAGTAGAACGATAAATTATATAAAAAAGCGTCCCGAATCATCGAGGCGCTTTTTTTATTGGGTTTGTGGTACAGTTTTGCCTTAACTTTACGGCATTAAATAATATACTATGGGAAGTTTAGGTTTTCAGGAATTACTGATCATTGGTATCGTAGTCCTAGTTTTATTTGGTGGAAGAAAAATTCCTGAGTTCATGAGAGGTCTTGGTAAAGGTATCCGTGAATTTAACGACGCCAAGAATAACGTGAAGAAAGAATTAGAAGAAGGCATTAAAGAAAAAGACAGCACAACCGCGTAATGTTTGGTTTTACTACAATCAAAGCATTTCATACAGCATTGCAAAACGGCCAAACCACTTGTGTGGAGGCCGTTCTTTTTTATACTAAGGCCATCGCTGAAAATGCCCACTTAAATGCGTTTTTAGAAGTTTACGAAACCGAAGCAGTAGAAAGAGCAAAGCAGTTAGATGCAGCAGCAGCCAATGGTATGCTGACAGGTCCATTACACGGTGTAGTAGTGGGGCTAAAAGATGTGATTGCCCATAAAGGCCATACGCTTACTGCCAGCTCAAAAATGTTGGGCAATTTTGAGTCCGTTTACAACGCTACAGTTACCGAAAAATTATTAGCCGCCGGAGCCATTATTATTGGTCGTCAAAACTGTGATGAATTTGCCATGGGCAGCAGCAATGAAAATTCTGCATTTGGCCCTGTTCGCAATGCAGCTGATACCAATAAAGTTTCAGGAGGCTCTTCAGGGGGATCTGCAGTTGCTGTGCAAGCAGGACTCTGCATGATTAGCCTGGGAAGCGATACAGGCGGATCGGTAAGACAGCCAGCAGATTTTTGTGGTGTGGTGGGAATTAAACCCAGCTACGGAAGAATCTCGAGGTATGGGTTGATTGCTTATGCATCTTCCTTTGATCAAATTGGTATTTTTTCTACCACCGTTGAAGATGCCGCATTGGTATTAGAAGTAATTGCGGGTGCCGATGAATATGATAGCACTGTTTCTCAGCGGCCCGTTGAAAAATACAGTAGTGCAATTGAAGCACCCAAAAAAAAATACAGATTAGCCTATTTTAAAGAAGCATTGAATCATCCTTCTTTAGATGCAGCTATACAAGAACAAAGTTTTGCCTTTATAAAAAGTATGCAAGCAGCAGGGCATACAGTAGAAGCCATTGATTTTAATTTACTCGAATACGTGGTGCCCACATATTATGTATTAACCACTGCAGAAGCATCCAGTAATTTATCTAGATACGATGGCGTACGCTATGGTCATAGAACCAATAAAGAAGGAATTGATTTAACCGAAATGTACAAAGCTTCTCGCTCAGAAGGTTTTGGTGAAGAAGTTAAAAGAAGAATTTTACTCGGCACATTTGTATTGAGTGAAGGATTTTTTGACGCCTATTTTACCAAAGCGCAACAAGTTCGTCAACTGCTGAAACAACGAACTGACGCTATTTTCAGCGAATACGATGCCATTCTCTCTCCTACTGTTCCAGCAACTGCATTTACGATTGGCGTAAAATCAGATGATCCCATTGAAATGTTCTTAGCAGATATTTACACAGTGTATCCGAACTTGGTGGGCATACCTGCTATTTCCATTCCTTTGTTTACGCATCCCAATGGAATGCCATTTGGTTTGCAACTCATGACGCGTTCTTTTGATGAAATGAATCTATTGCAATTGAGTGCTCAATTGATGGAGCTTAAATCATGAAAAACTGCAGCTATAATCAATCTATAAAAAATCTATTGCAATTATTTATACAAGCAATATTAGTAGGATTATGCATGCTCCCAAACACTAGTGCTCATGCACAAAAAGACAGCACCACCGATAAGTTTGGTTTTAAATCGCTCTTCAAAAACAAGTTTGATGCATCTAAGCCTTACGCCGCACAACTGAACCCCAGAGCGGTTTCCTTTGTGCAAGAATACATGCGTAAGCATACCAAGTCATTAGAAAAAATGAAGTTATGGGGTAAGCCCTATTTTGATTTGTATGATGCAGTATTGGTGCAATATGGAGTGCCTAAAGAAATGAAATACCTCAGCGTTATTGAAAGTAATTTAGGCGCAGGAGTTGTATCCTGGGCAGGTGCAGCAGGCCCTTGGCAAATCATGGACTTTGAAGCAAAACGTTTTGGCTTAAGTGTACGCAACCCCGATGAGCGCATGGATTACAACAAGAGCACCCATGTTGCAGCAAAAATAATGCGTGAATTATTTGCGCAGTTTAACGATTGGCTTTTAGTGGTAGCAGGCTACAATGGAGGCGCAGGAAGGGTTAGACAAGCCATCAAAAAAACAGGCAGTAGAGATTTTTGGCAATTGCAATATCATTTACCCGAAGAAACACGCAACCATGTAAAGAAATTTATTGCCACCCATTATGTGATGGAAGGTGGTGGTGGTTGGACCACTATGACGGCTGCCGAAACCAAATACCAAAAAGAGAATACTCCACAAAACGGAAATACTTCATTACTAAGCGCAGAAGAATTGGCCAATTCTACAGAAATAAAAGTTACTGGCAGGTATCAATCATTGGTGATAGCCAACGAGCTTAGCTTAGACATACAACAGTTTAATAAATGGAATCCCGGATTTGAAAAAGCTTTGTCTGCGGGAAAAGAATATTCCATGCGCTTACCAAAAGATAAAGCACCATTATTTGAAGTAAAAAAACAAGCCCTGTTAGCCGCATCATTGCGGGCACTATTACAGAACTTTTAATGAGTTTTTTTAGTTCACTGCTTTGTCTGCACAACAACTGCTGGCAAATGCATCTGGCTTGGCTTTGAAGGCAAAACCCATTCCCAATATATATCCCATTGCTTCGCGCAAAGCATCATTGCTTTTAAACATGGGATTGGTATTAATGTCGGCATGTACTTCCATTTCAATTTGGTGCTCAATAAACAAAGGGCAAAGTTCGTAGGCAATTTCAATGCTCTTGGCCACTTCGGTAAGCATTCTTTCTTTTAAATGATACCGCTGTTTGGTTTTTTCGTTGTGGATGTACATAAAGCCACCACTGTGTTCGCGCAAGAATACAATCACTGTTGCAAACTCAGTGTCTTCTCCTTTAACTTGGCTGTCGGTGCCAATACAAACTTTTAGTTTAGTGCCTTTTGCGGTTTCTTTTTTGATGGCTTCTTCTACCGCATCTTTAATAGATAATACGATGTTTTCTCCATTGAATTTTCTCCAACGCATAAAATAGGGTTTTCTGAAGTTACCAACTAAAAGCCCTTATTACCGCAAATCCATATCATCTTATTATTAACAGTGGTGGATAATGCCTCAAATGGTAACTTTGCCCCTACCATGAAATTACTGTTACAATACCTCAAACCTTATAAATGGTTGATTGGATTAGCCTTGCTATTGGCAGCCATCAACCAGAGTTTTAGTATGCTCGATCCATACTTTTTTGGTAAGCTATTAGACCAATATGGTATGCATCCATTGCAAACAGGTTATTTTAATGAACAAAAACAATTTGTTGCAACGGGCACAAGAACTGAATCGGAATTTATTTGGGGGGTATTGGGATTCTTAGGCATATTGATTAGCGTTGCCATGGTATCTAGAATTGCAAAAGCATTCCAAGATTATTTTAGCAATGTTATTGTTCAAAAATTTGGTGCTAAAATTTTTACGGATGGATTGAAGCATTCGATGCAGTTGCCTTATCAAGAATTTGAAGACCAAAGAAGTGGAGAGACTTTATCCATTCTTTCTAAAGTGAGAACCGATACAGAAAAATTTATTATTGCATTTATTAATGTACTCTTTAGTATACTCGTAGGTATTGTATTTATTTCTGTTTATTCATTCCGTTTGCATTGGAGTATCATGCCCATTTATGCAGTAGGGATTGTGTTTCTCTCTTTGCTTACCAGCTTTTTAAGTAAGCGCATTAAAGCCATTCAAAAAGATATAGTAAAAGAGACCACTACCCTAGCGGGCACTACCACAGAGAGTTTGCGCAATATAGAATTAGTAAAGAGTTTGGGATTAACTGAACAAGAAATTAATCGACTCAATAAAAATACTTACAAAATTTTAGGCCTTGAATTACGAAAAGTAAAAAGCATTCGATCTTTAAGTTTTGTGCAAGGCACATTTGTAAACTTGCTCCGACAAATTATTATGTTCACTTTGTTGTGGTTGGTATTTCAAGGAAAGCTAACAGCAGGAGAAGTAATGACATTAACATTTTACTCCTTCTTTATTTTTGGACCACTACAAGAAATAGGTAATATCATTTTAAGTTACCGCGAAGCAGAAGCATCCTTGAATAATTTTCACAAGTTGATGCAAAAACCATCTGAACCTAAACCCGCCAGTCCTAAAGCGATAGGGCCAATTCACTCTTTGGCATTTAATGATATTCGTTTTAAACACCAGAGCGCCAGTTTTCATGCTTTGGATGGTATTTCATTTCAGGTACAAAAAGGAGAAACCATTGCCTTTGTAGGACCATCAGGTGCAGGTAAAAGTACCTTGGTTAAATTATTAGTTGGTTTATACCATACCCAAGAGGGGTCGGTAGATTACAATGGCATACATGGCCATGAAATTGATATGGAAGAACTCCGCAATCAAATAGGATTTGTAACGCAGGATACCCAATTATTTGCAGGCACTTTAAAAGAGAATTTATTATTTGTGGCACCCAATGCCAGTGATGAAGAAATAAAAGCAGCATTACATAAAGCCAGCTGTGATAATTTATTGGCCAAGGCAAACGATGGTATTGATTCATTAATTGGCGAAAGTGGCTTAAAATTAAGCGGCGGAGAAAAACAACGATTATCTATTGCCCGTGCGTTAATTAGACAACCCAAACTCTTGATTTTTGACGAAGCCACATCTGCCTTAGATAGTATTACAGAAGAAGAAATTACCAATACGATAAGATCCATTTCTGCCTTAAAAGAGCAAATTACCATCATGATTGCCCATCGGTTAAGTACCATCATGCATGCCGACCGCATTTATGTATTAGAAAAAGGCAAAGTGGTAGAAACCGGAAGCCATGCTGAGTTATTAGCAGATAAAGGATTATACTACGCCATGTGGCGTCAGCAGATTGGGGAAAGGAAGGGGTAAGTGATTGGTCTAGGCTGAAAAAATCCAGCCACTTCAAAGTGCAATCCCCCCCCGGAAATATCACTAATCAGTGGCTGGCTAGATTGTATTAATCTGACGCAAAAAAAACGAATTTGGGCAGTTTACCCTTTAAAAAAGGTTAAGTAACCAGTAAAGAAATAGGTTATTTCCTATATTTTGCAGTAGAATTTGACCAATTCCTGCTTGTATATGAAAAAACTGCTTGGACTACTACTTGGGTTACTTGTTACAGGCTCCGTGTTTTCCGAGGATATTGATAGCGTATTTACACTCAAGAACTCTCCGTTTTTTACGGATTTGATTCGTAAAAAACACCTGATTCAACCATTACGATCATCTGAATTTAATTTTATAAAGCCTCAATTCAAGCATTTGAAAACAAGGCGTTATCAATTTTTCAAAAGTGGGCAAGATTTCTTTATCCATTTTAATGGGTCTGGGTTCTTATACCAATTGGAAAATCCTACTGATTCTGTTTTAACTTTTAAGCGAATTGACGATACCGAAAACTATAATTATAATATTGAGGCTTTTCTATTTACCCATCAAAAGGAGATATACAATATTGGGGGATATGGATTCTGGCGCTCTAGTGGTACACTCAGAAAATACAATCATAAAGACCAAGAATGGGATGCAGAGCCTATAGACCAGGAAATTCATTTGCCTTATGTTAACCAACTTGGAACATCAGGTCAATTAACTTGGTTCAATACCAATACAGAGCATTTGTATATCCCATTTCAAACCATCATTAATTCAGGAGTTAAATCGAGTGGTGAAGATGACGAAATAGTAAAAAAAGTTTACCGCTTAAGCCTAGCTACCAAAACTTGGAAAAAATTAGGCAAAACCCATCCCGATTATTTTGACCTACTACAAAAAACAAAATGGGTGCTGGCCACCGACTCTGGTCAACTCATTTGCTTTAACCACAAAGTATATCAAATCAATTTTGAAGAAAATATCATTAAAGAAAATACCGATCCCAGTTTGGCACAAAGCTTAGAAAGGATTAATAATGATCATCTTGTTTATTATGACAACCAAACTATTTACTATTTAAATGGTAAGACTTGGCAATATGATTCGGTAAAAGTGGATACTGCAAAATTTGAGAAAGCCAATTTCAAGGTTTGGAAAAAGAACAATGGATTTGTTACTTTTTGGATTATACTGGTTGTGCTTTTTAGTGGAGCCGCCGGAAGAAAAGAAATTCAAAAAAGAAGGAAAAAACTACTAGAAGATGCAGCTAATAAGATTCCTATTTCTCCATCAGTAAAAATAAAATTCAACGAAACCGAAAAACAATTGCTGAATTTATTACTAGAAAAATCTAAGCAAAACAGCACCACTACAATTACAGAGATCAATTATGTATTAGGTATCAAAGACAAGAATGTGGGCTTGCAGAAAAAAGTAAGAAGTGATGTAATGAAAAGCATCAATGAAAAATTCAATTTCTTACAAGATGGCGATACAGAGTTGGTTTGCAATATCAGAAGCCAAGCAGACAAGCGTTTCTTTGAATACTATATAGACAAAGAGAATATTGAGTTATTAGAGATTATGCTTAGAGAGGAGTCTTAATCCTTGTCTTTATCAAACTTGCTCTTAATGTATTCTATTACGGTAGGGTCTTCTAATCCCTCCATATCACTTAATTCTAGCTCGAGGGCTTTGGTGCTTAATTGAATTTCCCAAAGGGATAATGCAAGTGAGCAAGAGAAGCTGAGCAAACTAAAGGCAAAAACCCAATGACTCATGACCATCCATTCTATGTAAATAAAATACATACAGATGATGCAGCTTAAAAATGCCATTACCCCTAGTGCTTGCATTTGCTTGATGAGTTTTATTCTAAAACGCAGATTCTTGATTTGACCATGCACTACAGGATTGTTATCCGTTTTATTGTATTCATTGTGCAAACTTCTTACTCGAGTAGCCAATGCCAAGAAGCGATTGGTATAAGCCAACATAATTAAACTAATGGCCGGAAATAAAAGTGCAGGTGTATTGATGCTTATGTCCATATAGTTCAAGTTACAAATTTATATTTTAACCATATCAAAAGCAACGGTACTAACAGGCGTAAGTAAAAGGGTTTTTCTAAAGAAACTTGTAGTTTAAAACCTACATTGAATCGTTTAAAAACGTTTAAAATCAGGGGCAGCAGCAGTAAGATAAATTCTATCTTGGTAATACGAAATCTTCCTTATAAACGTTTATATGGTTGTTCGTACCTCCCCGGCTATGAGAATTGTAACATTGACTGTATTGTTGATGCTGGCATTTAATGCAAAAGCACAACTGTTAGAACCTGGAACCCTCAATTCCACTGGTGGCAACTATGTATTTAGAGGTGCGCCCACTATTCCCAATTTTAGTTTGGTCTGGAGTGTAGGAGAATCTACCATGATTGAAACTTTCTCAGTTAATGGTGGCATGTATTTACTTACACAAGGCGTGCTACAACCTTTTGTACCATTGGATTTACAAACAGTACCTATTCTTGGATGGAATAAAGAGGAAGTAAAATATTATCCAAACCCCGTTAGCACATTATTACAATTTGATTTATTCAGTAACGATACAGGTAGAGTGGTGTTGCGTGTAATAGACCTCCTTGGTAATACCCATGGAGTTAGAGAATTTGAATACAAAACGTTGCCAGTAAACCAGAAAATAGATTTTAGTAAATACGCATCTGGGCCCTACTACCTAATGCTTTCGCTATACAGCAAGGGTCAACTGAAAAAACACGGGGTGTTTAAAATATTAAAATTACGGTAAGTAAATATTGAATTATGTGTAAGAGAATTTTTGTGACTATGATGATGTTGGTAGTGTTTGCAATAATGCGGGCCGAAGCGCAGCAACTGAACTACCAAGCAATTGCCAGAAACGCCAACGGTGTTGCACTCACATTTAGAGATGTAGGCATTCGACTGAGTATTCGCGATGGATCTCCAAATGGATTCATTGTTTATTCAGAATCAAGAAATATCAGAACCAATCAATTCGGTTTGTTTACCGTTATTATTGGAAGCCCTGGCGCCAGTAATGTATTAGGAAGCATGGCATCTATTAATTGGATCAGTGGCAACAAATATTTACAAGTAGAGATTGACCCTGAAGGAGGTACCAATTATTTTCAAGCAGGCACTTCACAATTACAAGCAGTGCCCTATGCATTGTTTGCCAATGCAGCTTACCCTGTTGGCCCAGCAGGCGGAGACTTATTGGGATCAACCTACCCCAATCCCATCATTGCACCACTAGCAGTAACCACTGGAAAAATTGCCAATCAAGCCATCACTACGCCTAAAATTGCAGACCTAAACGTTACTACACCAAAGCTTGCAGACCAAGCAGTTACCAATGCAAAAATTCAAGACAATACCATTGCAAATATTAAATTAGTGAATAGCAGAGTTACCTTAAATGGATTGATTTTAAATTTAGGAGATGCCCAAGATTTTGCAATAGGCACCAATGGTATTGATGTCAATATTGTTTCTGCAGAAAATACCCATACGTTTAATTTTCCAGATGCATCCATTGCCAATAGAGGATTAATCACCCCTAACGCGCAAACGATTGGTGGAAATAAAACATTCAACAATGATATCACTGCCGCTCGCATCATTAGAGCAGGTGGTATAGCAGCTCAGTTTTTAAAAGCAGATGGATCAGTAGATAACAATATTTACTTAACCGAAAACCAACCCATCATAGTAACTGCAACAGGAGATGCAATAGGCGTTTCAACAAGTAGCAGAACCGCACCAGTATTGCCTTTAACACTTGCAACAGTAAATAGCGCAGTAGGTACTTATGGAACAAATATTGTGATTCCATCTATTACTGTGAATAACAAAGGACTTGTAACCAATGTAATTGCCAACGCTATTCCCACGGCAACTGCCACTACCAGTGGATTATTAACAGTGGGTGATTGGAATATTTTCAACAACAAACAAAACGCCATACCACTGGGATCAACTGCGCAATATTTTAGGGGAGATCTCACACTCAGTAATTTTACAACAGATGTAAGAAACCAATTAAGTGCAGGTACGAATATTACTTACAATAATGGAAATATTGGACTCACCAATAACAGTGTTACACTGAATACATTGCCATTAACCTTAGGAGGTTCGCAAACATTTGCAACAGGCACAACAGGAGTTGATTTTAATATCAGTTCAGTTGGATCGGTACATAGTTTTAATATTCCTACTGCTTCTGTATTTGCAAGAGGATTATTGAGCAGCATCGATTATACCAATTTTAATGCGGCTTATACAAACCGAATCAGCAGCTTAACTACAACAGGAACCAGTGGTGCCGCCACTTTGAGCGCGAATGTGTTGAATATTCCGAATTATACTTACACATTACCTGCAGCTACTGCAACAACATTAGGTGGAATTATTCCAGGAGCAAATATTACTAATACAAGTGGAACAATAAGTATCACAGGCAATAATGTGATTGATGCATTGGGGAGCCAAATCTCAAACAGGTTTTTAGTTGCACCCAATGGGGCAAATGGGCTACCCAGTTTTAGAGTTTTAACAACTGCAGATATTCCTGATAATATTGTAACGAATATTAAGTTGGCCAATAGCAGTATTAATTTGGGATCTACGAATATTCCATTAGGAACAACTGCTAATTCGTTGTCGGGTCTAACTTCAATAACATCAAGTGCATTTGTAGGACCACTTACTGGAAATGCAAGCACTGCAAGCGCTTGGGCAAATGCAAGAACCATAAGTACAACAGGTGATTTAACGTATACTTCAAATCCATTTGATGGATCAGCTAATACAACGGGGGTAGCAACTTTGGCGAATAGTGGTGTGACTGCTGGAGACTATGGTAGTGCAAATGAAATACCGCGCATTACCGTTGATGCTAAGGGGCGTTTAACATCGGTGAGCACTAATTTAATTTCAGGTGTTTCAACTTTAGGATCATCTTTAAATTCAGGAAATATAATTGTAGGTAGTGCAGCAAATATTGCTGCACAAGTTCCTGTTAGTGGTGATGTAACAATCAGTCCTTCGGGCGTAACTACAATAGGCGCATTGAAAGTAACGGATGCAATGTTATTTGGAAGTATAACAGATGGTAAACTTGCTACCATTTCAACTGGAGGCAAAGTTGCTAACTCAGCAACTACTGCAACCAATTTGAATAATATTAATACTATCGTTTCAAGAGATGGCTCTGGAAATTTTTCTGCAGGAACAATTACCGCTAACTTAACTGGAAATGTAACGGGCAACGTAACCGGAACAGCTGCTAATGTTACTGGTATTGTTCTTGGGGCAAACGGTGGAACTGGAGTTGCAAATACAGGTAGAACAATGACTCTTGGTGGTAACGTAGTTACAGCTGGCGATTTAACAACTGTTGGCGCGTTTGCAACAACACTAACTTCTACTGCTCCAACAAACGTTACTCTTCCAACTACAGGCACTCTTGCAACTCTTGCAGGTACAGAAATACTCACGAACAAGACAATAATTACTCCAATAATAAACTTTTCAAATAATACAACAGTTTCAGCTGGAACAGATGCCCAAGGTCAAGGTGCCATTACAAATGATATGAATATAATTTCATCAACTGCAACTTCACCCTCTGGAATAACATTACCAAATGGTACTGCTGGTCGAAGAATTATAATTGTGAATAGAGGTTTAAATGCTATTAAAGTTTACCCACCAATTAATGGATTTATTGATGGTCTACCTCAAAACGCTGCTTATTCTAGTATACCTACAGGTACAAGTTTAGAATTTTATGCATCATCAGTAAATCAATGGTATTCTTCAAATAATGCGACCGCAGGATCATCCTCAAGCCAATGGAATTTAATAGGTAATGCTGGGATTAATGAATCTACAAATTTCATTGGAACAACAGATAATAACATTCTTAAATTTCGAGTGAATGATAAGTTCTCTGGTCAAATTCATTATGATGATTTAGTTGGAAATACAAGCTTTGGCCTAGAAACAAACTCATCGAATACAACTGGTAGTTTTAATACTGCATTTGGGACTTATGCTTTAAAAGCTAATACTACATCTGGTTTTCAAAATACTGCATTAGGTGCTTTTGCATTAGCTGCAAATAATACTGGTGATGATAATACTGGATTAGGTCAAGGATCATTATCTCTAAATACTTCTGGAGGTAATAATACTGGAGTTGGGCAAGGAACACTAAATAAAAACTTAACAGGTTCAAGCAATACTGCAATTGGACATGCAGCATTAAACTTGAATTCAACAACTTCAAATAATACTGCAGTTGGAAAATCCGCCTTATTTGCTAATGAAGGTTCAAATAATACCGGTATAGGGCATTTTGCTTTAATAGCAAATACATCGGGAAGTTCAAATACTGCAGTTGGTCAAAATAGTCTTAGCGCTAACACAACCACCTCAAATAATACAGCAGTGGGATGGGAAGCTTTAAGGAGTACAACAAATAATGGGAATGTTGGAGTTGGTTATAGAGCTGATGTAGGCGCAGGTGTGTCTGAAGCAATATCAATAGGAATTAGTTCAAATGTAACTGGTGATAATTCAATTGCAATTGGAAGAAATTCATCAGCAACTAATATTAATTCTGTGGTTATTGGAAATACAGCAACAACAAATCAACAAAATACGATATCAATAGGTTTAACAGCATCAACTACTAATGCATCTGCAATAGCAATGGGTAATAATGCTTCTGCATCAGGTGAAAACTCGATTGCAATAGGCAAGTCATCAGTTGCTTCTAATCAAGGAAGTGTTGCAATTGGTGATGCTGCAACAAATAATACAATTAACTCTATTCTTCTAGGAGGAACTTCAAATACTTTGGTAAATGCAACAGGCGCATTAACTGCTACAGGTAGAATTACAGGAACAGGTGCTAGATTTGCTTATGATCCAATTACAGCAGATATTACATTAGGTGACAATCACTATTATTTGAAAGTCACTAGTAGTACCGCTATAATTACCTTACCTGATGCAACTACTCGAGCTGGCCAACGCTATGTCATTGCAAACAGAACAAGCCCGTCTACAGACATAAGAACAAATATATTAACAACTAGTGCCCAAACTATAACAGGTTTTGGTTGGGGTGCATTTTCTTTTGATGCCAATTTTTCATTAATCGTGTTTAGCGATGGATTGAATTGGATTCTTGAAAGCCCTTTCCGCTAATAAACAACAACGCACCCCTTTCACAAGGAGTGCGTTTTCTTCTTTTTGTAAAACCAAACCAACAAAAACCTATTTCAATTTCCACTCTAGTGGAATATTCATTCGTAGGGTAAAATTTCGTCCCATATTGAATACGCCAGCACGGCCTGTTACTAAATTGTCTGCGGTATATTTTAATCGGCTTAAATGATTTTGGTAAGCCACGTCGGTAATATTATTAACGGCTGCGTTAATGGTAGCAAAAGTTCTACCCTTGCTTTGAATATCAGCACCTATGCCAAAATTGAGTAAGGAGAATCCTTGTGTAGCTGTTTCTGTATTATAAGTAGTGAATACCCTGTTCTGTGTAAACATATTGTCTAACTCTAACTTCACATAAAAATTTCTTAATGCGCCGTTGGCTGCTTTTGCAAAGTCTCCTCTTAATTCTGTTGTCCATCTTGCTGGTGGTATAAACGGCAAGCGGTTGTTTCCTTCATAAGGCGTATTGAATTTTCCTGCTACATAAGAGAAAGTACTTGCCAAGTGCAACCAATCTAATGGGTGTGGATGAATATCTATCTTGGTTTCAAAGCCATATAACTTTGCTCCATTTTGTCTAAACTGAAACGCCATCATATCTTCTCCATCTACATTCACTAAAGAATCTCCACCTGCCACACTGTTCAACTTAGAGTAGAATATGTAATTGCTGATGCTATTGTAAAATGCGGTTACTTGAAAGCTGAAATGCTGGGTATTCACTTCAATACCTGCATCCGCTTGTATAGATGTTTCATTTTGCAAATTTTGATCACCATGTTCGTATCTATTCGTTCCTTCATGGGTACCATTACTGGCTAATTCAGATACAGATGGTGCTCTATACCCTCTAGATAAATTTGCTTTTAATGTTACCGCTTCTGATGCATTGTAACTTAATCCAACTGATCCACTGATATTGCTAAAGGTTTTGCTGAAAGTATTAAACTTTACTTCTGTTCCTTCAGTAAATCCTTCACTGTTTAATTTTCTATAATCGCTTCTGATACCTCCACTTAAAGTGAATTTATCATTGAATGTTTTACGCGTGTATACAAATACACCTGCATCAAATAATTTGTATTCGGGAATCAACACTTCGTCTGCTTTATTTTGATTTTGTTGTTGCATTCCGTTCACTCCAATACTGGTTTTCCATCCATTCATATCGGCAAAATGGTATTGAAGATTATAATTCACGGTGCGCAAATCAAAATACAATTCAGGACTAGTAGGCGCTTCAGGATCTCCAAATTCTTTTCTTTGGTTTCTTTGATAGCCAATATTAAATTGAAGTCTGCCTGTTCCGAGTGCAATATTATTGTCTAATGCAATTTTAAAATGATTAATGCCTTGTGATGGTGTCTGTGTTTTTCTTTCATTCAAATCTGCATCAGTGGCAATTCTTTCTAGCGTTGAACCTGCAAACAAAATAAATTTTCCTGTTCCATCATCCCTGTCTCCTTCTACTAAACCAAGGTTTTGGTTAAAATTACTAACCATCAAATGACTGTAACCCCATCTTTTATTGATACCAATGTATCCGCCAAAATTTCGCTCATTAAATCGGCTTCCTAAAACTCTGCCATCGTATTTATTTTGATAATCCTTCGCAGTTTTAAACGATCCATACATATTGTAATTGAATCCATTTTTAAAATGTGCAGCTGTATTAAAATTATTGCTAATTAACCCATTATTACTATTGGTAGATACATTGTAATTGGCTCTAATGCGGCCCTGTTCAACTGGTACATTCGTAATAATATTCACTACACCGCCCATCCCATCTGATCCGTATAATAATGATGCTGGCCCTTTCAATACTTCTACTCTTTGTACACTGGCTTCATCAATTTCTATACCGTGCTCGTCGCCCCATTGTTGTCCTTCTTGTCGTACTCCATCGTTAATTGTGATGACTCTATTGTATCCCAATCCTCTTATGATGGGTTTGCTAATGGCTGGTCCAGTACTTAATGCACCAACTCCTGGAACCAATTTGCTTAACGCGTCTATAATATTGGTTGAACTTCCACGCATTAAATCAGTTTTTCTTACTACGGAAATGGCTTGTGGATTTTGCGAAATTCTTACTGCAGATGCAACACCTGTTACGGTTACTGCTTCATGCTCTACTACCGATTGCTTTAAGGCAATATCTAACACTTGGGCTTGTGTAATGGCGATTGTTTTTAAGAATGCAGCATAGCCCATAAAACTTACTTCAAGCAAATATTTTCCTGAAGGAATTTGGGCTGTCTGATAACTTCCATCGGCCCCTGTTACTGTTCCTGTTTTTAAATCATGTAAATAAATAGATGCCCCCGCCAATGGTTTGCCCGTTTGCGCGTCGGTCACTTTGCCTTTCAATGAGCCACTGGCAAAAGCGGCGGCTGTAATTGACCCTAAAAAAAACATAGTCAACACAATTGATTTCATATCCTTCTATTTTTTGCTACTATGTTGCAAATATAGGGAGGTATTTTATTTTTACATCATTGTTGCAAAAATATTTTTTGGGGTGGACTTTACCTGACTTTTAGCATAGGCCGCACTTGCTGTACAGATAGGTTTTGAAAGCGGGCATAATAGACTCCTGTTGGCAAAAATCCACTATTGAATGTGACAGTATAGGTTCCTGCGGGGTATTCTTTATCGGTCAATACCGCCAATACCCTGCCACTGGTATCGATGATTTGAATTAAGGTATGTCCGCCTGCGGTTTTGAATGTGATGACGGTGCTGGATGTAAATGGATTTGGATAATTGCTTACCAATTGCTCTGTTGCCAATGGTTGTGGCTTCTTACACGCTGCTCCACTTACCAATGGTAGGTTCTGGTAATTCTTTAGCATAATTTGTTGCAAATCGTTGTCATCTACACATAACCAATTGCTCAATAGTGTAGAATAAACCGATCTAAAATCGTATTGAAATGGAACGTTGTCGCCCACTCCCACACTTGCGCCAAAATTGGGGGTATTACCCGTAACTCCTCCAATTACTTGTTTACCAAAAACAAATACGGGTGCGGCTGCGCCGTGATCGGTGCCGCTGCTGCCATTGCTCTTGATGCGTCTTCCAAACTCAGAGAAAGTCATTCCTACTACTTTATCATCCACACCTAGAAATGCAATGTCTTTTTGAAATGCTGCAATGGCATCGCTTACTCTTGTTAATAAATTTGCATGATTTCCAGTTGTAGTATCGCCAGCATTTACTTGAGATGCATGCGTATCAAACCCTCCAGTACTTACCATGTAAACGCGAGTTTGTAATCCACCCTTAATTAATCTGGCTACAATTTTTAATTGATCGCCCAATGAATTATTGGTTGGATAAGAAGATTGTGTGGGCACTTTTGCAGCTGCTTCTTTTATGACTGTTGCATACTGCTGCGTTTGTTGGGTGATCTGTCTTATATAAGTTAACTCTTTACCAGCGGGTGTTGCTGGCGCTGGATCTTGTACTCCGTTGATTAAGTTGTAGAAATTATTGGTATTGGTGATGCTCATGGCCATGTTCACCGAAGGCCCTTGCATAGTAAGCGATGTAGCCGATCCTATTTGTATTGCCAATGGATCTTTCATACTTGCATTGGGGTATCCAGTTGGAAAATTAGGATACTGATAATCTAAGTATCTGCCCGCCCATCCGCTGTTTACCACGGTATTTGAATCACTTGCACTCATCCAAATATCAGTTGCCCTAAAATGGGAAAAGCTCGGTTGCGGATAGCCTACTGATTGTATAATATTTAACTTCCCATCGTTATATAAACTTTGTAATCCAGTCATGGCTGGATGCAATCCCGCTTTATCTACGCCAGTTAATTTTAGAACTTTATTTTCTGGAATAAAAATATTGGGGCGGGCATTGGCATAATTCGCAAAATTTTCTAATGGAATAATCGTATTTAATCCATCATTGCCTCCATTCAATTGTATAAGTACTAAAATATGATCGTTCTCTTCTGCTTGCATTTGTAGTGCTGCGGCAAAAACAGAAGATGCACCAAATACCTTGAACGAAAATCCACTCACCAAAGAGGGAAGCAATATACCTGCTGGTACAGTATTTTTTAAAATATAAGTGGTTTTAAGCGAGTTGGTATTCGGCCAGATTCATTAAATATTTGATTAGGTCGCGTACTTTATTGCGAACAGTGGTTGTATTGGCTGTATTACTTGGTGTACTTATATATAAATTCCAAGCATCGGTCCAATAATGATCACTGCTTTGTCCGCTCAACAGAATATCTCTTTTTAATTGCGCCTTTGATGCATCGGAAATATCTACCCTAAATAGATGGGCAGTTAATTCGTTTATCAAAACATTCGGATCGGCAGGATTGCTAAGGGTTCTAACGAATGTGAACCCGTCTATTTGAATTCGTTTTCCACCAAAACTATATCCATTCACAATCATAGTATCGGTAAACTGATTGCGTTTAGGGAGGGTATCGCTATTGATCCATATTTGATAAAACTGTGGCTCTTGGTAATAGGCTTTCCATCCACTTACATCTGTTGGATCGCCAATATTTTGTTGCATATTACTTGCCCAAGTAACCATATAATTCCAGTGCGCATAGTTGGTTACAAAATCGGTGGAAGGGGGGAATTGGATGTTAAATTCTCTACACATGCCCACTACTAAATCTACTGGGCTTTTAATTTGACATCCACGAGACAGTGTATCAAAAAAATGTTCGCTTTGTAGTAATGCTTGTAGTACTGGTTTTATTTCATAATTATTGTTTCTGAAAATATTGGCAAGCGGTGTGATAATATTGGTTTCTACCGATGCGTCAATATCATAATAAACAAACCATCTGTAAATGCGTCTGCAAATATATTTAGCTACTTCCTGCACATTAAAAATCATATTCAACATATCGTCTAGCTCCAAATCTCCAGCTGTAGCACCCGTTCTTCCTGCAATAACAGTGTTATTATAAAAAGAAGAGAAAGCCTTTGGATTGGTATCGTGTCTAGTAGCATCAAAATAGGAATTCATAGTGATATTGTTATTCCTCCATCCCGTTAAAACCCTTGCTGCTGCTTTAACATCGGCTTCTGTATATAATGAGTCTGGGCCCTTGCCACAACAAAATAATTCTTGCAATTCTCTACCATAGTTTTCATCGGGTGCAGTTCTGGTATTGAGTTGTCCATTCAAATAAACCAGCATGGCAGAATCTACTGTAACAGCTCTTGTAAGCACTTTAAAATTTCCCAATGCATGGGTTCTTAATAACTGATGGTGCCTATAAACATATTGTGCATTACTAATGTCATTAGATTCAGTTGCAAAATGATTGTGCCAAAACAATGTCATTTTTTCTAGTATTGACCGGTCTTGGTTAATCATTAAACCCATCCACCATTTTTTGAATGAAGCCCTTCTTTGACTTTGCACCGTTCCATCATTGTTTAAATTGCCAACCCAGGTATTGCCTTGTGCAATAGCAGTATCGGGGGCAGATGCAGTAGTGGAAGTGGTGTATTCTTTTATAGGAGGAGCTGGGGCTGTAGTTATTGGATTCAGTAATTCATTTAGCACAACCGCTAAGGACTTTCCGCCAAAATAAGTCAGGTCGTCCTTGCTGGCGCCAAACATTGTTCGCTTAAGTAAATGTTGTAATTCAACCTGGGTAAAACTACCAGAATAGGGCGTTAAACCTGTAAGGGGTGGTGGGGTAAATGAGTTATCCATATGCAGAATTGGTAATCTAATGATGCTAAATAAAGCTTTTATGCAGCTTTTTAACATTAAAATTGTCTTATATTTAGGGAAATAAAACCCCCAAATGACCGAGCAAACCATTCTGGTAGGCTGTTTAAATAACGATCCCTCCGCACAGCGGGAACTGTACAATAGATACAGTCCTAAGATGTTGAGCGTATGTTATAGATTCGGCAATAGCAGAGAAGATGCAGAGGACATGTTGCAAGAAGGCTTTATCAAAATCTTTACGCAAATACATACATTTCAGAACAAGGGTGCATTTGAAGGTTGGATAAGAAGAATCATTGTTCATACTTGTATTAATTTTCTAAAGAAGAATAAAAAATTCAGCAACAGTATAGATCTTGACCAGGCCGATTATTTAGAAGTAAAAGAAGAAACCATGCCTTCAGTAATGCAGGCAAGACAAATTATAGAGTGTATTAGACAACTGCCTTTAGGATATAGAACAGTTTTGAACTTGTACGCAATGGAAGGGTATAGCCATAAAGAGATTGCTGATATGCTCGATATAGAAGAAAGCACCAGCAGAAGCCAGTACACTAGAGCAAAAGTGATGTTAGAAGGAATTTTAATTAAGAAAAGAATTATAGAACAACCAAGAGAGCGTTTCAATTGGGCGGCTGCTTTTAAGAAGTAGCATTTAGTATATGGATCGTAAGTATTACCAAGACAACGAATTTGAGCAATTCTTACAAGAAGAGCTGAAGGACCATCGCATGTATCCTGCAGATGAATCGTGGAATAGTATCCGCACTCAATTGCACGGTAATCCTGCTTGGCCTGCACTTACCGTTATTTCGTTACTGGTAATTGTTAGTTTAACTATTTCTACTTTATTAATTGCCCCGTCTGCAGATCGTTTCAAATTTGTTGCCACTACCACTAATAAAGTGAGCAAGCCAGCTGTTGAAACTCGCATGCACGCCCCTGCTCCTAAAGAAGCTTACTATCAAGCAATTGAACCCAATCAAATAACAGAGCAAACCATAACACTGCTAAGAGAGCCTATTGCAACTGTTCCCACTTTAGCCAATCCTGAATGGCAAATGGCCAATACCACCATTAATGGCAGTACAACTGAAGCAACAATAAATGAAGAACTGATTGCAAATAATGAAGCAAAAAAAGAAATAGAAGTAAATGAAGAAGTGCTTCCAGTGGCATTAAAATTAAACGCAACAGAAACCATTTCGAGCTCTGCCACTCTCGCTAGCATTGGACAAGTACAATTGGCTAAATCTGCAGAAGAAACTTCATTGAGCATTAATTTAAATGATGAAAAACGAACGCAGCCCATTAATAATGCTCTTAGTTTGCCCATCCCTAATAAGCGCATAGGATTTCAGTTTTATATAACTCCTTCAACCAGCTATCGCTCTTTGTCTGATGCTCAGGTTAAAGAAATTATACAACCAACTAATATAGCAGCTGCCCAAAACGTACCATTGGCTTTAAGTTATACAGCCGGAGTAAACGATGTAGTACGTCATCGCCCTGCAATGGGTTTAGAAGTAGGATTGGCAGCACTATACAATATCAATTCAAAACTTAAATTTAAAACAGGAATTCAAGTTAATATTCGCCAATACCATATTGAAACTTTTAAGGCCAATACTGGTTTGGCCACTGTTTCTTTAATAAATAATGGAAGTGTAGAAAACTTAAACATGTTCTCGAATTACAACAATTCAGGGGGCTATAGGCAAGAACAATTAGACAATAAAAGTTATCAAGTTGCATTACCTGTAGGTGTTCAGTGGGATATTATTAAAGGGAAACAGTTTGGTATTAGTGCTGAAGCAACAGTACAACCCACTTATTCTTTTAACTCAAATGTATTCTTACTTTCTACTGATTTTAAAAACTATGCCGATGGCAATGATTTTGTACGTAGGTGGAACATCAATACCAGTGCGGGTATTCACGTTAACTTTAAATCGGGCTCCAATCTTTGGCAGGTAGGTCCTCAAATTAGGTACCAACATTTACCTACTTACACCAATCGTTATCCAATTAAAGAGTACTTAATGGATTATGGTATTCGCTTGGCCTTTACTAAGCAACGCTAATTGCGCTATTTTGGATAGTTTTGTTGTATGACTATTTTTCTTCGTATTGGTTTGCCTTGTTTTTTCTGTTGTGGAATTGTAGCTTGTAATAACAACAAGACAGCTAATACTTCTGCCAATAAAGTAGCAGCAGACACCGCTCAATTTTATCCAGTTGCCAATTTTATTGCAGATGAAATGAAATATGTAGACCTACGCAATTTTACTATTGTAGAAAAAAAATCTATTTTAAAAGATACCAGTTCACATGAAATAAGCAAAGACGATTTTCTATCGGCTGCTTCGGTTATACTACAGCAAGCTCAATGGTTCATGGCCAACAAATATTTATTTAATGAATCCATTTTTCAAGACCTTGGCACTGAAAGTTATACCATCAATTACAGTAGTACTAAAGCTCCAATAAAAAGCATTGACTTGCTTTTGAACCAGCAAACCAATTTACCCAAAAGATTGTTTATACGAGTAATTCAACAAGTTGGAGATACTACTATTACCGAACAATACAGCTGGATAGCTAATAAACATTTTGTTATCAGCAGTTCTAAGAGAACACAAAATGGCTTTAATGAAAGTAATAGCAAGGAAATTAGTTGGAAAAACCAGGAACAATAATGACGCAAGAAGCTTTTCAACAAATAGCCCATACCATTCCTTTACAACCTGGTATTTATAAATACTTCGATAAAGAGCATACACTTTTGTATGTGGGAAAAGCAAAAAGTTTACGCAAAAGAGTCAGCTCCTATTTTAGTAAAAGTTTTGTTGGATATAAAACACATGAACTGGTCAAGCGAATTCATCAAATTGAATTCACTATTGTAGATTCTGAACAAGATGCTTTTTTATTAGAGAACGCTTTAATTAAAGAATACAAGCCAAAGTATAATATTGAATTAAAAGACGACAAAACCTATCCTTATATTGTAGTAAAACGCGAGGCTTTCCCTAGGATATTTTTAACGCGCAGAAAAATAAATGATGGCTCAGAATACATAGGACCATTTACATCTGCGGGAAAAGTGAGAGAGCTAATTGAATTTGTAAAACAATACATTCCATTAAGAAGTTGCAAACTCAACTTAAGCAAAGAAAATATTGCAGCAGGAAAATTTAAAGTTTGTTTAGAATACCATTTAGGCAATTGTAAAGGTCCTTGCGAAGGGCTGCAATCATTAGAAGACTACCAGAATGGTATTCAACAAATGCGCAATATTTTAAAAGGGAACTTAGGCTCGGTGATTGCGCAGTTTAAAGAAGAAATGCAGCAATATGCTACTGGGCTTGAGTTTGAGAAAGCCGAAATGATTCGAAAAAAGATTGATCATTTAGAAAATTATCAATCTTCATCAGTGGTAGTAAGCAAGCATTTAAACAATATAGATGTATTTAGTATTGCCAAGGACGACAACAAAGCCTATGTAAACTATTTGATGGTTCAAAATGGAACCATTGTACAAACCCACTCTGTACCTATTGAAACTAAATTAGAAGAAACTGAAGAAGAAGTATTGATTTGGGTAATAGGCGAGTTGCGCAACATATTTAATAGCATGGCAAAAGAACTAATTGTTCCCTTCCCTATTGAATATCCCGACCCCTCTATTATCATTACCATACCCAAGGCAGGTGATAAGAGAAAACTATTAGACCTCTCTTTAAAAAACGTGGCTTACTATAAAGAAGAGTTGAGAAAGAAAAAAATGTTACGATTGGAGGGCAAAACGGATGATGAGCAAAAAAAGGTATTGTACGAATTACAGCATTACTTGCAATTAAATGAAGTGCCACTTCATATAGAATGCTTTGATAACTCTAATTTTCAAGGCGCTTATCCGGTGAGTGCAATGGTTTGCTTTAAAAACGGTATTCCGGCCAAAAACGACTATCGCAGGTTTAATGTAAAAACGGTTGAAGGCATCAATGATTTTGCTACCATGAAAGAAGTGGTTTATAGGCGCTATAAACGCTTAAAAGAAGAAGACCTGCCTTTTCCTCAATTAGTAATCATAGATGGCGGAAAAGGGCAATTAAGCGCTGCAATGAACGCTTTTAAAGAACTAGACTTAGTGGGTGTAACAACGGTGGTTGGCTTGGCCAAAAATGAAGAAGAAATATTTTTTCCGGGAGATTCAGAATCATTTAAACTACCCATGAGTAGCGACTCTTTAAAATTAGTTAGAAGAATAAGAGATGAAGTGCATCGCTTTGGCATCACATTTCATAGAAACCAACGTTCTAAAGGCACATTTAAAAATGAATTGGAACAAGTGCCTGGCATTGGCAAAGCAACTATTGACGAATTATTGCGCAACTTTAAATCAGTCAAAAATGTTAAGCTACAATCGGAACAGGCATTGGCAACGGTGGTTGGAGCTAATAGGGCAGCTATTCTGTGCAAGTTTTTTCAGGAGAAAGCATAAAAAAGGGCCAGGATAGAAATCCAGCCCCGTTTTTAAAATCCAATATCCTATGAAAAACCGAGGTGAAATTACAGTTTCCTCCATAAAATATAAAAAAAACTTTATCCATTTGCTGTGAATAAGATTTTTTAATTCAAAAAGGGGCTTCTAGCCCCTTTTTGTTCAAACAAATGCTATTAAATAAACTTAATAAGCCCACAAATCTTGCTCATAGTTCATGATTTTGGTTTTGATATTCTCGCCTTCTAATAATCGGAACAAAGGATCTTTAATAAACGCGCTCAATGATTTATCTCCAGGGTTATTAATGGTACTCTTGATGATATAACTACTGAAGAAACGACTTTCAAATAATTCTTCCCAAGTCATTCTTGCGGCAATATTCTTTGGATTGTACACATCAAATTTTGTTAGAGAAGCCCTGATATCTGGATAATAAACCCAGAATAAAACCCTTGGTAAAGACTTACCAGCAACTACTTGCTTAGCAATAGGGGCAATACCTAAAATACGCGTAAACATCCTGCTGCTTTCTTTGTCAAAAATGATTTGCTCTTTAATTCGGAAAGTATATACTGAATCAGGACTAAACTTAGGTTTCTTAGTAATAACTTTTTCAACAGCACCAGTAGCAGGGTCAACCACATCTACTGTATCTAACGCACCACCTACCATAGACATTACTTGAGAAGTAGTGAGTGGTGTAGTAAATCGATCATTGTCTGCTGAAAAAGCAGTAACACTATCATTTTTAATTGCACTCAATAATAAAGAGAAAAAGCGCTGATCACCATTATCATCTTTACCTGGATACATGAACGATTGATTAATTTTTTCTCTTGCATCAATCTCTCTCCAAATAAAATGACTAAACACCGCATCGTCTTCGCGTAGGTCTTCGTATTCTAAAGGCTTGCGATCTCTAACTTGTGTTCTTAGCATAGCATAATTGTTTCTTAACGAAACCTCAGGTTTTGCATCAAAACCACCTTGAACCGTAGTATCAAAACTAAACGTAACAGGTGCAGTAGGATTAGTGGTAGTAGTAGTCCCTGTTCCTAAGGCAGTATTATTGCTATTTCTATACCTTGATGTTCCAGTAACAGCTTGAGCAGGTACAATAGTAGTGTCGGCAGCTGGATTAACTTGGTTGATATTATTTTTTGCAGCTGCGTATTTTGAAGTGGGCTTTTTAGCCGTGCTTGCTGCAGGTTTTTTTGCCGCAGGCTTTGTAGTGGTAGTTGCAGGCTTTTTATATTTAGACTGCGCCATTGCACCCATTGCTACTACCAAGGCAGTAGTCATTAATAATCCTGAATAAACAATCTTTTTCATACGCACAGTTATTGTAGAGTAAATGAAATATTTTGATCCAATAATCTGGTTCCACCGGGACCGTTCACTTTAATTTCGTCAATCACCACGGTTGATCCAGCTTGACATTTATTTAATAAAGCTTTTGCTTCTGCATTAAAGTAAGCTCCTGCTACTTCGGCAATTCCGAATCCGCTTTCTTCAAAACCTCTTCCTGTACAAATAAGTGTAAAAGAAACAACTTCATATTTTACACCTTCAAACACGAAGTCTTTTAATTCTGCTGCTACCCCTTTTTGTACCCTAAATACATTTGCAAAAATTGGTCCACCTGCTTTACCACCCACTGTTGCCAATGGATTGGGAACACGCTTAATAGGTATAACAATTTTTTGGGTATTCTTACCATCAGTTGCATTCACTGTAGCAGAACCTAAAGCTGAAGCAGTAACAATATATTGACCTGGACCCGCTTTACGGAATCCAATTCCAGCTCCATCAATAGATACATTCACTTTCTCATCTCCACTTCCACCAGTAACACTTAATGGATTTTCTAAGCCCTGATAAAACACACGGGTTTTATCGGTAGATACTACTAAACCTGAAGGAACGCCAACGGTATATTTAATTTCTTTGGTAACAGAGGCGGTTGTACCATCAGGCTTAACAAATGAAATGGTCACATTTTTAGAACCACTACCAGAAGGCCTAAATTTGTACTCGAATGAGCCATCAGGTGTTGGTGTTGCTGTTGCTCCATCTACAGACACTTTAGGTTGAGAAGCACTATTAAAAGCACCTACACCAGCATTAATAATGATTTCTTCGCCCGGCATTACATAGCTGGCATTTGCGTTTGCAATTGCTTGGAACTGGTCGTACACCAATTCTACTTCACCAATTTCTTTGTGACAGTATTCTACCGCTTGTGATTCACTGTTCTTAATATCGTTTTGAAACTTGCTCAACATAGTGATACCAGCTACTGTTGGTGTCATATGAAAGAAAGTATAGGCCCATTCTTCCTTGTCTTTTTCATTTTTCACTGTAGGTAAACTCAGAGGCAAGTTGGCGCCAATAGCAGTAGCCATTTCAGGATCAATGGCTAATAATTGTTTTTTAAAGTTATCTAGCTTGTCAAATAATTCTTTACCTTTTCCTTTTCCAGATGGAGGTGCCGATACAAATAAACGAGTAGCCGCATCTAAATCATCTTCTTTAAAATCTTCTTTACCATCCACCATTTTAAGGCCCGCTTCTCTCTTTAATTCTGCTTTTAAAGATTCAATATAGTTGTACACTTCATCAGAAAGCGATTTTGCTTTTTGGGCTTTAGGCAACCAAATTTCTGCCTTATCTCTGGTAGTAGGATCTTCAATTTTTTTCTGGAACGATTTAAAAATTTCTGAATTCTTTTTCTCCGCAACACCTGTAGCCGTCATTAGGCTTTTGTCTACGGTTTTAAAAGCATTCAATATTTCTGAAGAAACGTTCAAAGCAAGCAAAGCCGTTAACACGAGATACATCATGTTAATCATCTTCTGCCGCGGTTCCTTGGGTAATGACATACTATCTTTTGTTTATCTAAATACGTTTGATCAATTCAGTTTCTTATTCAGCTTATCTGCCCTGCATTGCTGTTAGCATACTACCATAAACCTGATTCAACTTGGTAAGGTTATTCGCTAATGCTGCAATTTGTTCTTTTGCTCGGTTTGCATCTTCAGCGGTATTATTCATTGCCTCAGAAGCTGCAGATAATTTACCATAAAACTGATTCAATGCTTTAAGGTGATTATTGCTCTCTTGTAATTCTAATTCGTAAATAGTATTTAGAGAAGATAAGTTTTTAGTTAAGCCCTGAACCTGCATATGAAACTGCTTATTACTTTCAGCAGCAGCTTCAAAACTAGATAAAGAATGAACGGCACCATTAACTGCAGTAGCTACAGAACCCAATGCAGTGGATGCTGCTTTTGAGTTTGCAGTAAAGTCTCCAGTAGATTTTACTACATCACTGATTTCTCCCATTTTATCAACAGTGGTTCCTAATTTTTTAAAACCTTCGCTTAACTTTCCTAAGTTAGCAGGGGTTATATCGGCTTCTGCCAACATTTTCTCCATACTTTTTAAAGCAGGATTACCTGCATCTGTAACAACAGTTGGCGCACCCATATCTGGAGGAGGCAAAATAGCATAGATAATAAATATCAAAGCCTCTGTTGTTAAACCAATTTTTAATGCCCAGTCTGCCCAAGAAAGGTGAAGTATTTTTGCCATTGCACCAAAGATCACCACGGCTGCACCAAGAGATACAACAACGTTTACCGCGCGATTAACTGTAGGAGAAACACCTGAAGCCATAATTGTATTTTTTGTAGTTTATTTTTATTTTTTCATTTTTGGAGCCAAATCAATCACACAACGGAAACCAATATATGATTTAGCCGTGTCTTGGTATTCGTAGTTACGCGTACTAACTTGAATTTGGTATTGAGTGTCTTTCCAAGAACCACCTCTAATTACTTTACGTTTTTCACGAGGACGGTCAGAATCTTTTGCATCATAACGAACATCTGGACTCATATCTGAAAGGAAATTATAAGATCCTTCATAGAAATAAGAACCCGTCCACTCTGCCACATTTCCGCTCATATTATATAAACCATAATCGTTGGGCCAGTAAGCATCGGCTTTAACAGTATAAAATCCTCCGTCTTCAGCATAATTACCTCTACCTGGCTTAAAGTTGGCCAATAAGCAACCTTTTTTGTTTCTGGTATAATAGTTACCCCAAGGAAACATTGAATTGGTTCTTCCACCACGAGCAGCATATTCCCACTCTGCTTCAGAAGGCAAACGATAATCGCCATCGAATGCTAAATTCTTTTTACCTAAGTAGGCATTTTGATAATGCGTTCTCCAGCTACAAAAAGCCATTGCTTGCTTCCAAGTAACCCCTACCACTGGATAATTTCCAAATGAAGGATGAGAGAAATATCTTTTGGTCATTGGTTCGTTATAGGAATAAGAGAAATCTCTCATCCATACCAATGTATCAGGGTATACTTTCTGATTGCGCTTTACAATAAAATTTTTACGAGGTTGTCCTGCATTTTCTCTTTTTGCAGCTTCAGCCAAGTCAAAATATTCAATTCTATAAATCAATTTGTCAGGATCAATTTCTGGCTTACCGTATAAACGATTGTCTGGTGCAAGGTTTAATTCATTTAACTGCTCAACCGTTTTTCTATCCCACTTAATGGTTTTAACCTTGGCCCAATCAACTGCCATGGTATCATCATCTTTATTAATTCCTTGTCCAAATAGAATTTTGAAAGAAAGTGAGTCTCGCACCCAGTTAACGAATTGGCGATAATCGTTGTTAGTAATTTCAGTGGCATCCATCCAAAAACCAGGAATAGACACTTGTCTGTTTCTGGTAGTATATTGGTAGCTGATGTCTTCATCGCTAGGCCCCATATGGAAAGTTCCAGGTTGTATGTAAACCATATTCCTTGGGGGATTCATATTCTGCTTTGCATTGGGGGCAACTCCGTGAAGTTGGCCATCGTCTGGCAATCCTTTTCCACCCTTCGATTTGAAGAGCTTACACGAAGTAACCGTTAACGCACAAAACGCCGTGATAACCAAATAAAAATGTCTTTTCATGACCACAATTGATTTTGACAGGAGCAAATATATGTTTCAAATGACTTGGTACTAATAAAAGTGCCTCGTCTTATTGGTTTTTAAGTAAAATTTACAATCAATAGTAACTAATTAATTTCTAGTAAAATAGGTTTGTTCATAGGGCCTGTCCAAAGCAAATTACTTATAAAGTTGTTACATAATTGCTAAAGATAGTTTAGAACGGAAAAAAAGGCCAAATGTTGCCTATTGATAAAAAGAAACCCCTCAAATGAGGGGTTCTTCTTAAACAATTATTTTGTTGGTTTCGCTGCTTTTTTGGCTGGTGCTTTAGTAGCTGCTTTGCTAGCTGCCTTTTTAGGTGCTTTTGAAGCGGTTTTGCTGGGTGCTTTTACAGCAGGTTTGGCTAAAAATTGATCTAATGCTGCCACCATACTTGGACGCTGTGGGCTAGGCACTTGAATTTCTAAATTAAAACCGGCTTCTATTACCGCTTTGGAGGTATTTCCACCAAATGCAGTTAAAACGGTACCATTTTGCTTGAAATCAGGAAAATTATCCAATAAGCTTTTTACTCCGCTTGGGGTGAAAAAGCAAATCATGTCATAATCGTTCTTTTGCAAAACAGGCTTGATGTCGTTGCTAATGGTGCGATACATATAAGCCAGCTGAAAGTCGCATTTATTATTCTTTAACCAACTACAAATTTCACTGTCTTGTTGGTTCTCACTGCATACATACAAAAACTTCTCGGCCTCTTTGTGCTTATTAATAACGTCTAACATGCTTTTATTGGTACCATCGGCACCATAAAACACTTTGCGTTTTCTGTAAAGAATAAATTTTTGTAAATAGAGCGCAACCGCTTCTGTAATGCAGAAATACTTGGTATCCTGGGCAATACTTAATTTTAATTCCTCGCTCATTCTAAAGAAATGATCGATTGCATTTCGGCTGGTGAAAATGATGGCAGTATATTGCTGTACATCAATTTTTTGTTTGCGAAAATCTCTTGCAGGAATTCCTTCTAACACTATGAATGGATGAAATACCAATTCAACATTGTGCTTTCTTTCTAGGTCAAAGTAAGGAGATCTTTCACTCTCAGGCTTTGGCTGCGAAATTAGAATCTTTCTGGCTGTCTTCGAATTTCCTTCTTGCTTAGACCCGTTTTTGCTCATTGCTTGATCTTGTATTTTGCGAATGTAAAATATCAGCCTATATTTTCTACCAAAAGCTTATAAATCAGCGCCATTGGTAAAATTTCCACGGCGCAAAGGTAAAGGAAAAAATGAAAAGGATTTAGCTGAAGATCGGTCCTAAGTAGGCCAAAGGATACTAAATACCGATAAATAAATAACAATGTTACAACACCGAAAGAGATCGTGGCAACAATTGCCCCAATTGTTGGGTCTGCAAAAGCCAATAAAACTGTTAGAGGGAGCAAAACCACTCCCATGATTCGGTTTACCACTGCAACCAAAAATAAATAAGAAGCAGCTGATGCACTATTGTTAAAAACCCACCCTGCAAAGGAAACAAATAAGTATTTTCCTAAATAAATAATACCCAAAACAGCCGTTACATAAGCATACAACAACCAAAATTGCAAACTAGCCCATTGATTGTATTGAATGATCAATGTAATAAACAATCCTGTTGAAAGCAAAAAAAGCAGGTTAATGAGCAAGGAAGCAAAACTATCTTGAGCCAACTGTTCTTTTGTTTGTTTTTGCCTTAATGAGGTTTGAAAAAACAGTTTGAACAGATTTTGAAAATACTTGGGGAAGGCGGTCTTAATAAATCCTAACATGAACACCAATAAAGCAATTGTATAAAAAAGGGCATCTTTCGACTCTTTTTCACGATACTCTACCAACATATAAATAGCTGGCTTGTGCAATGGCAAATACGGATGTGCAGCAATCTTTTTATAAGTGACTGTATCATTCATAAGGAGGCTCAAATCCTGCTGTGCAGAAACCATTAGCCCCATTGTTGCAAAAACTACAATCAAAAAAATACGCATTCGCATTACAACAAAATTATTGAATGGTGATGATTAAACGTTCATGTTAGCAGAACAATGCTAATTTTAATTTTTAAATAGCAAATGGCCGGAATTTATATTCATATCCCTTTTTGTAAAAAAGCTTGCAACTATTGCAATTTTCATTTTTCTACCAATCATCAATTGATTGATCAGGTGGTTGATGCCATTGTACATGAAATACAACTGCAAAAAAATTATTTAGCTGAGCCCATTGAAACCTTGTATTTGGGCGGTGGCACTCCATCTCTGTTAAAGAAAGCAGCGTTGACTAAGATATTTGAAGCAGTTAAGCTGCATTTCAACTTACTGCCTCATGCAGAAATAACATTAGAAGCCAACCCTGATGATATTGATACCGAACAATTATTGAATTGGATTGAATTGGGCGTTAATCGTTTGAGTATTGGCATTCAGTCTTTTAGAAACGAAGACCTACAATGGATGGGACGCGCACACAATGCTGATCAAGCATTGACTTGTATTGAATTGGCACAGGCTGCAGGCATTCAAAATATTTCGATTGATTTAATTTATGGTGGGCCCAGTTTATCTAATGAAGATTGGATCCAGAATCTCCAAATTGCCATCAACACTGGGGTTCCGCATTTATCTTGTTATGCATTAACAGTAGAACCCAAAACAGCACTAGCCCATAAAATTAATAAACAAGAATTGCCAAATGTAGATGCTGCACACCAGGCTGCTCATTTTAGTATTTTACAGGAAATGACTGCTGCTGCTGGATTTGAACAATATGAAATATCCAATTTTTCATTGCCTTGCAAAAGAAGTATACACAATGCCAACTATTGGTTGGGCAAGCATTATTTAGGGATTGGACCTGCGGCACATTCTTTTAACGGCCGTAGCAGACAGTGGAATATCAGTAACAATGCTTTATACATTCAATCTTTAGCCCAAGCCGTAGTGCCATTTGAAATAGAGGAATTAACTGTTGTTCAACAAATTAATGAATACATTATGACGGCACTCAGAACCATTGAAGGCATTAATGCAAATAGAATCAATGAAATTGCGGGCAATGCCATTTTTGATGCCATTTTACTAGATGCAGCCCACTATATTAAGGAGGGACTTTTGACTCACGCTAATGGTCAATTAAGCCTTTCCCATAACGGTAAGTTTATGGCAGATGGTATATCTGCTCATTTATTTAGAGAGGAATAAACTATAGGGAACTAGTGAATATTGTCTACTGTTGTATCTACAGTTTGTAATAAAGTCATAACAATTGGATAAAAATCATGTTTCTGAGGGTGCTTTTCACCTAATTTGTCGGAAATCTGTTTGATGGCCATTAATAAATTCTCTTTATTAATGCTCTCAGTATGTATATGATTGGGCCTATGTATTTCAAAGTCGTCTCTCAACAATTCCATTAAAGAAACTTCTAAAATTTTAGAAAGGTCTTTAATATGCTTCACTGTAAGTTGGGTATAGCCATTCTCAATTTTACTATACGCGTTTTGGGATATACCCATTTGCTTTGCTACAAAATCTTGGGTATAATTTCTTTGTTCTCTAACTTTTCTAATCAAGGTTTGTGGCATTGTAAATAGTTTATTTATTTAATACATATTTAGGAGAATTTTGTTTAAATCTAAATCAAAAAACTTTCAATTTGTTTAAACCCATCTTCTGCTGGCAGCTGCTCCCATAAAATTGCGTAGATGGCACTAGCTATTGGCATATTGACCAAAACGGTATTATTTGTTTTATAAATACACTTGCTGGCAAAGTATCCTTCGGGTAACATATTCAGCTCAAGCTGTGCCGATTTAACTGAATAACCCTTACCCATCATATTGCCAAAAGTGCGATTTCTACTGAATAAAGAATAACAGGTTACCAATAAGTCTCCCAAGTAAACGGAGGCGGTATAATTTTTTTCTTTACAAGTTCCCGGTGCTACCTTTTCTAGGAACGTTCCCATTTCGTTGGCACAATTGGCAATATATACACTCAGGAAATTGTCTCCATATTCTAAGCCATGGGCAATACCAGCACCAAGCGCATAAATATTTTTCATGACTGCTGCATACTGTACCCCTACCACATCGGTATTAACTACTGTGTTAATATACTCGGTTTTAAAGCATGCAGCAATAGCGGCTGTTTCTGCCTCATCGGCTCCTGAAAATGTGAGGTAAGATAATTTTTCTGCTGCCACTTCTTCGGCATGACAAGGACCTAATAATGTAAAATAATCTTTCAACGGAAATTGAACTGTTTCTGCTAAATACTCATGCAATAACTGGTTCTTTGTTGGAGTAATTCCTTTTACTGCAGAAACAATTTTTTTATTCTTCCATTTTTCTGCAGTCACTTGTTCCAATGCATCTTCCACATAAGCAGAAGGAACTGCTATAACCAATATATCAGACGCTTCAATTACTGCATTAATATCAGTAGTCAATTTCAATTGCGCAGGATTAAAATAAGCGGTACTTAAGTAATGCGGGTTATGCCTTCTTTTTTTGAAATGATGAATACTATCCTCATTTCGGATAAACCAATGAATTGTATTGCCGCTATCTGTGAGAATTTTAGCTAAAGCAGTAGCCCAGCTTCCACCTCCAATAATTCCAAACTGCATATGGCTGTTTTATCGCTATTAATTCAGCAAACATACAGAAAAACAAATGGACGGTATTTAGCCGTCCATTGATGAATTATTATTGAAATAATTTTAGTCTTTTTTCTTCTCTTCAAAAAGTTTGTCCTTTTCTACTACAGTAACCAAGTTGCCATCTTTGAGCATTTTGCTTACAATAGAGTATGGCCCAGTAATTACTTTATCTCCCTCTTTTACGCCCTCTGTAATTTCTATATTATTCAAATCTTGAATGGCTGTTTTTACTTTTACTTTCTTTACTTTATTATCGGCCTGTAAAATAAATACCACTTCTTCAATTGAATCATCAGCACTCACCGATTTTTGTTCCGCCTTTTCCACTTGTGCTACTTTAGCAGCTGGTTTTTTTTCGTCTTTTTTCTCTTTCTGATCTTCTTTGCTATCTCTAGTAGTAACCGCATTTAAAGGAACAGATAATACATTGTATTTACTCTTCGTTTGTATATCTGCACTGGCTGTCATTCCCGGACGGAAAGGGAAAGATCTACCTGGAATAACCAAGTCTTTATAACTTTCTTGTAATAAACGAATATGCACTTTGTAGTTGGTTACCTCAGCACTTGCATTGGCAGTAAGATTATTACCAGTACTTGGATTGGCAATTTTATAAACAATGCCCTTAAACTTTCTACTGGTATATGCATCTACTTCTACAATAGCAGTATCGCCTAATTTAACTTTAGGTATATCATTCTCACCAACATCAACCCTTACTTCAAAACTGCGCATATCGGCCACCCGCATCATTTCGGTACCTACGTTAAAACTATTACCTGCAACACGCTCTCCTTTTTTAATGGCCAATAAGCTAATTACACCATCCATTGGTGACGTAATTAATGTTCTTCCAATATCTTTATTGGCTCTGTTTAATTGTGCTTGAACACTTTGAACACCTGCTTTAGCACTTTTGATTCCTTCCATTGCAGCATTGTAATTGGCTCTTGCACTTTTAACAGCTTGTTCTGCTTGTTCAAATTCTAATCGGCTGATTACTTTTTCGTCTAATAATTTCTTTTGACGATTGTATTGTGTTTCTGCTTGATCTAATGTTGCTTTAATAGCAGCAGATTGTGCGGTAGTATTAGAAACCTGTGCTTGTTGTTGGCTAACTCCTGCAGCAACTTGATCTCTTTGAGAATTTAATATATCTGCATAAATTCTAGCCAATACTTGTCCTCTTTTAACTGTATCTCCTTCAGCAACTGTTAATTCAACAATTTCACCGCTTACGTCGGGGCTAATTTTTACTTCAATTTCAGGATATACTTTACCACTCGCATTTACCGTTTCAATAATCGTTCTGCGCTGTACTGCTTCGGCAGTAACTTTTATTCCTTCTTCTTTTCCTATTACCCCTGCTTTCTTTAGGCCTATGATAACGCCTATAATTACTACTAGGCCTACAATAATCCAGATTAACTTCTTACTCATGATTTGTTTTTTATAATTTAATGCCTTGACCTTTGTAAAATTCTAGTAGTTTAATTCTAAAAATATAATCAAACTGATTATTTAATCTATCCAATTTAGCTCTTAATAAATTGTTTTGATTGGTAATTAAATCCAACGTATTAGATAAGCCCGCTTCAAAACGCTTGCGTGCGTAATCGTAAGCTTTTTGTGAAGCTTCCACCGATTTATCACTTGCATGAAAACGTTGAATAGCAGCCATTGCATTGGTATGTGCTTGATAAATATTTTGCTGTAATGTTAAGTCTGCTTGTTGTCTAGAAACTTGCGCCGTTCTTAAATTCAATTTAGATCGTTCATATCCTAACTTAGCTGAACCAGCATTAAAAATGGGTATCTGAAGGTTTAACCCAAAGTTTTGCCTAAAGTTTTGCTCTAACTGACCACTCCATCCATTCCACATCTGAAAGAAATTTCTTTTAGATGAAGTCAACTGAATATCTGGCTGAAACACTTGATAGTTCTGGTTATTTACCGTAACAAAACTAGTAGTAGGCCTAGTACCAATAATATTAGCACCTGTAACAGTTGTTGCCGAATTTGCAAAGTTGGATCCCACTCCTCCAAAAGCAGAAATAGTTGGATAAAAAGCAGAACGGGCTCGCTTAATGGAAGCTTCCGCCGACTTAATTCTTAGGTCGCTTACTTTTTGCGCAGGTTGATTGTTTAATGCCAATTGATATAAAAATGCCGGATCTAATTCACCCAATGGTTGCAATGGTATATTATCTACTGCTGGTATTTCTACATCAAATGAAACAGACATGTCTAAATTGATGGCAGCTTTCAACTGAATTACTGCTTGCTGAAAAGTTGCGTTGGCACTTACCAATGCAGTACTATCTCTTGCAAGCTGTGCCTCAATTTCTGCGGCACTTAACTCTGGTAGCGCTCCCGCTTCCACCCGCTTGCGGGTAAACCCTAACTGAGATTGGGTTTGGCCTACTTGCACTTCAGCAATTGCAATTTGTTGCTTTGCAGCCACTACTTGTAAAAAGAAAGTGGCTATACTTAATGATACATCATTGGTAATTCTTTCTATATCGGTTAATGCAGCTTGTGCATTAAATCCTGCAATTTGACGATCGGCTTTTAATGCTCCCCAGTTAAAAACTGTGGCATTCACATTTAGGTTCACTTGTTGAAATAACAACTGTGTAGTGGTAAACAAGTTGGTGGTAGGATCAATTGATCTACCAAACTGGGTACCCAAATTGGTACTTGCACTTGCAGACGGATATTGAGACAATTTGGTTCGCTCTACTTCCAGGGCAGCCAATCTTGCTTGTATATCGGCTTGCTTTACCGAAATATTGTTTTTTGCAGCGTATTCTACACAACGCTGAAGGTTCCATTTGTCTATTGAGCCCTGGGCCGCTATTTGCCCAGTGAACGTAAAACAACCAACCATTAGTAATAGTAAATTCCTCATAGAACAAAAATAAGTTATTCGGCGAGGCTTTCACAGAATTTAGACAGACGGAAAGGAAAGGGATGGTTTTGTGTTAAAATTAGTATGAAAGGCAGTTTATGGCACTATGCCGGCTTTTTAAAACGTTGGGTAACGAAATAAATGGCCATAAATGCCGCTAGTACAGCAGTGCCAATAATAGCGGTATTGGGTGTTTGGATGGCTATGCTCACCCCAACAAAACAATAAGTGGCCATAAAGATTAAAGGCAATATAGGAAAGAGCTTCATTTTATAAATGCCCGTACCATCCAAATGTTTGGTTTGTTTTCTCAACTTAAAAATGGTGGCACTAGAAGCAACCATTCCAAAACAATCAAGAAAAATGGTAAAATTTAAAATAGCATCAAAGGTTTGGGCAAAAAATAAAATGAGCAAACAAGTAAGGGTAAACACCGTTAACGATACTACCAATACCCCATTCTTTTCGTTTTGCTTAGAAAAAATTTTAGGAATTGTTCCTTCATCGCTCATGGCATACATGACTCTTGGATTGCTCATCAAGAGCGCATTTACATAAGCTAATACACCAAAGAATAAAAAGAAAGAAAAAATAGCAGCCCCCTTGGCACCAAATACTTTGTCTATTACCACATATGCAATTTCTTTTTCCCCCTTCATTTGCTCAAAACCTACAATTTGGAAATAGCTAAAATTAACCAGCAAATACAAACCAATAATAATGGCAATCCCAAAAAATATTCCTTTAGGAATATTGCGTGCAGGATCTTTTACTTCGCTTCCAAAATTAATGGTCTGCTGGTAACCACCATAGGTAAATGACACTGCAATTAAACTATAACCCAAACTTTGAATCCAACTCATTTGAGGGGTTGGTGGAATTGGAGGGATTGGAGCCGTAGCCAAATCAGCAGCCACTGCAGCAGTGCTGGTTTCGTATGGAAAAAATAAAGCAGCTATTAACACCAGAATCATACTGATTTTGATAACCATTAAAATATTCTGTGCACGAGAACTCATTTTCAGCCCTCTTAAATTAATAATATAGAATAAAATAATGGCTCCTGCGCTTAACAATGCTTTGTCTACATCTGTCCAAGGTGTGCCAGGAAATAATTTAGCAATATATCCGCTTCCTATAATAGCTACTACACTTAAACTGGCAGCATTGCTAATTAAAATAATGCAGTTGATGGCAAATGCAATACTAGGATGATAGGCATAAGAAAAGACTTTATAGTATCCACCTGTTACAGGAAACCTACTTCCTATTTCTGCATAAGTTAATGCGCCACAAAGGGCTACAAAACCTCCGATTAACCATGCTGCAAAATACACAGAGGGCTCAATGGCATGCTGGGCGCTGGTTGCAGCCGATCTAAAAATCCCCATCCCTATTACTAAGCCCACCACAATCATGGTGAAACTAAAAACATTTAATTGTTGATTCCCTTTCATAAGGATAAATATATACATTTGCTGCGTTACTGGTTCATCTGCCTCAGTCAGATGATTAAAAGGGAAGTCGGTGCAATTCCGGCGCTATCCCCGTAGCTGTAACCCGCGCCATTTAGGCAAACTTTTGAATCACTACAACCACTGTTCTGAAAAGGATGGGAAGGACATTCAAAAGGCGGGAAGCCAGAAGACCTGCCAATAGCAAACAAGTATTCACGGCTTTCGGGTGAAAAGCATGGAATCTAAAGTGCTGCTGCAGCAGTAATTTATTTTTCGCCGTTTTTTTATTTTCCTGGAAGCTCATTGTTGACCTTTAAATTAAATGGACAATGAGCAAAAAATTAACGCTCTTCCTAACCTTGCTTTCAGGTTCAGGCCTGTATGCACAAAAAGACAGTTTACGCACCAGTGTGCTAGACGAAGTAGTAGTAACTGCCAATAAGCAGGAACAAAAACAAAGTACTACGGGCAAAGTGATTACCGTAATTGGACAAGCTGAATTGTCTAAAAGTTCGGGTAAATCATTGGGTCAAGTATTGAATGAAACGGTTGGTATTACTATTAATGGCGCCCTTAACAATGCTGGCACCAATCAAACAGTATTTATGCGTGGGGCCAATAGTGGTAGAACCTTGATTTTAATGGATGGTATTCCTGTTTATGATCCTTCGCAAATTGGAAATGAATTTGACCTCAATCTTTTTTCTATTAATGATGTAGAAAGAATTGAAGTATGTAGAGGCGCGCAAAGCACCGTTTATGGTAGTGATGCAGTTGCAGGTGTAATTAATATTATAACCGTAAAGCAAAATGTAAACAAAGCCATCAATGTAAACGCAACGCTTACTGGCGGTAATTTAAACAGCTTTAAAAACAACCTTCAAGTGTATGGTAAGTATAAAAAACTAACTTATAGTTTGCGCAACGCGGGCATTAGAACAGATGGATTTAGTGCAGCTACCGATACTATTGGTAATAGAAATTATGATGCAGATGGATACAAAGGCAACAGCACCAGCGCTGCAGTTCAGTATGCAGTGAACAATCAACTATTATTGAAAGGCTTTGGAATGTATAGCCAATACCAAGCAGGAATAGATGCGGGCGTTTTTAACGACGACAAACAGTATCTATTAAAAAACAATTTATTGAATACTGGTTTTGGTATGGTATACAAAACAAAGGGCTTGCAAGTTACTGCCAACTACCAATTTAGTCAAACCAACAGAGGATACGAAAGAGATAGTGCAGACAAAGCAGTTTTTAGTTTTTATCAGCGCAACAAATATTTTGGAAAAACACAGTTTGCAGAATTGTATGCCTCCATTAAATTAAATCAATCTTGGTCTTTGTTGCAAGGGGTAGAGTACCGCTTTGCTAGTATGAATAACCAGTATGAATCGGTTAGTAGTTTTGGTCCTTTTAAATCTGGTTTTAAAGACACGGGAATTCATCAATCATCGGTATACAGTTCCTTACAATTCAATAACCAGAAAGGGTTTTTTGCAGATGCAGGATTTAGGTTGAACAAACACTCTATTTACGGTAACAGCAGCACATTTACTTTTAACCCTTCTTTTGCTGTGTCAGAGCAGTTAAGGATTTTTGGTAGTGTAGCCACTGCATTTAAAACACCTTCATTGTTTCAGTTATTTGATTCCTTTAGCGGAAGAAGAGATTTAAAGGCAGAAACCAGTACCACTATTGAAGCAGGCTTCTCGCATCATTACACAGGTTTTACCAGTAGGTTTGTGGCTTTTTATAGAAATACCAATAACGGAATAGACTACGATTATGTAAGAAACAAGTATTATAATTTTATAAAGCAAACTGCTTTTGGGGTAGAATACGAAACCAGTATTCGTTTGAGCAATCGTTTGCAAATGAATATGAATTTTAGTTACCTAAGCATGATTGATTCCACTCAAAGCAGAACGAATTTTAAGGACACTGGCTATATCTATGGCTTAAGGAGACCTGGGTTTCAAAGCAATATGAGTTTAAATTATTCTCATGAAAAAGCAACCATTTCTATTATTGGAAAATATGTAGGGAGCAGATCAGATATTGGTGGATTTAGAAGAGCCGATGTATTGTTACCCGAATATTTTATTTTGGGAGCTTATGCAGAATATCGTTTTAGTGAGAAACTAAAACTGTTTATTGACGCTCAAAATATTACCGGTAAGAAATTTACCGACCTAAGGGGATTTAATAGTATTCCATTCTTAATTAATACGGGTATTAGTTTACACTTATAAAACACACTATGCTTCAAGATCAGCTGCAAAACAAAATCAATAGCAAAACCAAACCCTTGGGGGCATTGGGTATGCTAGAAGAGATTGCATTACAAGTAGGTTTAATTCAACAAACTACACAACCTTTTATTGCAAGACCCACTATTATGGTTTTTGCAGCTGATCATGGCATAGCTACTACCGGATTGGTAAATCCTTATCCACAATCGGTAACTGCTCAAATGGTATTGAATTTTTTAAAAGGAGGGGCTGCCATTAATGTATTTACACAAATGCATCAGTTAAAATTATTGGTGGTAGATGCTGGTGTGAATGCAGATTTAAGTCATTTAAACCAACCTGATTTTATTCATGCAAAACAAGGGATGGGAACGTCTAATTATTTATTGTCGTTGGCAATGACGAACGATTTTGTGCTGGGTAGTATTGAAAAAGGAAAAGAATTAGTAAAAATAGTTTCGCAAGGAGGTTGTAATTGCATTGGATTTGGTGAAATGGGCATTGGGAATACTTCTGCTGCTGCTTTAATTATGCATGCCATCACCCGTATTCCTATTCAAGAATGTGTGGGTAGAGGAACGGGGGCCAATGACGAGCAATTATCTACTAAAATAAACACCCTTGAAAAAGTTGTTGCGCTTCATCAATTGCAGCATCTTGGCAACGAACCTTTGAAGTTATTAAGTGCAGTTGGCGGTTTTGAAATTGCCATGATGGTGGGTGCTTACCTAGCAGCAGCGGCAGAAAAAATGGTCATTGTAGTAGATGGTTTTATAGCAACCGCTGCATTATTAGTTGCGTGTCAAATAGAACCTATGGTAATGAACAATTGCATTTTTGCGCATTGTAGCGATGAACAAGGCCATGCAAAAATGTTACAATTTTTAAAGGCAAACCCCTTGTTGAATATAGGCCTTAGACTAGGTGAAGGAACGGGGGCGGCACTAGCTATTCCATTAATTGAATCGGCTGTTGCTTTTTTAAATCAAATGGCTTCATTTGAACAAGCAGGTGTAAGTACTGCAACAGAATAATTATCTTCATGCAAACTATTACATGAAACACCAGTGGCTTCTATTTAAAACTGCGTTGATGTTTTTTACTCGCATTCCTGTGGGTAATATTCCATTTGAACAAGCTCATTTACAAGCATCCGCCAGGTATTTTAGTTGGGTTGGATTGGTGGTTGGAATAGTAGGTGCTATTGTATTAGTGTTGGCTAATCTACTTTTTTCTCCTGCTCTTACTATTTTACTTTCAATGATTGCAACTATTTTATTGACCGGATCTTTTCATGAAGATGGTTTTGCAGATTGCTGCGATGCTTTTGGTGGAGGTTGGACCAAAGAAAAAATACTAACCATCATGAAAGACAGTAGACTTGGTACTTATGGAGTAGTTGGATTAATTTTAATGCTGTTTTTAAAGTTTCTGTTGTTATTAGAATTAATGCAATTTTTTCCTATAGAATTAGTTGCTGTAACCTTGATAGCTGCTCATGCCAATAGTAGATTCTGGGCTACCACTTTAATGCAGAAACTACCTTATGTGCAAGACATAGATACCAGTAAATCTAAACCACTGGCAGATCGAATTTTAACCAAACTAGAAATGGGTGTGTTGGCGTTGGGCTCCTTACTATCACTTAGCCTCGTTTTTATTTTAATTTACAGCCCCATTGACCAACTAGACCATTTGTTGTTTAGCTATGGTTTTGTAAGCTGGTTATTTTCTTTTATTCTTTGGGTTCAAGCGCCTGCTTATCTTGTTCAAATATTTGCAGGCAGGTATTTTATGAAATGGATTGGCGGATACACCGGAGATTGCCTGGGTGCCACACAACAGGTTTGTGAAATTGCGTTTTATTTAGGATGTTTACTCTTATGGAAATTTATTTAATTAGACATACCACCCCTAAAGTAGAAAAAGGCATCTGTTACGGACAAGCCGATTTAGATATTACTGAAACATTTTTAGAAGAAGTGGAAGCCATAAAACCGCATTTGCCTTCTGCCGGTGTAAAAGTATACAGTAGCCCATTGCAACGTTGCAAAAAATTAGCCGATGCATTATTTGATGGATTGGAAATTGATATTCATGATGATTTAATGGAGCTCAATTGTGGCCAATGGGAATTGCTTCCATGGAACGATATTCCTAAAGAGGAGATACAACCTTGGATGGATGATTTTGTGAATGTACCTGTTCCAAAAGGAGAAAGTTATGTAGACTTACACAACCGTGTGGTGAATCGCTTTAAAGAAATTGTAGAAAAACAAGAATCTGCGGTCATTGTTGCACATGGCGGTGTGCTCAGAAGTATTCTATCGCATATCACTACTACCCCTTTAAAAGATTCTTTCGATGCTTTTACCTTACACTATGGCTGTGTGGTAAAAATTAATGTAACTGAAGATAGTATGACCCACGAATTACTCTATAATTACTCTAGACAAGGTAAAGAATGGCATAGACCTACTCTTTAGTAAAATTGTATCTTTAAAAAAACAAGCGCATGGATTTTCAAGTAGATCAACTGCTGACAGTTACTTTTACCCTTTTTGCGGTAATTGATATTGTAGGGTCTATTCCCTTGCTTATTTCTTTAAAGGAAAAAATGGGTGGAGGCATTCGCTCTTTACAGGTAACATTGATTTCTGGAGCCTTAATGATTTTATTTTTATTTGCGGGCAAACCCTTTCTTAAAATTCTTGGATTAGATATACGATCTTTTGCTGTTGGGGGATCAATCGTAATTTTTTTACTAGGTCTTGAAATGGTGTTAGGCCACGAAATTTTTAAAGGCGACAACAACGCCAAAAGTGGAAGTGTTGTTCCCATTGCATTTCCCATTATTGCAGGTTCTGGAACCCTTACTACCATTATGTCATTAAAAGCCAACTTTGATGAAATGTATATCTTATTTGGTATTCTAATTAATTTGGTAGTGGTTTATATTACTTTAAGATTACTTAAAGTAATTGAACGAGCACTAGGCGAATCAGGATTACTGGCCGTAAGAAAATTCTTTGGTGTAATCCTGATTGCTATTGCTGTTAAAATCTTCAGTACCAATATTGCAGCATTTGGTAAGTAGTTAATTCATTACCAAAGTATAGTATACAATGCAGCAATAATTCCAAATAGTATTAATACCCCTACTACAAAGGCTGGATGTAATTTAAACATGCTTCTGTCTACTTCTAATCCATTGGTTTGAACTCCTCTTCTAATATCGTTCATGCTAATAAAATACATACCTACTAAACAAATCAAGAATACGATTCCCATTCTATCTAAGAATGGAATTTCAAATACTCCCTCAGCATTAGCTACAGCATATCCAGATGAAGCCAACCAAGAAAGGTCAACGTAATTTGGCATGAACTTAAAAATGATAGAGAGTACAAATCCACCAATAGTTGCAAACAATGCCGCATTAGAACTGGTTTTCTTCCAGAAGAATCCTAAGAAGAACATGGCAAATACGCCCGGTGAAACAAAGCCGGTATACTCTTGAATATATTGGAATCCCCCTTTTTTATCTATACCCATAAAAGGCGCAACTATCATTGCTAAAATCATTGCAGCAACAATGGAAATTCTTCCAATGTTTACCATTTTTTGCTCTCCTGCTTCTGTATTAATTTTCTTTTTGTAAATATCTAATGTAAAAATAGTAGCAATACTATTGGCTTTACCTGCTAATGAAGCAACTACTGCCGCAGTAAGTGCTGCAAAAGACAGCCCTTTTAATCCCACAGGTAATAAATTTAATAATACGGGATATGCTCTATCCGGATTTATTTCTCCATCCTGTAATAACTCTGTTTGAAAATATCCCTGCTGGTGCATTACATAAGCTGCAATACCTGGTAATACTACTATAACAGGCATAATTAGTTTTAAAAAACCAGCAAATAATAATCCATTACGGGCCGTTTTTAAATCGGCTCCCAAAGCGCGTTGGGTAATATATTGGTTACATCCCCAATAATTTAAATTGGCAATCCATAATCCTCCAATCAAAACAGTAAGCCCCGGCAAATCGGTAAAGCTTGGATTGTCTGGCTTCAAGATCATATGAAAATGATCGTCTGCTTTTTCTCTTAATACTGCAAATCCATTGAGCAGTCCACTGGTTCCGTTTTGCTCTGCTACCAAGTTCAATGCTATATAAGTTGCTGCCAATCCTCCCAAGATTAAAAAGAATACTTGAATTACATCGGTGTATCCTATTACTTTCATTCCGCCTAATGTAATCAGTACTGCAAAAAAACCAAGTGCTAGCATACATACGGTGAAAGAGATTCCAGAGATACTGCTAATGGCTAATGCTCCTAAGAATAAAATTGAAGTAAGGTTTACAAATACATATAATAATAACCAAAACACTGCCATAATCATTGCTACGGTATCGTTGTAACGTACCTGCAAAAACTGCGGCATGGTAAATATTTTGTTCTTCAAATAAACAGGCATGAAGAAAATGGCTACCACTATTAATGTTACCGATGCCATCCATTCGTAACTGGCTATGGCTAATCCCATTTTGAATCCGCTTCCACTCATTCCTATGAACTGCTCCGTAGAAATATTAGATGCAATTAATGATGCCCCAATAGCCCACCAGGTTAATGATCCTTCCGCTAAAAAATAGTCTTTAGAACTGGCTTCCTTTGCTTTCTTTCTTCGGTATACCCAAATACCATATCCTGCTACTAGAATAAAATAGAATAGAAATACCAAGTAATCGGTTTGTTGCAATGCATTCATACAGCTTAGTTATAATCGTTTTAAACTTTTGTAAGCTATACAATTATCAAATGCGGTTGAATGTATGGTGCAGGATTTTTTTATCATTTGTAGGGGGTGGGTGTGTCTTGCGTCGCCAGGATTGTCTTCCTGACTTTGCCAGGATTGTCGGTATCACATCGCCAGGATTGTCGGTCTGCGACCGACTTCCCTCCGTATTGAACTTACTCAAACCCCTTACGGCTACCTTCGGTAGCCTAGTCTTTCATTCTCGTCAGCTTTCACACGCAAGCGTGTGACGCTGCCTCGAATAAAAGACTGCAGCTTTCGCTGCGGGGGTTTGTGGTCTCGCCAGGAATCGAACCTGGATCTGGAGCTTCGGAAACTCTTATACTATCCATTGTACTACGAAACCAATAATTGTTGCAAATGTAATTGAAGCAAATTAATTCTGCTTGATCTGCGCAAAAATGCGTTCGGTATCTGCTAAAGAACAAAGCTCTGTTCCCTTGTGCAAAGTAGCTGCAGAACCCGCAGCTACGCCGTATTGCAATACCTGTTCCCATCCCCAGCCTTTGGTTAATGCTGCTAACATTCCTGCTACCATACTATCCCCTGCCCCTACGGTGCTTAATACCGGTGCCTTTGGTGCAACAGCTTGGAAATGTTCGGTGGCTGTAATCAACATAGCCCCTTCTGCTCCCATTGAAACGGCCATGGCTTTGCATGAGCCTGCTGCTATTACTTGTCGAGCGGTTGCTATAACGTCTGAAATATCAATCCAATCTTTGCCCACTAAAGAAGCCAGTTCGCGCAAGTTGGGCTTGATTAAATATAAGCCCTCTTTAACCGCGGCTTTTAATCCATCACCTGAAGTATCTATTATCAACTTAGCATTTAGCTGTTCCGCAATGGTAGCTATCTCTTGAAAAACTGCTGTTGAAGTTCCTGGCGGCAAACTTCCACTCACTACAATATAATCTGCGTGTGCACAATTACCAATCGCTTGCATTACCAATCCTAATTCTTGTTCAGATACCGACTCTCCTGACATTCCAAATCGATATTGCAATTTTTTTTCTTCATCAAACACCACAAAATTTTCACGTGTATCGCCAGCTGTTGCAATAGCGGTGAAAGCAACTTGTTCTTTGGCCAATAAAGCTTCTAATGTTTTTCCGGTATATCCTCCAGATAATATAATGGCTTCTGATGCTACTCCTAATTTTTTCAAAGCCCTGGAAATATTGATGCCTCCACCACCTGGTTCTACTTTTGAAGACATCGCCCGTAATTTTTTTTCAGGAACCAATTCGGGAACCGAAATACTTTTATCTAATGCAGGATTGAGTGTAATTGTAACAATGTTTGCCATTGTATAAAATTACAGTAATTCTTTTAGCGCAGCAGGCAAGAAAATGCCGGTAGGCACACTGCTCATAATCTTTAAATCGGTCAAAATACTACTTTCATTGTCTAGAAAAGCCAATACGTTACTGGCTTTATTCCCCTTAAAAATAGCAGCAAAAATTTCATCCCCAGGCATTTTACGATGATGCAAAACATGCAATAAAACAGCATCGTACAAATGTCCTTTTGAATCATTCATTGTTTTGCCATAAGTTAAGTCTTTGCCTTTTTTAATGGCTTCTATTAACTGTGTAGTTCGTTTTTGAATAAACTTAAATGCATAACCACTGCTGGCTTTGGCTTGTCCGCCTGCAATTCCGATAAAAATATTTCTTCCTTTTGCATAGGAGAATTTTTTAGTGGTCATAGGAATCACCCCCTTTTCTTCGTGCAAAATTTCGTAATAATTGATTTGTAATTGTTCAGCAATGTATTTTTTCAACGCTGCATTATAATCATCATCGGCTAATAACTTTTCAGTAAACAATGTGTACTCAATTAATGCGGTATTAGCAGAAGTAGGCAATACATACATAAAGGTAGTCCCCTGTTCTTGCCCTACCCTGAAATCCATGAATACTGCTTTACTTGAATCAAAACAATCAGTGGCTGCTTTAATTTCCCATCCTTTAAAATGTTGTAAAAAATGATATTCATCAGCAGCTGCTTTGATGGGTTCAAATAAAATGCTGCTAAATACATACTCAGCATAAATGATTTCACCATCAACTAATTCAACTCCGGCTATTTCATTATTTCTTAACTTATTACTGTGGTCTAAAAATTTGGACGATTCAACCAATTTTTTTACAGATGCTTTTCTCCATTCAATATTGGGAGAAGCCGATGCATTGGTTTTTACATAATTGTAAAAATCAAGCCCCCTGATCATTTTGTAGATATAAGGATCAATTGATAGTTCCGAGGAATAATGATTTGAATAGAAATCGAGTTTTGTCCATTGGTGATGTACAATGGACTCAAAAAGATCGGGCTTGGTTTCCCAAAAGCACCAAGTGCGGTCATTTTGCTGCTTATCATCAGCATCTAATACCAATATTTTTTTTGAAGCAAAGAAGGGATCAATAACCATTCGCATCAATAAACTCATGCCTGCGCAACCAGCTCCTGCAATAATATAGTCGTATTGTTTATTCAACTAGTTAAACTGCTTTTAGCTTTTCATCTCTTCTGATTTTATCCCAGTATTTTTTAGCAACAATCAACATGCCGAAACTTTCGCCTTCTTCTTTATGTAAATGTTTGTGGTGCATTTTATGCGCCCATCTAATGGCTCTGATGTATCGGTTATTACTACGAGTGAATAATTTAATGCGTTGGTGGATGATGATTTCGTGTACCAAAAAATAAGCAAAGCCATATAATGCAATACCTGCTCCTATGCTAACAACCCAATAATTTTGATTCATACTGCCTAGCATGATACAAAGCCAACTGGGTATGGCAAAAATCACGAAAAATGCATCGTTCTTTTCCCAAAATCCGGGGCCTTTCTGGTGATGGTCTTCGTGCAAGTACCATAGAAATCCATGCATCACATATCGGTGGGTTAGCCAAGTAATCCCTTCCATTACAACAAATACCAATAAGGTTACTAATACATAAATCATCTTATAAGAAAATTCTAAGTGATAGAAAAAACAACGCTTGTATAATTAACAAATGTATGGCAAAATGGTTTTGCGCTTTAATTCGCATTTGTTGTTGAACAGCCAATAAAATGGCACTAATCACAAACCAACAAGCATAATTAAGCATGGGAATTGTGCCTCCCTCCCATGTCCAAAATCCTAATTTTATGGCAACTGGTTCCATTAACCAATCAAAGAAAGTGGCTAACACTGCACCATCAACCACAACCGACCATTTGATAATGGCCCTCGGTATTGGTGCTTCGTATTTGGCCAACATTACTTTATTCAATTGTTGCATTAAAGACCCACAACAAAAAACAATCACAAACCAATTCATCCCTATTAAAAATGGTACACCCATCAACTTTGGTCCCATAACAGTTCCATAATTGTAGTCGCCAAATAAAATCCCTGTATTCACCCCAATGATTTCAGTGACCATTCCTGTTGCAAATGCCAATAAAAAAAATCCAATAAATCCTTTCTCTAAACGCTCTTGACTAGCTGCAAGAAGGACCCCCATTAAAACCAATGTTATTGGAGTATTATTGATAAACCAATCTTTATACGGAGTAAAAAGAATACCTATCACACCTACAAAATGGAATAATATTGCTAAAAACAGTGGTATTCGTGGCCTTGCGTATAACATGGTTGCTAATGCTTTAAATTTTGCTGTTCAACGACCAAATTGGCCATAATGGCTGCGCTCGATAAACAAAGTGGAATTCCTCCTCCTGGATGAACACTCCCCCCTACAAAATACAACCCTTTTGTGGCATTGCTGAAATTAGGGTGTCGCATAAATGCTGCAGTTTTGCTATTAGAGCTGGTTCCATATAATGAACCCATATAAGAAGCTGTTTTAGATTCTATGCTAACAGGGGACAATACTTCTTCCACTTCAATGAGTGGTTCAATTTCTTCTCCCAATATATTACCCAATTTTTTAAGTACCGCAGTCTTATAGAAGTCTTTAATAGACTCCCAATCTTGCCCTTTATTAGCGGGCGCATTCACCATTACAAACCAATTCTCTTTGCCCTTTGGGGCTTGGATAGAAGGTTCTTGTTTGCTAGTTATATTAATGTAAACTGTTGGATCGGCAAACGGTTGTTTGGTTTTAAACAATGATTCAAACTCCTTTTCATATTCGCTACTAAAAAAGATATTATGCAAATCCAACTGAGGAAAGTTTTTATTAATACCCCAATAAAAGATAAATGCGCTGCTGCTTCTTTCTTGTTTTAATACTTTAGCTGCTTTAGCAGTATCTCCTAATAACTGCTGATAAGTAAAATAAACATCCATATTGCTTACTACTATATCAGCAAATTGATTTTCATTATTCACCACCACTCCCTTAACTACTCCTTGTGTTCGAATAATTTTTTCTACTCCATTTCCAAAATGAAATACCACTCCTTTTTTTAAGGCTAATTGATAAAGTGCATTCGTAATACTAATCATTCCTCCTTTAGGATAAAAAGTTCCTTCATTGTGTTCCAAATGCGGAATCAAAGAAAGCATAGCTGGTGCTTTGTAAGGATTGCTTCCATTATAAGTTGCATACCTATTAAAGAGTTGAACCAACTTGGGCGATTTAAAAGAACGTTTATTGTAGCTGTCTAAAGAATTAAATAGATAAGGCCATTTGACTGTTTGAATGGCTTTGAATATAGGTGCCTTAAATAGGGTTTGAATTTTATGTAAAGAATATTGTAAGAATATTCCTGCAATATGATTATATGCATCAGCCGATCTATTCAAATATTGATGTAGATTTTCTACAGGCTCATTGGTTTTTGCTTGCAATTCAGCTGCAAATTTTTCATGATCGGCATAAGCACTAATAATAGTGCCATCTTCATAAAAATAATTACAAGCAATGGGAACACGCTCATAACTAAAATACTCGTGCATGGGCTCACCTGCAAATGCAAATAACTCTTCTATTAATTGAGGGCGTGTAAACAAACTTGGACCAGCATCAAACTGGTAGCCACCTAATTCAAAATGACTCAGCTTACCACCAGGATAATCATTTTTTTCAAAAACGGTAACTGCATATCCCATCACTTGCAATCGAATTGCTGCTGCTAAGCCAGCTACGCCTGCTCCTATTACGATTGCTTTTTTTGTGGGGGTAGTAGTACTCATCTCCTTTATTTATTAAGTTGCAAGTGCCATGCTTTCACCTTAGGATAAGCAATTAAAAACCAACTTGTAAATACTGCAGGTTCTGTTGCAATCAGTTGATCTATGTTTTCAAATGTACGGAAAGCACAGTCTTTAACCTCTAAAGGATTGGGTTGAATATTACCTTGATAGTTTCCTATAAATACATGGTCAAACTCATACTCGGTTAACCCATTGTCGAATGGGGCTTTATACACAAAATCGAAGGCCTTCTCTAAAGTAGTATCAAAGCCCATTTCTTCTTGTAATCGCCTATGAGCAGCATCAATGGTATGCTCCCCTGGCTTAGGATGACTACAGCAAGTATTGGTCCATAAATTAGCACTATGGTATTTGCTGCTGGCTCTCTGTTGCAATAACATTTCGCCTGCATTATTGAAAATAAAAACACTAAAAGCCCTGTGCAACACAGCTTTTTCATGTGCTTCCATTTTTTCCATAAAGCCTAATTCCTGATCGGCTTCATTTACCAGAATCACTTGTTCTAACATGTATTTAGAGCAGATTTAATTGACTTCTAATACCCGCTTTTGCCAAAATAAACATCTTACCGTGGTCGGGTATTCTAACTCTAGTGTCTAGAATTTTTTGTGGCTGAAGTTTCTTGATTTTCTTAAATAAACTCAAATAATATTTATACGCAACATAAACCCCAAAACGAGCTTTTAATGGCAATTGAAGTATGCCCTCATATGCGTGATCAAAATCTTTTTGTATGTCTTCTTCTATTTTTAATTTGTCTTCCTGAGTAAAATTAGTGAAGTCGCAACCTGGAAAATACATTCGATCCAAACCTTCGAAATCGGCCTTTAAATCTCTTAAGAAATTCACTTTTTGAAATGCAGAACCAAGGCTGCAGGCATAGGGTTTCAGCTGTTCGTAATTGGTTCTATTTCCATTGCAAAAAACATACAAACACATTAAGCCAACTACTTCAGCACTTCCATAAATATATTCTTCATAGCCAGATTTATCATATTGCTTCTTTCCCAAATCCATTTCCATGCTATGCAAAAAAGCATCAATCAATTGCGGGTCTATTTTAAATTCGTTTACCGTAAGTTGAAAGCTATGCAAAATGGGGTTCAGAGAAATTTTCTGATCAATTGCTTTATAGGTTGCTGCTTTAAATTCTGCTAGTAATGTTTCTTTATCAAAGTCATGAAATGTATCTACTATTTCGTCTGCAAACCTTACAAACCCGTAAATATTGAATACGGGTGTTCTAAGATCTTTATGCAAAAGACGAATAGAGGAAGAAAAACTAGTGCTATAAAGCTCGGTAGTAATTCTGCTACATTCTTGGCTTACCTGGTGAAACAGTTTAATCATATAATTTCGAAATTTCTTTCGCCACAACTTCACCGCTGATTAAGCTGGGAGGTACCCCTGGCCCGGGAACGGTAAGTTGCCCTGTAAAGAATAAATTTTTTACTTTTTTACTTCTGCACGATGGTTTTAAAACAGCAGTTTGTAGCAAAGTGTTCGCTAAACCATATGCATTTCCTTTAAATGCATTGTATTCACTAATAAAATCGCTTTGCGCAAAGGTCTTTTTATAAATGATGGCGTCTTCAATTGACTGTCCAAGCTGCTTTTCAATCCGTTTCACAATCAATTTAAAGTATTTTTCCCTCAATTCATCCGTATCACCCGTTAAGCCCGTTGCAACTGGTATTAATAAAAATAAATTTTCGCATCCATCAGGTGCTACTGTAGCATCTGTAACCGAAGGAACACACATGTAAAATAATGGATCGGTTGGCCACTCTTTGGTAGTATAAATTTCTTTACCGTGTAACCCAAAATCTGTATCAAAAAAAAGAGAGTGGTGTGGCACACCTGTTAAGCGTTTGTTTAAGCCAATATAATACAACAAACAACTGGGAGCCATTACACGTTTATCCCAATATTTTGGCGTGTAGGTTTGGTATTGCGACTGTAGTAAATCGGTTTCAACATGGTGATAATCTGCTCCGCCTACTATAACATCTGCTTCTAAATTAATCATGACTTTTCCAGCTGGCGTGTTAGCCATACAAGAAACTGATTTTGCTATACCATTTTCTACATTAATTTGATTTACGCTGTGATTGAATCGGAAATTGACCCCCAAGGAAACGGCTAAATCATACATGCCTTGCACAATTTCATACATCCCTTTCTGGGGATACCATGTGCCCCCTTTAATATCGGCATAGTTCATTAAACTGTAAAGCGCAGGTGTATGTTCGGGTAAAGCACCTAAAAACAAAACGGGGAATTCCATTAATTCAACCAGCTTCGGATTCTTAAAATACTTACCCACATGAGATTTCATTGAATTGAACACATCCAATTTAAAAACCCCTTTTACTAAATCAATGTCTAAAAATTCGGTAAGTGATTGCCCAGGTTTAAATACCAATTTATTTACGCCTACTTCGTATTTGTAGGCTGCTTCTTTCATAAACAAATCCAATTGCTTTCCAGCGCCTGGTTCTAATTTTTCGAATAATTCTTTTAATGCTTGATAATTAGCTGGTATATCTGTTACATCATCTGGCCAATACACCCTATAGGAGGGATCTAATCGGGTAAGCTGATAATAATCGCTCACTTTTTTTCCAAACTGTTCAAAATAACGTTCAAATACATCGGGCATCCAATACCAACTGGGTCCCATATCAAAAGTGAACCCTTCCGCAGAGTACTTTCTGGCTCTACCACCCGGTAATTCATGCTTTTCTAGAACAGTAACATTCCAGCCCGACCTGGCTAGAAAGGAAGCCGCGGACATGCCCGCGAAACCACTTCCGATAACGATCGCTTGCTTATTCTTCACTTGAAACGTAAGTTAATGAAATTTCTTAGAAACGCTGTACATGCGCTTTCAGCAGTTTTCTGGCAAAGTGAATTCTGCTTTTAATAGTACCCAACGGCTCTTCTAACATTTCTGCAATTTCGTGGTATTTATATCCATCAAAATACAGCAAAAATGGATTTCTAAAGATCTCTGGCAAATTATGAATAGCTTGTTTTACTTCTTTCATATTTATTCCAGCAATTGCTTCATTGGCAACAGCTCCTTGATTAAAGTCTAATAAGAATTCATTGGGCGTATTGTCGAAAATAGTTGCTTGCTTAGATTTTCTTCTGTAGTTGTTGATGAATATATTACGCATGATGGTGTACAACCATGCTTTGATATTAGTACCAACATTGTACTTGTCTTTATTAGCCAATGCCCTAAACAAAGTTTCCTGATAAAGGTCTTTGGCCGCTTCCTGATCGCGCGTTAAAGTAACCGCAAATGGTTTCAAAAAATCAGCGTTGTTAACCAGCATTTGATTGAAATCTAGCGTAGACATAGCGTATTGTTTAATTTATTAGAGCATAAAGCTAAACATAATAATCGGTATCCAAGGATATTTTTGTTTAATTTTTACTAAAGAAATGTGAAACAAAAAACCCGCTGATAGCGGGTTGATTGATTGCTGTTTAAACATTATAATATATTACTATAAGGTTGTCATATACTCCATAACTTCGGTTAACGACTTCTTAAATGATACATTTGAAGGAATTCGCTTCTTATAATTCTGGGTTAATGCGCCTGAAACAATTACCTGAAACTCTGGTATTCTATTCTGCACATTTACAAGGAATTTTTCAAAATTGAAATTATTGGCCACTGAGGTTAAATGAGAATATAAAAGGTCGGGCTTTTTTAAAGTGGCCACATATTCCACATCTTTTAAGGGAACATTGGCACCCAAATAAATCACTTTAATTCCCCTGCTTTTAAATAGATAATAAGTAAATAAGACCCCTAGTTCATGGTGTTCTCCTTCGGGCAAGAATACCAATACGGTCTTTTTGGGGTTTAAAGCTGATTGACAGGTTTCAATACCCATGATCAATTTCTGACGGATGATATTGGTTACCAAATGCTCTTGCGCAGGGTTGATATGGTTGGTTATCCATAATATTCCGATGCGTTCCAAGAAAGGGAAAATGATTTGTGGGATTGTTTTCTCAATTCCTTTAGATTTGATATAACCATCTAAAAGCATTTCGAACTCCTCAATCTTCATATCAACCATACAACTGATCAACTCATTTACCATTCGCTCAATTTGAGCTTGAGCGTGGTTTAAAGAGAGTGTTTTATCGCGCATTTCGGCGATACTCATCTTATCAATATGAGAGATTTTAAAACCATACTTGTTCAATAATGCAATATTGAGTACGGTTTTTAACTCATCACCTGAATAGTAACGGATATTGGTTTCTGTGCGCTGTGGGTTTAGGAACGAATACCGCTGTTCCCAAATACGGATGGTATGCGCTTTAATACCCGACAGGTTTTCTAAATCTTTGATTGTAAAGGCATTCATACCATAGTAACGCTGCGAATCCAGATTTGTTTAAAAGATTTACAAAACCTTTAAACGCTTTAGGTATTCCCCATACCCACTCTTCGCATATTTCTCCCCTAAAAGCATCAATTGCGCTCTATCAATAAAGCCCATTCTGTAGGCAACTTCTTCAATACAACCTACTTTCTGGCTCTGGCGTTTTTCAATTACACGAACAAATTCGCATGCGTCAGCAAATGAATCAAAAGTACCCGTATCTAACCAGGCGGTACCCCTATTCATGATACCTACTTGCAAAGTTCCTTTTTCTAAATAAACCCTGTTTACATCGGTGATTTCATATTCACCTCTAGGTGAAGGAGCTATATTTTTAGCTATTTCTACAACACTGTTGTCATAAAAATATAAGCCAGGCACTGCATAATTAGACTTAGGCTGCTTGGGTTTTTCTTCAATTGAAATCGCTTGCTTTTGTTCATTAAATTCTACCACACCATAACGCTCTGGATCATTTACTTCGTAAGCAAAAACAGCTGCTCCATTTACATCATTGAAACTTTGTACCAACTTACTAAAGCCTGCGCCGTAAAAAATATTATCGCCTAATATCAAACAAACTTTATCGTTCCCGATAAAGTTTTCTCCAATTACAAAAGCTTGTGCCAAACCATTTGGCTCGTGCTGTACTTCATAAGAAAAACTACATCCGATTTCTGAACCATCCCCCAAGAGTCTTTTAAACTGGTCTTGATCTTGTGGTGTAGTAATGAATAAGATTTCTTTTATTCCTGCTAACATCAATACCGATAAGGGATAGTAAATCATTGGCTTATCATAAACAGGCATCAACTGTTTACTGATTCCTTTGGTGATAGGATATAACCTAGTTCCTGATCCGCCTGCTAAAATGATTCCTTTCATAATATTGATATTAAGCGTTGAATTAAAATTCTAAAGTATTTACTGTATCGCGCAATAAAGGCAATGTCAAATCTTTTTCCGACAATTTAATTTCGTCTGGTGATAATTTCCAATCGATGGCTAAATCTGGATCGTTGTATATGATTCCGCCCTCTGATGCTTTATGGTAATAATTATCTACTTTATAAAAAAAAGTGGCTTGTTCACTTAATACAATGAATCCATGTGCAAACCCGCGTGGCACAAAAAATTGGGTTCGGCTCTCGCCCGTTAATTCTACTGCAACGTGCTGACCAAAGGTTTTAGAATCTTTGCGGAGGTCTACCGCAACATCCAGCACCGATCCACTCAACACCCTTACCAATTTGGCTTGCGCAAATTCACCATTTTGGTAATGCAATCCGCGCAACACCCCTTTAGAGGAATTGGATTGGTTATCTTGTACAAAATCAATGGCGACGCCCGTTTTTTCTAGAAAAGTATTTCTATTAAAACTCTCAAAAAAATAACCACGACTATCACCAAAAAATGTGTCGTGAATAATAAAGCAACCTTCAATGGGGGTATATTCAATTTGCATGATTACTTATTGCTGTACATAGATTCATAATAGTGTTGATAGTTGCCGCTGGTTACATTGTTTAACCATTCTGTGTTGGCTAAAAACCAATCGATGGTTTCACTTAATCCTTCTTGGAAGGTAACACTTGGTTTCCATCCCAACTCACGATTAATTTTAGACGCGTCAATGGCATATCTTCTATCGTGACCTGGTCTGTCTTTAATATAAGTAATTAAATTTTCGCTTGTGCCAGCTGGCTTACCCAATTTCTCATCCATTTGAGTACACAATAATTTAACTAAGTCAATATTTTTCCATTCGTTAAATCCGCCAATATTATAGGTTTCACCTGTTACACCATTGTGAAAGACCATATCAATCGCAATTGCATGATCTTTTACATACAACCAATCACGGGTATACAATCCATCTCCATAAACAGGCAATGGTTTGCCTTGAATAATATTATTAATAAACAAGGGGATCAATTTCTCCGGAAAATGAAATGGCCCATAGTTATTAGAGCAGTTTGATATCACTGTTTGTAAGTGATAGGTTTCATGATAAGCTCTTACAAAATGATCAGATGATGCCTTACTTGCTGAGTAGGGAGAACGTGGGTCGTATGCGGTTTCTTCCGTAAACAATCCTTCCGCGCCTAAGCTTCCATATACTTCATCTGTTGATACATGATAGAAACGATGATTGTTTAAATCTGCAGCCCATTTTTGCTTAGCAGTATTTAATAGGTTAACCGTACCAATTACATTGGTATACACAAAATCTAAAGGGGAAACAATAGAGCGGTCTACATGCGACTCTGCCGCCAAATGAATTACATCGGTCACTTGGTATTGATCGAACAATTCCTCCACCGCTTTTACATCCAAAATATTCACTTTGGCAAAACGATAATTGGGCTTGTTTTCTATATCTCTTAAATTTTCTAAGTTGCCCGCATAAGTAAGGGCATCTAGGTTGATGATTTGGTATTCAGGATATTTATTTACAAATAATCTTACAACGTGTGAGCCAATAAATCCTGCCCCTCCGGTGATAACAATGTTTTTAGACATAATGTATTTCTTAATAATATAAAGGTACTATTTTGTACGCTTGTTTAACTTTTTAGCCTATTTATTCCAAGGTGAATTTTTAACCAATTCATACACCATAGAAATACCTTGATGCAAGTCTATCCTGGCTTTCCAACCAAATTGATTAATCTTTGAGACGTCCATTAATTTTCTAGGAGTACCATCTGGTTTGGATAGGTCTAACACAATTTTCCCGCTATAACCAGTTACCTGCTTTACCATTTGGGCCAATTCTAAAATAGTCACATCTATACCTGTTCCAATATTCACCAATCCTTTTTCATTGTAATGCTCCATTAAGTACATACAAGCTTCGGCCAAATCGTCTACATGTAAGAATTCTCTTTTAGGAGTGCCTGTTCCCCAAATAGTAACCGAAGGGTCATTATTTTCTTTAGCAGTTATAAACTTGCGAAGCATTGCTGGTAACACATGGCTTTTCTCTAAATCGTAATTGTCATTAGGCCCATATAAATTGGTGGGCATGGCAGAAATAAAATTACAACCATACTGAGCTCGGTAACTATCGCATAATTCGATGCCAGCAATTTTTGCAATCGCATAAGGTTGGTTGGTTTCCTCTAAATAACCACTTAATAGATATTCTTCTTTTAAAGGCTGTGGCGCCATTTTTGGATAAATACAAGAGGAGCCCAAAAACAATAATTTTTCTACCCCATTAACATAACTCTGATGAATAATATTGCTCTCCATCATTAGGTTATCATAAATGAATTCTGCCCGATAAGTATTATTGGCAACTATACCACCTACTTTGGCTGCAGCTAAAAAAACATAAGCTGGTTTTTGGGTTGCAAAAAAATCGACTACAGCTTGTTGATTTCTCAAGTCTAATTCAGCAGAAGTTCGTGTAATAATATTAGTAAATCCCGCTGCTTGTAATTGTCTAACAATAGCACTTCCAACCATTCCTCTATGGCCTGCTACATATACACTTGCATTCTTATTCATGTTCTTTCTCTATAATGAATCCGTTGTTTTGCAACAACTGTTCTTTTTTAAATACGATAATATCTGCTGCCACCATTTCTTTTACCATTTCGGCTAATGTATACTTTGGAGTCCAATTTAATTTTGTTTTTGCCTTGGTTGCATCGCCAATTAATAAGTCTACTTCGGTAGGGCGATAATAACGTGGGTCTACTTTTACAACAGCTTGTCCCAATTTCATTCCATGGGTGGTTGTATTATTTATTTTACTGATCACTCCAACTTCATTCACCCCTTCTCCAGTAAAACTTAATTCAACCCCAACTTCTGCAAATGCCATTTTTACAAAATCTCTGATATAAGTGGTAATGCCTGTTGCCAAAACAAAATCCTCTGGCGTTTCTTGTTGTAGCATGCGCCACATACCTTCTACATAATCTTTAGCATGACCCCAATCTCTTTGTGCATCTAGGTTTCCAAGGTAAAGGGTTTCTTGTAACCCCATCGAAATTCTGGCTACTGCTCTAGTAATTTTTCTGGTTACAAATGTTTCTCCGCGCAATGGACTTTCATGATTAAATAATATGCCATTACAAGCATACATGCCATATGCTTCGCGATAATTAACCGTAATCCAATAAGCATATAATTTAGCTACCGCATAAGGACTTCTTGGATAAAATGGCGTGGTTTCACTTTGTGGAACCGCTTGTACTAAACCGTACAATTCAGAAGTAGATGCCTGATAAAATTTAGTCTTCTTAGTTAAGCCCAATAATCGAATGGCCTCCAAAATTCTAAGCGCCCCAACTCCATCTGCATTAGCAGTATACTCTGGGGTTTCAAAACTAACATGCACGTGACTCATTGCAGCTAAATTGTAAATTTCATCTGGCTGCACTTCTTGTATAATTCTAATTAAATTAGTGCTGTCGGTAAGGTCTCCATAATGCAATACCATATGACGATCGGGTATATGTGGATCCTCATAAAAATGATCAATTCTCTGTGTATTAAACAAAGAACTTCTGCGCTTGATCCCATGTACTTCATAGCCTTTCTTTAGCAGTAATTCTGCTAAATACGCACCGTCTTGTCCGGTTATCCCTGTTATTAATGCTTTTTTCATGACACTGAATTGATGCAAATATGCAACCTTAAATGCATATCTATATAAATTGGCTCACTAAAGCATTTGAATTATCTTAGCTACAACAGTTTAATTATGGGTAATAGATACTATTCCTTAGATGTTTTTAGGGGGGCTACAGTGGCACTCATGATCTTGGTAAATAATCCAGGTAGTTGGGGCCATATTTTTGGGCCTTTAAAACATGCCCCATGGCATGGTGTAACACCTACCGATTTAGTGTTTCCCTTCTTTTTATTTGCCGTTGGGAATGCAATGGCTTTTGTAATGCCTCGCTTTGAAGCTGCTGGTGCTGCTGAGTTTTGGAAAAAAGTAATCAAACGCACTTTACTCATTTTTGGAATTGGGGTACTACTACATTGGAGTCCATTTATTAAATGGGATGGCGATCAATTGGTAGGGAAATCTTGGGAAAATGTGCGGATTTTAGGTGTTCTTCAAAGAATTGCACTTTGTTATTTCTTTGCTTCTGTGATCGTTTTTTATGGCAAAACCAAGGGTGCATATATTATTGGGATGTCTATTTTATTACTTTATTGGTTCGCTTGTTATGCCTTGGGAGCCGATGGAGACCCTTATAGTTTGCAGGGTTGGTTTGGCAACCCCATTGATATTGATATTTTAGGCATTACCCATATTTATACTGGCGAAGGGGTGCCTTTCGATCCCGAAGGATTTATGAGTACCCCTGCTGCCATTGTCCAAGTAATTTTTGGATTTTTGGTGGGTCAGTATATTCAATTAAAAGGGAAGAATACCGATATGTTGAGTGGTTTATTAGTGGCGGGTCTTGTTTTAACCTTTACAGGCTATTGCTGGGACTTAGTATTCCCTATCAACAAAAAAATATGGACCAGTAGCTACACCATTTATACCACTGGCTTGGCCATACTAACCATTGGAGTAATGATTTATGCTATTGAGTTTAAAGGGGCTAAAGGTGCTTGGAGTAGGTTCTTTGATGTATTTGGAAAAAACCCGTTATTCATTTTTGTATTAAGTGGTTTTTTACCTAGAGTATTAGGAATGTTTAGATGGGTAAATGAAACGGATGCCGATGGCACCAAACATTACACTTCTTTCTTACCCTGGTTTTACAATACTTTATGCAAACCCATTGCCAATGACCCTAGAGTAGGCTCATTGGTTTACGCCTTATTAATGATTGGATTTTATTGGCTCATCGTTTATGTACTAGACAAGAAAAAAATCTATATCAAAGTGTAACAGCAAAATAGTTTGTAGCGAAACAATTTTCAAAATTATTCTACCGAATTTTCCGAGCTGGATTTCCTGCATATACGCCCGGCTCTGTAATATCTTTAGTTACCACCGACCCTGCCCCTATGACCACTTGGTCGCAAATATGTACAGGCAGAATTGTGGCATTACTGCCAATAGAAACATGGTTGCCAATGCGTGTTGGTTGCCATTTTGTTTGATCACCTGCAGGTTTTCCTTCTGTAAATAAATCATTGATAAACATCACGCCATGCCCAATAAAACAATCATTTCCTATGGTGACTAAACTACAAATAAAACTATGCGACTGTATTTTACATCGCTCGCCTATATACACGTCTTTTTGAATTTCGGTGAATGGCCCAACAAAAGAGTCGTGCCCAATATGGCATTCGTAAATATTAGCAGGTCCAACAACGGTTACATTTTTTCCAAATTGAACATCTCTAACAGATGACTCAATTAAATTAAAAGTAGGTAACATAGTACTTGAATTTTATTCAAGTTAATTCAATTATCGTGCCTGATATATGAGATTAATCAGGTCAATCGTGTCCTTAGCCTCTTCAATTGTTGTGTAATAAGGAGTTTGATGCAACAGGGTGTTGATTAAACTATTGTATACCTGATAATGATTTCGCATGCTGCCTTTATACTGACCGTAATCGTTGGCTGAAAACTGCTCTTTATTGATTGTATCCAATTGTATTTGCAATATAGAAGCCAACTCAACATCATCAACTTCAAACTCCAATATATTTAAATAAGAACCGCCAGCCTTAACAATTCCCTTCGAAGAAAAAATAGTAAGTGACCCTTCCCTATTTACAGAAGGTTCATTTACTGAGTAGTCCATGCTAGCTTTTATTCCAGACTCAAATTCCAATTGAATATGTCCTTCGTCTTCAAATTCAATTAAACCCTGGTGATTCCTGTTTTTAAATTGTCCTTCTGCAGTATTTACCTTTCCAAATAACCAACAAAGCAGGTCTATAAAATGGCTAAACTGAGTGAACAAAGTACCTCCGTCTAATGCCATTGTTCCATGCCAACTATTTGTATAATAACTGGCCGGTCTATGCCAAAAGCAATTTATTTGAACATGATCAATATTACCCAATACTTTCTGTTGCAATAATTCATGAATCAGTTTCACAGGTGGATTGAATCGATTCTGCATGACCGAAAAAATTTGTTTTCCGGTTTGATTAGCTACTGATTGCATTTGTTGAATGGCTGCTCCTGTAAGTGCAATGGGCTTTTCTACTAAAACATGATACCCAGCTTGCATTGCTTCAATGGCTTGTTCCGCATGCAATCCGTTGGGAGTAGCTATTACCACTACATCTAATTTTTGTACTGAAGTATATAATGCTGAACTGTTTTCAAAAAATGGAACCCCATATTGATCACCCATTTTTTTGGCTTTAGCAAGATTGGTATCAACTACTGCAACCAAAATTCCTACACGGGTTATTTGTGTAGCATGTTCTGTAGCAATATTGCCACAACCAATCAGTGCAAAATGAATAGGTGTATGCATTAAAAAAATAAGCTGGCTGCTTTGGTTAAACTTTCAGGCTTTCCTACATCTAGTAATAATGCACCGGTATGATCAAAACAATAAATATTTTCTGTATCACATAAGTCTAGGTAAACATCTACCATCGAAAATTTTCCCTCTTGTTTTATTTTTGCAAATAGGGATTGTTGTACAACATGAATTCCACTAAATGCTCTACTATGTAAGCCACTGGTATCAAGGCCTGCAGGCTTTACTTCGCCTGTTCCTTCGTGCTTCCACCCTTTTAATTTGCTGTCGTCTCCAAACAAAAAATACCTTGAAGTTGTTCTTTGTGATACTGCCAATGTTGCCAATGCATTTGTTTCCTTGTGTTGCTGTATCATTTGGTCTAATTGCATATTCGTTAAAATATCTGCATTCATGATAACCAACTGCTCTTCATTTTTAAAAAAATGCGCTGCTTTCTTTAAACCTCCACCCGTTTCTAATACTTCATCCGTTTCGTCTGAAATGTATATGGTAGATCCCCATCCATCATTGGCTTCAATTGCATCAATTATTTGACTAGCAAAATGGTGCACATTCACTACCACTTCCTTAATTCCATATTGTTGTAAGTACAATATATTCCGCTCTAATAACGACTTCCCATTTACTTGGGCCAATGCCTTAGGATGCTTATCTGTCCAAGGTTTCAGCCTGCTCCCCAATCCCGCTGCAAAAATCATTGCTTTCATACGATGCTTTATTTAACCCAATTGGCGCTATTGGTATGTGTTAAATTAACTTTCAGTTTGTATTTGTTTCTTAAGTGTCTGGCTGTTTGTTCTGCTGCATATACACTTCTGTGTTGTCCACCCGTGCAACCGAAATTGATCATCAAATTGGCGAATCCCCTGCTTAAATATTCTTCTACTGTTATATCGATTAAATCCCAAACACTATTTAAATATTTATCCATTTTAGTTCGCTGTTCTAAAAAATCTTGCACAGGTTTGTCTTTACCTGTTAGCTTTTTATACTCATCAAATCTTCCAGGATTTAAAATACCGCGCATATCAAACATGAAGCCTCCTCCATTTTCTGTATCGTCTACGGGTATGCCACGTTTGTAACTAAAACTATTTACTTCAATTGTTAATGGGGTGTTTTCATTGGCTTGAGGAGCAACAAACTTATTGATCATATTTTGATCTACCACTAGCTTTAACACTCTGTCGAATTCAGGTGTAACAATGCCGACTCGCTTGTGCTCAATAAAGAACTTCAGGTTCTGCAAAGCCAGTGGTATGCTCGCTAAAAAATGCGCTTTCCGCTCAAACAAGCCCCTAAATCCATAAGCACCCAATACTTGCAACAAACGAATCAATACGTAGCCATTGTATTGACTTACGAAAGTAATTCGGTCTACTGGCTCTTCTAATAATGGATCTACCTGATCCATATAATATTCCAATAAATTATCTTTCCATTCTTCACTTAATTCTGCTTTGGCCTGCCACAATAAAGAAGCCACATCATATTGCAATGCACCTTGCATACCGCCTTGGTAATCTATAAAGTGTACTTCAGCGTTTTGCACAATTATATTCCTGCTCTGGAAATCGCGGAACATAAAAAACTTATTCTGCGTTCTGGTTAAATAAGTACTGAGTGCATCAAAATCGTCTAGCATCGCCTGCTTATCGTAAGGCAATTGTAGGGTATCTAAAAAATAATATTTGAAATACAAGAGGTCGCTCATGATGGCCTGCTTGCCAAATTCTTTTGCAGTTAAACACCAACTATAATTTAACCCTTTATGGCCCAGCACTTGCACCCTAGCCAATTGCGCCAAACTTTGCTGAAACAGTTGATAGGAATATTCGCCGTGCCCGTGGGCTTCTAATTTATTCAGTAAAGAATCGGTTCCTAAGTCTTCTTGTATATAAATCGTATTGGTTTCATTCACGCCTAAAATGGCTGGAACGGGTAAATGGGCTTGCTTAAAATGCTTGCTGAAGTATACAAATGTGGCGGTCTCCTTTGTATTGATATTGTAAGTGGCTATAAATGTTTGCTCACCTGCATATACCCTAAAATAAATTCGGTCGCTTCCACTTTGAGGTAGTTTTTCTATGCGGTCGGGGGTTAGCTTTAATACTTGACTACAAAGTGCTTCAATTGCTGCTATAACTGATTCCATTAAACGTTGCTAGTTTTAACGAAAATAAAGCTAAGTCTTCAAAGCACGGGCATCAATCAGGGTTTAAGCCCAAATACATTTACTTGGCGATAATCGTCTTGCTCATATCGCTTGCGCATCAGCACCAATTCGGTAATGGTAAACAAAGCTGCAAAACAAGGTTGGTTACTGCGCAAATAAGGCCTTACACTAAAATAAATTTCCTTGCACTGGTAACTGCTAATGTATTGACTCACCACATTTAATTGGGTGGCCAGTTGTTGAAAGGGCGTGGTATCTGCAATACGCACTTGCAATCTGCCTGTGGCATCGTCTATCTGCTGGGCTATTTGAATAGTAAATTGTTCTTTATTACTAATGATGCGATGCATCCAACGGATAATGGTTTCTTCCATTTGTTCAGTGGCTTCAAATACCGCTATTTCAATAGGGAGCCTATCTTGGTGATCCTCTGCAAAATGAGGATAAGCCATTAGTAAATATTGCTCCCTTTCACTGGTAATATGGGGCTGTTGAGCGCTATTCAAAACATATCCTGCCTGCATAAACAAAAATTTAATTGATAACTATTTTAGTATAAATTTACTAAATAATTTAGTAAATAAAAATTTATTTTATGGATGGGGAAATCGGGTACGGAGCCGCCTACAAGGGCTCTAAGCAATACACACAGTGGGAAGTGCCCACTGCCAATGCCACTGGATTTGGGGCTGCTGCCGACGACTATATGGAGCGAGGCATCGACTTAAATGAACAGTTGGTACACAATAAACCAGCCACATTCTTCTTTAGGATGAACAGCGATGCCATGACGGGTGCAGGTATTTTTAGCGGAGATACCTTAGTGGTAGACCGAAGCATCAAACCCCTTAGTGGCAAAATCATCATTGCCATTTTAGACGGCGAATTATTGGTGAGAAGATTGCACAAAAATTTTAACCAGCTAACGTTGGTGGCTGAGAACAAAAAATTTTCGGATATCCAACTCAACGGTTTTGATGAACGTGCCCAAGTGTGGGGGGTGGTCACTTATTCTATTCATGCTGTGTAACCATTCTCGAATATCATCATTATCCAAGCAACTATGATTGGCATTATTGATTGCAATAGCTTTTACTGTTCTTGCGAGCGGCTTTTTTTGCCTGCCTTGCAAGACGCGCCTGTAGTGGTACTCAGCAACAACGATGGCTGTATTGTATCGCGCAGCGACGAAGCCAAGCAAGCAGGCGTAGCCATGGGCGTGCCTTATTTTCAGGCCAAGCAATTGATTGAACAAAAAGGCATTCATACTTTTTCTTCCAACTACAATTTGTATGGCGATCTTAGCTGGCGTGTAATGGAAACCCTGCGACAACTCTTACCCGCTGGTGCAGTAGAAGTGTATTCGGTGGATGAATGCTTTATCGCACTCGATCATATTGCGCAGGAACAGTTGGCGGCGTTTTCGCTCCACCTAAAAGATACCGTAGAACAATGGACTGGCATTAAAGTATCAATTGGTGTGGCGCCCACCAAAGTATTGAGTAAAGTGGCCAACAGATTGGCTAAAAAAAACAAAGCGGCTACCAATTGCATTTTGGTACTTGATTCACCAGCAACAATAGCAGATGCATTGCAACAAACTGCTGTTGAAGACATCTGGGGCGTAGGCAGGCAGTATGCAGAAAAATTGCGCAAATACAATATCAATAGCGCTTTTGACTTGCGCGGTATGCCCGCTACCTGGGTACAAAAAAATATGGGAGGTATTGTAGGAGAACGATTGCTGAGAGAATTAAACGGCATCAAGAGCATTGAAATGAAAGACCCACTGCTGAATAAAAAAATGATTGCGACTACGCGTATGTTTGGCAAGAATGTAACCAGCAAAGAACATATTAAAGAAGCCATTGCTACTTATATTACTAGGGCTGCAGAAAAACTACGAAGACAACAATCTGCTGCTTCTGTCATTTATGTTTTTGTGGTACCCAAACAAGAAAACAATGGGGGAAAATTCAGACACGGCAATAGTGTAGGTGGTTACATTCATTTACCACTTGCAACGGCTGCTACCAATGAATTGATTAAACCTGCTGTGGAACTAGTAGACCAACTCTTTGAAGAAGGATGCATCTATAAAAAAGCAGGCGTTATTTTAAGCAGCATTGTTCCAGATGAATCGGTGCAAGGAAATTTGTTTGCACAAAAAGCACCTCAACAAAATAGACTACTCATGAGCACCATCGATAATATCAATTTTGCTATGCGCAACGACATGATTCAATTTGCTACTGCAGGCACCCAACGCAATTGGAAAATGCGTCAAGAACTGCGCAGCCCTCGCTACACTTCGCGTTGGGAGGAATTGCGTGAAGTAAAATAGACCAACATTACAATTTAGCTGGTACTGGAAACTGTTTGTATAAAAGATTAATTCCTTTTTGTGCAAATGCTGCCACTTTGGTACTATCATCGGGCAATGATCCCCGAAGGGTAGCCGTCCAAAGCATATGATTCTTAGCAGCATCTACTATATGTAGCGTAATGGCTCCTCTTCTATATCTGCCTACTTCAATTTCTTTAGACTCCCATTTGTAATTCCGTTGCCCCATGTATTTCATCATACCATCTGTTCTCCAATCTGTTTCGCGCGTTTGAACTTCTAGTTTAATAGCAATCCCAATATTGATCAAGAGGTCTGCATTGTTATTCACTTGTTTAAATTGACGTTGCCCCATTTCAGCAGTAATGGCTTTTTTTAAATACCCAATACGCTCATTAAACCCTTCGGTAATGGTATCGCCCAATGCAGTGACTTCATAAAACGCAAAAGTTTTGTACTTACTAAAATCGGCTTCCGGCGCAGTGGATATGTCTAATACGCGAGGGGCTGAACAGGCAAATAAAAAGCCAGCAACAAGGATAATACAAATTGGTTTCATATGAATATTTTAAAGATTTAATCAATCAGCCCTGCATGTATTTCAAAGTTAACTAATGTATGGATGAAAAAAATAACAGCCAAAATTGTTCAGACCCCTTAATTTTGCAGAATTCTTGTAAAAAATGAACCCTACACTGAACTCCAACGAATCGATCCCTTCTAAGAAGAAAAAAATAATTGTTTTAGGTAGCGGCCCTAACCGCATTGGACAGGGAATTGAATTTGATTACTGTTGCGTACATGGCCTCTTGGCTATTAAAGAATGTGGTTACGAATCCATTATGGTGAATTGTAATCCTGAAACAGTTTCTACCGATTTTGATATGGCAGACAAGCTGTATTTTGAACCGGTATTTTGGGAACATTTATGGGAGATTATTGAACTAGAGCAGCCAGACGGAATCATTGTTCAGTTGGGTGGTCAAACTGCCTTAAAGCTGGCCAAGCGTTTACACGAGAAAGGCATTCCAATAGTGGGTACTTCTTTTGAGAACATGGATATTGCCGAAGACAGGGGTCGTTTTAGCGATTTGCTTAAAGAACTAAATATTCCTTATCCTGAATACGGTACTGCATACAATGCCGAGGAAGCTATTGAAGTAGCCAATAAAGTAGGTTACCCTGTGTTAGTTAGACCTAGCTATGTTATTGGTGGTCAGCGCATGAGAATTGTAATTAACGACGAGGAAGTAGAGAAAGCGGTCATTAGTTTGTTAAAACATATTCCAGGAAATAAAATTTTGATTGACCATTTCTTAGACAGGTGCCAAGAAGCTGAAGTAGACGCCATTTTTGATGGTGAAGAATTTCATATCATGGGAGTGATGGAACATATTGAACCAGCTGGTATTCATAGTGGAGATAGTAATGCAGTTTTGCCAGCATTTAATTTAACGCCATTGGTTATTGAGACCATGGAATTTTATGCAGAAAAAATTGCACGCGCTTTAAATATCAAGGGGCTTATCAATATCCAGTTTGCCATTAAAAATGGCAAAGTATATGTAATTGAGGCAAACCCTCGTGCATCTAGAACCACTCCTTTTATTGCGAAAGCTTATCAAATTCCCTATCTGAATATTGCTACCAAAGTAATGTTGGGTGCGGCTAAGTTATCTGAGTTTACTATGGAGAAAAAACTAGAAGGGTATGCCATTAAAGAACCCGTATTTAGTTTCGATAAATTCCCTGGCGTAAACAAAGAGCTAGGACCAGAAATGAAGAGCACAGGTGAAGCCATTCGCTTTATTAAAGACCTAAGAGACCCTTATTTCAGAACGCTTTACAAAGAGCGTAGTATGAACCTGAGTAGATAAGGTATTAATACCTGATTTTGAGGCTGCAGCAAAAAACTGCAGCCTTTTTATTTAGGTTTATTCAATGGCAACTATTTTTAAAGAGAGAAGCTGGTGGCAGTTTACACTAACTCGTGTAACAATTGCGTTGGTATTGGGTATTCTATTGGGTAAATATATACCCATCCCTCAATGGTTGCTGTTATTGAGTTTGAGCGCATCTACTGCTGTATGGATAGTAACCGATCAATTTTCAACGCTGGCTTATTTCAACAAAAGATGGATTGGTGGACTGTCTATTTTGGTGGTTTTTACTGGAGTAGGAATAGGGGTATACCAGCTTGCTACAAAAACAATTATTCAAATTAAAGCAAGGGTAATATTGCAAGAAAGTCCAATTAAAAAACCCAATAGCTACCAAGCTACAGCTGCAATGGGTGAAACTTTACTGTTAATTTATTTTCATCCAACTACCAATATTTATTCATTGAATGCAGGTACCACAATTCAGTTACATAAAAAACCATTACCCATTGCCAATACCAGCAACCCCGGTGGATTTAATTTTAAGGAATACGCAGCAAGTCAAAAAATTCATCACCAGATTTATTTAACCCCTACTGATTTTACTATTATTCAGTCATCTAAATCTCCTGCATCATTACTAAGTAAGAGTAAACAATATGTATTAAGCGTATTAGAAAAAAATATTCGCATTCCTAGAGAAAGAAGTGTGGCAGAAGCATTATTAATTGGGTATAAAAAAAACTTAGATAAAGAATTAATGAACGCTTACAGCAACACAGGAGTAATACATATTATTGCTATCAGTGGTTTGCATTTAGGAATGATTTATGCGCTCTTACGATGGTTATTTAAACCCATGAACCGTTTCAAAAAACTACACTGGTTAAAAAGAGCCCTTATTCTATTGATAATATGGGGCTTTACAATGCTCACAGGTGCAGGCGCATCAGTATTAAGAGCTGCTGTAATGTTTAGTTTTTTATTATTGAGTGAGCAACAAAATAGGCCCAACTACATCATTAATACCCTTTCAGCATCTGCATTCTGCCTACTTTTGTATCGACCCTTGTTCTTATGGGATATTGGGTTTCAATTGTCCTATGCAGCAGTTATTGGCATAGTACTATTTGCAAAACCAATTGAAAAGTGGCTCTATATAAAAAACAAAATATTGCGGCATTGTTGGCAATTATGCAGTGTAACTTTTGCAGCACAATTGCTAACACTTCCATTGCTACTTTATTATTTCAATAGCTTTCCCAATCTATTCTTATTCACCAATTTTATAGCTGTTCCTATTTCAGGTTTTATTCTTTACTTATTGATTGGTTTATTGGTAATTGCACCAATTAGTTTTATAGCAAAACCAGTAGGCGCAATAACAGAATGGTTGATTGTACAACTAAATAATTTTATCCAAAATAGTGCAAGTCTTCCATTTGCACTCACTGAATTTATACAAGTGTCCTTGGCACAAACCATCTGCTTATATGTATGTATTGTTGGTTGTGCAGTTTGGATAGCACAAAAAAATAACAGGGCTTTTTGGTTGGGCTGCAGTGGAATCATTTTGTTTGTTGCTATTCGCTCTATGAGTTTGATTCAACTAAAACAGCAGCAGAAATTAATTGTATACCATGCACCCAAATATACTTCTATAGATATTTTGGAGGGATTGGGGCATCGGTATATTGGAGACCACCAATTAGAACAAAATACTTTATTAAAAAACAACTACCTCTCACCAACCCGAACAATCTACAGAGCAGGCAATCCATTGTTACAAACTAGGGTTTACTTACGTGCTCCTTTTGTGATAGGTCCCAACAAAAAAGTGCTATTGGTTCATCCTAGGTTGTCCTTTCCTATTTTAAATATGGTGCCCGAAATTGATTTAATTATACTAGCCGGGGGAGTACAAATTCCATTTGCAGAAATAGCAAAGCGATACCCCCAAGCCAAATTGATTTTCGACAGCAGCAACCCCTTGTGGAAAATACAGCTATGGAAAAAAGAAGCAGACCGCTTACATTTGCGCCATCATTCTGTACCCGAACAAGGTGCGTTTGAATACAATCTCTAACTTTTGCCCCATTTAACTGCCTGCGGGCTGAAAGCAAAACATATGCAAAAAAAAATTAATTCTGCGCTGATTTCTGTTTTTTACAAAGATGGTTTAGAGCCTATTGCACGTCAATTACAATCTTTAGGTATCACCATTTATTCAACGGGTGGCACCCAAACTTTTCTAGAAAATCTAGGAATCAACTGTGTTCCAGTTGAAAGTTTAACTACTTATCCTTCTATACTAGGTGGCAGAGTTAAAACATTGCATCCTGTTGTATTTGGCGGAATTTTAGGCAGAAGATATGAGCCGCAAGATTTGCAAGAGATGCAAGAATACAAGATTCCAGAAATTGACTTGGTTATTGTAGACTTATATCCATTTGAAGAAACCCTTAAGAGTACCAACGAAGAAAATCTCATCATTGAAAAAATTGATATTGGTGGTCCTTCTATGATTCGTGCAGCTGCAAAGAATTTTAAAGATGTAACCGTTATTGCTGCAAAAGACAGTTATGCCGAATTAGAAGCTTTATTGATTAGTCAAAAAGGGGAAACAACCATTGAACAAAGAAAAGCATTTGCTGCAAAAGCTTTTGAAGTGGTTATGCATTACGATATTGCCATCAGCAATTATTTTAACCCAGGAGCACAACAGGTTTTACGCTATGGAGAAAACCCTCACCAAAAAGCCAGCTTTAAGGGAGACCTAACAAAAGTATTTAGTCAATTAAACGGGAAAGAACTTTCGTATAATAATCTAGTAGATGTAGATGCTGCTATTCAATTGATTACAGATTTCAGTAACTACAATGAAGCAGTTTTTGCTATTATTAAGCATACCAATGTTTGTGGAGTTGCCGCTAGAACTTTTGTTAAACAAGCATGGGATGCAGCATTAGCTGGTGATCCAGAAAGTGCTTTTGGTGGCGTTTTGGTTTGTAATAATACCATTGATTCAGCAACAGCAGAAGCTATTAATGAAATATTTTTTGAGGTATTGGTTGCACCAGCATTTGATGAAGCTGCTTTAACTGTTTTAAAAAGTAAAAAGAATAGAATTTTATTACAGCTGAATCAAAAGGATTTTAAAACTGCCACCATGCAGAAGTCTATTTTGAATGGTACGCTTATTCAAGATACCGATCAAGGCAACTTTGAAAAATGGGAGGAAGTGGGTGGAAGAGTTTGTACTCCATCAGAAAAAGACAACCTTGTATTTGCGAATATTATTTGTAAGCATTTAAAAAGCAATGCCATTGCATTGGTAAAAGATTTACAGTTGGTTGGTAAGGGTTGCGGACAAACCAGTAGAATCGATTCATTGCGTCAGTCTATAGAAAAAGCAAAGCAATTTAATTTTGATTTAAAAGGCGCGGTATTGGCATCAGATGCATTTTTCCCTTTTAACGATTGTGTGCAAATTGCACACGCAGCGGGTATGGAAGCTTTTATTCAACCAGGTGGATCTGTAAGAGATAAAGACAGTGTAGCGTATTGCTTGAGCAACCAATTAGCCATGGTAATGACGGGTACCAGACACTTTAAACACTAATACTATTGACAACCAAACAAAAAGCATATTTAGCACTCTCCGTTACCAGTATTGTATGGGGTACCAGTTGGGTGGCCAGTAGATATGCTGTGCAAAATGCACCTGCGTTACAAGTGTCTGCAACCAGGCAATTAATTGCAGGTTCATTATTTGCAGGCTTCTTTTTATTGAAAGGAGAGAAACTTCCCAATCTCAAACAAATGGTTTGGTTAGTAGGTATGTCGGTACTCTTGTTTGTATTTGCAAATGGCTTAGCAACAGTAGGAGTTAAATATATTTCTAGTGGCTTGGCTGCGCTTATTGCTGCACTTTACCCTTTAAGTGTAGTAATTATTGAAAAAATCTTTTTTAAAAACACCCGCATTGGGTTATTCACTTTCATAGGAATTATTTTAGGCATTAGCGGCATTGCCATTGTATTCTATGACAATGCATTTCATAACCAAAGTCCTAACTATTGGATAGGCATTTTAGTTTCTGTAATTGCTATGCTTAGCTGGAGTGTGGGCACCATTATTATTGCTAGGAAGCAAATTAATATCAACCCCTATTATGCTATTGGATGGGAAATGCTTTTCTCCTCACTTATTCTATTTATGGCTGCAGGTGTTACCAATAATCTGGTGCCATTTGCTCAATTTCCAGCACAAACTTGGTATGCAATTATTTATTTGGTTATTATGGGTTCATTAATTGCAGTAGTTGCATTTTTATATACGATGAAGCATCTTGAAGCTTCGGTGGCTGCATTGTATGCTTATGTAAACCCCATTGTAGCAATTGTAATTGGTTCCTATTTAGTGCACGAGCCCTTAACCAAAGAAATTGTTATTGGATCTATCATTACCATCATTGGTGTGTATATGGTTAACCAAAGTTTGAAAAAACAAAAAGCACAGCAAGCTAGTGTAGAGAATAAAAGTTAGCTTTTTATTTTGTGCAATGCTTCAATAAAAAATCAGCATACATATTTCTCCACTCAATAAATTCTGGCTGCTGGGTCAAAAAGTTATTGTGAAATATGGGAATAAAATCACCTCCATATTGTTTGTAAAAAGAATACATTTCTGCTAGTACCTGAGCTGCTTCCCCAAGCGTTTTTTTTTCATTAAAAATTGCAGTGGCGTCCATATAACAAAATGGATAAATGACCAATGAGGTAGATTGATTGGTTGCTAAATTAAACCAGTTAAAGCGTTTTGTGTATGAAGCCCTAAACCCATTTATTTGCGAATACCCCATGGAATAGTCTGCTTCAATTCCAGTATTTGCAAGGGTTTCATAGGTGTCAGGGAAACTCAAATAAATATAGTGTTGTCTGGAATGCTTAATTGGCTGTTGAATGATTTGTTCAAAAATTTTCTTCTCTTTTAGCAAAGTATTTTTTTGAGTTACAGATGGATGTAATCCTACCGTGTATTTTTTTGCGTGAGCAATCATCAACGCTTGCATAGCTGCAGATTCTGGTGAAACATTTTTATGCAATGCATCTCTCTTAGCAGATATTAAGAAAAAATACAAGGGTTTTAACTGTAAACTATCGTGTAATAAATGCAACCAATCATAAATATCATAAGGGTCTTTTTGAACCCCCACCAATACCTGTAAACGCTCTACTACCCGATTAAATTTTAACTGAATAAGGTGCTTAAAATAACCTAAAGTATTTCTGATACTATTATGATGCAGATAACTGTATGCTATATCAATATCATAACTGGGCTTGAACGAAAAATGGTAGGGCATTCTGATATTCAAGGCTGTGGTCAATTGTGTTAACCAATAATTAACCAAGGGGAATTGCAAGAATCCATTTTGATAAGCCAATGATTGTTCTGGCTGGTATCGTCCAAGCTCATCCTTTTGATGTGGTAGCCATTCTTCGTATCGTGTTATTAAATAAAAAGCTGCTGAAAATAAATCGAAGGGGATACTGCCAGCAGTTTCAAAAAAAGCAGGATAGCCCTTCCATTGAATGATATTGATTTCTTGCTCGGTAATATTATTTTCTTGCAATAAACCGTGCGGATAAATATGACAGGAAATACCTTCAATAGTATTGCTAGAATAATTGATTCTTGCTCCACTATATCCTTTGAATTCCTCAAGTTGATTGGTAATACTGGCTTCTCCTTGAAATAAAGTAGATACAATATATTCTAAACGTGGTGTTTGCTTGTCTGCATAAATTAAGAGGATATTTGATGCTGACATGTCTATTATGAATTATTGGCTTCTTTCCATAACTCATTAAATGTTTTAGCACTAAAATCTAATTCTGATCTATGTGCAGTCCAGCCCTGAAATACTTTATTCACTACCCAATTTTTCATCCTACCGTTTCCTGCATTCATTAATACCCTATTCATGCTAGCTGTTTTCCAAACCTTCCATGCTATTCGTTCTGCTAAACTACTATTACCTTGTACCACGGCCTCGTGTCTATTATCTAATAACAACTCATGCAAATTGATTCTTACCGGACAAACTTCTGTACAATTACCGCAAAGTGAAGATGCATAACTTAAATGTTTATACTCATCCAATCCTTTTAAATAAGGCGTAATAACTTTTCCTATAGGGCCACTATAAGTAGTATCATAAGCATGACCTCCAATATTTTTATATACAGGACAAGCGTTTAAACATGCTCCACATCTTATACAATACAATGCTTCCCTGGCGGTTTTATTGGCCAACAAATTGGTTCTGCCATTGTCCAACAAAATCACAATCATTTCTTCAGGACCATCTGTTTCATTGGCTTGTTTAGGTCCTGAAATAATGGTATTGTAAACGGTTACCCTTTGACCTGTTCCATAAGTAGAAAGTAATGGCCAAAACAAAGCCAAGTCGTGCACCGAGGGAATTACTTTTTCAATACCCACAATTACAATATGGGTTTTAGGCCAAGCACAACTTAACCTTCCATTTCCTTCATTTTCGGTAATGGCAATTGCGCCTATATCTGGCAAAATAAAATTGGCTCCAGTAACACCAATTTCCGCTTGCACATATTTTTCTCTCAATTTTTGCCTGGCAACCATGGTTAGTTCCTCTGGACTTAGCCCTCCAGGTACCCCTAATTTGTCTGCAAATAGACGTGCCACATCCTCTTTGCTTTTATGCATAGCAGGAGTTACAATATGGTAAGGCGCTTCCCCATCTAACTGCTGTATATATTCACCTAAATCAGTCTCAACACTTTCTATTCCATTTTGCTCTAAATAACTATTTAGATGAATTTCTTCGGTAACCATGCTCTTGCTCTTCACTAGCGTTTTGCATTGTTTTTCTTTGCAAATAGCTCCTATATGAGACAAAGCCTCTTCGGCAGTTTCTGCCCACAAAACCTTCGTTCCCCTTGCTGTAATTTTTTCTTCGAACGCTAATAAATATTTATCTAAATGCTCTATGGCTTCCCATTTTTTATTCTTTGCCACTTCCCTTGCCGGCATCATATTAGTAAACTGCTTTTTGCCTATTGGAACTACAGCATTGTACTTTCCAATATTGAAGTTGATTTTTCTTCTATGTTCAAGGTCAGCAGCTTTAATAGTGCTTTTAGCTATAAAGGTTGCAGCAGTATTACTCATTGTTGTTCTTTTTCATTTCTGCTGCAGTTGCAGCTAAAGTTTCATAAAAAGTTTCGCCATATTTTCTAATCAAGGCATCTTTCAGAAAAACATAAACAGGTACTTTTAATTTATTCCCCAGCTTGCATCCTGGCTTACATAAGTCTTCTCTTGGATGATAATTTACATACTCAACATCTGGATCTCTTTTACTTTTTCTAATTAGTATTGGAAATAAATGACAACTGAGGGGTTTCTTCCAATCCAATTTTCCATCGTTATATGCTTGCTCTATTCCACATATAATGGTACCTGTTGCATCTTTCTTTCCGTAAGCGCAAATGCCCCCGTTAATAGTAGGTGTTACCCAACCAAATTCTTGATCGTAGGTATATTTACCTACCCTTTCAACTTCCGCTTTCCCCTCTTCGGTCATATAGGGCAAAATTTCATTAAAGTATTGATCTAATTTTTCCAATTCCCATTTTTCCATGGGAGCACCAGCATCTCCATCTTCACAGCATCCTCCTTTACATTTAGTAAGATCGCAAACAAAATGTTCTTCTACTACTTCATCGCTTATTAATATCTGGTCTATTGCTATCATGTATTTAACTTATTGGTTAAAGATAACCCTTTAATTTATGGCTGTTTACGCCAAGTAAAACTATTAATTAAGTGTTTAACGTCTTCCATTAAAAACTGGTTTACAATATTTAACGAATCTTCATTGGGTGTTGCATCAAAATACAAAGCCCCTCTTAAAAAATGTCTGCTTGAATCTGTAAGAAAAAACTGATTGGCGGTGGCTACATTCCCCCCAACCTTAAAAAAAACACCTTCTACATTATATGGGTTTACCAATAATGAGTCGTCTATAGAATAGGCTTTAGAAGTATGTTTTCCTGTTAAAGTAAATGCATCTCTTATTAATGAATCAAAATTATTTTTGGATCCAATTTGCTTGTAACTTATATAAATTCTTCCACTAAACTGTGGAAAATCAATATTGATCCACCAGGGATTTTCAGTGGTTTCACCAAAGAAAGTGCTGTCTTTGGTAACACGTGCATATACAGGATATTCAAAACTATAAGGGTAACCTGACTCTTGAAAAAGTTGGTATTTTTTTATTGGGAAATCAATTTTAAAATAACCTGTTGGCTTGGGTGTAAAGGAACTATTGCAAGCATAAAAAAAACCTGTTGCAATAAAAAAAAAACAAGCAGCTATCTTACTCATCCCTTCCTTCTTTAATGGTCAACTTAACTTTTAATATTCTATTCTTAGCAACTTCTAAAACTGTAAAATCAAACTCATCACTAGCAACTATTTGATTTACTTGCGGAATCTCTCCAGCAATTTCTAATACCAATCCAGCCATAGAATCGCTTTCTCCTCTTTGAGCATCAAATGTATTGAGGTCAATATTCATGATTTTACACACATCATTAATCATCATTTTACCCTCAAAAATATAATTATGCTCATCTAATTTTTTATATCCTGCATCTTCCTCATCAAACTCATCTTTGATTTCTCCAATTACTTCTTCTAAAATATCTTCTAATGTTATAATACCACTTGTGCCACCAAACTCATCTACCACAACGGCAAAATGTATTCGCTTCATTTGAAACTCTTGCAACAAATCTTCAATCATTTTTTGCTCATGAACAAAAAATGGTGGCCTTAATAAACTCTTCCAATTAAAATTGGATGGTTCGTCTAAATAAGGCAACAGGTCTTTGGTATGAATCATACCTGTAATATGGTCTAAGCCTTCTTTATACACAGGCAATCGACTATAATTCAAGTCTCTTACAATATCTAATAATTCTGTGAAATTAATTTCTTCATCTACCCCATGAACATCTACCCTTGTTTTCATTACCTGTTTAACCGAAATATTTCCAAACTTCACAATGCCTTTCAGAATATTTTTTTCGTTTTCAGATGCAGTATTATCTGTGGTAATATCTATTGCATGATCTAATTCTTCTAAACTATAGGCATTGCTATTTTTATTATTCAATACCCTTTCTAATTTATCTGAATATTTAACCAACTTTTTTCCTAGGCCCGTGCACAAATAAGTCATTGCTTGTACAATTCCACCAAAGTCTTTGGCAAATCGAATATTATTTTGAGTAGCCAGCACTTTTGGCATTACTTCTCCAAACAATACCAACATAAATGATACCGCTATTACTTTAATAATAAATTCTATCCAAGCAGCTCCGTATTGTTCAAAATTGAATAAATTATCGATGAGTAAATTTGAAACAATAATAATGGTGATATTAATAAAACTGTTGGCAATTAATAGTGATGCTAAAAATGTTTTAGGTTCTTCTAATAAGTCAACTATTCTTTGGTAGGTTGGAATTTGTTTAGACCTCAATAAATTAATGTCTTTATGTGTTAAAGAAAAGAATGCAACTTCTGCACCCGATAATACAAAGGATAAAAAAAACAACAACAACAATACCATTACTAAAATAGTTGTGCCTTGTGCCTGCAATGCTGCCAGTATGTGAATTGAAGAAAGTAAATCGGTTACAGGATAATAATCCAAAGCCACTGAATTTGGTTAGAAAGCAAAAATATCGTTTCTGAAACAATTAAAACGGAAGAGATTCATAATCGGGCTCTCCAGAACCTGGTCCGGCTGTTCCGTCGGCTCTCTTATCTAACATAATCAAGTTATCTGCTACTACTTCAGTTGCAAATTTTTTATTCCCGTCTTTGTCTTCCCAACTTCTGGTTCGCAATCTTCCTTCTATGTATATTAAACTTCCTTTATGTAAATATTTTTCAGCTAAATCTGCTAAGCCGCGCCACAAAACCACGGTATGCCATTCTGTTTGAGAAACCAGCTTTCCCGTTCTGTCCTTATATGTTTCGGTTGTGGCCAAAGGGAATTTAGCAACGCCAATATTCCCCTCTAATTGTTGGATATCTGGATCTTTGCCCAGATTACCAATAAGCATAACTTTATTTACTCCGCGCATATGCATTTGTTTTAGAAAAACCGCTTCTTAAAAATACCCCTTTTTTTATTAACCTACCATCCTCCCAACTATTTAACTTTTAAATGTTTCCATATAAGCCGTTATCAATCTAGGAAAAGCAAATTGGTTGAGCTCATTTTCATTCACCCAAATCAGGCCTTGTAAGGTCTTGGGAGACAGGCTTAGTTCAATATGAATAAACTGACTAGTTATTTGTTGGTGGGTTAATTGCTGGGTTTTTACAGCGGAAATTTTCAAAAGCCTTGACTTTTTAATTCCCAACTGATTTTGAAGCCATTCATTTACAGAATCGTTATTCCAGGTTAAACTGGCTGCAGCTTCAATAGCATAAAACTCATATAAACTCTGCCAGATATCTTTTTGCATTCTTTGCTTTATACCGATACTGCCTCTGTAATGAAAAACCATATAATATATCCATCGCTTTTTGCGACTAATGGTTTTCGTTTTAATGGGCAATTGATTAACCTGACTATTTATTTTAGCTGCGCAATTACTTGCCATTATACAATTGTTACACAAAGGCAATACCGGCTTGCAAACGGTAGCCCCAAAATCCATAATTGCCTGATTATATTTACCTGGTTGAGACTTATCTAATAGTTGTGTAGCAAGTGCTGCAAAATACTTTTTGCCTTCATTGGTGTCAGTTGGCTTTTCAATTCCAAAATACCTAGCAATTACTCTATATACATTTCCATCTACCACAGCATAAGGCTGATCAAATGCAAATGAAGCAATGGCTGCTGCAGTATAAGGTCCTACCCCCTTTAGATTTAAAATGGCCTCATAGTTGTCAGGAAATTGACCGCCCAATTCAAAAGCAATATACCTTGCTGTAAACAACAAATTTCTGCACCTACTATAATACCCTAAACCTTCCCATAATTTAAAAACAGATTCATCTTTAGCATTAGCGAGCAACCCAATGGTTGGAAATGCCTCAATGAACTTATTGTAGTAGTCTAATCCCTGTTCTACCCTAGTTTGTTGCAACATCACTTCACTTAGCCATATTTTATAAGGATCTTTTTCTCCTTTCCAAGGCATTTTTCTGTTGTTCTCCTGTTTATTCCACAGCATGAGTTTTTGCGTAAAAAAGATATTTAAGTTGATCTTTAAGCTATTTTTAAGGGGCATATGTGGTTATTTGGCTGCTCATTTTATTAATATATAATCAAATTTACAACTGTAACTAATTGAATTATTTGATAATGTCACAAAATAGAGGGCTTATTTTTTGGGTAATTCACCTTTTTTTTGTTACTTTAAACCAACAACTTATTATAAAAACAATTAATAATGAGAAAATCAGATCTCATCAATAACATTTCGGAAAAAACAGGCATCCCAAAAGTAGATGTTTTGGTAACGCTTGAGACGATGTTTAAAGAAGTAAAAGAAAATCTGTCTCAAGGCCAAAACATTTATATACGTGGGTTTGGTAGCTTTATTACAAAAAAAAGGGCTGCTAAAATTGGTAGAAATATCAAAAAGAATGTTGCTGTTGAAATTCCTGAACATTTTATTCCAGCATTTAAACCTGCTAAAGAATTTGTGAGTGAAGTAAAAAGCAAGCGTAAGTAGTTACCTTTGCCGAAACTGAACTAAAAGTGAAAAAACAACAATACGTTCTTTCTGCAATTGCATTGATCCTTTGTATTGCGCTTTATATAGGCGGCAAAACTGTTCCAGATAAAACAGCAGCTACCACTCATTCTGAAGATGATGGTCATGATCATTCTGCTGAATCCCCCCAAAAAATTGATTTTACAAGTATGTTAGCCTCAGCTAAAGCTACCATAACTCCCAATCAAGCCCAAAGGCTTACTGCGTTGGAGAATTCTGTTACCCGAGGAGACGTAAAAGAGCAGCAAATTCATGCTTTTCATGAAATGGCTAGGTTCTGGTTAGACTCTGCCAGAAAGTTTGAATTATACGCATATTATACTTCTGAAGCTGCGAAGTTGGAAAATTCTGAAAAAAGCCTCACCTTTGCCGCCCGCTTGTTTTTAGACCGCCTGATGATGTCTGGTGATCCAGCCATGCAAACATGGTTAGCAAACAATGCGAAAGTTCTTTTAGAGAATGCCCTTAAAATCAATCCTGCAAATGATTCAAGCAGAATTGGACTAGGTTCTTGTTTCCTTTTTGGCAATATTAGTTCTAACCCTATGGAGGGCATTAATCTGATACGTCAAGTGGTAGAAAAGGACCCTGGAAATATTTATGGGCAGATGATGCTTGCGCTAGGAGGTAAAAAAAGTGGTCAATATGATAAAGCCATTGAACGTTTTTTACTAATTGTGCAAAAGGAACCAGACAATATTGAAGCTGTATTTCATATAGCTGAATGTTATGACCTTAAAGGAGACAAACCAAATGCGATTCTTTATTACGAAAAAGCAAAACAATTGGTGAAAATTCCGCAAGCTAAAGAAGAGCTGAACAACAGAATCATGGAATTGAAAAAATAAATTATTTTTTAACTATTTAAATCTCTTTGTATGCCTTGTGGTAAGAAAAGAAAGCGTCATAAAATTGCGACGCACAAAAGAAAAAAACGTCTAAGAAAGAATCGTCATAAGAAGAAGAATAAATAATTCTCTTTTGCACATATTTAAAAGCATTGCACCCAGCGTGCAATGCTTTTAATACTTATCTACCTTTTGCTGTTGCCTCTTAATTTTCTGCAACTTTACTCCTCCTCCTTCTTCAGCAGCATAGTTTAGGTTAAGTAGATGATAGGTCCTGCAATTAGGTACCTATTACTGTATTTTAAAGTTGCGAACCTGTGAATAAAGAATTAATTATCAATGCCGGAACAACCGGTGTAGAAATAGCCTTACTAGAAGAAAAAAAACTGGTTGAGCTTCATAGCGAAAGTACAGATATGAACTTTGCTGTGGGTGATCTTTATTTAGGTAAAGTGAAGAAGCTCATTCCTGGATTAAATGCCGCATTTGTAGACGTTGGATATGAAAAGGATGCATTCCTTCATTATACCGATTTAAGTCCATACGCAAGATCAATCATTAAATATACCCAATTGGCCATGCACGATAAAGAGCCAAATGGATTTGATTTTTCAAAATTTCAAACTGAACCTGAAATATTAAAAACAGGAAAAATTAATGAGGTTTTAAATGGCAAACCCAATGTGCTTGTGCAAATATTAAAAGAGCCCATTGCAGCCAAAGGTCCACGATTAAGTTGTGAAATTTCTTTACCAGGTCGTTTTGTGGTGGTTACCCCATTCAATGAAATAGTAGCTGTTTCAAAAAAAATACATTCAGGCGACGAGCGAAAGCGTTTACATAAAATTGTAGAAGCAATTCGTCCTAAGAATTTTGGAATTATTGTAAGAACCGCTGCAGAAGGTAAAAGTACTGCCGAATTACACCAAGATTTATTAAGTATTATCGACAATTGGAATGGGATTCAGAAAAAACTAAAAGGCGCAGTAGCACCTGTTAGAATTTTAAGTGAAGAAACGAAAACAACCAGCATACTTAGAGATTTGCTTAGTGCCGATTTTAATAAAGTGGTGGTAAATGACTCTACTATTTTTAACGATATCCAAGCCTATATTCAAAGAATTGCCCCAGATAAAAAAGACATTGTAAGTTTATTTCAAGGAAACGGTCTCCCTATTTTTGATCACTATGGCATTACCAAACAAGTTAAAAGCTCTTTTGGTAAAACAGTTAATTTGCCTAGTGGTGCCTATTTAATTATAGAGCATACCGAAGCTTTGCATGTTGTTGATGTAAACAGTGGATACAAAAGCGTAAGCAATAATCAAGAAGAAAACGCCTTACAAACTAATCTAGAAGCTGCTGAAGAAATGGCAAGGCAGCTAAGATTAAGAGATATAGGTGGAATTATTGTGGTTGATTTCATTGATATGAAATTACCCGATAACAAAAGAAAATTACAGGAAGCTATGGAAGGTTTTATGAAAACCGATCGAGCTAAACATTCTGTTCTTCCAATTTCTAAGTTCGGGTTAATGCAAATTACCCGTCAACGAATGCGCCCTGAAGTAAACATCAATACAGCTGAAGTTTGCCCAGTATGTAAAGGATCTGGAAAAATTACATCAACATTGTTATTAGAAGATGAGATTGAAAAGCGTTTGTATTATTTAACTTCTCATGCACATAAAAATCTCACCTTAGTGGTGAATCCAATTGTTTATTCGCACTTAACTAAAGGCCTTTTCTTTAGCTCTATCATAAGGAAATGGAATAAAAAATTCAAAACAAAAATTACCATTAAAGCGAACACCAATTATCATATTGTAGAGTTCCGCTTTTTTAATGAGCACGACGAAGAGATCAAACTATAGAGATGCAATAATCAACTTAATTACTCCTTAGTTTACTATAAAATTGTAAGGTTTATCCAACAAAATAAAAACCCCGGTTCATTAAAATGACCGGGGTTTTATTTATGTATGAAAGTCTATTTAAGTAAACTACTAGTATCCTGCGTTCTGAACAAGATTCTTGTTTACGTCAGTTTCTCTTCTTGGAATTGGTAAAACCAACTTAGCATCATTCCAAGCTAATGTACCAACTGCTGTTTGTAAACGCTTAGCTTCAATTAAGTTATGCCCTTCAAAAGCCAATTCAAATGATCTTTCTTTGGTAATATCAGCTAAAGAAACGGTTAGCAATGAAGCCAAACCAACTCTGTTACGGATTCTGTTGATATCAGCCAAAGGAGTAGCACCAATGATGGTTCCTAAACGTTGATTACACTCCGCACGAGTTAAGAACATTTCAGCCAAACGAATAATAGCAACGTCACCAAAACGATCTAAATGTTTATTGGTATAATAGTTACCTCCACTTAAAGTGAAATATCCTTTTCTAAAATCACCTGTTTCATAGGCATTAATATGAGTCAGTCTGATTTTGCAATCGCTTCTTCCGGCAGTACCAGCAATACCCACATTTCTTCCGAAGTAAGTATTCTGAGAGTTGGTACCATCTTGAGCTGTAACTTTTAAAGAGAACAAGTATTCTCCAGGAGTTCCCCCTGCATTATTGATGAATGTAAACCAGTTGCTGCCAAAATTGGCTGCCAAAGATTTGCCACTACCAGTAATAACACGGTTAGCCGCATCTCTTGCATTAGCATAATCCTTTACCATCAAATACACTCTGCTCAATTGTGCTGCAGCAGCCCATTTGCTAACATAGTTGCCGTTTGAGTTAGGCAATAATGTCTCTGCTTTGGTAAGGTCTGCAATCACTTGATCATACACTGCTTTCACTGTAGCTCTAGCTGGATAGTTGGCGTCTGTTACGTTACCTGTTGGGGTTAAAACCAAAGGAACACCTGGGTTGGTTGCATAATCGCCATCACCCACAAACTTTGCATACAATCTTACTAATTCAAAATACATAGAAGCTCTTAGCATTAATGCTTCACCCTCTACTGAATTTCTCTTAGCAGTAGAAGAAGTTACTTTAGCCACCGCAGATAATACATTATTACAACGGTTAATGGTATTGTAACAAGCAGCCCAAGTTCCTGTTGCAAATCCGTTATCAGAAACCATTTGGGTTTGATAAGCATCAGATAAGCCTGCGAATGTACCAGTGAAGTTGATATTAGTTGAATTACCAATTAGGTCATTCAATACCATGATATCTCCACCATATGCAGCCGCACTTTGCGCTCCATCATAAGCACCAATTAAAGTTACCAATACATCACCTTCGGTGTTTAATGCAAGGTTATCAGCAATACTTGCTGTAGGAGCAATATCCAATCTCTTTTCGCAACTTACCAGTGTAATAGTACCCAAAAGCAAAGCTGCTTTAAAGTAATTACTCATGTTGTTGATTAATATTTTCATAATAGTTAGTATTAATTAATTAAAAACCTACGTTCACACCAAATAAAATAGTTCTTGGTTGTGGTGATGTATAGAAATCGTTTCCTTTAGCAATGTTTGAATCGAAAGAGTCAGCATTAACTTCAGGATCCCAATAAGTGTAATTAGTAAAGGTTAACAAGTTCTGAGCCGATACATACAATCTTAAACGCTCGATTTTAAATTTAGACAATTGCTTTGCATTGAAAGTATAACCCAAAGAAACTGTTCTTAAACGGATATAAGATCCATCAACTATATAGCGGCTGCTTGCCTGAGAACCATTCACTCTGTACAAACGTACTTGAGGGATATCAGTGATATCACCAGGCTTCTGCCATCTTCTTAATTGATCAGCAGTATTGTTGTCTTCGTACAACATACTTGCAGAAGAATATCTACCCATACCATAAATATTGTTCTCGTTACCCAATACACCATTAAAGAAAATGGATGCATCAAATCCTTTGTAAGAGAAGCTATTGGTAATACCTAAGATGTAATCAGGGTTAGGATCTCCAGCCACAATACGTTGTGCTTGAGAATAAACGCTGGTAGTTCCTTTATTTAAAGAACCATCTGCATTCCTGGTATTTAAATAGAATAAAGCATTTCCGTTTGCAGGATCAACACCAGCATATTGTGGAGTATAAAATACACCCACTGCATAGCCTTCTTGTACACGGTTCATGCTGCTGATACCACCTTCAATAATTTGACCTTGAATATCTGTTACCTTTCCAATATTGCGAGCAATATTAAAGCTGGTGTTCCATTTGAACGCACCAATTAAGTTTTGTGTATTCAATACAAATTCAAAACCCTTATTCTCTAACTTACCTACGTTTCTAACTTGGCTATTGAAACCAGTTGTTGCAGGAATATTTACGTTCAACAATAAGCCGTCGGTTTTCTTAACATAGTAGTCAATTTCACCAGTAATACGGTTATTCAAGATACCGAAGTCAATACCAATATCAAACTGCTTGGTTGTTTCCCACTTTAAGTTATCGTTTCTAAGTTGAGAAGGACGTTGACCTGCAGCACCAGCATAACCCGCATCTCCAGAGAATAGTCCTAACTGAGGGAAGTTTCCAATTTCCGCGTTACCCACGATACCGTAGCTAGCACGTAATTTTAAGAAACTGAAAATTTTACTTTCTTGTAAAAATTTCTCATTGCTCAAGATCCAACCCGCAGAAACTGCTGGGAAGAAACCTGATCTTGAATTTTTACCGAATCTAGAAGACTGATCAATACGAGCACTTGCTGCAACTATATACTTCTCATCAAAAGTGTAGTTGGCTCTTAAGAAATAAGATAAGAACCTGAAATCTGTTTGAGATGAACTACCACTAGAGATAGTAGCTGCACTTGCAATCTTCTGATAAGAGTTAGATGGGAATGCAGTACCTTCTGTAAAGTTGTATTTAGCTTGAGACTGCTGATATTGTGTACCTAAAGTTGCACTAATATTGTGCTTCTTAATAACAGTGCTATAATTGAAATAAGACTGAGTATTGTAGTTGGTAACAAAAGCACCTCTATTGGTACCTAAACCTGCTGTAGCTCTTGTTTGGTTTCTAACCGTTTGATTTTGGAAATAACCTTCTTCATTTTGGCTTAAATAATCCATACCAAATTCAGTTTGGAAAGTCAACCCTTTTGCTAAATAAGCTTTGATATAGGCATTACCAAATGTTCTGTAAACATCTTGTGTGTACTTAGCATAGTTTACTGTTAATACTGGATTGTAGTACAATGGAATATTTACATCTCCAGGAGGTGTACCTGAAGGTAAACCAGTGTTAGGATCGGTAAATGGATTCATTGGCATCAACGCAATTGCTTGTAATGGATTAGAGAATGCGTTGTCATCTGGTAAACGTCTGTTATATGTTCTAGAAAGGCTTAAAGAAACCCCCATATCTAACCAATCGTTTACTTTTTGATCGATATTCAAACGACCAGTAGTTCTTTGCAATTCATTACCAATCATGGTACCTGTTTGCTCTAAATGTTGGAATGAAGAGAAAAACTTGGTTTTATCTGTACCACCTCTAATTTGCAAATCAGCTTGTCTGTATGGTGCTTTTTGAAAAACCGCATCCTGCCAGTCGTATGTTTTTTTAGGATCCTTAGACCAGTTGCCGTAACTATAGTAATCCATTACGCCATCTTTTACATAAGCAGTCCAGCTATTAGGATCAGTAATTGGTGTGCCATCTAAATCATCACGGTATTTGGCTCCTTCTAAAATAAGGGTCGCATATTCTTCAGAATTCAACATTTTCAAACGCTTAGTAGCTTCAGCAGCTCCTGTTTGATAGTTGAATGTAACTTGAGTTTTACCTGCACGACCTTTTTTAGTGGTAATTAATACCACCCCATTTGCAGCACGAGAACCGAAGATGGCTCCGGCAGATGCATCTTTTAACACTTCAATAGATTCAATATCGTTCGGGTTTAGGTCTACCAAAGGGTTGGTTGCACCACCATAAGAACTTTGGCTATTAGAAGTCATTGGAATACCATCTAATACATATAAAGGTTGGCTATTGGCACTAATAGAAGAGTTACCTCTTACTCGCACTGTTACTGCCTGACCTAATTTACCAGATTGGCTATTTACAAATACACCCGCAGCTTTTCCTTGAAGCGCTGCATCTACACTTGGAGTTGGCATGTATTCAATGTCTTTACCTTTAACACGGGCAATGTTGCCCGTAAGCTCTCTTTTAATTTGAGAGCCGCCAAAACCTGTAACAATTACTTCACTAAGGTTAGAAACTGCAGAATTTAGAACAACATCAACAGTTGTTCCTCTTACAGGAGCTTCTACATCGCTGTATCCTACATAAGAGAATACCAATGTTTTAACACTTGAAGTAACTTTAATACTATAAGCACCATCGGCTCCTGTAACAGAAGTAACAGCAGTACCTTTTGCTTTTACGGTTACTCCACCCAAAGGAGCCCCGTTGGCTGCGTCGGTAACTTTACCAGACACAGTTGTTTGTGCATGAGCCACCACAACACAGAAGAGGGCAAAAAGCCCCACTAGCAGTTTTTTTCTCATAATTAGTTTTTTAGTTCGCCATTGGTTAACAAACCAATGAAGCCCTAAATTAACACAAATTTCATTTGCAAAGAAATTGTTAAAGGTTTTTTTACTTTTTGTTAAAAGATTGACTAGTTCATATTATGAAAATCTAACCCTTTACAATCAATAGCCTTTCAATTTCTAAAAAGTTACGAGCAAAAGTTTTATGAATAGATTTTTTTTATATATTTTTATTTAATAACTCATATATTACTAATAATCAATTAAATTAAACATTCAACAGGATAGAAAACGGATTGCATAAACAAAAATTAATTTTGCAGTTTGGGCTATTTTGGTAATTTAGTGGTAGAATTTAATGGGTTAGTAAGTAAAAGGGTCAACAGCATTGTTGGCCCTTTTGCGTTTTAAATACCTCCCTGAAAAGTCCCTTAATTTTTAGCTTATGAGCAAGATTAAAACTGCTTTTTTTTGTAGTAACTGTGGATATGAAAGTACAAAGTGGATTGGAAAATGTCCTTCGTGCAATCAATGGAATACTTTTTCTGAAGAAATAATTCAAAGTGGAGATGCAAAAGAAAAAACAACTTGGGAAGACTATCCTGAAAAAAAGCGGACCAACAAAACAATAGCGCTGAGTGATATTGATTTTAAAGAAGAAAAACGAATTGTTACTAGTGATGCAGAATTAAATAGAGTATTGGGTGGAGGAATTGTTCCTGGTAGCCTAGTGTTGGTTGCCGGTGAACCAGGAATTGGTAAGAGTACTTTGTTTTTGCAAAACGGACTTTTAATAAAACAACTTAAAGTTTTATATATAAGTGGAGAGGAAAGTGAACAGCAAATTAAAATGCGTGCAGATAGGTTAAAAATTAGTAACGATAATTTTTATTTACTTACCGAAACTGATACCAATATCATTTTCAAAGAAATTAAAAAACTAAAGCCTGAATTAGTAATTGTTGATTCTATTCAAACCATACAATCTAATTTAATTGATTCTTCTGCAGGCACTGTTTCTCAAATTAGAGAATGCGCTGCCGCTTTTCAACGCTTTGCAAAAGAAACCAATACACCTGTGTTTTTAATTGGTCATATTACTAAAGATGGGGCTATTGCAGGACCAAAAATATTAGAGCATATGGTTGATACTGTATTGCAGTTTGAAGGTGATAGACATTATGCATATAGAATATTAAGAACGCTTAAAAATCGCTTTGGCTCTACATCTGAGCTAGGTATATATGAAATGAGTGGGGCCGGGATGAGAGTGGTTACCAATCCCTCCGAAATATTAATTGCACAAAGAGAAGAGGTATTAAGTGGTAGTGCAATTGCTGCTGCACTAGAAGGAATGCGTCCATTATTAATTGAAGTGCAAGCATTGGTTACGCCAAGTGTTTATGGAACACCTCAACGAACAGTTACTGGTTTTGATTTAAGAAGATTACAATTATTATTAGCTGTGTTAGAAAAAAGAGGGGGATTTCAATTTGGTTTAAAAGATGTATTTGTAAATATTGCAGGTGGTATAAAAATTGAAGACCCATCTACAGATCTTGCAGTAATATGTGCATTATTATCTTCTTATGAAGACACTCCACTTCCAAAAAATATTTGCTTCGCAGGTGAAGTAGGATTGAATGGAGAAATTAGAGCGGTTAATAGAATTGAACAAAGAATTGCTGAAGCACAAAAATTAGGATTCGAAAAAATTATAGTTTCTAAATTCAATAAAAAAAGTTTTGACCCTAAAGCATTTTCTATTCAAGTGATTGCATTGAGTAGAGTAGATGAAGTGTATCAACAACTTTTTTAAATTACAACCCGTTAAAAAACATTTTCTCTTTCGGCTTTCACTTTTATTTTGTTTGATTGATATGTCTACTTTAACAGAATGGCAATTCCAATTAATACTTATATCAATGCTTTTCAACAATTGTTCTTTCCACATATTTGTTGTGGTTGTGGAGCTGACTATATTCACAGCAATGCATTCCTTTGTGCAGCATGCAATCATGCACTACCAACTACCCATTTTTTTGACCTTTCAAACAACCCAGTTGAACAGGTTTTTGCAGGCAGAATTCCGCTGATTGCAGGAGGATCGAGCTTCTATTTTTACAAATCCGGGCTGGTTCAACACCTAATTGCCCAATTAAAATACAAGAACAACCTTTCTGCTGGGCGCTTTTTAGGTCGGTTCATGGGAAGAGAATTGCGGCAATCCGAACGTTTTAACCATATTGATCTATTAATTCCTCTCCCTTTACACCCTAAAAAGGAATTTCAAAGGGGCTATAACCAGGCCAGCATTATTTGTGAAGGGATTACAGAGGTCTGGCCAAAAAAACGCTGCACTCAAGCCGTTAGCAGGGTTATATATACCAGTAGTCAAACCCAGGGCAATCGATTGAACCGATGGAAAAACATGGAAGAGGCTTTTTGGGCATCGGAACCAAATATGATAAGAAATAAAAATATCTTACTAATTGATGATGTAATTACTACTGGGGCCAGTTTAGAAGCTTGTGCAAGAGCTATTCTGCAAGTTGAAGGCACTACTGTAAGTGTGGCCACTGCTGCATACACCGTTTAACATTTAGCTAAACAAATTCCACTTACATTCGTTGTATAAATAAAAAGTCATGAAATATATCCTTTCCATTGCTGCTTTCATTATGCTTAGTGCATTTAGTTTCCCAGGTGTAAATAGTATTCATAGTTTTAAAGTAAAATCTATTGAAGGCAAAACAATTGATTTTGCTTCCTTTAAGGGCAAGAAAATTTTAGTGGTGAATACTGCATCTAAATGTGGTTATACCCCTCAATATGAAGCTTTACAAAAAGTGTACGATCAGTATAAAGACAAATTGGTAATCGTAGGATTCCCTGCAAATAACTTTGGTGGTCAAGAGCCAGGTAGCGACACTGAAATTCAAGATTTTTGTAAGGCACGTTTTGGGGTTAGTTTTCCTTTAGCTAGTAAAGTGAGTGTAAAGGGTAGTGATATGGCCCCTATTTACAAATGGCTTACTTCCAAAGCAGAAAATGGTGTATTAGACGCTGAAATTGGATGGAACTTCGGTAAGTTTTTATTAGATGAAAATGGAAAATTGTTACAATACTTCCCAAGTAAAGTAAAGCCTGATAGCGATGAAATATTAAAATTTGTAAAGTAGTTTATTCAACTATTTTTGTAAAAAGAGAATGTTAGCACATTCTCTTTTTTATTTGTGTACTACTTTATTTTAATCAATGCTTTTTTCAGATGTAATAGGTCATGATGCCATCAAACAACATTTAGTTGAAATGGTAGAGCACAATAGGCTTAGCCATGCCCTATTGTTTCTTGCTAAGGAAGGTGCTGGTGGACTTCCGTTGGCAATGGCTTTTGCGCAATATATTGTAAGTCTTCCTGCGGAAGCCCCTGTGGTGGAAGATCTGTTTGGTGGAATGACCGCTCTGGCACCTGCCCCAGCTTTTATAGACCCAAATCAAATTGCCAATGAACCTGCTTATTTACGAGCAGACAAACTGGTGCACCCCGATTTACATTTTACTTATCCAGTGATTCCTCGAAAATCGGGCGATAAACCTATTAGTTCAGACTATATTGAAGAATGGAGAAGTTTTGTACAAACAATGCCTTACGGAAATGTGTACGATTGGTTACAAAGTATTGGTGCAGAAAATAAACAAGGAAATATTACTGCCGAAGAGTGCAATCAAATTATTAGAGAGCTTAGCTTAAAGAGTTTTGAAAGTAAATACAAAGTATTGTTGGTGTGGATGCCTGAATACTTGGGCAAGGAAGGAAATAAATTATTGAAACTAATTGAAGAACCTCCACCCAATACCATTTTTTTATTAGTAGCCGAGAACGAAGAACAAATGCTGGCCACTATTTTAAGCAGATGCCAGTTGGTTCGAATTCCTGCTCTTGATGACAAAGACATTGAACAAGCTTTAATTGAGCGAGCTAAGGCCAACGAAGAAACTGCCCGGCAGATTACCGGTATATGTGAAGGCAACTATAGAGAAGCTTTACAATTATTACAGCATGGCGATGAAGACTGGCAGTCATTGCTTAGAGAGTGGTTAAATGCAATGCTTAAAACTGGTCCTGCTGCTCAGCTTAAATTTATAGACGAAATCAGTAGACTGGGGAGAGAGAAACAAAAACAGTTTTTACGCTATTTTAATCATTTATTAGAACAGAGTATTCGTATTAGGGTAATTGGAGAAGACTTGGTTAAACTAGGTGAACCTGAAAAAGACTTTGCCAAAAGACTCAATAAAATTGCTTCTGTTAGTCAACAAGAATGCATTATAGAAGAGTTAGACAAAGCCGCTTATTATATTGAACGCAATGCTCACGCTAAAATGCTGTTTCAGGCACTCACCATTAAACTATACCATATCATTCAGAACAAAACCCTAATTTTGAGTAAATAGGTACTTATTAAAGAACTTCTTATTATTATATATATATGGGATGTGGATCTTGTGGAACGGGGAAGCCAAATGGTTGTAAAAGTAACGGAGGCTGCAGCACGGGTGGATGTAATCGTTTAAACGTGCACGATTGGTTAATGAATTTGCCTTTTAGCGATCCTGAAAGTAACTGTAGAATTGTTGAAGTAAGCTTTAAACAAGGAAGCAGAAAAGAATTTTTTAGAAATACAACCTTACAATATTTAGAGAAAGGAGAATACGTAACCGTTGAAGGGGTTAGTGGTTTTGATGTAGGTGAAGTTAGTCTTACAGGCGAATTGGTTCGAATGCAGCTGAAGAAAAAACAGGTAGATGAGTTTAGCCCAGAAATCAAAAAGATTCTACGTAAGAGTACAGACAGAGATATTGAAAGCTTTGAAATAAGTAAAAGCAGAGAAAAAGAAATATTGGCCAGAAGCCGCACTATTGCTCGTAGTTTGAATTTGCAAATGAAATTGAGTGAAGTAGAAATTCAGGCGGATGGTAAAAAAGGTACTTTCTTTTATACCGCAGATGATAGAGTTGACTTTCGTGAAATGATTAAAATATTTGCTGGCGACTTTAAGATTAAAGTAGAAATGAGGCAAATAGGCATTCGTCAGGAAGCTGCCAAATTAGGTGGAATTGGTTCTTGCGGTAGAGAATTATGCTGTAGTACTTGGCTAAACGACTTCAAAAGTGTTAATACCACTGCCGCACGTTACCAAAATCTTTCAATCAATCAAACTAAATTGAGTGGTCAGTGTGGAAGATTGAAATGCTGCTTAAATTACGAGTTAGATACTTATTTAGATGCATTACAACAATTCCCTGATTACGCAGATACACTAGACACTGCAATGGGTACTGCTCATTTAATTAAGAAAGATATTTTCAAAAATTTAATGTGGTATATTCTTCCAAATAATACCAAGCATTATCCATTAACCATAGATAGAGTTAAAGAGATTAAACGATTGAATAAACAAGGGCAACGTGTAGATGAATTACAAGCTGTTGAAATTGTAAACAGCAAACAAAAGGAAGCTGAACCCGCATTTGTTGAACTGGTTGGCCAAATTAGTTTGAAATCGTTGGAGAAAAACGATAGAAGAAGAAGGGATCAACAAAGAAGTAATCAAGGCGGACCTCAACAAAATAGACCACAGGGGAACGGTCCTCAGCGTGGTCCTAATCAAGGCCCACGTAGACCGCAGCAAAATAATCCGCAACAATCACGTGGACCAAGAGGCCCTCAACAAAATAGACCACCTAGACCGGCTCAAGGCAATAATCCACCAGCTGGGCCTAAACCCGAATAAACCAATTTTACTTAAGTTGATCCATTTCGGTCTTTACAAATTCCATTAAAGTTTTAATATAAGCTGGTGTTAGATTAAATTCTAACCCAGCTGCTTTATATAATTCAGGTAAAGTTTTAGTACCGCCCAAACTCAAAGCATTCATATAATTTTCTAAAGCCCTATTCGGGTTTTGTTTGTACTGCATCCACAACCCAATTGCCCCCAATTGGGCAATGCCGTACTCAATATAATAGAACGGCACTTCAAATAAATGCAATTGTCTTTGCCATCCTATTTTTCTAAATTCGTCCAAGCCTGTATAATCAATGCTACTGGTAGAAAAATCATTTAAAATACGCATCCACTCATTCGTTCTTTCTTCTACTGTATGCTGCGGGTGTTCATATACCCAATGTTGAAATTGATCAATAATAGCTATCCATGGAAAAATAGTGATGGTTCTTTCTAATTGGTGCTCTTTGGCTCTTTTTAAATCGGCTTCATTGTCAAAAAATGCCTGCCAATGATCCATGCTAAATAATTCCATCGCCATGCTAGCTACTTCAGCAATTTCCATTGGGTACTCTTTAAAGGCGGACAATTTTAAGGGATGTGCCAAAAACGAATGAACTGCATGACCACCTTCATGCACCATGGTAGTAACGTCGCTCATTTGCCCTGCTGCATTCATAAAAATAAACGGTGCACCACTTTCTGCTAATGGGCAATTGTATCCCCCTGGGGCTTTGCCTTTTCTACTTTCTAAATCAAAATGATTCATCTCTTTCATTTTGCGCAAGCAGTCTGCAAAAAAAGGATTGAGTTGGTCAAAACATTTTACGGTTTTCTCATACAATTCTTCACCCGTGGTAAATGGCTTTAAAGGCGCAGTGCCGGCGGGTTCTGCTTCAGTGTCCCAAGGTTTTAGCAATTCTAACTGTAACTTTTCCTTTTTCCGATTATATATTTCATTCACCAATGGGAGTACATGTTGCTTAACTGCATCATGAAACTGAAAACAGTCTTCCTTGGTATAATCAAATCGGCCCAGCTCTTTAAATTTATAATCACGATAATTTTCAAATCCTGCGTTAATAGCTATTTGGTGACGCTTTGCAATTAATGAACTGTACAATTCGTGCATGGGTTGCTCGTCTTGCTTTCTTCTTTCCTGAATTTTATAATAAACGGCCTCTCTAACTTTTCGGTCACTGCTTTCCAAAAACTTAGCCGCTTGTTGCAAAGTATACTCCTTACCTTCTACTTCAATAGTCATTTTACCAGCAATGGCTCCGTATTGTTGTTGCAAAACACTTAATTCCGCTAAAATGGGAATATTTTCTTCCCTAAATAATTCAATGCTCTTTTTAACCGAACGCAAGTAAGTATGATATGCTGCCTGATCTAACTCTGCAGTGAAAGGACAGTTCACTAGTTTTTTATTGAGCGCATCGGCATAATGTTGCAATTTGGGTTGAATTTCCATGCAGAAAAAAGTAAATGCCTCTTCTAAACTTTTATCGGTAGTGTCACAAGTCATTTTAATTTGTCTCCAGCAGGCATCTTCGCTTACAACTGCTTCTAATTCACTTAAATTGGCCAACCAATCCTCTAATTCGGCCTTACTAGTTATAGCTCTTTCACTTAGCTCTTTAAAAAAAGGCTCCAAGCCGTTCCAATCTGTTACAGTATAATCTGGGGATAATAATGTTCGTGGAATCTTCCGTATAGCGGCTTTTGGATGCATATTCAATTAATTTGAGTGCAAATTTACTTAACTCTTCCTTGCAGATGGAGTAGGAATCTTATTTTTACAAACTTTTATTTATTTGTACAATATAGTAGAACGACTTTTATAGTGAGCAATATCATTCATTTATTACCCGATCATATAGCCAACCAAATTGCGGCAGGAGAAGTTATTCAAAGACCTGCCAGTGCGGTGAAAGAACTATTAGAAAATGCAGTAGATGCCGGAGCCACCAAAATCAAATTATTGGTGAATGATGCAGGTAAAGCATTGATTCAGGTAATTGATAATGGAAAAGGGATGAGTGCCGAAGATGCGAAGATGGCATTTGAAAGACATGCAACAAGTAAAATTAGCCATATTGATGATTTATTTAAAATCAAAACAATGGGTTTTAGAGGCGAAGCATTGGCCTCTATTGCAGCAGTAGCTCAAGTAGAATTAAAAACAAAAAGAGCAGACGACGAATTAGGTACCCTTGTTGAAGTAGAGAATAGTAAAATTATTCGGCAAGAAGCATGTGTTGCCCCAGAAGGTACCAGCATCAGCATGAAGAATTTATTTTTTAATGTTCCTGCGAGGAGAAATTTTTTAAAAAGTAATGCAGCAGAAATGCGGCATATCATGGATGAATTTATTCGGGTTGCAATGGCTTATCCTGAAATATTTTTCTCCTTAAATAGCAATGGTCAAGAAGTATACCATTTAGAATCGGGTAATCATAAACAAAGAATTATTCAAATTTTAGGAAATAGCTATAATGCAAAGCTGGTAAATGTTTTAGAAGAAACTGACTACATGAATATTGCTGGATTTATAGGCAAGCCTGAAACTGCTAGAAAAACCAGGGGCGATCAATACTTTTTTGTAAATAATCGATTTATCAAAAGCGCTTACTTAAATCATGCGGTAAATACAGCATTTGAAGGAATGGTTGCTAAAGACAGTTTTCCGAGTTATGTATTGTACATTGATTTAGATCCTACTCAAATAGATATCAATGTTCATCCTACTAAACAAGAAATAAAATTCGAGGATGAAAAAATAATTTATGCTTTTGTTCAGGCTGCAGTAAAACATGCGTTGGCACAATTTAGTATTGCGCCTTCTTTAGATTTCTCTTTGAATGCAGATATACAGGGCTTGGATGCAGTGAGTAAACCATTCACAAGAAATGATCAGGAAGCTGCAGTTTCATCTAGTTTATACAAAACATTTTCTCAAAAACACCAAGCGCATTTTATTGAGCCCAGCAATAAATCTGAACTGAAAAGTTGGAAAGATTTTTTTAAGCCTAGCGAACAAACAGATTCATCGGGAACAATTGGCGGATTTTTAAGTGAGCCTGTATTAGAAGAGGAGTATACTGGTGGAAAATTATTGAATATTCCACAAATACAACACTATTTACAATTACAACAAACCTATATTATTGCTACCACTCAAACAGGATTTTTATTGGTTCACCAACAACTTGCCCATGAAAGAATATTGTATGAACAATATAGTCAGGCAGTCCATTCTAAACAAGCCCCTACACAAAAAAGTTTATTCCCCATCCCGTTAGATTTGGCAGCTTCTGACAGTGTTTTGCTTCAAGAGTTATTGCCCGATCTTCAATTAATTGGATATCAAATTGAAAAAGATGAACAGCATCAATTTGTAATTCAAGGAACCCCTGCAGATATTGTGGTAGGCAATGAAAAGCACGCCATTGAAATGCTAATAGAACAGTTTAAGCATTTTAATAGCGAAATCAATTTTAGTAAAAAAGAAAAACTAGTTCGTTGTATGGCAAAACAGCAATCTATCAAAACAGGAATAACATTAGATCAAAAAGAAATGGCTGGCTTGGTAAATGCTTTATTTGAATGCAATACACCCAATATTACCCCTACAGGGAAGCCTACCTACATTGAATACAAGGGAAATTATTTAGAGCAATTATTTGAGCGTTAATTAATTCTCGTTAATTACTGTTGTTAAAAACTGCTCTACATATTTTCTAACAGTGCCTGCTGCAGATTGGTGTGCATTAACCATGATAGAAAAAATCAATTCTTTCCCCTGATTGGTAATAATAAATCCACTTAAAGCTACATGTCCGGTTAGTGTACCTGTTTTTGCAAATATTTTATTTTCATACCCTTTGTATAGACCACCTAAAGTGCCTGTATTACCAGTTGGGAAAATTGTTTTAATTCTTTCCCATGGTTGCTCTTGTTTCATTTTATTTAATACCCAAATAAAATCTTGAGGGGTCATCATATTGTACCTACTTAAACCACTTCCATCTACCCATCTTGGCTTATGTGGCATACCCAACATGTCTGATTTTAATAAAGTATCAATAATTTTAGAATCATCCATCGTGCCAATCTTTTCATTAGCCACCATCAGCAATGTTTGTTCTGCAAAAAAATTATCACTGCGATGCATCATGATTTTTAGTAGACTGTCAGTTGGCTGAGAGTAGAATTTTTTCCAATTAGGTTGATCAATAGCCACCGCATTGGCATAATTCAGTACCCTATTCAAGGTATCTTCTAACAATGGTATCATTAATTGATCCATCTCTTTTTTAACTACAAAGGGTATAGCAACTCCATTAAATACTCTATTGCTTTTTACTACAGTAAAGCTATTCTGGTCTTTATCTCTGTCTATAGCATAGCGCCCATTTTCTGTACTTGAAAAAATAACCAAGGAATCTTTAAATGCCTTAGGTGTTACAGTAATACGATTTCCTTTTTTTCCAAAGTAAACCAAATTGCCATAGATGGGCATAGGAGAACGTTCTGGAGAATAGTCGGCATCGTAATCGTTCCATGCCCACCCATTACCAAACGCAGTAGCATTATACCTTGGTGCAACTACAGTAATTTTGGGCGCATTGGCTTTTAAAAAATCATATGCCAACTGATCTTCAAAATCAGGATGTAAAAAACTTGGATCTCCTGTGAATCTAAGTGCAATATTTTCATCGTCGGGCAAATATTCAAATGCAACAATACTATCACCAAGGTTTTTCATTGCCGCATAACAAGTAAATATCTTGGTATTGCTTGCTGGAATAAAATATTTCTCCGATTGATAATTATATAGATACTTTCCGCTAGCAGGATTAAACAAACTGATTCCTACATGCGCAGGTAACAATTCTGGTTTGTCTAAAATAATAGATTTAGCCTGTTGCTCAATTGAGCTAGCTTGTTGAATAGTTTGAACAGACTTTTGTACTTTACAAGAGCTGGCAAAAAATAATACTGAAGCGAAATAGAAAAATTTTTGCATAGGGTATTTATTAGCTTCGTTCAACTGCTCGTAACCAACGCTCTGGAATATCGTTGTTACAAGCTATCATATAATCTTTATAGCTGCAAGCTACATATTTGCCATCATGTAATTGCATCCACCACCTACCAGTTCTTTTGCTTTGCAAAAAGGAAGTCTCTACTTCAGCAAATGCCATGGTAAATTCATTAAATTCTGTTTTATTTTCAAGATCGGCCTCCTGCTTTCCCCTATGTATTCCATCAATAATATACCAAATCATATGTGCCTGTTGTATGGCAGTCATTTCGTGGGAATCATTGACAACATTGTATCCATATATTCCAATTGAGTTACAAATACTACTCATGCCTGCATATTGCATAAGTGTACATGCTTCTTCTCCATTTAATCCATTTGGAGTAACTCTATTTGATGGGGCATGTGCATATTGAATGGCTTCAATATCAAAACTTACTAGCTCACTATTCCTGATAGCAGGTTCCATTTCTTCAATTGCTTCTTTTACCCTGCCTACTCTATAACAATCGAAGCCTAACTTATTAATAGTTTCCAGCATATTTGGATGCATGAAATAGCTTTGGAAAGCCATATGCGTATAGTGCCTTAAGTGATTAGGAATGCCTGTAAACATGTCTACTAAAAACATATCAGCGGGTTCTAGGCTATCCATGTCTAAGTTTATTCTAGCATCCACTGTTACAGCATCAATAATTTTATTCAGTGAGCCGTATGCTGCATATTGCGGGGTGGTGATATCGTGTGAACCTCCTAGAATCAATACTTTTTTGCCCATCTGCAACAATTCACTTACTACCATCCTAACTGCAGCGTAACTATCTGGTAAGCTTGCGCCAATTTTGATATTACCTAAATCGGCTACGGTAACTTCAGTATGCCAATAATACAATTTGTAAAACTGCGCTCTCACTTTATTGGGAGCATCAGTATTGGTGTATTGCATACCCATACCCCTCATTTCACCACATCCTACTATTACTAAATCGGCATCGGATATATCTGGCAACTCTTCCTCATGTACCAAAATATGTTTACCAATTTGGGTGTCTTTAAAACCCTCATCATTAGAAATTTCAGCAAGGTTAATGGGTTCAAGAAAGTCAAGTAAAGATGCTAGAGACATGGGCACGATTTTGTACCCCTCATAACGAATAAGTAACTAGGATTATTGCAATTAAGCCTTAGTCTGTGTATTTATACCCAACACCTCTTACAGAATGAAAGTATACCGGATTACGACTATCTTCTTCAAAGTATTTTCGGAAGCTTAAAATGAAATTATCAATAGTACGAGTAGTTGGATAAACATTGTACCCCCAAACTACTTGTAGAATTTTTTCTCTGGTTACTACTTCTCCTCTATTTTCTATTAAAAGCTTCAGCAACATGGCTTCCTTCTTACTCAAATCAACCCTTAATCCGTTCCATGTGATGGCGTCCTGTGCTTTAAAGTCTATTAGGTTTTTTCCAAATTGATAGTGGTCACCAATTGACTCCTTTACTTGTAGTCGTTTATTTTTCTCAATTAGTTTAGCTACCCTTATTAATAATTCATCTAGATTAAAGGGCTTGGTTAAATAATCATCAGCTCCTTTTTTTAAGCCTAGTACTTTATCTGCAGGTGCATTTTTTGCACTCAACATTAAAATGGGAACTTCATTGTTATGAACACGAATACTTTCTGTAACACTAATGCCATCTAACTCTGGAAGCATCACATCCATAATAATTAAATCAAAGTAAGCATTTTCTACTTTCTTAAGGGCTTCATTTCCATCGAAAGCAGAGGTAACTTCATAGCCTTCCATTTCCAAATTCAACTTAAGTGCTTCGTGCAAATTAAGCTCATCTTCTACCACAAGTATATTGGCTTTTTCGGCTGTCATTATTGTTATTTGAATAGTACAGTAAAAATACTCCCGTTTGGCTGATTATCTGTCACAGAAATGTAGCCATTGTGGGTTTCCGCTATTTTTTTACACAAATAAAGTCCTAACCCAGTTCCCTGTGCTTTTCGGGTATTCTCGCTACCACTTCTATAGAACTTATCAAATACTTTTTTCTTTTCTTGATCTGCAATCCCTTGTCCTAAATCTGCAATGGACAACACTGTTTTATTTGCCAAAAAAGTAAGCGATACATGAATAGGCATATTCTTTGGAGAATATTTCAAGGCGTTTTCTAAAAGATTGTTCACCAACATTTGTAACAAAAATGGGTCACCTTGCATTAACCTATTTTCTTCAATTGCTTCTGTGATAACTCTTTCTGGAAATCGGCTTTTGCAATCGTCTACACATGTTTCTACAACATCTGTAAGGTTAAGTTCTTGAAAGTTTACAGAATAGCCGCCTGCATCTAGTTGAGAAGTAAAAAGAATATTATTACAAAGGGTATTAAGTCTATTTGCTTCTTGCAGAGTATTAGCAATCAATTTCTGCTGTTTGTCTTCTTCTAGTTTTCTTTTTTGTAAAGTTTCTAAATTTAGCTGTGCAACAGCAATTGGCGTTTTCAATTCGTGGGTAATGGCCATCATGAAATTTTGCTGCTGAGCGGAAAATTTCAACTGTCTTCTGGTAGCTCTGTAAACATAAACTGCTCCAACCAATATTAATGCTAAAAAAGTAATACCCTCGCCAATATATTGAGCCGTTTTTCGATTGCTCATATCTTGAATAGAAGTTAGCTTTTCAAGATAAAGAGGATCATCTTTTAAGAGTTCCGATACCCGAATGGCAGTCATTACACCATTTTGTTTTTCAAGTGCAATAAACCACCATGCCAATGCGGCAATCATATATAAAAGCAGAAACCAATAAACAAAAGTTACTACAGCTAATTTGGGTGGCTTAAGCGTTCTCATTTTGCAATTTTTTCTACCCTGATTCCTGCATTTAAAATATGAGGCAGCGGGTCTTCACGCATGGCTTGTTGAATACCAAAGCTATAATTACCTGCCCTTAACTTTAAAGGAGCTTGGGTTATTCTAATTCTGTGATCAAAAATATCATCCATCCCTACCCCTTGCCAACCTTTTTTATTATCAGCTAATCTTAAATTAAGTAATTGAGACTTAACAGTATCTCCAGGAGATTGGGTGGTAAATTTTACCCATAAATTATTATATCTATATGCATCTTCATGACGAACCACAGCATAAATATGGTACAAGGAAACAGTATCGGTAATCGTAAACTTGAAAAACGGTTTTGTAGACGACGCCCAACTATGGGTTGGAAAAAAATGAGTCTTTTCAAAAACACCATTCGATTCACAACTAGTTAAAAGCAGTAAACTCAGGAAAATACCAATATAAATTCTCACATGAATTATTTTAGTAAAGATACATAAGCAGTCATTATTATAGAACATTCAAAATCTGCTCTTTGGCTTTCTCTAATTCATCCTTCATTAAAATAACTGCTTTTTGCATATTGGCATCATAGGCTTTGGAACCAGTTGTATTTATTTCGCGTCCAAACTCTTGTAAGATAAAAGAGAGTTTCTTCCCCTTTGAAATACCCTCTTCTGCCAAAATGGTTCTAAAATAGGCACAATGGTTGTTTAGACGAACCTGCTCTTCACTGATATCAATTTTTTCAATGTAATAAATTAACTCTTGTTCAAGCCTATTAGGATCGTAGTTTTCTTTACCTACATTCTCTTCTAATACCTTCAATAATCCCTCTCTTATTTTTGTTCTTCTAAGCGGTTCTAAAGTGGTAATTAATGCTTGCTGAGATTCAATATTATTTAGCCTTACCAACAAATCTGCTTCAATAGATTTACCCTCTTCTTTTCGATGATTATTCAATTGAGCAATTGCCTCTTTTAATAATTTCTCAAAACTAATCCACTCCGCCTCTGTAAGCATTTCGGTTGAAGGCGTAATTACATCGGGTAATTTTAAAATAGTACTTAAGATATCGCCTGTTTCTAAACCCAACTCGTTCGCTAGTTGCGCAACTGGCTGAAAATAAGCTTTTGCTAAATCAGTATTAATGGTAACTGGTTTACTTGCGCCATTCATTTTTATAGAAATATTGCACTCTACACTACCGCGTTGTAAACCCTCGTTTAAATTATTTCGTACTTCAAATTCATAGGGCTTTAACAAAGAAGGGATATTCAATCTTAAATCAAATTGCTTACCATTCAATGATTTGATTTCAATCAAAAAGTTTTTATCACCAATGGATTGTTCTGCTCGGCCGTAACCAGTCATTGAATATAGCATACTATAGTGTTTGAGTAAAAGTAAAGGAACATTGGCAGAAATACTAAAAATCGATTCCTATCCACTTACGCTTCTTTTTTTCGTACTTATCAAAATTAAACTGATACAATTTTCCTGGTCTATGAGATACGTCTTGTTCCATTTCGTTGGTATCAATTAATAAGTCCATAGAAGCAAACTTTTTTCTAAAGTTTCTTCTGTCCATAGAAACACCTAAAATGGCTTCGTATAAATTTTGCAGCTCTCTTAACGAAAATTTATCTGGCAATAAGTTAAACCCTAATGGATGTTCCTGAATCCTTTTTTGCAACCAGCTATGGCATTCTTCTACTATTTCTAAATGGTCAAATGCCATTTCTTTTAATGTATCATAGTCGTACCAGTCTAATTCATTTTCATGAATATTAAGTGCATGGTGTTGAATGTTCAATAAGGAACAATAAGCTATTGTGATTACCCTACCACCCGGATGTCGGTCTGGTTTACCAAAAACTTTTACCTGGTCTAAAAAGACATTATTCATGCCAGTGCGCTCCTTTAGAATCCGATAAGCGGCATCGTCTAGGTCTTCATTGTTTTTAACAAAGTCTCCCAATAATGATAATTTTCCTTGAAAAAAAGCCAAATCGCTCTTAATCAACAATACTTTTAGCTTACTTTCCTCGAAGCCAAAAATGACACAGTCTACAGTTAGCGGTACTTTGGGATATGTATCCACTAAGTGATGTACCGCTTTAGCGGAATTTTTCTTCATATGGTCTTACATTTGGAGTATACTCCGGCAATTGCGTCGTTAATACACGAAGTTAAGGGTTGTGTGGTAATTTCTATCTTTACAGCTCAAGAACCATTTATGTACACTGTAGAAAAGATTGATGAATTAAAGGACCTCTTAAAATATCACGAACATCGTTATTATGTTTTAAACAACCCTCTTATTTCAGATTATGAGTACGACCAACTTTACCAGCAATTAATTAAGATTGAACAAGCCCATCCTGAACTGATTACTCCAGATTCTCCTTCTCAACGGGTTGGGAATAGCTTAAATCAAGGTTTTGAAACAACGCCACATTTGGTTCCAATGCTTAGTCTAGACAATAGCTACAATGCAGAAAATCTTATAGATTTTGATAGAAAAGCGAGGGAATTAACTAAAGAAAATGAAATTGAATATTGTGTTGAGCCGAAATTTGACGGTGCGAGTATTTCCTTGATTTATGAAAACGACTTATTAATTAAAGCTATTACAAGAGGAGACGGGGTTGCTGGCGAAAACATCACTCCAAATATTCGTCAGATAAAATCAATACCCTTATCTGCCCCATTCTCAAGTAAAGGCATACATCAAATAGAAATAAGAGGAGAAGTGATTTTAAGTAAAGCTGCTTTTGAAAAATACAACCAAAAATTAATGGAACAAGGGTTACCAAGTTTGGCCAACCCTAGAAATGCAGCTTCAGGAAGCCTTAGAATGAAAGATCCCAAAGAAGTAGCAGAAAGAAATTTAGATGCATTTTTATACCATGTTAGTTATGTTACCTATAAAACAGCCATACATACCCCAGAACTAAATAACCATGCAGACAGTTTAGACTTTTTATGGGATATGGGTTTCAGGTCTCCCAAAGAAGAAAAGAAAGTAGTTAAAGGCATCCAAGGAGTTATTGATTATTGTTTAGCCTACGAAGCCAAAAGAGACGAGCTCCCTTATGAAATTGATGGCATGGTCATTAAAGTAAACAACATTCAACAACAAGAAAGAATGGGAATGACTTCCCATCATCCCAGATGGGCCATCGCATTTAAATTTAAAGCAAGACAAGCAACTACCACCTTATTAGATGTAGAATTTCAGGTAGGAAGAACTGGGGCAGTTACCCCTGTAGCAAAACTAAAACCAGTATTTTTAGGAGGAGTTACAGTATCTAGTATTTCTATACACAACGAAGATTATATACAACAAAAAGATTTAAAAAAAGGAGATCAGGTTTTAATTGAAAGAGCAGGAGATGTAATACCTCAGATTGTAAAAAGTTTACCAGATATTAGAACAGGAAACGAAATTTCCATTGTATTTCCAACAAATTGTCCGGTATGCAATAGTAAATTATTTAAAGAAGAAGGAGAAGCTGTTTGGAGGTGCATCAATATAGAATGCACAGCACAAGTAGTAGAAAAAATGGTCCACTTTGTAAGTAAGGATGCCATGGATATCAAAAGTTTTGGAGAAGCCAATATTCGAAAGTTTTATGAAATGGGTTTGCTAAAAGATATTCCAAGCATTTACCGATTAAACTTTAATGCACTCACACAATTGGAAGGCTTTGGGAAAAAATCGATTGAGAACTTGCAAATAGCCATTGAAGCAAGTAAACAACAACCACTCTATAGATTAATTTATGCACTTGGTATTCGATTCGTGGGTGAAACAACTGCTAAAACCTTAGCTAATGCTGTATCTCACTTATTAGAATTCAGCAACAAATCTGAAGAGGAGCTGTTACAATTAGAGGACGTAGGAATTAAGGTTGCAAAGAGTATACAAGGATTTTTTGGAAATCCTCAGAATATTGCAATGCTACAGGAATTAGCTGAACTAGGTCTTCAATTAGAAAACAGTAAAAAAGAAATTAATACAAGTGGAAATTTAATAGGCCAAAGCTTTTTATTTACTGGAACATTAGAACAACTAAAAAGATCACAAGCAGAGGCAATGGTAGAAGAAGCTGGTGGAAGCATATTAGGTGGGGTAAGTAGCAAATTAAACTATCTAGTAGTGGGTGCAGATGCTGGAAGCAAACTAGAAAAGGCAAAAAAAATAAATACCATTAAAATCATTACAGAACAAGAATTCATCAACCTGATTAATCCATAAAAATGTTAGATCAAAAAACCCTTCAATTCTTAAACAAATTAAAAAAGAATAATTCCAGAGAATGGTTTAACCAACATCGAGATAATTATGAAGCAGCAAAAGAAAACTTCATCGAATTAGTCAATCAAATTTTAGCAAATACCAGTCAATTCGACCAAGACCTTAGCTTGCTCACCTATAAGGATTGTATTTTCAGAATCAATAGAGATGTACGATTCAGTAAAAACAAAGACCCCTATAAAAATAATATGGCGGCCTATTTTGTAAAGGGAGGGAAAAAGTCTTGGCTAGCAGGCTATTATTTTCATTGCGAACCAGGGGGTAAAAGCTTTATTGGAGGTGGGTTGTATGGCGGCGAACCAAATCAAATAAAAAAAGTAAGGCAAGAAATTGACTACAATTGGTCAGCGTTTAAAGGCATTTTAGAAAATAAATCATTTAAGAAAACCTTTGGAGACCTTTCAAGAGAAGAGGGTATGTCATTAATAAGAGAACCCAAGGGATATGAAAAAGACAATCCTGCAATTGATTACATTAAACTAAAAAATTTTATTGTTTCCGTACCAGTAACGGATGAAGAACTCACCGATAAAAAATTAATCAAAAAGATCATCACTTGCTTTACCGCAATGCAACCCTTATTGCAATTTTTAAATAGAGCAATGGAAGATTAATCTATTACAAAGGGTTATTGCCATTTATTTAATCACTGTTTTATATTTGACAACCGCATAACTATTGATTTTCTTAAACTTCAGTTGTTCGTTTTTAACGTTCACCTAAATATATTCTTTAAACAACCCCTTGGTATCATTGAAGCCAATAATACAGTCTAGAGAAGACTTTCCTGGTTTTATAGAAACGACTGGATCAATACCAAAATTGGGAATCGTTATCATTTCAGTTGCCCTGATTTCTTTGTATTGTATTTGAACCTTATAGTTAAATGTCTTGGCAGTTTCATAAATATTCACAGCAAATTTCCAATTATTTACATTCCCTATCCCGTCATCAATAGGCATAGCGTAAGCTGCAATTGGTTTTTTAGATGGAAGTTCCCTATTCTCAGAAACAGTTGGCACTTTAATTACCACGCTATCCAGTTTTGTTTCATTTTGCTTGTTTTCAATACCAGTACAACTGATGCCTAAAACCAATAAAACAAAATATACAATTGCTCTCATTAAAAAAATATTATACTCAATTTATTAAATAATTCAATATCGAATTACGTCTCCAACTGATTCATCTGTTAAGAGTTTTTTTAAGATAGGGTGTTCCATTACTTTAGTATAGTCCATCCATTTACCGTTTACTTTTATTTTCCTTGCCACCAAACGAATACCATGACTATAATCTACATACCAGTTAACATGCCCAGTATATAAGGGTTGTATGGGTTGTCCACTGAGCATATGCCATCCATAAATGGCTACTCGATTTGTTTTAGAAGACCTTGTAATGAGATCACTAATTACCACATCTTTTTTAATACCTGCAATCAATCCCTTTTGTTGCTGGCGCTGTCCTTCAATCATTAAATGATGCTGCCACATAGTAATGGTACTGTCGCGATGAATATACATGGGCATTGGAGTAAGTTTTACTACTGCATTTTCATAGATATCATTCACCATTTTACGTGTAGGCAAAAAACATTTCAAACTATCTGCAATCAACTGAGCTGCAATAGGGGTAAGTGGAATTCGGGCCCAATTATTATTGTTGCCTACACTCAGGTAATCGGGCATAACATAATAAGTTGCCCGATTTACCTTTCCTGTAGCAGAGTCTATTACTGATACATTGATGGGAATTAATTTCAAAAGAAATGTTGGAACATTTCCTGCAAGTATTTCTTTAACAGCAAATGAATCACGTTGTTTCCATTGCATACGAAGCGCTTCTATATAAAACTGTTCGCCTGTTTTTTTTGATATTGCTGATTTACTTAATGGCAAGTACAATTGACGTTTGCATCCAATGCAGCCAACCATGAACAGCAATAATATCAATTGAATTATTCTCATCAAATAAATTGAGTATTACAATAACCCATTTGCCAACATATACTCTGCAATTTGCACTGCGTTGGTTGCGGCTCCCTTTCTTAGGTTATCACTTACAATCCACATATTCAAAGTTTTGTCTTGAGATTCATCTCTCCTGATTCTACCAACAAAAACTTCATCTTTTTCATGCGCCCACAGTGGCATTGGATAAATTTGATTAGGCAAGTCGTCTTGAACCACTACTCCTGGTGCAGCAGCCAATAAACTTTTTACTTCATTTACCGTAAAGTCATTTTCAAATTCAATATTCACGCTTTCACTATGACCGCCCACTACTGGAATACGAACCGTTGTTGCAGTAACACGTATTGAATTGTCTTGCATAATTTTATTGGTTTCCAATACCATTTTCATTTCTTCCTTGGTGTATCCATTATCTAAGAACACATCAATTTGAGGAATTACATTCAAATCAATGGGATATTTGTACGCCATTTCTCCTTCTACTGCTTTGCGCTCATTAAACAGTTGGTCTACTGCTTTTTTACCTGTACCCGTAACACTTTGATAAGTGCTAACCACCACGCGTTTAATTTTATACTTTAAATGTAATGGCTGTAATGCAACCACCATCTGAATGGTAGAGCAATTGGGATTAGCAATAATATAATCTTCATTGGTAAGAACAGAAGCATTCACTTCAGGTACCACTAATTTTTTAGTAGGGTCCATTCTCCATGCAGATGAATTATCAATCACCCTAATTCCGGCTGCCGCATATTGTGGAGCCCACTCAAGAGAAGTACCACCTCCGGCAGAAAATATAGCTAGAGCAGGTTTTGCAGCAATTCCATCCGCCATACTAACTACTTTATATGCTTTACCTTTAAAGCTCACTTCCTTACCTACTGATCTTTCTGAAGCCACCGGGACTATTTCAGTTACCGGAAAATTTCTTTCTGCTAATACCTGCAACATTTTGGTTCCAACTAATCCTGTTGCGCCTACTACTGCTACTTTCATTTTGTTCCCCCCTGTCTCCTTTTTGGAGTTTTAGTGTTAAATAAAAAGGCCTCCCAAATTTGGAAGGCCCGTTAATATGAATCAGTTAAAAACATACAAACACCTTCCGCCTAGCGTGGTTTTTTGTTACGTTTTATATTTTTAATCATTGTCATCTAGAAACGAATATACTAGCTTTCAATTAATTTCCCAACTGAATATCAAAATTGACCAACTGTACAAATTCGTCTAATCTTGAATCAATATCTACTTTATTAATTTCTCTTAAACGTTGTGTACCAAATTTCTCTACGCAAAAAGAAGCCATTGCACTACCTACAATAATAGCGGTCTTCATATTTTCAAATGAAATGTCTTTGGTTTTTGCAATATGACCAATAAAGCCACCAGCAAATGTATCTCCCGCACCAGTTGGATCAAATACTTCTTCTAAAGGCAATGCGGGCGCAAAGAATACTTTATTGCCATGAAATAATAATGCACCATGCTCCCCTTTCTTAATAATTAAATATTTAGGGCCCATCTGCATAATTTTCGCAGCTGCTTTTACTAAAGAATATTCACCACTTAACTCACGTGCTTCACTATCATTCACCATCAATAAGTCTACCATTGCTAAAGTTTGCTTTAGATCGTCCATAGCAATTTCCATCCAGAAATTCATGGTATCCATCACAATCAACTTTGGTCTGGTTTTTAATTGCTCAATAACACTTCTTTGTACGGAGGGAGCAAGGTTGCCGAGCATTAAGAACTCGCAGTCTTGGTAACTATCTGGAACCACGGGCTCAAAACTTCCTAATACATTTAACTGTGTGTCTAATGTATCACGGGTATTCATGTCCATATGGTAACGACCACTCCAAAAAAAGGTCTTCTCGTCTTTTTTAATTTGTACTCCTTCTAAGTCTACTCCACGCTCTGTAAGGATGTCTAGCTCTGCCTGAGGGAAATCTCCCCCTACAACAGAAATTTGCTTAACCGGGGTATAATTAGAAGCGCACCAGGCAATATAAGTTCCTGCACCACCAATAATTTTATCGCTTTTCCCAAAGGGAGTTTCAATGGCATCAAACGCCATAGATCCAACAACTACTAAAGACATATATTGATTTTATGATAAGGCAGCGAAATTAATGGTTTATCGGATAACCCAAGCCAAATGGGGCAAAAGCATTAAAAAACTAACAAAACTAGATTAATTGACTATTTTCTTTGCTAACATATGTTAGTATATTATCTTCGTACCATGGCCAGAATAAAAATAGAAAAGAATAGTAGCAGGAAAGATGTTATTGTTAGCAAAGCAGCTTCTTTATTTAGAGAAAAGGGATTTAAAGCAGCCAGCATGCGCGACCTAGCAGAAGCGGTGGGTGTAGAAGCAGCAAGCTTGTATAACCATATTAAATCAAAAACAGAGTTATTACACGAATTGTGTTTTGGAGTTGCCAACCGATTCATGCAGCATATGGATGAAGTAGAATCTAAAAAAACAAACTCTATAACAAAAGTGGAAGAGCTGGTTCGCTTTCATATTAACGAAATGGTGAAACATTATGAAGAAGTGTATGTAAGTGATAGAGAATGGAAGCATCTATCGGACCCTTACCTTTCTAATTTTCAGAATCAACGAAGAATGTATCGAAAAAGATTCGCAGCAATTATAGAAACGGGTATTAGAAACAAGGAAATAAAATTGATTGATGCTCCCACAGCAGTGTTGATTATACTTCATGCCATCAGTGGTATTGAAAGTTGGCATAGATCTACCCAAAAAATTAACGCAGAAGAATTAACCAATAATATGATTACCATTTTAGTGGGAGGATTAAAGAATGTCTAAGTTTGAAACTGTAACTGTTAAAGAAGTAAGAAAAGAAACTGCAGACTGCGTTTCAATTGCGTTTGATATACCTATTGCGCTACAAACTGCATTTGCCTTTAAACAAGGCCAATACATCACCATTAAGACTCCAATTAATGGAGAAGAAATAAGAAGATCTTATTCAATTTGCAGCAGCCCTTTAGATAATGAATTAAGGGTAGCGGTAAAAAAAGTTCCTGGAGGAATTTTTTCTACTTGGGCCAACGAAGAATTGAAAGCAGGCATGCAATTAGAATTGATGCCGCCGTTGGGTAAATTCTATACAGAATTAAATGCCGATAACAAAAAACAATACGTTGCATTTGCATCAGGGAGTGGCATTACTCCCATTTTATCAATCATCAAAACAACCCTATTAACCGAGCCACTCAGCCACTTCACCTTAGTTTACGGCAATAGAAATAGGCATAGCATTATTTTTAAAGAAGCATTGGAATCGCTCAAGAATAAATTCATGGGCCAATTCAGCATTGTATATATTTTATCTAGAGAAAAAACAGATGCACCCATTCATTTTGGTAGAATAGACCATGAAAAGTTTCAACAACTTTGTAATACCATTCTACAACCTGCTAGCATTGATGAATACTTTTTGTGTGGCCCCGAAGAAATGATTTTTGGTGTTAAAAAAGCGTTAGAAGAAAGCGGAGTAGAAAACAAAAAAATTCATTTTGAATTATTTACTACGGGTGCTAAAATAAAAAAAGCAACTAGCCAAATTTCAAGCACTAAAAAAGAAGTAAAAAGCCATATCACTGTAAAACAAGATGGCATAACTTTTGAATTTGATTTAGGGTTTGAAGGAGAAAGTATCTTAGATGCAGCACTAAAACACGGAGCCGATTTACCCTTTGCTTGTAAAGGAGGTGTATGTTGTACCTGCAAGGCTAAACTGCTAGAAGGCGAAGTAGATATGGATGTGAATTATGGATTAGAGCAGGAAGAAATTGAACATGGTTTTATATTAACCTGTCAGTCTCATCCACGCACAGAAAAAGTATTAATTGATTTTGATGTTAAATAACCAATAATTATGGAACAAGCGTTTGAACAAATCTTTCAAGACAAAATTGATCGTGAAGTAAGAATTGAGCCAAAAGACTGGATGCCAGAAAAATACAGGCAAACATTAATTAGACAGATTAGTCAACATGCTCATAGTGAAATCATTGGTATGTTGCCCGAGGGTAATTGGATTACCCGCGCCCCATCATTGCGCAGAAAAGCTATTCTATTAGCAAAAGTGCAAGACGAAGCAGGACACGGTTTGTACTTATATAGTGCAGCGGAAACCCTAGGTATCAGTAGAGACCAGATGTATGATCAATTGCATACTGGAAAAGCAAAATACTCATCCATCTTTAATTACCCTACCCTTAGTTGGGCAGATATGGGTGTAGTGGGTTGGTTAGTGGATGGAGCAGCGATAATGAATCAAGTGCCTTTGTGCAGAAGCAGTTTTGGACCTTATGCAAGAGCCATGGTGCGCGTTTGTAAAGAGGAAAGTTTTCATCAACGCCAAGGATTCGAAATACTCTATGTATTAAGTAAGGGAACCGAAGCGCAACGCAGAATGGCACAAGATGCTATCAATAGATGGTGGTGGCCTAGCTTAATGATGTTTGGTCCTAAAGACGACGAAAGCCCGAACAGCATTCAAAGTATGAAATGGAAAATCAAACGTTTTAGCAACGACGAACTCAGGCAAAAATTTGTAGACGTTTGTGCAGAGCAAGTAAAAGTATTGGGCTTTACACTACCTGATAAAGATTTAAAATGGAATGAAGAAAGAGGCCATTACGATTTCGGGCCAATTAACTGGGATGAGTTCTGGCAAGTAGTACAAGGCAATGGACCATGCAATAAAGAACGTTTAGATGCGCGTAAAAAAGCATGGGAAGAAGGCGCTTGGGTGAGAGATGCTGCATTAGCATATGCCAATAAAAAAGCCAAACAAAAACAAGCTGCTGCTTAACATTAAAACGAATCAATATGAGCTTTCAAATAAATAAACTCTATTACGGCGACTACGGCGAAAGCAAAAACGGAGCTGCCGATATTTCGACCAATCAAACCAATACTGCTGAATGGCCTTTATGGGAAGTATTCATCAGAAGCAAACAAGGCTTAGATCATAAGCATGCAGGAAGCTTGCACGCTGCAGATGCTGCAATGGCCATTGAAAATGCCAGAGATGTGTATACCAGAAGAATGGAGGGCGTAAGCATTTGGGTAGTAGAGAGCAAATACATACATGCGAGCAATCCAGACGAAGCCGGATCCTTATATGATCCAGCCAATGATAAAGCATATAGACATCCCACTTTTTATCATTTACCAGAGGAAGTAAAATACATGTAATGGCGACTATGAAAAACGAGATTGATTTTTTACTTCACTTAGCAGACAATGCATTAATTATTGGACATCGCAATAGTGAATGGTGTGGACATGGTCCAATATTAGAGCAAGATATTGCCATCACCAATATTGCGTTGGATTATATTGGTCAAGCGCGCAATTTTTATCAGCATGCAGCTGAATTAATTAATCAGCACCCAATAGGCATTGATATCACCCAAAGTGGAAAAGATATTGTGTTGCCCGCAACAGAAGACAGTTTGGCTTATTTAAGAGATGTGCGTGAGTTCAAGAATTTATTGATTACGGAAATACCCAATGGCGATTGGGCACATACCACGCTGCGATTGTTTTTATTGAGTGAATTTGAATTGCAATTGTTTACACAATTATTGCAACATACCGATGCGCAAGTAGCAGCCATTGCAGAAAAATCAATTAAAGAACTGAGCTACCATGTAAAATGGAGTCAAGATTGGGTACTAAGATTGGGTGATGGAACGGAAGAAAGTAAACAAAGAATGCAAGCGGCTATTGAAGCTATTTGGGCATATACAGGTGAGCTTTTTATACAACCCGAATATGCTACAGCAGCTTGTTTAAATTATGCAGCTATTCAAACTGCATGGAACAAAAAAGTTACAGCAGTTTTTGAAGAAGCAGGACTCCATATTCCTTCGAAAACATTTGTACAAAAAGGAGGCGCAGACGGAATGCATACAGAACACTTAGGATATATTTTAGCAGAAATGCAATACTTACAAAGAGCATATCCCAATAGCGAATGGTAAACAACACAATTGCCACCAATGCCATCTGGAAAATTCTGGAAACGGTTAAAGATCCAGAAGTGCCTGTATTATCAGTGGTAGATTTAGGGGTGATCAGGGCTGTTGCATTAGAAGAGCAGCTAGTAACCGTTACCATCACTCCAACTTATACAGGTTGCCCCGCGATGGACATGATTTCGATGCATATTAAAATGGCATTGAATGCTGCGGGATACCAAACCACTATTCAAACTATTTTATCACCCGCATGGACCACTGATTGGATTACCGAAAACGGGAAGCAGCAACTAAAAGCCTACGGCATAGCTCCCCCTGTGGGAAAAAGTTTTGATCAGGCTTATTTAGAAGACATCATTGTACCATGTCCACAATGTAATTCCACTCATACGGTGTTGGTATCACAATTCGGAAGTACTGCTTGCAAAGCTTTGTATAAATGTGAAGAATGCAAAGAGCCCTTCGATTATTTTAAATGTCATTAATTAATTTATATGGACCCAATATTATTTACCGTTGAATCAGGTGTTGCTTTTATTACCATGAACAGGCCTGATAAATTGAATTCCTTTAATAGAGCAATGGCATTGCAATTACAAAATATTTTAGACCAATGTGCTGCCAATGAAAGTGTTAGGGCCATTTATTTAACGGGTGCTGGAAAAGGGTTTTGTGCAGGACAAGATTTAGCAGAAGTGGTTGATCCGGAAGGACCAGGTATGCAGCGTATTTTGAGTGAACATTATAATCCCATTGTACAAAGACTTAGAGATATTGCAAAGCCAGTAGTAGCATCTGTGAATGGCGTTGCTGCAGGTGCAGGTGCTAATATTGCTTTTGCTTGCGATGTGGTGGTGAGTAAATCTTCTGCTTCATTTATTCAAGCATTTTCTAAAATTGGATTGATTCCAGATAGTGGTGGAACCTATACCCTACCTAGATTAATTGGTTTTCAAAGAGCCAGTGCACTCATGATGCTGGGTGATAAAGTTTCTGCTGCTGATGCATTGCAAATGGGCATGTTGTACAAAGTATTTGAAGACGATGCATTTGAAATAGAAAGTAAAAAAATAGCATTACAGTTGGCGCAAATGCCCACAAAAGCATTGGGCTATATTAAAGCAGCATTGAATGCTTCAGCTACCAATGATATCAGTAGCCAATTGACGTTAGAAGATGAATTACAACAAAAAGCTGCAGCTACTGCAGATTTTAAAGAAGGCGTAGATGCATTTTTAGCTAAACGAGCACCTCAATACAAAGGACAATAATCCTAAATATTTTACTATGACACCACAGCATATTGTTGATGAAATGATGAAAGCAGATATGTTTTCTCAGTGGTTAGGCATTGAAGTGATTGCCATTCAAGAAGGGTACAGCAAAATTAAAATGCAAGTAAGACCAGAGATGATGAATGGATTGGGGATCGTGCATGGCGGGATTGCTTTTGCATTTTCGGATAGTGCATTTGCTTTTGCTTGTAATAACAGAAATAATTTATCGGTTGCCTTAGATACTTCTATCAATTTTTTAAAGCCAGTACATGTAGGTGATACGTTAATTGCAGAAGCAAAAGAATTACACAATGGTAGATCAACAGGCTTGTATCAAATTACCATTTTGAATCAACACGAACAATTGGTGTCTATTTTTAAAGGCAACTGTTTTAGAACAGGCAAACCAGTAGTAAAAGCATCCATATGATTTATTCTTTTAAGGGATTTATACCGGTAGTACACGAAAGTTCTTTTGTACATCCTCAAGCTGCTGTAACAGGCAATGTGATTATTGGAAAAAATGTTTACATAGGACCAGGTGCAGCTATTAGGGGCGATTGGGGTGCCATCATTATTGAAGACTGTTGTAATGTGCAAGAGAATTGTACCCTACATATGTTTCCAGGCACTACCGTATTACTTAAAGAAAATGCACATATTGGACATGGTGCAGTGATTCACGGAGCTACCATTGGTCGCAATTGTTTGATTGGCATGAACTCCGTTATCATGGACAATGTAGTGCTCGAAGATGAATGCATTGTTGGTGCGATGAGTTTTATTAAAGCAGATGAACAATTTCCTTCTCGATCTTTGATAGCTGGCAACCCTGCAAAAATAATCAAGCAAGTATCGGATGAAATGATTGCTTGGAAAACCAAGGGAACGCAATTATACCAGCAACTTCCTAAAGACATGCAAACATTCTCAGAAGCATGTGAGCCGCTAAGAAACATACCAGCTGATAGGCCTGAACAAGAAACACTTTATGCAACCTGGAATACCTTGAAAAAGTAGTACAATTTGCAATGTTGTATCTTTGTAGCTAAATCATTCAAGTGTCGGAAAGGAATAACTTCATAGACTATATCAGAATTTTTGCCCGCAGTGGTCACGGTGGCGCAGGTGTTAGGCATTTTATGCGCAATAAATTAACCGCAATGGGTGGACCTGATGGAGGCGATGGAGGCCGCGGTGGTCATATTATTTTAAGAGGGAATAGTAATCTTTGGACCTTATTACACTTGAGGTATTTTAAAAACGTGTTAGCCGAAAATGGAGAAAACGGTAGTAAAGACAATTGTACCGGACGAGATGGAAAAGATATTATCATTGATGTTCCATTAGGCACTGTTGCAAGAGATGAAGAGACCGGAAAAATTGAAGCCGAAATTTTAGAAGAAGGGCAAGAATATATTTGGATGCGTGGTGGTAGAGGTGGGTTGGGTAATGGCAATTTTGCTACCCCAACTAACCAAGCACCCGACCATGCACAACCAGGAGAACCTGGCATAGAAGGTTGGAAAAATATTGAGCTGAAAGTATTGGCAGACGTGGGTTTGGTAGGATTTCCAAATGCAGGAAAATCTACTTTACTGTCGTCAATAACCGCCGCTAAACCAAAAATTGCCAACTACGCATTTACTACGTTGATTCCACAATTAGGCATGGTAGAATACCGCGATTCAAAATCATTTTGCATTGCTGATTTACCTGGGATTATTGAAGGCGCTGCGGAAGGAAAAGGATTGGGACACCGTTTTTTAAGACATATTGAACGCAACTCTGTTTTATTATTTTTAATTCCAGCAGACAGCAATGACCATGGTAAAGAATTTGAAATTCTACGTCAAGAATTGAAGAATTACAATGAGGAAATGTTGCAGAAAGATTTCATCATCGCTATTAGTAAAAGCGATATGTTAGACGATGAATTAAAAGAAGCCATCAGTAAAGAATTACCATCTAATATTCCACATGTATTCATTTCTTCAGTCACCAATAAAGGCTTGACAGAGCTGAAAGACCTACTTTGGGAGACCTTGAATAAGCCAGTTAAATAAATTTAACTAATTCATTTTCAACTACTTAAGCTAAATTTTAATTTTTTTGGGTTACTTTTTAGCCCTTTCTGTATTAATGTGTATAGTGTACACTAAGCTTTTTCGTTTGCTGTTGCCATTTGAGAAGAATCTATTACTCACAGTAAAATTTGAAAAGTATGAAAAAGCAAACAATCGTTACCAGTGTTAAGAGAATCGTTTTTGGATCTGTGGTGTCTTCATTGATGTTTTTATCGGCCAACGCGTCTGTATCTCCTGTAAGAGCTTATGATATATCTACTAAGAGCAAAGCAGAAGTAAAGTACAATGGTATTGATAAAAATCAATTACACACGATTCAAGTAAAATTCAGCAACCCAACGGGTGCATCTTTTAACCTAATCATTACAGATGCCAACAATGAAATGATTTTCAAAGGCAATTATGCTGACAAAGATTTCAGCAAGACTTTTAAATTTCCAAAAGACGAATCAAGTAAATTGTCTTTTATAATTGAAGAAGTAAAATCAAAGAAATCTGAGCAGTATAATGTAAGCTTTGAAACCATCAGCTTTGAAAACGCTGTAATTAGCAAAAATTAATTTAACTAATTTATCAAACAAAAAAGAGGCACTTATATGAGTGCCTCTTTTTATTTATTATAACAATAAGTAATTATCCTACTGCTTCAGATTTCATGCTCTTAGAAACTTTAGAACGTTCGTTCTCATCTAAAATAGATTTACGCATACGAATATTCTTAGGAGTTACTTCAATACACTCATCTTGTTGAATATATTCCATACATTCTTCTAAAGTAAATTGCAACTTGGGAACAATTCTAACTGCATCATCACTTCCGCTTGCACGGTGGTTGGTGAGTTTTTTCATTTCCACTGCATTCACATTTAAATCTCCTGGCTTAATATGTTCTGCAATAATTTGTCCTACATAAACTTCATCTCCTGGATCAACAAAGAAAGATCCGCGATCTTGTAATTTATCAATTGAATAGGCAGTAGTTACTCCTTGGAACTTCGCAATTAATACGCCATTGCTTCTTCCAGGAATTGGCCCTTTCCAAGGTTTGTAATCAATAAAACGATGTGCCATAACCGCTTCTCCAGCAGTACCAGTAAGCATTTGAGAACGTAAACCAATCAACCCTCTTGAAGGTATTTCAAATTCAAGGTGTTGCATTTCGCCCTTCGACTCCATGATTTGCATTTCACCTTTACGCTGGGTTACTAAGTCAATTACTTTACCGCTGTATTCTGAAGGCACATCTACTACTAGGTTCTCATAAGGCTCATGTTTTTTACCATCAATGGTTTTAACCAATACCTGTGGATTACCTACCGTTAATTCATATCCTTCTCTACGCATGGTTTCAACCAATACGCCTAAGTGCAAAATACCTCTACCAAATACTAAGAAACTATCTGCACTGTCGGTATCTTCTACTCTTAATGCCAAGTTCTTTTCGGTCTCTTTCATTAAACGATCACGTAAGTGACGTGAAGTAACAAACTTACCATCTCTACCAAAGAATGGTGAGTTATTAATGCTAAAAGTCATACTCATGGTAGGCTCATCTACACTAATGATGGGCAAACCTTCTGGGTTTTCGATATCTGCAATGGTATCTCCAATATTGAACTCTTCTAATCCTACTACTGCACAAAGGTCTCCAGATAAAACTTCTGTTACCTTACGCTTGCCCATTCCTTCAAACACATACAATTCTTTTACTTTCATTTTCTTGAAAGTACCATCTGCTTGAACTAATGCAATTTGTTGTCCTTCTTTAATTGAACCTCTGGTTACTTTACCAATGGCTATTCTACCTAAGAAAGAAGAATAGTCTAATGAGGTAATTTGTAATTGAAGGGTTCCCTCATTTACTTTAGGAGCTGGTACATATTTAATGATACCATCCATTAAAGGGAATATGTCTTCTGTTTGTGTTAAGCTATCATTGAACCAACCGTTCTTTCCACTACCATAAAAAGTAGGGAAATTTAATTGCTCTTCTGTTGCGTCTAAGTTGAAGAATAATTCAAAAACCGCATCGTGTACCTCGTCTGGTCTACAGTTGGGCTTATCTACTTTATTAATTACCACTATAGGATGCAAGTTCAATTGCAATGCTTTCTGTAATACAAAACGAGTTTGAGGCATTGGTCCTTCAAAAGCATCCACCAATAAAATAACCCCATCGGCCATTTTCAATACGCGCTCTACTTCACCACCGAAATCACTGTGACCTGGAGTATCAATAACATTGATTTTATAGTCTTTATAGGTTACTGCAGCGTTTTTACTAAAGATGGTGATTCCACGCTCTCTTTCTAAATCATTGCTGTCCATAATTAACTCACCAGCATCCTGGTTGTCTCTAAATACTTTAGTGGCTCCTAAAATTCGGTCTACTAAAGTTGTTTTGCCATGGTCAACGTGTGCGATGATGGCAATGTTTCTTATTTCCATTATTGTGTATTTGACTCAGTATCAATCAATTAGATGATTCATACTGTTTATTTGAGCGGCAAAGGTACGGCTTTAACGTGGGGCAGCAAGTAAATAAGGGTCATTATTCTGTTAACTATACTATGGAGGATGCACAATAAACCCTAATTTTATTTTAACGCTATGCCAATGAAAGGGTTATTATTAATCATAATGGTTGCATTTTACTTGTTTGCAGGATTCTATCATTTTAAGAATCCTGGCTTTTATACGCCCTTTTTTCCACCGTATTTGCATAAATGGGCTGCTTCTTTAAATATACTGGCTGGCATTGCCGAAATAGTGTTGGCTATAGGATTATGTTTTTCCGCTACCAGAAATTGGGCTATTTATGGGATTATTGCTATGCTAATTGCTTTTATACCTGCTCATATTTATATGATTCAATTGGGACACTTTAAAATTGGAGGTTTTCAAATGACCCCAATGATTGGATGGGTAAGACTCCTGATTTTGCAGCCCCTTTTAATGGCTTGGGCTTGGTATCTTAAAAATGTTTAACTCTAGTTTATGCGCATATTAAAATGGTTATTGGGTATTGTATTGGCATTAGGTTTTGTATATTTTGTTGGTCCTACTCCATCTACCCCAGTTTATACTGCTACCCTTCCGACTATTCCTAGCAACCCCGCTGAGTTGGAGGCTTCAATCTACTCAAACGAAAAAAAGCACAATACCCGACCAAACAATGAAGCAAGAATTGTTTGGGCCAACGATAGTGTAAAACAGAAAACCCCGTACGCTATTGTTTATTTGCACGGTTTCAGTGCCAGCCAAGAAGAGGGCAATCCTGTGCACCAGCATATTGCAAAAGAATTTGGATGCAACTTGTATTTGGCACGCTTATCTGAACATGGTATTGATACCACAGATGCGTTGATTAATATGACTGCTGAAAGTTTATTTGAGTCTGCAAAAGAAGCTTATGCCATTGGCAAACAATTGGGTGAAAAAGTAATTTTAATGGGTACTTCTACAGGCGGTACGCTCGCTTTACAATTGGCTGCAATGTATCCTGAGATTGCAGGCTTGGTTTTATATTCTCCCAATATTGCTATTAAAGATCCCAATGCATGGTTATTGAATAATCCATGGGGATTACAAATTGCGAGATTAGTAAAAGGCTCAAACTATATGGGTGTAAAAAAGGACCACCCTTTATACGAACAATATTGGAATACCAAGTATAGATTAGAAGCTACTGTGCAATTGGAAGAACTATTAGAGACCACCATGACCAAAGAGCATTTTGCTAAAGTAAAACAACCACTATTGGTATTGTATTATTATAAAAACGAAAAAGAACAAGACCCCGTAGTAAGTGTGGCTGCAATGAAAGCAATGTTTTTACAAGTGAATACTGCAGCAGAAAAGAAAAAAATGGTTCCTATTCCTAATTCAGGAAATCATGTAATGGCATCTCCTATTCAATCTAAAGATATTATTACGGTACAAAAAGAAACAGCGCAATTTCTACATGGCGTGCTTCAGTTAAAACCAATCAACAGCATTAACTGATCCTTCACAGACCTACCGTAAAGATTCATTAACTTTAACCCTCAAATTTGCTTGCATATGCCATTGAGTAAAATTGCCGGAATCGGCATGTATGTACCTTCTAATGTGGTTACGAATAACGATCTCACTAAATACATGGAAACCAACGATGAGTGGATTCAAGAAAGAACGGGTATTAAAGAACGCAGGTACGCACATAGAACCGAAGAAACCACTACTACCATGGGAGTGGAAGCGGCTAAAATAGCGATTGAGAGAGCAGGAATCACCGCACAGGATATTGACTTTATCATTTTTGCAACACTTTCTCCAGATTATTATTTTCCAGGTTGTGGCGTATTAGTACAACGAGCTATGAAAATGAAAGAGATTGGTGCATTAGATGTAAGAAATCAATGTAGTGGTTTTGTTTACGCATTAAGTGTGGCCGATCAATTTATTAAAACCGGGATGTATAAGAATATATTGGTGATTGGTAGCGAAAAGCATTCCTTTGGTTTAGATTTTTCTACCCGTGGTAGAAATGTGTCGGTGATTTTTGGAGATGGAGCAGGTGCAGTGGTATTGCAGCCTACTGAAAAAGAAGGTCAAGGTATTTTAAGTACCCATTTACATAGTGATGGAGAGTCTGCTGAAATTTTAGCCATGTACAATCCTGGTTCACATGCGAATCATTGGGGAACCAAAGATTACGCCAGCTTTGACGATGCAGAAATTTCTCAAATGTTTATGAGTCATCAAATGATTGACAACGCACAAAATTTTCCTTACATGGACGGACCAGCTGTATTTAAAAAAGCAGTCGTAAAGTTTCCTGAAGTAATTATGGAATCATTACATAAAAATGGGTACGAATCAACGGATATCAATATGTTGATACCACATCAGGCCAATTTGCGCATCAGTCAATTTGTACAACAGAAATTAAAATTACAAGACCACCAGGTTTATAATAATATTATGAACTATGGCAACACAACAGCTGCATCTATTCCAATAGCGCTTTGTGAAGCTTGGGAAAAAGGAATGATAAAAGAAGGAGACCTTGTTTGCTTGGCTGCTTTTGGCAGTGGGTTTACTTGGGCTAGTGCATTAATGAAATGGTAGTAATACCGAGGAGCGAATTCCATGACAAGAAAAATTATTTATTTAATCAACCCAATTTCTGGTACATCCAAAAAAGATAAAATCAGAGAACTGGTTGAAAAAGTAACTGCTGCAAAAGGCATTGAGTACCGTGTATTCGATACCAATCCAACGGGAAATTATGAATTTCTAAGAGACCATATTGTAAAAGAAAAATTTACTGATGTGGTTATTTTAGGGGGAGATGGCACAGTGAATCAAATAACTGGCGCCCTAAGAGATACAGGCGTTCAGTTTGGGATTATACCTGTAGGATCGGGTAATGGCCTTGCTCGTGCAGCGGGTATTCCTACTAGCATGAAAGCTGCCATAGAATTAATTTTTAATGGCCATGCAGAACAAGTAGATGCTTTTTCAGTAAATGGCGCGTATGCCTGTATGTTGAGTGGAATGGGATTTGATGCACAAGTTGCGCACGACTTTGCGCAAAAATCTTCAAGGGGATTATTCACTTATACACAACAAAGCATTATACAATTTTTTAAAGCAAATCCGTATCAATTTGAAATTGTATTGGATAACTTTTCTTTTTTCACAGATGCCTTTTTTATCAGTATCGCCAATAGCAATCAATTTGGAAACAATGCCATCATTGCACCACAAGCCAGCTTATCGGATGGATTATTAGATATTGTAATTGTTCAGAAAATGAACAAGGCCAAATTGCCTTTTGCCATTTTAAGACAAATGCGCGGAAATAATAAAGTTCAACAACTAGTTGAAGACATGAGCACTAAAAATATTCTTTATTTTCAAACGCCATCATTACGCATTAACAATCCAAAACATGCCCCTTTACATATTGATGGCGAGCCAAGAGATGCGGTTGAAGAATTGCAAGTAGAAATTATACCAAAGGCATTTTTGCTAATTAAACCTAAAGGGAAATAATACCCATTTTTATCCTATTTAATAACTTGTTGCAATCGTTCAAACTCTTGTTGATTCAAGGGATTGTTGACCGCTTGTGCTATATCACGTTTTTCAGCTGCGGTTAAGTGAAAGCTTAAACTAGCTGGAGCTTCTTTTTTTGATGGTATATATTGAAAGGAGAATCGATAAAAATTATTTCCGTATGCTTTATGCAAATAATCCAATTGATCATGCTGATAATAGTCTTGAATCTTGAACCAATTGTTTTGTAAAATTAAAAAAGGCTTGGTTAAAAAACCAATCAATGAATTACTTTCCAATGGTTTATCCCAATCACTTAAACTTCTATCACGTATCTGAATTAAAATCACTTTAGCTGTATTTGCTTGTAGCCAATCTTTAAATACAGAAATAAATCTTAGTGCAGATTCTTGCCCATAATTGTCTCTTAAGCCAGCGTCCATTACATCAATAACCGGATTGGTAGGCAACCATACATTGGGCAAAACATAAGGAAATGTTGCATTCATTCTTAGCGCCGATAATAAATTAATATCGTTGCTTTTTTGATTATATAAAAAGCTATTGAAATCGATTGCATCGGGATCAAAAGATAGGATATTGGTGGTATCTGATACTGGTCGCATTAAAAAACGAACAGGCCTAGAAGCTATAATCATTTTTCGGCCATCACGAGTTATCACCGAATTAAAGAAAACGGAGGGAATGGTGGCTGTTGCTTCCGCCTGCTCATAATCACGAACTCTTTTATGCATAATTCCACCAGTATTCTCTTTTAGTTTCTCTTCAAATGCATACCCCCTATCTTTTACATACTCAAACCCATTTGCGGTAAATTTTTGTGCAGGACCCAACATATCTCTTGTTAAGAAAGAGGAAAATAGTGGGCTTAATAAATCTTTAGAAATATTGTTTACATATTGTTTGTCCTGTAAATTAATTGGGTTGCCTTTAATCTTTTCATGATACAATTCCCTAAAATAAACAGCCCCCAACATACCACCCGATGCCCCATTAATCAACAAGGTTTTCTTCATGAGTTGACCTTGCATCAAGCTATCCAAATATTGCAGGGTATTCATTGTGAAAGTAGCACTTCTGGTTCCGCCACCACTGGTATTAATGATGTACATGATGGGTTTCTCTTGACCCTGTTGAGCCTTCCAATTATTGAGTATTTCTAAAAAAGCAGCTTTGTCTTTTTCTACAGAATCTATAGATGCTAAATGTTGTATTGATTCTCTGGTATATTCGGGCCTTCCCGAGCCCTTGGCATAATCTAATCCGTATGCTTTGTTTCTTGGATCAATGATTTCAAATTGGTATAAAATATTAGCTAATAAATATGCCGCAATTACAGTAACAAATGTATAAGAGCGCAAAAATAATGTGAGTGCCCCCGATGCAGCAATTAAAATAGCTAGTAACAACGTAATACTTGATGCTGCTGGTAGTTGAAACAATTTAGTATCAGAACTAAATCCTACTAAGATTAAAAAAACAAATGCAATCATGATGGCAATAATGGCTGCAAAATGATGTCGGTTAAAAACAGCTTCTAAAAATTCAGGATTGTAATGCTTTACATTTCTTGGTTTACGTAATTTAAATGCAGCACTAAAAAACCAATCAACTCTTAAATCTTGTTTTAAATCGGGCTCTTTGTGTTTGTCTGGAATTAAATCGTAATGCTTATTGGCGTCTGTTATAGTTGCAGAAATAGTGCTGTAAATTTTTTTATCAGCACCAAAAAAATATAGAAAAGCAAAAGCAATTGATAGTATAAATCCTCCTGTATATCCCAATGCAAGCTTTATAAAATCGGATAATAAAAATAATTCCTGATTAATGGTATATTGGTACGCTTCAACCAAATAAAATATTAAAAAGGAAAATGGAATAATAGCATTGTTGATACAGTATTTTAAAAACGGTTGTGCAGTGGTTGCCAAAAATTGAATTCGACCACTATTCAAAATAAATGTGGTAATATTCCAACTCATCATAAAAACACCCGATGTAACACCAACTATGGCGGTACTTAAGGGGTTAATATTACCAAAATATTCTGGCGCTAGAAATAATGAATAGGCTCCAAAGGTTTTCATGAAACTACCACCAACCGTTGCAAATAAAATATACCAAAAGAATAAAAATATCTGGTACCTACGAAAATGCAACAACAACAGTTGTATTGGGAATGAATACCAAAAACCTATCAGATATCGCTTCATTTAATAGACAAGCAGCACAATAATGGTTTTTGTGTTGCTATTTAAATTTAGCAAATTTTAGGCCGAACCAAAAATAAAATGGTTACTAATGATAGTAATAATAACATTCCTGTGAGTTGATGCAATTGTGCCATCCACTCAAAACTTCCCCAAATACCAGGCACAATAGTGCTACTTGTTAAAACAGAAGCAATACCTAATATTACTTGAAGCAATGTGAATAATAACGGAAACTTAGCAGCAGTTTGCAAAGTAGGCGTTTTCGCTACTTTAAATAATTTAATAGACCATAAGATCATTAACACTAAAATCAAATAAGCTAACCCTCTGTGTATAAAATGTATTAATGTGGTATTATCAATAAAATTTAATAATAATGGTTGATGACTAAATAAATTATCTGGAACCCATGCACCATTAATAGTAGGCCATGTTGCTGCAACATTGGCTGCTTTATGCCCTGCCATTAAAGCCCCATATATTAATTGAAGTATTAATAACCCAATCAACAATAGGTTTTGTTTTCGCAATAATTTACTTGCCACTAAATGATTTGTAGGAACCAATAATTTTAATGCAAACCAATAAGTATAACTCAATAAACCCAAGGCCAAAATAAAATGCAGTGCTAACCGAGTGGGCTTTACATAAACCGCATCACCTGTTAATCCACTCGCAACCATGATCCAACCCACTAATCCTTGTAAAGCCCCTAAAAGAAACAGTACTAATAAAGAACCTACCATTTCCTTTTTAAAAGCTTTTTTAAAAATGAACCATGCAAATCCAAATGCAAAAACCAATCCTATTAACCTAGCCCACAAGCGATGGAACCATTCCCAGAAAAAAATGAATTTGAAATCGTCTAATTGAAATTCAAAATTTAATAACTGAAACTGTGGGGTCTGTTTGTATTTAGCAAATTCTGCCAACCATGCTGCTTCGTTTAATGGAGGCAATGTACCCGTAATCACTTCCCATTGCGTAATAGATAATCCACTTCCTGTTAATCTGGTTATTCCTCCCAATGTAATTTGAATGATGGTCATTCCCACACCAATCAATAACCAAATGGCTACCTGCTTATTAGAACGATCTACTGCTATCATATTTCTGTTTGTTTCCGCGTTTGTACAAAGGTATAACACACAAACTTCGGAATTGATTGATGTTTAAGTAGTTTTACCAAATGTTACCCGCTTTTTACCAAGAAAACCAAATTGAAGCAGGCTGTGATGAAGCAGGAAGAGGTTGTTATGCAGGCCCTGTGTTTGCCGCTGCAGTTATTTTACCTATCAACTTTAAACATCCTTTGTTAAATGATAGTAAACAGGTAGGCCCTAAACATCGCAAGATTTTAAGAGAAGTGATTGAATCTAATGCCATTGCATGGTCGGTAGCAAGTGTAGAAGCAGAAGAAATTGATAGAATCAATATCTTGAAAGCAAGTTTTAAAGCCATGCATATGGCGATTGATCAACTAAAAACAAAACCTGAATTTTTATTGATTGATGGGAATCGATTTCCAGCCTATAAAAAAATTCCCCATTTGTGTATTGTAAAAGGTGATGGCAAGTATGCATCTATTGCCGCAGCAAGTATTCTTGCTAAAACCTATAGAGATGCATATATGGAAAAAATTCATGCTCAGTTTCCGCAATACGGTTGGAACAGTAATAAAGGCTATGGTACATTAGAACATCGGTTGGCTATTGAAGCCAATGGGCTTTGCCAACACCATAGAAGAAGTTTTAATATTAGTCCTACTCAAATGGAAATGCCATTTTAACCAACTTCATCCCAGGGGCCTGCGCCTAATCGCACCAGCTCATATGGATCTTTGGTGCAATCAATAATGGTAGAGGGTATCATTCCCCCATTACCCCCATGAATTACAATGTCGACGAGTTTTTCAAAATTCTCGTACATAATATCTGGATCTGTATATTCTTCTACCATTTCACCTGGAAGCGATGCAGACAACAATGGATGACCCAATTCTGAAACAATTGTTCTAGCAATATTATTATCTGGAATTCTAAGACCAATGGTACTTTTTTTATTCTGCAGAATTTTGGGCACTTCTTTGCTGGCAGGCAAAATAAATGTGTAAGGTCCTGGTAAATGACTTTTTAGCAAACGATACAATGGGGTATCGGTGGTTTTACAATACTTACTCAAATCGCTCAAGTCGTTACAAATGAAGCTGAGTTGGGCTTTTGCCGGGTCAACCTGTTTAATTCTTGCAATTCTTTCTACTGCTTTTGGTTGAAATATATCACAACCCAATCCATAAATGGTATCGGTTGGATAAATAATCACCCCGCCAGATAATAAACAGTCTACCACTGTTTTAATATGACGTGGATTGGGATTATCTGGATGAATATGAAGCAGCATACATAAAGTTACTTAAAAAAGGAAGGCGGTTTTAGCCGCCCTCTGTTTGTTTGTAACCCCTGGTTAAAAAATACACCTCTACAAAGTAGTCACCCTTTATAAAGATGGAGGATAAAAATAGCGTAAGGAATAATAACTATTTAGGGCAGTTCTAGCCAAAAAAAACCGTGATTTAACGGTGTAAAAAACGTATAATTAATAATTTCTATTCAATATTATTTAGTTACTTCATACTGCTGTTTAGTAATACCCCCGATTTTACTAAATCAACTGTATGAAGAAAATCGTTTTGGTAGACGACCACGTCCTTTTAAGGAATGGGCTCGCTGGAATTATTGCTGGTTTTGGAAATTTTACTGTTTTATTCGAAGCCAACAATGGGAGTCATTTTATTGAACAACTAGATGCAAACAACTTACCCGATATTGTTTTGCTAGATGTTACTATGCCTGTAATGAACGGCTTTGAAACGGCAGAATGGATATACTGCAATCATCCCAACATTAAAGTAATGGTTTTAAGTATGCTAAACGATGAGCGTACCGTAATTAAGATGTTGAAGTTTGGAGCAATGGGTTATATGACCAAAGACACCGACCCAAAAGAGTTGAATAGAGCTTTGAACGAACTCTACAATAAAGGCATTTATTTTAATCAATTACTCTGTTACAACTTGGTTCATTCAATTAGAAATGGAGTAGAAGAACCCAATGACGAATACCAAATTTTTTTGAACCTTCCAGAGAGAGAAAAAGATTTCTTAAAACTATTAGCCACCGACTTAACATTAAAAGAAATTGCAGCGAAAATGAATTTGAGCCCTAGAACCATTGATGGTTATAGAGATAATTTATTTGAAAAAGTTAAAGTAAGCAACAGAGTTGGATTAGTATTATTTGCACTCAGAAACAATCTTATCCAATTATAGTACTAATCTTTAATTTCCCAAACTTCTCTACCACGCAGTAATTGATCTAGGTTTCCTTTTCCTTTAGTAGCAATGGTTTCTTCAATTTGTAAAGCCATCATGTCTTCGTAACAAGGGCGTTCTGTTTCATAAAACACGCCGAATGGTCTAGGGAATTGAAAATTAGATTGATGTGGATCATCAAACATTCTAATTAATGTTTGTGCTTTGTAAAAATCTTTTTCATCATGAATCCAACAATCGTCTGCACTAAAGTTTTCACCTAGTTCAACCACTTCGGGTTGCAAACCATTTAAGCGGATACCCTTGTTTTGATTGGCACCAAATACCAATGGCTTTCCTTGCTCTAAGAACAAATCATGATCGGCTTTAGAAGATTTTTCAGTGAAAATTTCAAAAGCACCGTCATTAAAAATATTACAGTTCTGATAAATCTCTAAGAAAGAAGCACCCTTATGTTGATGTGAACGCGTTAATAAAGTTTGTAAATGCTTAGGGTCACGATCCATTGAACGTGCAATAAATGTAGCATCGGCACCCATGGCCAAAGCCAATGGATTAAATGGATGATCAATACTACCAAAAGGCGTACTCTTGGTAATCTTATTGGTTTCAGACGTGGGTGAATATTGTCCTTTTGTTAAACCATAAATTTGGTTATTGAACAACATGATATTGACATCAAAATTTCTTCTGAGTAAATGAATGGTATGATTACCTCCAATGCTTAAGCCATCTCCATCCCCTGTAACAATCCAAACACTTAATTCTGGACGAGTAGCTTTTAATCCACTAGCAATAGCAGTAGCTCTTCCATGAATACTGTGCATACCAAATGTATTCATATAATAAGGGAAACGGCTACTACAACCAATTCCACTAATGATTACAATATTTTCTTTAGGCACACCAATGCCTGGCATAATTTTTTGAACCTGTGCTAATATTGAATAGTCTCCACAACCTGGGCACCAACGTACTTCCTGATCTGTTGCAAAATCTTTTGCGGTTAAAGTAGGTGCTGCTATTGTTTCAGTAGCCATAATTTATTGTTTAATTAATTCTTCCCAATATTCTGCTGCTCTTCTGGTATGAGGAATTACAATGGTTCCCCCAACAATGTTGGCTACTGCAAAAATTTCATACATTTCTTCTGTAGTTACGCCCAATTCAAAACTCTTGCCTAAATGGTATTTAATACAATCATCACAACGCAAAACCATACTAGCTACCAAACCCAACATTTCTTTGGTTTTTTTATCCAATGCACCGGCATCGTAGGTATTGGTATCTAAGTTCCAAAGGCGCTTCATCACTAAATTATTCTTGCTCAGAATCACTTCATTCATTCGCTCTCTATAGCTATTAAATTCATTCACCATTTCGCTCATATGTCGGTAATTGTTCTGCAAAAATACAGTAGCAATGCATAGCCAAACCAATTTCTTTGTATTTTAACCTTCAAATACTGTCGAATGAAGAAAATTTTACTGTTCATTTTCCTAATGCCATTATGGGTATTGGCACAGCAATCTGCTGATTTGGTTAAAATAACCGATATGTACAAAATGAAACAAATGAGTGCCATTAGTTTAAGCCCCGATGGTAAACAAGCCTTGTTTGTGTTAAACAGTATTGAACCCGAAAGCAATAGTAAATGGGAATATAAATACACCAATCAACTGTATTTAGTAGCAGCAGATGGTTCTTCAGCCCCAAGAGCATTAACGCATAAAGAAAATGCGAGCCAGCCTATATGGAGCCCTGATGGTAAAAAAATAGCATTTGTTAGAGCAGTAGACGGCAAGCCGCAAATCTTTTTTCTTTCTTTAGAGGGAGGGGAGCCGGTTCAAATAACCAAGTTTAGATACGGTGCCAGCAGCCCACATTTTAGTCCAGACGGAAGCCAACTATTGTTCAGTGCTTCTGTTTCTTTAGCAGATGTATTAAAAGACAAAGAACTCAACCCCACTGCAGCGGTTCCAAAATGGCCAGCAGAGAAACCTGGGTTTGAACAGAATCAATTCCTCCAACCCAATAAAGCCCTACCCAATCCAGATGGTACAATAGAAGAAATTAGGGCTTATTTAGCCTTGAATGTGGCGGAGAGAAAAGCCAAAGTCATCAACAAATTAAATTTTCAAGAAGAAGCTACCACATCAGGTGACCAATCTTTTTCTCATTTATTTATTGTTGCTGCTGAAGCAGGATCAACACCTAAAGCCCTTACGCAAGGCTTTCATCGATTTGGGGGCGCCAGCTTTACACCCGATGGAAAACAAATTGTATTTACAGGCAATACCGACAGTACACAACACCCTGACCGTGCATTAGAAAGCCAAGTATTCATAGTGAATGCAGATGGAACTGGCATGAAACAATTACTAGGTGCAGTAGGTAAATCTTATTCAAGTCCTTCTGTTTCTCCCTCCGGAAAATGGTTGGCAGTTCAAGTAAGCACCGTGTCATTTGTGAATGTTCCTGATTTAGCGGTGATGCCTTTAAATGGAACAGCAGCTGATTTAGTGATGCTCCCATTTGATAGAAACAAGGGTGGGCTAACTTGGAGCAAAGATGAACAGTCTATTTATTTTACTGCACAGAGCAATGGTGGTGCACCCATTTATCGCATCAATGTAAAAACAAAAAAATCAGAACAAATAACTTCTATAGATGAAGGCATTTCTAGTTTTTCTATGAAGGCCGATAAACTGGTTTATGTAAAAACTAGAGTGACCAACCCTTTTGAATTATACACCAATGATATTAATGGTAAAAACGAAAAACGCATCAGTAGTTTCAACTACGATTGGGTAAGTAAAAAACAATTGAGTTTGCCGGAGAAAAGAACTTTCAAAAATGAGAAAGGATTAACCGTAGAATACTGGATTATGAAACCTGCCAATTATGTAGCAGGCAAAAAATATCCAACTATTTTAAATATTCATGGAGGCCCTTCTGCAATGTGGGGACCTGGTGAAAGCTCTATGTGGCATGAGTTTCAGTACTATGCTGCTAAGGGTTATGCAATTGTTTATGGTAACCCCAGAGGATCCGGTGGATACGGCGAGGAATTCCTAAGAGCCAATATAAATGATTGGGGCGCAGGACCTACTTCAGATGTATTAACTTCTGTAGACTTAGCAACAAAAGAAGGATTCATTGATACTGCTAGATTAGCTGTAACTGGTGGATCTTATGCAGGTTATTTAGTTGCATGGATCATTAGCCACGACCAACGCTTTAAAGCAGCTTGTGCACAAAGAGGCGTGTACGATTTAGGTACTTTTTTTGGGGAAGGCAATGCATGGCGATTGGTGCCTAATTATTTTGGCGGTTATCCTTGGGAAGAAAAAACCAGACCCACTTTATTTCGTGAATCGCCCATTAATTATGTAGATAAAATACATACCCCCTTTATTATTTTCCATGGAGAAAATGATTTAAGAACAGGCGTTATTCAAAGTGAAATGCTCTACAAAAGTTTAAAGGTCTTGGGCCGAACCGTAGAGTACGTAAGGCATCCAGGTGGTACACATGAATTAACCAGAACAGGGAATAACCGTCAGCGGGTAGATCAAATGCTTAGAACCATTGAGTTTTTTGATCGATTTATTAAGCATTAAATCTTTTCAGCCCCAAAATAAGACTGTAAAGCCGCAGGAATATGGATGCCTTCTGGTGTTTGGTTATTCTCTAACAAACAAGCAACTATGCGTGGCAATGCCAATGAACTACCGTTGAGGGTATGCACCAATTGGGTTTTACCATCTACCCCTTTGAATCTGCATTTCATTCTATTGGCTTGGTAGCTTTCGAAATTGCTGACACTGCTCACTTCTAACCAACGCTCTTGTGCTGCACTGTACACTTCAAAATCATAGGTAATGGCACTGGTAAAGCCCATGTCTCCACCACATAAGCGTAAAATGCGATAAGGCAGTTCTAAAGCTTGTAATAATTTTTCTACGTGCAACACCATATCTTCCAGTGTTTCATAACTCTTATCTGGATGAACAATTTGAATGATTTCTACTTTTTCAAATTGGTGTAAACGATTTAATCCACGAACGTCTTTGCCATAACTGCCCGCTTCTCTTCTAAAGCAGGGAGAATAAGCCGTCATTTTTACAGGGAAATCGCTTTCTTTTAAAATGGTATCTCTGTACACATTGGTAACAGGTACTTCTGCAGTTGGAATCAAATAAAAATCGTCTTCTGTTGCATGGTACATTTGCCCTTCTTTATCGGGCAACTGCCCTGTAGCATAAGCAGAGTCTGCATTTACCATAAAGGGTGGCAAGTATTCGGTATACCCCGCTGCTGTATTGAAATCTAGAAAATACTGAATCAAAGACCGTTGTAATTTGGCGCCCTTCCCTATATATACTGGGAATCCACTACCGGTAATTTTATTCCCCAATTCAAAATTGATCAGATTGTATTTGGTAGTAAGGTCCCAATGGGGAACGGAGCCTTCGGCTAGTGTTGGCATTGATCCCCCCGTTCTAACCACTTCATTTTCCTCTGGTGTTTTGCCTTCGGGAACCATATCGGCTGGTAGGTTCGGCAGCTGAACCAGTTGGTCGGCCAGTTCCTTTTCTAACTGCGCCATTTTCTCTTTTAGCGGTTCAAGTGTTTGCTTCCAATTGGCTACATTTTGCTTAATGTCTTCTGCACCTTCTTTATTGCCCTTAGCCATTAATTGGCCAATTTCTTTAGATACCGCGTTCACTTTGGCTTGTGTATCGTCAAATGCTGCTTGTATTTTTTTGCGCTCATCATCTGTTTGTATAATAGCATCCACCAGTTCTGGCTGTTTAAAATGTTTTTTAGCCAGTTGTTTTTTTACCTTTTCTGGATCTGCCTTTAATACACTTACCTGTAACATATGCTCAAATTTGCTGCAAATATACCTTATCAGGGTTGATGATGGCATGCCTTGATGGTTTACCTTTGCAGTATGTTTATTACAGATGACTTGATGCAACGTTGGTGGGCTTTGGAAGCCAAATTGTTGGAGCGTTTTGGCAAAAAGCCCGATTTAGAGGCCGTTTTGTTCTTAATTGGTCTTCAGGAAACAGGGTTTATGGCCGAAAAAATATCGAAAGAGCAAAAACAAGATTTGATGCACGTGGCAGTTTGTTCCGTGCTGGCTCAAAGTGGCTATTATTTAGTAGAAGGAAAGGATGAAGAGGGTTGGCCGCATTTTGCTCAATTGAAACAATTGCCCGAAATGAGCCTGCCTGAACAAGAGAATTTTATTAAGGACCATGTATTGCTTTATTTTGAGCAAGCAGGGTTTTAAATACCTTTATGACCGATAATTAATTTTATCACTCCAATTTTTATTCAATATTTGCAATATAAAAATACCGCGTTATGAATTTTCCAGCAGAACTACGTTACACCAAAGACCACGAATGGATTAGTATTGAAGGCAATATTGCCACTATTGGCATTACCGATTTTGCTCAACACGAATTGGGTGATATCGTTTATGTAGACATCAATACCGTTGGTAAGGTATTGGCTGCAGAAGAAGTGTTTGGTACTGTTGAAGCGGTAAAAACCGTTAGTGATTTGTTTTTGCCATTAGCAGGAACCGTTACTGAAGTAAATACTTTACTAGAAAAACAACCAGAATTGGTAAATACCGATCCTTATGGTGATGGTTGGATGATTAAGATGACGGTTACTGATCCTTCCAGTTTTGAGGGTTTAATGACCAAAGATGCTTATGAAGCATTGGTTGGCTAAAATGCCCTGATTCAATTTATCCTATTTTTTATATTTGGAACAAGCACAACATTACAGCGAGTCCGAACTTATTTTGCTGCTTACAAAGCAAAGTGAAACAGCATTCAGTTACTTGTACGACCATTATTCAGGTGCACTTTACGCTAGTATACTTAGTATTGTAAACAACCAAGAAGCCGCTGCTGATACTTTGCAGGAAGTATTTATCAAAATTTTTCGACAAATTCACTCATACGATAGTAGTAAAGGTCGTTTGTACACCTGGATGCTGAATATTGCCCGTAATGCTGCAATTGATACTACAAGGAGCAAGGGCTTTCAAAAAACTCAAAAAAACCAAGCGCTCTCTGAAAGCGTATATGATTTAGCAGGTAGTGCAGAAATTAAAACTGACGATATTGGGTTAAGAAAACTGGTGCATGGTTTAAAGCCTGAATGGAGGGTTTTGGTTGAATTGTCTTATTTTGAAGGGTATACCCAAGATGAGATTGCCAAAATGCTGGATATCCCCTTAGGTACGGTTAAAACCAGGCTGCGGGCGGCTTTAAAAGAATTACATAAACTAATTAAAGAGTGAATACACAGGAATACATACAAAGTGGAATAATTGAAAGCTATGTATTAGGCATGGCTAGCTCAGCTGAAGCAGCTGAGTTGAAACAATTATGTCTACAGTATCCTGAAATTAAAAAAGCGTTAAATGATTTTGAGCTGGCATTAGAAGCCAATGCTTTGGCTAAAGCAGTAACTCCGCCCCCTCAGGTAAAAAAACAAATTTTTGCTGCTTTACAATCCAATTTTGTGGCAAGTAAAAATAAAGCTGCTGAAAATACAAAAGCATTGGTGAGCCCTTTGAATGAAACGATGGTAGTAAAAATGAATCAGCCTAGTCGATTCCTTGCTGCAGCTTCAATTATACTTTTAGTGATTAGCGGAGGAATGAATATCTACTTTTATAGCAAGTTCAAAGAAACTACCCAACAATACCAGGCCCTTGTTTTGGAGAAAAATACTTTGCAAGCGAATAACCAAATTATGCAAACGAAAAGTTTGGATATGTTTAATAGCATGCAAATGATGACCGACCCCAATATGCAGAAAGTGTCTATGCCAGGAATAGCTGGCAAGGAAGCTAATTATGCTACAGTATTCTGGAATATGAAATCAAAAGATGTTTACATTTTACCTAATAAATTACCTCTGCCTGCTAATGGCAAACAATACCAACTTTGGGCCATAGTAGAGGGGAAACCTGTTAATGCAGGAGTCATTAGTGATTGTGCCGGCCTTTGCAAAATGAAAAATATTCCTTCCGCTTCTATGTTTGCCATTACATTAGAAAAATTGGGAGGTAGCGAAACACCTACACTTTCAGAAATGTATGTAGCGGGTAAAGTTGGGTAGTTTAGTCGTAGAGTAACTAAATACGGTTATCTTTAAGCCGTATAATTCATATGAACATAGATCAAATTAAAAAATTACTTGGGTTAAAAAAAGCGATTATTTCGCTTGAAAATAAAATATTTAACCTAGTCTCTTTCTTGGTATTTATTGCCATGATCATCAGCCTTGTTAGTAATATTTTATTAGAAAGAGACACACTATTACTAAGCATGATTCTTGGCTTAGCAATGATCTCATTTTATGTGTTTTATATTTCTAGATATCAAGAGAAATTCGTTCCGATTGGAATTATTTACATTGTATTTAGCTTAATTTTTTTTATACCAATATGGTTTAGCAATGGAGGGATTGAAGGATCTACAAAAACCGCTTACTTACTGAGCGTTGTAGCCGCCATGATGATACTTCCTAAGCGATTTCATTTACCCTTTATAATCATCACTATTCTACTGATTCTAGGATTGTACGTTTTAGAATTAAAACATCCTGAATGGCTCATTCCATACCCATCTAATAGCATCAAACAAATTGATATACTAATTAGTACCATTCTGTATCTTTTAATTATTGCCGTAAGCGTTAGCTTATATAAACGCACTTATGATATTGATCGTAATAATTTAATTAAGAAATCAAACGATTTAGAAGAGTCAAAAGAATACTTATCGGAAACAAAGCAGCAAGCAGAGGAAGCAACAAAAGCAAAATCACGCTTTTTGGCTAATATGAGCCATGAAATTAGAACCCCATTAAATGGAATAATTGGCACAATAGATTTACTACAACATACTCCGCTGAATGCAGAACAAGAAGAATTAATGCTTTCGTTAAAATCGAGTAGCACCCATCTTCTAGAAATAGTTAATGATGTTTTAGATATTTCAAAAATTGAAGCAGATAAATTAGAGTTATTTGAGGGGCCTTGTAATTTGCAAAACATTATTCAACAAGTAACTGCAATTAGTAGCCCACGTTTAATTGCGCTCAAAAAAAATATTGTACTTAGCTCAAATATTCATCCTTCCGTAGAAAATGAAATTATAGCCGATGAAAGTAGAATTAAGCAAGTGCTTATTAATTTGTTAGGCAATGCCATAAAATTCACAGAAACTGGTAGTATTAAGCTTGATGTAGCAGCTAATCTTATTGACGAATCTTTGCAAGAACTCCATTTTGCTGTATCCGATACTGGTATGGGAATAAGTGAAGAACATATTCAAACTTTATTCATTCCCTTTACACAAATAGATTCAACTGCCACTAGAAAGCATAGTGGAACAGGTTTAGGCTTATCCATTTGTAGAAAAATTATTGAAGAAATGGGAGGCAGAATTTGGGTAGAAAGCCAAGTTGGTAAAGGATCTACTTTCAAATTTATAATTCCAGTTCAAGTAAATTTAGTAAGAAAAAATCAGCAACAACCACAACGAAATACCGCTGGCACTATTAGTGGAACCGAAATAAAGCCTTTAAAAATGTTGGTTGCCGAAGACAATAATATGAACCAATTATTGGCAACTAAAATGTTTAAAAAAATTGGGTACATCATTGAAATAGCAAATAATGGGAAAGAAGCAGTTGAAATGACTGCTAAATACGATTACGACTTGGTTTTCATGGATATTCATATGCCCGAAATGGATGGAATTGAGGCAACAGAAAAAATTTTAAACAGCGGGAAAGAGAAAATTCCTATTATCATTGCAATGACCGCTAATGCTGTTAAAGAAGCAGAAGCGGAATATCTTCAGTTAGGTATGAAAGACATTGTAACCAAACCATTCACTATTGAACAACTCAGAAAGGTTCTGGAGAAGTGGGCTCATTAAGCCAACTTTATTTAGCCTGTTTTTTATTACTAGTTTAATACTTTTTACTCTGCCTGCGAGTAAAGTGCCTCGTATTTATTGGCTCCAAATACCCCATTTTGATAAAATTATCCATGCAGGTATTTTTACTGTTCTATGCGCTACCGCTTATTTATGGCTGAATCATTATTATTCACATGCAGAAAAAATGATTGCTTTTTTAATTGTGTTCCTAATGACGGGGTATGGTATTGGAATAGAATTTATTCAAGCCGAGTTAATAGAGGGTAGGTCTTTTGAAATTTTGGATATTCTAGCTGATTTTACAGGATGCATCTTGTTTTTAATAAGCAGGCCTTTCTTGAAACGACTTTAAAAAAGTCGGCCCCTGTAGAAACAGGGGCCTCAACCAAAACTAACTGCTTATGAGAAAAATTTAAACCATTTTGTATTTCTTATACAAATCCAAACCTCGTGCCAATCTGATCAATCATCTGTTAATGATTCTCTAATGATTTGTTCTATATATAAGACTCATTTGTATTCAATCTGTTTAATAAAGAACTGTTAAAAGCTTGAATAGTTATGCAGCATTAAGTTACGGATGATAATTCATAAATCCATCATCAATTAAGTTAAAATTTTTTAACATCCTTTTATTTTAACCTAAGCAAAAGCCTAATTTTGGTTCATGCCTTATTTTAACCTAAGCGACAGCATTAACCTTTTATCTAAACTAACTTTTAAACGATTTTGGAATGGAGTAAAGGTTTACGCTAGTTTCAGGATTTCTAGATTACTTAGGAAACCCGTACAATGGGGCATGCCTATTTCCATTTCATTTGAACCAACCACTTCCTGTAATTTAAGGTGCCCAGAATGTCCTAGCGGCCTAAGAGAATTTACGCGGCCTACAGGAATGCTTCAGAAAGGTTTTTTTACAGAAACGATTGACGAAATAGCTCCTGAATTACTTTATCTTATCTTTTATTTTCAGGGGGAGCCTTATTTGAACCCACAGTTTTTAGATATGGTTCAATATGCCAATAAAAAAGGTATTTATACTGCTACATCCACCAATGCACATTACTTAACCGACGAAAACGCTAGAAAAACAGTAGAAAGTGGACTAGACCGATTAATTATATCAATTGATGGAACCAGTCAAGATGTTTATCAGCAGTATAGGGTGGGCGGAAAATTAGAAAAAGTGATAGAGGGAGCCAGCAATATTGTAAAGTGGAAAAAACAATTAAAATCAAAAACCCCATTTGTATTTTTCCAGTTTCTAGTAGTTAAGCCCAACGAACACCAAATTGCCGATATCAAAAAATTGGGCAAAGAGATTGGGGTAGATCAGGTGAGATTTAAAACAGCCCAGGTGTACAATTATGAAGAAGACCCTAATAAGCTTATTCCAACCAATAAAAAATACAGTAGATACAAAATAGGGGCTGATGGTAAAATGAAAGTAAAAAGCGGTCTAAAAAATCATTGTTGGAAGCTTTGGCATGCCAATGTAATTACCTGGGATGGATTGGTTGTTCCCTGTTGCTTTGATAAAGATGCCATGCACCAGTTGGGAAATTTGAAAACACAAAGCTTTAAGGAAACCTGGAAAAACAATAATTATCATCAATTTAGAACAGAATTACTAAATAGTAGAAAAAATATTGATATCTGTTCAAATTGCAGCGAAGGCCTAAGTGTATGGGAAGATTAGGGGGAATGTTTGTACATTCGTTTACACGATGCATTATATGGGAATAGAAAAAGATATCCAACAAGAAAATTTCAGAAGTATTTACCAAAAACTTTCCATTAATCTAATTTTCTCGAATAACTGGATTACAGAAAAAATTAAATCTGTTTTACAAGAAGAAGATATCACCCATCAACAATACAATATTCTCCGGATTTTAAGAGGAAGCAAAAAACCGTTGAGTACCCTTCAAATAAGGGAACGCATGCTCGATAAAATGAGCGATACCAGTAGAATTGTTGAAAGATTGGTAAAAAAAGACTTAGTTGAAAAAAAAGTATGCGATACCGATAAACGCTTAGTTGATGTGCGGATTTCACAAAACGGCTTAGAAGTTTTAAAAAGGTTAGATGAAAAAAATGGGGAGTTGGATGCTATACTAGAAAATCTTTCCCCAAAAGAAGCGGCTCAATTAAGTGATTTATTAGATAAAATGAGAGAGCGGATTTAAACAGATGACTTATCTTCATTGTATGAAAAACCAGACGCACTTTATCCTTGCGATCTTATTTATCCTAATTGCAAATACATTAATTGCACAGCCTTCACCCAATTATGAGTTCAGGGGAGTTTGGATTGCAACTGTTGAAAATATTGACTGGCCAGCTAAAAAAAATCTTTCGGTTGCAGAACAAAAAGCCAGTTTTACCCGATTATTAGATTTGCACCAATCAAATGGTATGAACGCCATTGTAATGCAAATTAGACCAACAGGTGATGCATTATATCCTTCTCAATATGAGCCATGGAGTGAGTATTTAACCGGCAAACAAGGATTACCCCCTACTCCTTATTACGACCCACTTGAATTCATGATTGCTGAAACACATAAAAGGGGGATGGAGTTTCATGCTTGGTTAAATCCTTATAGAGCCGTATTTAATGTATTCAAATCATCTATTGCCCCATCCCATATTACCAAAATACATCCTGACTGGTTTGTTGTTTATGGCGATAAAAAATATTTTAACCCTGGTTTACCTGAAGTAAGACAACATACCGTAAGAGTAGTGAAAGACTTATTAACTAGGTATGATTTAGACGCCATTCATATGGACGACTATTTTTATCCATATCGAATAGCTGGTAAGGAATTCCCTGATCAAAAAACATTTGAAAAGTTGGGCGGCGGTCTTACAAAAGACAATTGGAGAAGAAGCAATTGCGATAGCATTATTGTAGACATCCACACTGCAATAAAAAATACCAACCCTAGAGTAAAATTTGGAATCAGTCCATTTGGGGTTTGGAGAAACAAGAGCCAAGACCCAATGGGGAGCGATACTAAAGCTGGAGTAACCAATTACGATGATTTATACGCAGACATTTTACTTTGGTTGAGTAAAGGTTGGATAGATTACGTTACACCTCAACTCTATTGGGAACGTGGGCATAAATTGGCAGATTACGATGTGCTGTTAAAATGGTGGAACGAGAATGGATACGGTAAACATATTTATATAGGACATGGAATTTATAGAGGCGGAAGCAACGATGCTTGGAAAAATAAAAATCAGATTCCAGAACAAATACAGGAACTCAGAAAATATGCAACTACACAAGGCAGCGTCTATTTTAGTAGTAAGACATTTGAGAAAAATTTGAATGGTTGGAACGATAGTTTAAGGAACAACTATTATCGTCATCCAGCATTGGTGCCACCAATGCCTTGGATTAATAACGATGCCCCAGATCAACCCAATATCGTTCAAAAATCAAATACTGCACTAATTACATACAACGGTCATTTAAAAATTAAAGGCTTTGGCATTTTTGCTGTGCCTTTTGGTAAAGAAGTCAAATTTATCAATAGTCAATTGCTTCAAATAATTGTAACAAACAAAGAAGCAAATATCAATTTGAACAATGTACCCGACGTGAATGGGAACAAACTCTATATAGCTACTATAGACCTAAATAATAATGTAAGTGCCTTAAAAGAGTTAAAATAACTACCCAAAAACAACTTTGTTTTCTGCACCTGGCCACACCCCAAATCGGTCTTCTACTGCTTTGTAGCGATGATTAAAAATTCCACTTAATTGGCTTTTAACCATAATAACTTGAGCAATATCTCCCAAAAACCAGAGAGGTAGTTTGTAATGTACAATATCAGTCATTTCTACTCCACCTTCAATGGCTTTAAAATGGTGCTGGTGATGCCATAAGGAATAAGGTCCAAAGCGTTGCTCGTCTACAAAAAACTGTTTATCTGTTACGTGTGTGATTTCGGTCATCCAGTAGAGCGGAATCCCTAAAATTGGCTTAACAGTGTATTCAATAATTTGACCGCTGTACATGCTAGGCCCATGGTGCTTACTTATAATATTAAAGCCCAAATTAGCAGGTGTAATTTCTTTTAAATTGTCTGGCTTACTAAAAAAATCCCAAGCTAGATCTAAGCTTATGGGCATTTTTTGAACAGTTTTTATACTATAGACTTTTGACATAATATCATAATAACAGCATTACAGTAATAAGGTTCATGGTATCTTTATACAATGACAAATAAGGGAGAACAACATGCTTACTTTGATGGGGTTTATCAATCCTTAAACTTGGCACAAAAAGCTGCAGTTGATGCAATTGAAGGACCGGTTATGGTTATTGCCGGTCCAGGTACTGGTAAAACACAGATTCTAAGTGCAAGAATTGGTAAAATTTTATTGGAAACAGATGCCAATCCAGAAAATATTTTATGCTTAACGTATACAGATGCTGGAGCAGTTGCAATGCGCAAAAGACTATTGCGTTTTATAGGTCCAGATGCATACAAAGTGAATATTCATACATTCCATTCATTTTGCAATGATGTAATTCAAGACAATCTTTCTTTGTTTGAAAAAACAAAGCTAGATCCCATTTCAGAATTAGAGAGTATTGAAATATTTAAACAGTTAATTGATGGCTTCCCTAAAAATCATCCACTAAAAAGGTATCGTGGAGATGTTTATTTTGAAATAAACAATTTAAAGAATTTGTTCAGCAATATGAAAAAAGAGGGTTGGACAGCTGAATACATAAACAAAGCAATAGATACGTTTTTAAAAGAAATTCCAACCAGAGATGAATTTATTTATCAAAGGGCGTATAAGCAATTCAAAAAAGGAGATCTAAAACAAACACAAATTGATTTAGTTACAGAGCGAATGGAAAAGCTAAGCGCTGCTGTAAATGAGTTCAATCGTTTTAAAGAGCTCATGAAAAAAAGAAACCGATACGATTTTGATGATATGATTATTTGGGTATTAGATGCCTTCAAGGAAAATAAATTATTATTGGCGAAATACCAGGAACAGTTTCAATATATTTTAGTAGATGAGTATCAAGATACAAGTGGAACACAAAACCATTTAGTAGAAATGCTAATTAGCTATTGGGACCATCCGAATATTTTTGTAGTAGGTGATGATGACCAAAGTATTTATCGGTTCCAAGGAGCTAATATTGAAAACATGGAAAAGTTTGCTGATGCTTACAGCAAAGAAATTCAAACGGTCATCTTAACTGAAAATTATCGTTCTACCCAACCTATATTAAATGTAGCTAAAAGCTTGATTGATCGGAATAATGAAAGGCTAGTCAAAAAAATTCCAGGATTAAGTAAAGATTTAATTGCTTCAAATAAAAAAATAAACGCATTAACTAATCCTCCTACTCTTACTGCTTTTGAATCGGAGCAACAAGAAATGATTGGTATTACCATTGCAGTTGAAAAACTACTACTACAAGGTATTGAGCCTGGTAAGATTGGTATCATTTATAAAGAAAATAAATACGGAGAATCACTTAGTAATTATTTCAAACTGAAACAGATACCTGTTTACAGTAAAAGAAGTTTAAATATTCTAGACTTACCACTGGCTAAAAAAATCACCCTGATTTTAAAATACTTAGCAGCAGAACACGACACCCCTTTTGGTGGCGATGAAATGTTGTTTGAAATTTTACATTTTAACTGGTTTGGCATACCCCCAATTGAAATTGCTAAACTTACAGCTACAGTTGCAGATAAAAGATTTGGCAACGACAAAACCAATCTTAGAAGATATATTGTAGAAATAGCCAATCAACCGGCTAAAGATTTATTTAGCGTTCCTATTATTGGATTACAAAAAGCAATTAATAGTTTAGAAAAATTAATTGGAGATGTTCCGAATGTAACATTACCTACGCTATTCGAAAATATCATTCGCGAAACAGGTGTATTGAGTTACATCATGCAACACCACGAAAAGCATTGGTTACTTCAAGAGTTAACAGGACTATTCAATTTTTTAAAAGAAGAAACCAGTAGAAATCCTTCTCTGGATTTAGCAGAATTGATTACTGCTATTGAACTCATGGAAAAAGAAGGAATTATACTTCCGCTTATTCAAGTAAGTGGAAGTGATAAAGGTGTAAACTTACTTACTACACATGGTTCAAAAGGACTGGAATTTGAATATGTTTTCTTAGCGGGATGTAACGCAGCTTATTGGGAAAAGAAGAGAAAACCAGGCGGTGGCTATTCAATGCCAGACACTATGTTTACTTCTCAACCTGTTTTTAGCGAAGAGGAAGAACTAAGAAGATTATTTTATGTAGCACTTACAAGAGCCGAAAAGTTCTTGCATATTTCATACAGTAATTTCAAAACAGATGGTAAACCACTTGAACCTTCGATGTTTATAGCAGAAATACAAGAAGCTTATGCGTTAACACTTAACAAAGAAGTGCTAAGCAGAGATTCGATCAGTGAATTTGCTGTTTTACAATACCAAGAAACCATTGTTCCACAAATTGAAAAAATTGAAGCCAATTTTATTGAAAGGGTGCTAGAGAAATTTGTGATGAATGTTACTGCTTTAAATAATTACCTGAAATGTCCATTGCAATTTTATTTCAATAATTTAGTTAGGGTTCCATCAGGAAAATCGGAATCAACCGAATTTGGGTCAGCAGTACACCACGCATTACAAAGATTTTTCCAACTGATGCAAGAAAACAACCAATTTCCTAATAAACAACAATTGATTGAAGATTTTGAATGGTACATGAAACGTCATAGAGAAAATTTTACAAAAGAGCAATTCAATAGAAGAATGGAATATGGTGGAGAGGTATTGAGTAACTATTATAATACCTATCTAAACGAATGGAACAAAGTAGTTGTAATTGAACGGACAATTAAAAATGTTATAGTGAATGGAGTTCCATTGAAAGGAAAGCTAGATAAACTGGAGTTTAATGGGAAAATGGTAAATGTAGTAGATTATAAAACGGGAGATGTTGAAAAAGCAAAAGAAAAACTTTTAGGTCCTAACGAAAAACAGCCAGATGGAGGTGATTATTGGAGACAAGCAGTATTTTATAAAATATTAGTAGACAATTATGATCAAAAAGCCTGGCAGGTTATAAGCAGTGAGTTCGATTTTGTTGAGCCAGATAATAAGAAAAACTACAGGAAAGAAAAAATTCTAATTACAGATGCAGATATTGCAACTGTAAAAAATCAAATTAGTACTGTTTGGCAAAAAATACAAAACCACGAATTTTATACTGGCTGTGGTAAAGAGGAATGTCATTGGTGTAAGTTTGTAAAGAACAATGACTTAAATGTGTCTATTGCAGAAATATTGCCAGATGATGAAGAAAATAACACAGAAGAATTTTAATTGATTTTATGAAAAGAAATAAAGAAAGAACTGAATTGATTATAGTATGCTTATTGATGAATATCTTTTTATTCTCTTCCTGTGCAAATATAATTCCCCCGAGTGGAGGTGATAGAGATAGTTTACCACCAGTTTTGGTTGGTGCATTACCTAAAGACTCAGCAGTAAATGTTTTTCCAAAACTAATCACTTTAACTTTTGATGAATTTGTAACGCTTCAAGATATCAACACCAATTTGATTGTTTCACCTACAATTAAAAATTTTCCAAGCGTAGACAACAAACTTAGAAACGTAACCATTAAATTCAAGGACAGCTTAGAAGCGAATACTACTTATTCCCTCAATTTTGGAAATTCTATTAAAGATGTTAATGAAGGCAATATTTTAAAAGATTTTAGGTACGTATTCTCAACCGGAAATTCAATTGACGATTTTACTTACACTGGCAAAGTATTGCTTGCAGAGAAAGGAAGTGTAGACTCTACGCTAATTGTAATTCTGCACAATAATACCAGCGATACGGCTATTTTTAAGAATAGACCGCGTTACTACACTAAAATAAATGGGAAGGGCAATTTTGAGTTTAAGAACTTATCGGGCGGGTATTACTCTGTTTATGTTTTACCCAATGATTTTTCTAAGAAATACGATGATAGCACCAAATTGTTTGCGTTTAAATCGGCACCCTTATTAGTAAATGGTACCAATATAAATGATACCCTTTATGCCTTTGAAGCATATAAAAGAAAGGCGGTTGGTTCATCGGTATCCGCCGCTAATACTGCAAGTAGCAAAACAGAAAATCGTTTACGATATACCAATAGTTTAGACAATGGATCACAAGACTTATTGTCACCTTTTCAATTACGCTTTTTAAAGCCTTTGAAATCATTTGATAGTAGTCAAATTCTTTTTGCCGATTCTAATTACATTGCTTTAAAAGGAGTTAGCATTTCTTTGGATACAAGTAATACCATTTTATCTTTCAATTATCCTTGGAAAGAGCAGACCCAATTCAGAATTATCCTCCCTAAAGATGCTTTTAAAGACACCAGTGGTATAGGTTTAGCAAAATCAGATACTTTACGATTTGCAACAAAAAAAGAAACAGAATACGGAAGCATCAGATTAAGATTCAGCAATTTAAATTTGGGTAAAAACCCTGTTTTACAATTTGTGCAATCAGACAAAATGGTTGAATCAATTCCACTCAAATCTTTGGAATTGGTTAGAAAACTTTATAGGGCAGGGAGTTATGATTTACGCATTTTATACGATACCAACCAAAATGGCATTTGGGATACTGGCATTTTTGGAAAAATGAAGAAACAGCCAGAAACCGTTCAATTAATTTCTAAACCATTAGTAATTAGGGGTAATTGGGACAATGAAGTAAATATTACTTGGTAATTGCTATTTTTCGTATTGGTAAAACCCAATTTTAGTTTTTACTCCTAATAAACCTTGCTCAATTTTATCTTTCTGAATTGATGCTGGCTTTAATCGAAGTGGCTTTCCTAGATCTTCCCATACAATAGTACTAACACTGTAATTAATATCTAGTCCAATTAAATCCATTAGTTTAAAAGGTCCCATTTTAAACCCTATTGACGCTAAAACAGCATCAACTTGTTCTATTGTTGCCTTACCAGTTTGAACTAAATGCATCGCTTCTAAATAATAAGGTCTGGCTACCCTATTAACAATGAATCCAGGTGAATCTTTACAAATTACCGGTGCTTTTTGCATGAACAATGCCAAATCAGTGATTTGTTGAACAATGGCTGGGCTGGTGTACTTCCCTTTAATAACTTCTACCAACTTCATTATTGGAGCAGGATTAAAAAAATGCATCCCTACCAGCTGAACCGGATAAGCAATTGATTCAGCAATCAAATCAATGGAAATGGAAGAGGTATTAGACGCTACAATGAGTTGAGGTCCATTTATGGTAAATAGTTGATTAAATAATCCAACTTTAGCCTCTTTATTTTCAATGATGGCTTCAATAACTAATTCACCTTTGCATTCATTTATATCACTAGTATAATGAATATTTGAAATAGCATCTTTAAAAGCTTCAGTACCTATTTTTCCTTTTTCTAGAAATTTTTGGAGACTTTTTGCCATAGACTCAGCAGCTCTAACCAACATGGATTCATTTAAATCAAATTGTATCACTTTAAATCCAGCAGTTGCAGCAACCTGAGCAATACCACTTCCCATAGTACCTGCACCACAAACAATAATTGTATGAATGGTATTATTTGCCATAGTAATGCAAGATACTTACATCTTATCCACTAGCGCTTAAGAAGCAACAATTTTAGTAGATTTTGGTGGTAATTTTAACCCATGGGAAATCCATTACAACAATTGGACCTTTTTGGAATGCCAGTAGGCATTACCCCAAAACCTAAGAAACAGGCTGTAAAAAAACCAGTAGAATCGGCCCAACCGAATCTACCGACTGCTTCAGAACCATTTGCAAATAATGAACCAATTACTAGTATTGAACCCATTGCAATTAGTGAAATTGTAACAGAGGAGCCGGTAGTTTATGCAAGCAACCAAATTGTTGTTAAAGTAAAAAGCGAAAAGGCAAACAAAATACCCGCTGTTGTTTCATTGGAACCAGCTGTTACAACAAAAGTTAAACTATCAGATAAAATAAAGGAAGTAGGAAAAAGAGGAAGAAAATCTTTTAAAGAAATGGATGCAGTAGCAGACCTAATAGAAATTCCTACAGAAGATGTTTTAAAGCAGAAGTTATATTACTCCATTAGCGAAGTTGCATCTTGGTTTAAAGTAAACACTTCATTATTGCGTTACTGGGAAAATGAATTTGATATTTTACAACCGAGAAAAACAAGAAAAGGAGATCGCCTATTTAGAGTAGAAGATATTAAAAACCTTCAGCTCATTTATTTACTTTTAAGGCAAAGAAAATTTTCTATTGAAGGTGCTAAAAGTTATTTGAAAAATAATAAGAATAAAATTGATACAGAAACACAGTTGGTTCAGTCACTAACCAAGTTCAAGCAATTCTTATTAGAATTAAAGTCTTCCTTATCCAATTGATTTGTTTGTTACTACTACATCTGTAGCAGCAGCTGCCATTTGAATTTTCAAGTCATCCATTAATGAAATGATCTTAAAAATGATATCCTGGCGTTGTTGAAGAAATGCGTCCATAGGTTGAGTAACCAAACTCAAGTATTCAATATTGATGATATGTGCATTCTTTCCCGTGTCTATTAAATAAACTGCAATCCCTGTAACGCCATTTAATAAAAGTATTGATCTTATTGACTCAATAAGCTGAGATAACTGAGTGGTTGTGGCATCTAAACCAACTTCTATTCTTATTTCTGCTTTACGATGAGAGCGCAATGAAATATTATCAACAATTGTGTCTACCATTTGCTTATTGGGCACAGAGATATATGTTTTTTCAAGGGTTCTTATGCGAGTACTTCTCAGTCCTATTTTTTCAATAGTTCCTGAAAATCCATTTACTTTAACTAAGTCGCCAGTTATAAATGGTTTATCGAAGAAAATGATAAATGAGGCAATTAAATTTTCTAAACTTTCACGGGTGGCTAATGCTAGCGCCGCACCTACAATACTAAGTCCTGTTAATAAATTACTGATGTCTTGGTTAAAAGAAAAACGAAGAATTAGTAAAAGTCCAATTATGACCAAAATTGCTTTGAAAAAGTCTTTGAAAAAAATTATCAACTGATTGTCGGTCATATCAGCTGTTAAATTGGCTTTCTGTTCTAATACCAGTGCAATAAATTCAATAACCCTTAATCCTAACCAAATAAATACACTTATTAATACTCCATCGGCTAATGCATCTAGAAACTCTTTCAATGAAATTCTATAGACCATCACATTTAATACTTCTGGAAAAGTCAATTGATCAATAGAAATAATTCCAATTAGGAGCAATAAAAAATAATCTAAAGGCTGTACTACTAAATTCAAAAAAGACTCTCTTGCAACATGTTTACCAGCCTTGCCAACTAATCTAAACATCAATTTGGCTAAATACTTTGATACAATCCGCTTTAAAATTAGAATAGCCAATATAACTAGTAAAACAGTTAGGTAACTTCTTACTGTATTGTTTAAAATTTCCTTTTCTAAAAATTGTTCCATAAATCAAATTATGATTCAAATTTTTTTAACTGCATATTAGTCCCATCAAATTCTGCGTAGGTAAAATTTTTAATCCAATCACCTAAATTAATATACCTACTTGTGTTAGTAAGTGGGAAATCAATGGGATAGTGGCGATGCCCAAAAATAAAAAAATCAAAGTATTCTTTTTCAAGAACCTCTTTGCTATAAACAATTAGCCACTCTTGCTCAGCTCCTAAAAAATGATCATCAGATAAACCTGTTTTTTCTTTGCTCTTTCTACTAAAATAATTTGCCAACCCAATACCCCAATCAGGATGGAGTATGCTGAAGAGCCATTTACAAATAGGGTTTGTAAAAAATTTTTTTAGAAACTTATATCCTTGATCTCCCGGACCTAATCCATCACCATGACCAATCAATACTTTTTTATTGTTCCATATAAAAGTTTGTGGTTCATGATAAACGGTAATATTCAATTCAGACTCAAAATATCCACTCATCCACATGTCATGGTTACCAGTAAAAACGATGATTGGTATTCCCGCATCACTTAACTCTGCTAACTTCCCAAGTAAACGAGTATAGCCTTTGGGAACAGATTTTTTATACTCAAACCAAAAATCAAAAATGTCTCCAACTATAAATATTCCAGCGGCACTTTTTTTAATTGAATCTAAAAACAAGACCAATTTTTTCTCTCTAATTAAACTTGCAGCAGCATTAGGGGCTCCTAAATGAAAATCGGATAAAAAATAAATTTTATTGTCAGCACAGATATTATTAATCATAGCTTTCCTTTTTGTTTCAGATAAGCCAGTAAATCACCTCCTTCAATTAATACTCCGCCTTCTACAGATCCATTGTACCAATAAATCCAAGCTTGTTCTTGAACGTCATTTATTTGTACTGTTGTTAGAACTCTTTTATATAAGGGAATTTCATCTTCTTCTGCTTGCACACCTTCGTAATCATCTAATTGAGCAATAGCCCAAGAGCATTCAGCTGGTACTTTAATAGCATATAATTCTCCTTTAATTAAATGGTTGTCATTGGTAGGAACCCCAGCAGGAAATTCAGGTAATTGATACAATTTACCTTTTACATAAGCAGTCCCTAATAGAGTAAAGTACTTACTTATATAAGTATACGCAGGGTTGTTGAAGCCGCTTCTAAGCGAACCATACACAAATAAATTACGGCAAGCTAATTCCATGAAATTAATATTAATCAATCATCAGTTAAAAAGCAAAAAACTTCTTTAGGCCCATGAACTCCTACCACCAATGTTTTTTCTATATCTGCTGTTCTACTAGGCCCAGTAGCTAAACTTATCATTGATGGTATATTTGTTCCATACTTTTCGGTCATGCCCCGTAAAGCCTCATCAATACTATAAACCAATTGATTTGTTTTAGCTAAACAAATATGTATAGGCGCATATACACTGGTTGTTCTTCCACTTACTGAAGCACTACTTAAAATCATACTACCTGTTCTTGCAACCAAGTATTCACACCCAGTAATAGATACATCACAACTGGAAATATCATTAGAAAAAGTTTTATCAAACCCTTTTGCAACCAGCATTTCACAAAAAGCGGCTTCTTTACAAAAAACTTGCTCCCATTTACGAACCGATATCAATTGCAACAATTGTGAAGACAACTCCTGTTCATTGGCACAGAAAGAGAATTTGCCTTGTAAGCCTGTAAAATGCTCAGCAAATTCTATCTCCAATTCTTTTATTGATGGTTGAAATAATTCAGCATTAGAGGCATTGGTCAAAAAGGGAACAGGCACTTTGGTAACAAGTGCCTGTTTGATATTTTTTAAAATTCTCTCTCTAGAAGTTGACATTATGCATTGGTATCAGGATGTTGATCAGCAGCCAATTTTTCGGCTGCAGCAATATTTTCTGCTTCTATTTCTAGTAACTTTTTTTCCTCAAAAGGACGTTTCCCAATCAAGGTTTCTACATCACTCTTATGAAGTACTTCTTTCTCTAGCAGTTCCTTCGCCAATTTCTCCACTTCACCTCTTTTCTCGGTTAATAGATTCAGGGTTCTTTGGTATGCTTCGTCTATAATCCCCCTAACTTCTTCATCTATAATTTTTCCGGTTTCTTCACTATAAGGTTTAGTGAATGTGTTTTCTTGAGTTGGATCATAGAAACTAACGTTACCCACTTTTTTATTCATACCGTAGGCTGTAACCATACTGTATGCAATTCTAGTGATTTGCTGTAAATCGTTGGCCGCACCAGTTGAAATTTTACCAAAGAAAATTTCTTCTGCAGCTCTTCCACCCAATGTCATACAAATTTGGTCCATTAACTGATCGGTATTGTATAAGTATTGTTCAGTTGGTGTATACTGCGCATAACCCAAAGCAGCTGTTCCTCTTGGAACTATGGTAACTTTTAATAAAGGGTAAGCGTGTTCTAAGAACCATCCGCAAACAGCATGTCCTGCTTCGTGATAGGCAATAATAGATTTTTCGTGTGGAGCAATGATCTTATTCTTTTTCTCTAACCCTCCAATTACTCTATCAATTGCATCTTGGAAATCACTCATATCAACCGCTTCTTTCCCCTTACGTGCAGCTATTAAAGCAGCTTCATTACACACGTTGGCAATATCCGCCCCAGCAAAACCTGGTGTTTGCTCGGCAAGTTTATGAAGGTCTAATGTTTCAGATACTTTAATAGGACCTAAGTGTACTTTTAAAATTGCTTCACGACCTTTAACATCTGGTTTATCAATAGAAATTTGACGATCAAAACGACCTGGACGCAATAAGGCACTATCCAATACATCTGGTCTATTGGTAGCAGCTAAAATAATAATTCCAGTATCGCCTCCAAATCCATCCATTTCAACTAATAATTGGTTCAATGTATTTTCTCTCTCATCATTACTCATGATGGCATTTCTACCTCTGGCTCTACCTATGGCATCAATTTCATCAATGAAAATTATACAAGGTGCTTTTTCTCTAGCTTGTTTAAATAAATCTCTTACTCTACTAGCTCCAACCCCTACAAACATTTCAACAAAATCGGATCCGCTCAAACTAAAGAAAGGCACTTGTGCTTCTCCAGCCATTGCTTTAGCTAATAAGGTTTTACCTGTACCTGGAGGACCTACTAATAACGCACCTTTAGGTATTTTACCACCCAAAGAAGTATATTTTTTGGGCTGTTTTAGGAAATCTACAATTTCCATTACTTCCACTTTGGCTTCATCTAAACCTGCAACATCTGCAAATGTGATATTAACTTTAGCTCCTTTATCAAAAAGGGTTGCTTTTGATTTTCCAATATTGAAAATGCCGCCAGGACCACCGCCACCAGGGCCTCCACCACCCATCTTACGCATTAGTAACACCCATGCGCCAATAATAAATAGTAGAGACAAAATGGTATTGAATATTGGGCCAGTCCATTCTGCTTCGGTTACTGCTTTTTCAGGAACACGTGCTAATTCAGGATGAGCAGCATAAATTTCCTTAAGATCGTCTTTGAAATTTTTAACATCACCTGTTAACTCAAATTCAAACAAAGGAACATTCTGCACTTTCCCTTTCTCTTTACTTAAGTCTTTCTTGAATTTAGTTACATAAAAGTCCTTAGATAAGCGATCTGGTTTAATATAAACCCTAACCCTTTCTTTGTTTTTAACTATGTCAATTTTTTGAACATCACCCGGAATCAACATTTGATCAAAGTATTCCTGCTGACTGGTTGGTGCCAAATCAGGCGACATTCTTAAGAATTGCATGGATAAAAGAACAATTGCAATAATTGCGTAAATCCAATAAATGGTAAACTTTGGTCCTTTCTTCTGACCATCTCCTTTCTCAGAGTTTATTTTCGGTAACGGGTTGTTCTGTGACATAGCTTCTTGCGTGATATATAATAATGTTTGAGTCCCTTAAAAGTTTTGTTAAGTTCAAGACTCATGCATTTGTGAAACGGCATCGCTCCACATTTCTTCTAATTTATAAAAATTTCGTGCTTCAGGGTGCATAACGTGTACTACCACATTAATGTAATCTATTAGTACCCATTGAGCGGCTTGTTTTCCTTCGTGTCTATAAGGCGTTTCACCACAAATTTTCTTAAGCTGATCTTCAACGTAATCGGCTATTGCTTTAATTTGGGTAGTACTGGTTGCTTCACAAACAATAAAAAAATCTGCAGATGCTTCTGGTATTTTTCTAAGGTCTAGACTAATGATATTCTCGCCTTTTCTATCTAGTATGGCTTGAATAATTGTCTTAAATATCTTGGAGTTTTTATTCAGTCTTGTGACTGTAGTCTTCTCGCGGGTTTTCAATAGTGAAAGTGGTTCCAAAAATGATAGGTGTTTTAATGAATAATTTTCATGTTAACTTCGTCAAAAATAGTAATTCTTTGGCAGGTTCAGCTGTTAAAACTGTGATTGGAAAACCGTTCACCCACCTTAATAGGGTAAACAGTACCAACATTTATGCCATGGAGCAGTTACAAGCTAAATTGGCTGAGCATGGTGCCGCTTTTTTTGCCGACTTACAAACTGCTGGTAAGGGGCAAATGGGTAAAAAATGGGAGTCTGAATCAGGTCAAAATCTGCTTTTATCTGTCATACTAAATGTTTCCTCACTCAATATAGGACATCAATTTGCGCTGAGCGCTGCAATTGCTTTAGCTAGTTGGGACCTTTTATCTCTATATATTCCCTCAGAACTAACCATAAAATGGCCTAATGATATTTACTGGAATGACAGAAAGGCAGGAGGAATCCTTATTGAAAACCAGATTAGTGGGGGAATTTGGACCTATGCCATTGCAGGCATCGGCATTAATATTAATCAGACCTATTTTGAAGAGGTTAACCAAAAAGCTGTTTCACTAAAACAGATTACAGGTAAAACATACCATCCTAAGGAACTTGCAAAAGAACTTTGTAATCATCTCAATAAAAGATACCACCAATTATTACAACCTCAAGGACCAGAAAAAATAATAACCCAATACAATGCTGTTTTATACAAGAAGGAACAATTAGTGAAACTTAAAACGGGCAATATCACTGCAACATATTGTATAAACGAAGTAAATAAAAATGGAAACTTACTAGCAACTGCTGGAATACAGCACCAATTTATACATGGCTCCGTTGAATGGATTATATAATCTTTGAAGTAAATCTTTCAATCAAAGCGTTCTTTTTATCTTGTGATAGGTGTACCTGAGACTCATTACTCATGATTAACACAAATTCTTTTTTATCAATCTTCTTGATATGGTTCAAGTTGACAATATAACTTCTATGTGTTCGAAAAAAAGGGCCATCCGATTCTAAATATTCAAAGTCTAAGAGTTTTTTAGTTAAGGTTAATACTCCATGTGTTTCAGTAACAATCTTAGTATAACTTCCTTCTGCTTGAATAAAAATAATATCTTCTTGATTAACTACATAAATGGTTTCAGCGGTTTGTAACACCACTTTTTTATCTTGTTGTTGAGATAAATTGTCGCGTAAAACCTTGTATTGAATTTGATTGGAGGCTTGAAAATTAATTTTTTTGAGTGCTCTTTTCAAATGCTCTAACCTTACCGGTTTTAAGATATAATCTACCGCAGAACTTTCAAATGCTTTTAAAGAATACTCACTGTATGCTGTAACAAAAATAATTTTAAATCCTATTTGCTGTTGATCAAAAAAGTCTAGCAATTCAAACCCACTATACCCAGGCATATCAATATCTAAAAAAACCAAATCTGGTTTATATTTATTAATCGTTTTAACTGCTTCAGGCACATCACTACAATCTGCAACAATTTCAACCTCCTCAAAATTTTCGGAAAGTAGCCCTCTCAATGCTTTTTTAGCATTAGGTTCATCATCTACTATAATCGCTTTTATTGTATCCATCTTAATTGAAGTTAATTATGAAATGAATGTGCTGTAAGTTATTTTCTAAAAATTAATTCGCTCCTCATCATATTTAGGAATAAATAAATGGATTGCTGTGCCTAATGGATTTTTTAGTTCATCATATTGATCAACTACGTCATGCGTAATTTTGAGCTTATACAACTTATTAAAAAGTTCAATGCGTTCAGCAATTGCCTTAGTGGCAAAAGGCTGTGGCTTATTCTTATTTCTTTGATTAATTTGCGCAGATTGCTTTCTACCAATTCCGTTGTCTTCAATATATACATCTAGCCCATTATCCGATTGAATGAACTTTATTCTTAGCTCCTTTTTACCAGGCTTATGCATCAAACCGTGTTTAACTGCATTTTCAGCAAATGGCTGCAATAACATAGAAGGAATAATTAAATCAGAAGTATCATCCTGAAGATTAATTTCTATTGTGTATTCAAAATCTTTATCAAATCTGGCTTTCTCTAATTCAAGATAAAGAGTAAGGTTTTCTATTTCTTCTCTCAAAGACTGAAGCTGCTTATCACTTGCCTGAAGGGTCTTACGCATTAAATCACTAAAATTACCCAATAAATTACCTACTTCTGTTTTTCTGTTATCATACAATAATCCCTGCACAGTATTTAAAACATTGTATATAAAATGGGGATTCATTTGTGAACGAATAGCTACTAATTGACTTTTAAAAAGTCGTTCTTTTAAGCCTTGTCTTAACATTAATCTTTTAGACCAAAATTTTAGAAAAAGATATACAATACCTATAGACAAACAAGTCATTATAAAAATAAACCACCATTGTTGCCAAAAAGGTTTAAGTACCTGAAATGGAAAAGACCTCAAATCACTTTCATAAATCCCGTTTATATCATATGCTTGTATTTTAAAATCATATGAACCAGGAGATAATCTATAAAAATTGAGTGTTGCAATATTATAGCTCAATACCTTCCAAGAAGTATCTAGACCAACCAATTTATAGCGATAGTTTAAATTAGTTGGAGATTTATACTGAACTGCATCAAAATAAAAACTGATATTATTTTTATCGGCAGGTAAGCGCGAATTAGTTGTTAATTCAGAACCATTAGAATGGGCTTTAATAAAAGGAAAATAAATGATTTCATTTACAGGCTTCCCTCTGTAATCATTTATAACCAAACCAGATGTTGTGGCTAATAATAGTTTATCTGGATGCAAAGAAAAATCATTAACCGTTAACCCTCCCAATCCATATTCATCTAATAAATTAATAATAACCCCTGACTTTAAATCGATGATCTGCAAAGACTCATCGGTATTTACCCAAATTTTTCCATTACGTTCTTTTATACCTTTAACATTATTACTTTTTAATCCATTTCCGGTATGAAATCGCTTAATTACTTTATCATTCTCTATTACGTACAATCCTTCATTAGAAGTGCCAGCTAATAAATAGTCGTCAGACGTTTCATAAAGAGTTCTAGCAATTAATTTTTGATTATTATTTTTTCTCACTATAAAAGTGCTATCACTAAAACAATACCGATATAAATCATCATAATATGCTATCCAGAAATATTTTTTTGTTCTTGAAAGAAGAATATTAGTACTTCTTGCGTTTCTAAAAACTGGTATTCTTAATCCTGACCTGAAAATATTATTTTTCATGTAGTGACTATATAGTGGAATACCTGTAGTGTCTGGGGTTTCCTTTGAACGAATACCAAGTGGATTATTTAAAACATATGTTCTATTGTAAGATGCAACAATTAGATTTTTTTGATGATCTCTTATAACACTTTTGCCATAATCGTCAACTTTAACTGGATTAGGAGATTTTAGATTTAATATACCTCTATTGGTAAAAACACTTTTATCGGTAGAATCATACGTAATAAACTGTATTTCTGTTGCTATTGGCAGCTTATAATGTAATCGACTTTCCGTTTTGATATTAAATGTAGTTAACATTCCCTTGGTGCTACCTACAACTACAGTATCCTTATTAATTGTTGTTACTTTAGATATATTATCAAAGCCAGACCCGGGATTTATTGAATACAATTTATTATTAAGAGAAGGACAAACAAAAAGACCATTGTCTAAAGTACTTACCCAATAATTTCCTTGATAATCTTTAACAATATCAGTGATACTTTGATTAGGAAAAATTAGCCTGGTATTTCCATTTTCAACATCCCATAAATAAGCGCCAGTTTGCGTACAAATCCATTGTTCAGTTTCAGAAGTAGAGGCAAAATGAAATACTAACACATCTTGAGGTATATTAAAAGGCTTAGTCAATTTCAGTACTCCATTTTGAACTATAAATGCGGGCAACCTCATTTTACCAATTTGAGAACCATAAATATATTTACCCGAAGACATCATTCTAGTGTCATTATATTTGAAGGGCGTTTTAATCCATTCTTCTTTTTTAGCAGGATATTTAAAAATCCACCCTTTTGCACCATACGCAACAATTTCCTCTCCATTTTTTACTATAGATGAAATTCCAAGGTATTCGGGAGAGTGTACCTTTTTAATTGTAGTTCCAGTGGCTTTATCAATTTGATATAAGTTTTCTAAAGATGCCAACCAAATATGCTGCTTGGTTGCTACATAGTTAACTATAATAGATTCATCATAGACTCTTTTGTCTCTAAAATTATAATTACGAAGGGTATCATTTTTAATAGAAAACAACTCTTTGTAAAAATTCATACACCAAATATTTCCCTCGGGATCTTGTTGCAAATAACTTACCGATTGCATGCGGGTATTATCGAATGGAATTTTTACAAAAGCCCGGCCATTAAATCTAAATAAGCCCTTATCGGTTGCCAACCATATATATCCTTTATTATCCGATAACATATCATAAATAACCTGTGTGGGTAACTGAGCAGGATAAGTAAATTTTTGGGTATAGGGATATTGGGCAATAAGCTGACCAATAAGCAAACTCAATAAAAACGAAAAAAACAATCGCTTCATCCAAATCATTAATTAAAGAACAATTTAATATAAAAGAATCATTTTAACCTAAAAGGGGGCTTAACAAAAGAAATGGGGGGTTTCGTGAAAGAAATGGGGCATTTGATGTAATTTTTTCAGCTGGCATGTAAAATAAAATCAACTTTACCGTATTACAAACGTAACAATTGGGGGTAAGAAAGCTGCAAGTTCAAAGTGCAGCTTTCTTCATTTTTACCCTTTTCTATTTTTTTGGAGTTAATTTTGGCCAAATTTGATGAATGTCAGAAGTACAATTAACCCAATTTTCGCATGGTGCTGGCTGTGGATGTAAAATTGCCCCTGCGATTTTAGACAGCATTCTTCAATCTGAAATTGCCCCAAGTGTTTTTAAAGAATTATTGGTTGGCAATAGCAGTAAAGATGATGCAGCTGTATATGACTTGGGCAACGGCACTGCTTTAATTAGTACTACAGACTTTTTTGTGCCAATTGTAGACGACCCCTATCAATTTGGAAGAATTGCAGCAGCAAACGCAATTAGCGATGTATATGCAATGGGGGGTAAACCAATTATGGCATTGGCTATTTTAGGCTGGCCAATTGATAAATTATCGCCGGAAATTGCTCGAAGGGTTGTAGAAGGTGGAAGAAGTATTTGTGAAGAAGCTGGAATTCCTTTGGCTGGTGGGCATAGCGTTGATACTACAGAACCTATTTTTGGTTTGTCGGTAAACGGCATTGTGCCTATAAATCATTTAAAGAAGAATAGTACAGCACAAATAGGTGATTTGCTTTTCCTAACAAAACCACTTGGTGTAGGTATTCTTTCCACTGCACAAAAAAAAGGGCAATTAGAAGAATCCGATTTGCCGATACTTATTAATCAACTAAATCAATTAAATAAGATAGGTCAACTCTTAGGGGCCTTAGAAGGTGTTCATGCAATGACAGATGTAACAGGCTTTGGATTAATTGGACACTTAATGGAAATGGTCGAGGGCAGTAATACAGGCGCCCTAATTAATTATAGTAAAGTACCCGTAATTAATGCCGCTAAAAAATATCTTGCTAAAAGACTTGTACCTGATGCTACTTATAGGAATTGGAATGCATATAGTAAACAGGTGGGGTTTGAAAAAGGGGTAGATGTGATGGAAGCCTTTTCCATCTTACCGGATCCTCAAACAAACGGGGGACTCTTAATTTCAGTTGATTGCTCAGCAGTTGAAGAAATTAAAAATATTTTAACCCAAAATGGACTGGGTAATCATATTGAAGAAATTGGAAAAGTTACTGAAGTACATGAAAAAAGAATTTTAGTTGCTCCTTAAAAGTGCTAAAACACCATATTCCCTTTGTTTTTAATTTGCTCATTGGTTAATTCTGCAACCAACTGTACACCACTTAAGTTTCGAACAGTTTGTTTAATCCAATTACATTTATCGTCATCAACTAAATCGTATTTCATTAACCAAATAAAGTCCATATGCTTAAACTCTGGCAATAAGTACTCACCATCAAATTGATTCTGATACAAGTAATGCGTAAGTGGTGAATTAACTTCTTTGTATTGATAAATAGAAAAATAATAGCTTCTTTCCTTTCTACGAAGATGTATTTCAATCTCAGGATTTAATCTGAAATCATAACCCAAATTCGTATTCAGCTGCATACAAAACTGATAATTTTTTAAAGTAGCGGTTATTCCCAATAACCGCGTTTCTTCAAAAAAATCGTCGTTTAATTCATCAACATCTAGGCGAAGCTTCATATTAAAATTTAAAACTCCAGTTCTACAGTAATGTCTTCTGATCCGCGTTTATAAATCAACTTAGTCTTATCCCCTTTTTTAAACTTAGAAAGAGATTGCATATAACTGTTAACGTCTACAAATTTATAGTCGCCCAATTGCAATAAAATATCCCCTGCTTTTAGCCCTATTTTTTCTGCTAATTTTCCAGCGCTAGCTCCATCTATTCTCATTCCAGTTCCAGTAAAACCATAATCGGGTATCACCCCCAAACTCACTGTAAAACGAGTGCTTCTACCCATTTGTTGCTCACGTGTTTTAGTGAAGGCAATTTTACCCTTATTATCGGTTGATACAACAATATTGTAAACTAGATTTACGATTTCATTTATGCCTGCATAGTTAATTTTATCCCAATCATCAGTTGCTTTATGATAGTCTGGATGACTGCCAGTAAAGAAAAACAATACGGGAATATCCTTTCTATAAAAACTAGCATGATCACTAGGACCTGTTCCTGCGCTATCAACTTTATAAGACATATTTTTAGCTAATATTGGAATGCTTTTGCCCCATTCTGGAGAAGTGCCATAACCTCCAATCGTTAATTTTCTGGCCGTATCATATTTACCCACCATATCCATATTTATCATATAATTTGAAGATATAGTAGTAGTTGGATTTTCGAGCCAATACTTGCTCCCCATTAACCCAAGTTCTTCTCCTGAAAAATGTATCAAAAGATAATTATTAGAAGGTGGAGATTGTTTTTTTAATTTTCTTGCTAATTCAAGTAAAGCAGCAGTTCCGCTTGCATTATCATCTGCACCATTATGCACTTCATTTACTGCATCCAATGCGTTTTTATCTTCCCCATAACCTAGATGATCATAATGTGCTCCTAGTATTACCGTGTTTGGCGCATTATTATTTATAAAGGCAACTACATTTCTTGCTTTACGAACTTTATTGCTCAGCGCAACTGAAAGCTCCAATTGAATTGTTGCAGCTGCATCAGTAAAGTATTGTTGCATCCCTTTTTTTGAAATAAAAAGTATGGGAATGGCCAATGCAGTGGATTTGTCATTTTTATTGAATTGAACATTATCTACTATAGCAGAACTATTAAATAATAGCACAGCGGTAGCTTTTTTTGTTGCAGCTTCATTGGCTATTTTTTTAATACTCTCTTCAATATCAAAGTGAGGATTATTTTTATTTTCTTCTAAAATTTCTTTCAAATCTTTAAACCAAGGTTGATTGGCTTCTGATAGTGCTATGGCAGGCGACCCTTTAATTGAAGCATTAGCACTAAAAGCAACAGGAAAGAAATCCTCATTTATGACCAATGACTTCCCATTTACTTTTAAAAAAGAACTCTTTTCAATTTGAAGCCCTTCGTTTATTTCGAATTCTTGTACATATCCATTTACCCCTTTAGGCTCTATCCCTAATAATTGGTACTGTTGCACAAGGTATTCCATAGCCAATTTTTCACCTGCAGTACCTGTTCTTCTACCCTCTAATTTATCATCTGCTAAATATTGTACATGCTTCTGTAAGTTGTTTTGAGTGAGTGTCTGTTCTTTTTCTGCGGCAATTCTTTGTTTACGCTTACTTTGAGCTTCTGCCATAATAGGCAATACAAGTAGAGCAACCATCCATTTTTTCATATTTAGCACTTTATATTGCAAAAGTAAGTAGCAGCAAGTAGATAATTGTAATAGTAACGTAATCAATTCTAAATTCTGTTCCCAATCTCGTAACCAACTGCGGATTTGCGCACCTACTTTTGCAACCTTGACAAATAAGACTCTTCATATAGCATTGGTTGGGAACCCCAACAGCGGTAAAAGCTCTTTATTTAATGCTTTTACGGGTCTAAATCAGCATGTTGGTAATTTTCCGGGTGTTACAGTAGACAAAAAAACGGGAACATTTTCTTTAGAAGACAACCAACAAGCAGAATTAATTGATTTACCGGGTACTTATAGTTTATATCCAAGAAGAGCAGATGAATGGGTGGCATATAAAGTGCTAATGGGGGCAGATGCAGAAATTAAAGCAGACTTGATTGTTTTAGTAGCAGACGCAAGTAACCTTAAGAGAAATTTATTATTCTGTTCTCAAATCATCGATTTAAAAGTACCAGTTGTCATGGCTTTAACCATGAACGACTTAGCTGCAAAAAAAGATATTAAAATTGACATAAGTGGCTTAGAAGCCGATTTAGGTATTCCAGTGGTTGCTGTTAATCCTAGAAAAAATAAGGGTCTGAATGAATTAAAAAAAGTGATTTCAAAAATGCAGCCCGATGCTAGTACTAAACTTCGTGACTTTATGGACACAGCAAGTTTAGCACCCGAAGCAGTTGGTAAAGTAAGGAAATCGTTCCCAGAATGGAGTGATTATGCTTGCATACACCAATTAATTAATCACGACGAACTATTAAGCAACAGCCAAAGCCATGCTATATTAAACAGCATAGTAGTTGAATATAACTTTAATACTACTAAAACCCAGGCCGAAGAAATAATGCAGCGATACACGCGCATTCGCCAAATAATGCAAAAGAATGTTTTAGAAACAGGGCCACTTGAAAAAAAGTTGTTCACTGAAAAACTAGACAATGTTTTAATGCATAAAACTTGGGGTTACTTGATATTGTTTTCTGTTTTGTTTCTTCTATTTCAAAGCATTTTTTGGTTGGCTACCTATCCTATGGACGGCATTGAGTGGGGCTTTGCGGCTTTAGCAGGTTGGTTGTCTACTAATTTACCTGAAGTTTGGTGGAGTAATTTATTAATCAATGGATTTGTTGCTGGCTTGAGTGGTATTTTAGTTTTTGTTCCGCAAATCATGATTTTATTTGGATTAATTACCATTCTAGAAGATACTGGTTACATGGCTCGGATTAGTTTTTTGAGCGATAAGCTAATGCGCAAAGTTGGATTAAATGGAAAAAGTGTAATGCCCATGATCAGCAGCTTTGCTTGTGCTGTACCTGCCATCATGGGGGCAAGAAATATTGAAAATAAAAAAGAAAGGCTACTCACTATTTTGATAACGCCTTTAATGAGTTGCAGTGCTCGATTACCCGTTTATACTATTTTAATTGCATTGGTTATTGAAGAAAAATATTACCTCGGATTTCTAAGTTTACAAGGCTTAGTTATGATGGCTTTATATCTTCTTGGTACCATTATGGCTTTATTGGTAAGCTATGTAATGAAATTCTTTATTAATATTAAAGAAAAGAGCTTCTTTATTTTAGAATTGCCCATGTATAGGGCTCCGCGTTGGAAGAATGCAGGTATTACTATGATTGAGAAGGCTCGGATTTTTGTTACAGATGCAGGTAAAGTGATTATGGTCATTAGCTTATTACTTTGGTTTCTAAGTTCATTTGGACCAGGTAATAAAATAGAAAATACTGAAGCAAAATATGCTACTTTAATAGCATCAAACCCTACGGCAGCCGATTCATTGCAAAAACAATTATCAACAGAAAAGTTAGCCAATTCATATGCAGGGTTACTAGGCAAAAGCATAGAGCCAGCAATTACTCCATTGGGTTATGATTGGAAAATTGGCATTGCGCTAATTACTTCCTTTGCCGCCAGAGAAGTGTTTGTAGGTACCATGGCCACTTTGTATAGTGTTGATGAAGAAGACGATCAAAGTTTAAGAGAAAAATTACAAGCTGCTACTCATGCAAATGGGGAAAAGGTTTACACCCTTGCTACTGGATTATCTCTAATGGTTTTTTACGTACTAGCAATGCAATGCATGAGCACTTTGGCAGTAGTAAAAAGAGAAACTAAATCTTGGAAATGGCCAACTGTACAATTGATTTATATGACCGTTTTGGCCTATAGCATGAGTTGGCTGGTCTATACTATATTTAGTTAATCAGTAAAATATAAGTACACAGAAGTCCCTTTATCAATTGTACTTTCTACTTTAATGTTACCGCCCAACATATGTATAAAGTCTTTAGTAAGAATCAGACCTAGCCCAGAACCTTTTTCATCACCCGTTCCTGTTGTACTTTGATAGTGCTCTCCATCAAATAATTTTGCTTTCACTTCTTCTGTCATACCAACACCTGTATCGTTAACAGAAAGCATGATTTCTTTTTCTTCTTTATGAGCGTATACAGTTATAACACCTTCCTTTGTAAATTTATTGGCATTGCTAATGAGGTTTCGGAGGATAAATCGCATAGAATTAATTTCAGATTTGATAAACAAATCTTCATCTACCAAATTCACCATTATATTAGACTTTAGTGATGCCATAACTTCAAAGCTCTTGAACATATTGCTTACTAGTGTTCGCATATGTACTTTCTCTTTTTCAAAACCCTGACCACGCATTTGCATAGAACCCCAGTCTACCAAGTTGTTGAGCAACTCAACTGTTCCATCTATTTGTTTTCCCGCCATGTTCATTAGTTCAACTGAATCATGTTGACTAAGAATTTTTCGAGCGTTTAATTCAATAATAGATTTTACCGCACCTATCGGATTTCTAACGTCGTGAGCAATGATCGACAGAATTCTATTCTGCATTTCCATTTGTTGCTGTAACTTTTCTTGATGCTGCTCTAATTGCTTATTTAACAAATTTTGATCAAGCAATTTTACAACTTGTCTAGCTAAAGTTTGTAAAGTAAATATTTGCTCTTCGTTTAGCTCACCTGGCTTCGTGTCCATTACAGATATGGTTCCAACTTTAAAACCATTTGAATTAATCAATGGTACACCGGTATAAAAGCGAATATAGGGCTCCCCAATTACTAAGGGGTTATCTATAAATCTTTCATCTTGTGTTGCATCGCTAATTTGAAATATGGCTGTATTAGATGTAATGGTGTGACCACAAAAAGAAATATCTCTAGGAAATTCCTTCATGTCTAAACCATACCGTGCTTTAAACCATTGTCTATTTGCATCAATCAACGAAATTAATGCAATGGGGGTTTTACAAATAGTTGCTGCCAATTGTACCACGTCATTAAACTCATCCTCGTATGAAGTATCTAATACTTCATATCGGTAAAGTTCCTTCAAACGCCTATTGTCGTCTAATGGTATTTGCGGGGGTACCATAAACAAATGTATTTGCTTTAGTGGCTCTTTCTTTTTGGGCATTAAAAAGCATATTTTTCCATGCCTTTAACGCAGAAAAAGCAATTATATTGGCTATATTAAAAATATTTCTATTAAATGCTTTCCCAAGCTGCCAAAACTTCTTCAGTATGATTCTTGGTATCTGGTTTAGCAATAATTTTACGAATTACTCCAGTTTCATCAATTAAAAAAGTTGTACGGGTAGTACCCATATAGGTACGTCCCATGAATTTTTTCTCTCCCCATAAATTGTACTTATCTACAATTTTCTTTTCTTCATCAGAAATTAATGGGAAAGGAAGTTCATATTTTTCTTCGAATTTTTTGTGGCTTTTAACACTATCAACACTTATACCCACCACTTGAAATCCCTTTTTAATTAAGGCACTATAATTGTCTTTTAAATTACATGCTTGTGAAGTACATCCTGGTGTATCGTCTTTTGGATAGAAATAAAGAATTAGTTTTTTCCCTTTAAAATCTGACAACGAAACCATATTCCCGTTTTGATCGGGCGCTTTAAATGCTGGAGCCTTACTTCCTTCTTTTAATACTGCCATTACTATTATTTAAATTTAAATTTGAATTCGCATTAATTTTTAGCCACTTTTAATGTAGCAGCCTTACATTTGCACAATTTATCTCTACAACTACTATGCCTAAAGATCAATCAATCAAATCGGTACTTATAATAGGTTCAGGGCCTATTATCATTGGACAAGCTTGTGAATTTGACTATTCGGGCTCTCAGGCAGCCAGAAGTCTCCGCGAGGAGGGCATAAAAGTAATACTTATTAACAGTAATCCGGCCACCATTATGACAGACCCCATGATGGCAGACCGAGTTTACCTACTTCCTCTTAATGTAGAAAGTATTGAACAAATATTACAAGAAAACAATATAGATGCTGTTTTACCAACTATGGGAGGCCAAACAGCACTTAATCTTTGCAAAGAGGCCGATGAATTAGGTATCTGGGAAAAATACAATTGCCGTTTAATAGGTGTAGACGTTGCAGCAATTGATACAGCTGAAGATAGGGAGCAGTTTCGCCAACTAATGGTTAAGATAGGAATGGCTGTTGCCCCTAGCCGGGTGGCCAACAGTTTTTTAGAAGGAAAAGAATTTGCCCAAGAAATTGGTTTTCCATTGGTAATTCGCCCCTCTTTTACATTAGGCGGAACTGGTGGTGGATTTGTGCACGGTAAAGAAGACTTAGATGCGGCTTTAGAGAAAGGATTAAAAGCTTCACCTATACATGAAGTTTTAGTTGAAAAAGCAGTATTGGGCTGGAAGGAATACGAATTAGAACTACTTAGAGACTGTAACGACAATGTCGTAATCATTTGTACAGTTGAAAATTTAGACCCAATGGGGGTACATACAGGAGATTCTATTACCGTTGCTCCAGCTATGACTTTAAGTGATACTGCATTCCAAGAAATGCGTAACAAAGCCATGTTAATGATGCGTTCTTTAGGAAATTTTGCTGGAGGTTGTAATGTACAGTTTGCCTTAAACCCAGCAACTGAAGAATTGATAGCGGTTGAAATTAACCCAAGGGTAAGCCGTTCTTCGGCCCTTGCTTCAAAAGCAACTGGATATCCTATTGCCAAAATAGCAGCCAAACTAGCTATTGGCTATTCTTTAGATGAATTAAAGAATCAAATTACCCAAACTACATCCGCATATTTTGAACCAGCTTTAGATTATGTAATAGTAAAAGTTCCTCGCTGGAATTTTGATAAATTCAAAGGAGCCAACGATACTTTAGGTTTGCAAATGAAAAGTGTGGGTGAGGTAATGGCTATTGGAAGAAGCTTTCCTGAAGCTTTGCAGAAAGCATGTCAAAGCTTAGAGAATGAAGCAGTTGGATTGGGTTACTATGGTAAGAGCTTAATGAAAAGTGAAGAAATTGTGGAATACATCAAGACCCCAAAATGGGATCGTATATTCCGCATAAAAGATGCGCTAATGCAGGGTTCTACTGTTAAATCGATTGCACAAGCAACAGGAATTGATAGATGGTTCTTATACCAAATACAAGAAATTTGTACCATAGAAAAAGAACTATTAAAACATACTTTAGACAGTCTTCCTGAAAGCTTATTGAAAGAAGCGAAGAAAATGGGCTTTGGAGATGCCCAAATTGCTAAGATTCTTAACGGAAATTGCCATGAAGATGAAGTGTATGAAAAAAGAAAGCAATTAGGTATTACCAGGGTTTATAAGATGGTTGATACCTGCGCAGCTGAATTTGAAGCTAAAACGCCTTATTTCTACAGCACATTTGAAGGCTAGTGATTGTCCTTCCCCTTGCTTAAAAATTTATACCACCTGGTTGGTAGTGTTGCTGCCGTTTAATGGCATTAACTTTGTATGTAATATAAATTTATAAGCAATCGATGGCCAGGGGATTCAAACAAGTATTTCAAACAAGTAATCCTACCAGATGGCAGCGTTTTAAATGGACGTTCCGTTTGCTACTATTTCTGTTATTTATTACAGTCATTGCTATTATTATTGCAATAAAAACAGCTTATGTGCCAACAGTACCAATACTACAGGGTAGTGTTTTCAAAAGCATTTTAGTTTCAGATGATAACCCCGATTCACTCGCAAAAGAATACCAAGGTTTCAGAAAATTTATAGATGATAAATGGTCGGCCGGTAATGGATGTGGTCAAAATGATAGCGCCATCAGGCTTTCTAATTCAAAACTATTTAGTGATTCCTTGGGCATTAGAGCTGCTTTTTATGTAGACTGGGACCCACAAGCATTCTTTTCATTAAGAAGAAATATTAATAAACTCAACTTAATATTACCCGAGTGGCTGTTCTTTGATCCAACCGGTGATTCATTAATTATCCGAAAAGACAAACGAGGATACGACCTAATTAAACAGGCAAAAGGATTAAGGGTGATGCCCATGCTTACCAATAATATTAATGGTAAGTGGAATGGAGAAGTGGTAAGCAGGATTTTAAACAACTCAAGAAAAAGTGAAAAATTAATCAACGATTTATATAAATGGATCAAGTCTGAAGGCTTTGCGGGAATTAATATTGACTTTGAAGAATTAGTTGAAAATGACAACAGAATTCTAACTCAATTCTTAAAAAAATTATCCGATCGTTTCCATGCAGGAGGATTATTAACTTCTATTGATGTAATGCCATTTAATGAAGACTACGACTATCAAGCATTGGCAGCTCATACGGATTATATATTCTTAATGGCCTATGACCAATATACATCTAGCACTAAACCCGGCCCAATTAGCGGTCAGAAATGGATTGAAGCCGCCGTTGATCAAATTGTACAAAAAGTTCCAATACCCAAATTAGTGCTATGTATTGCAGGATTTGGATACGACTGGCCTAAAGGAGGTGAAGGTTCAGATGTTACTTATCAGCAAGCATTGAGTATTGCAAAAGAAAACAACAGTAAAATTACTTACGATAACGATTCTTATAATTTGTTCTTTAAGTACAAAGACAAAGCTGGTCACGAGAGAGATGTGCATTTTACAGATGCAGCCACCAATTTTAATGCCATTCGTTTTTCTACAGAATATGGATTTGCAGGAACAGCATTGTGGCGTATGGGAAGTGAAGACAGCAGACTATGGGATTTTTATCATCTACCAATGAATAAAGCTTCTGTTCAAAAATTCAATTTTGATGAATTTACAAAAGTTGAAACCAGTAATGATGTAGATTTTATGGGAGAGGGGGAAATTTTAGATGTGATTTCTACCCCTACACCAGGCCATATTAGAACAGAACTAGATACAGAATGGATGTTGATATCAGAAGAATTTTATGATACACTTCCTTCGATGTTTGTGGTAAAACAATTTGGAAAGTCTACAGAGAAAAAAATGGTATTGACTTTTGATGATGGACCACATCCTCTTTATACAAGACAAATATTAGACATACTAGATAAATATAATGTGGTGGCTAATTTTTTTATTGTTGGAATTGAAGCAGAGAAAAATATTCCACTAGTAAAAAGAATTTATAAATCAGGACACGAAATAAGCAATCATACTTTTACCCATCCAAATATGGCAACAGTTAGTAGGCAAAGGGCTTACTTAGAAATGGATGCAACTAAATTATTGATTGAAGCAATTACAGGTAGAAGTACCATCATGTTTAGGGCTCCTTTTAATGCAGATAGTAGGCCTGAAACTATGGAAGAACTTGTTCCTGTAGCATTAAGTAGAGAAAAAAATTATTTAACAATTGGCGAAAATATAGATCCATTAGACTGGCAAACTGATGAGGATAAAAATTTTAATGGGGATAGTATTTTTAATAGAGTGGTAAGAATGAAAGATCGTGGAAATATTATTCTATTGCATGATGCAGGTGGAGACCGAAGTGCTACAGTAGACGCCCTCCCAAAAATTATTGAATACTTTCATAAAGAGGGATATAAATTTACTACTGTTGCCGATTTAATGGGGAAAACAAGAGATGATGTAATGCCTCCAATTCCCAACTACCATGAGAATTATTTATTAAGGTTTAATTATTTTCTAGCAGAAGCAGGATATTATTTGGGTAAAATTTTTAATGCATTATTCCTGTTATTTTTAACATTGGGAAGTATTCGTTTATTGATTGTTTTAATATCGTCAATACTTGCTAGAAAAAAAGAGAAAGGACAAATTCTAAGTTCATTAAAAGGTACCCCACTGGTTTCAATTATTGTACCTGCATACAATGAAGAAATTAATGCCGTAAGCTCAATAAATAATTTACTCCGTTGTGATTATCCAAACTTCAATATCATTTTCATAAATGATGGAAGCACCGACAATACCTTGGAAGTGGTTAAAGCCGCATTTAGAGATAATGGCCTTGTAACAATTTTAGATAAGCAAAATGGAGGTAAAGCTTCTGCATTAAACTATGGTATAGCATCAACCAATGCCAATTATGTTGTTTGTATTGATGCAGATACCAAATTAAAAACAGATGCAGTGAGTAAACTGATGATGCACTTTAATGATGCAGCTGTAGGAGCTGTGGCAGGTAATGTAAAAGTAGGAAATGAAGTAAACTTAATGACCCGCTGGCAAAGTATTGAATATACTACTAGTCAAAATATAGATAGAAAGGCATTTGGATATTTTAATTCAATCACGGTAGTTCCAGGGGCAATTGGTGCATTTAGTAAGTTGGCAATAGATGATGCTGGTGGGTTTACTTCTGATACATTGGCTGAAGACTGCGACTTAACTATCCGCATTTTACGATGTGGGTATACTATTGCTAATGAAAATAAAGCAATAGCATTAACAGAAGCACCTGAAACACTTAAACAGTTTATGAGCCAACGATTCAGGTGGACTTTTGGTGTATTGCAAACTTTTTGGAAAAACAGAGACGCTTTATTTAATACCAATTATCCTAAACTGGGCTTTATTGCTTTACCAGATATTTTACTTTTCAAATACCTTATACCCTTGTTTGCTCCATTTGCAGACTTTTTAATGTTGATTGGCTTAATTACCGGAAGTGCAAGTGAAATTGGGCTTTATTATGCTGTCTTTCTAGTAGTTGACCTATTGTTGGCCTTTTTTGCATTTGGTTTTGAAAAAGAACCCTACTGGAAGCTTATTTGGTTAATACCCCAACGAGTGATTTATCGATGGTTATTATTAATTGTGCTTTTTAGAACCCTTAGAAAAGCAGTTAAAGGAGAACTTCAACATTGGGGGGTTCTTAAAAGAACAGGAAATGTACAGGAAGCCATATAAAAAAGTGTTTACTTTGCAGCTTTCCAGCAAAATACTCAACTATGAAATTGAAAGATATTCAAGTACTTAATGAAAAAGAAACCCGCGGTGGATTTGGAGAAGGTATTCATGAGATTGGTAAAGAAAATCCGAATGTGGTAGTATTAACAGCTGATCTAGCTGGTTCTTTAAAATTAGGTCCATTTATTAAAGATTTTCCCAATCGTTTTGTGCAAGTTGGTATTGCAGAAGCCAATATGATCGGTATTGCAGCAGGAATGACCATTGGAGGTAAAATACCCTACACAACTACTTTCGCCAATTTTAGCACCGGTAGGGTCTATGATCAAATTCGACAAAGTGTTGCATACAGCGAAAAGAATGTAAAAATTTGTGGTTCTCATGCCGGACTAACATTAGGAGAAGATGGTGCAACCCATCAAATATTAGAAGATATTGGTTTAATGAAAATGCTACCAGGCATGACGGTTATTGTTCCTTGCGACTTTAATCAAACCAAAGCGGCTACAAAAGCCATTGCTGCTTATGAAGGACCAGTCTATCTAAGATTTGGTAGACCCAAGTGGCCCAATTTTACTAAAGAAGACGGAAGTGACTTTGTAATTGGAAAAGCTCAACAATTAAGTGAAGGAACCGATGTTTCTATTTTTGCCTGTGGACATATGGTTTGGAAAGCAATTGAAGCTGGTAGAATTCTGGAAGAAAAGGGAATAAGTGTAGAACTAATCAATATTCACACTATTAAACCATTAGACACAGAAGCCATCATTAACTCTATTTCAAAAACCAAATGTGCTGTAACGGTTGAAGAACACAATATTATAGGTGGGTTAGGAGATGCAATAGCACAAGTTGCTGCAAAAAACTGCCCAATTCCAATTGAATTGATAGGTACTAACGATACTTTTGGAGAAAGTGGAAAGCCCACTGAACTGCTTACAAAATACGGACTTGATACACCCTATATAGTAGCTGCAGTAGAAAAAGTAATGGCAAGAAAATAGTAATTGCTGAGTTCAACAGATAAGTGCAATTTTTAAACAAAAGGCAAAAAAGCTTTTGACGGCTTTTTGCCTTTTGACCAAGTAGTGCGACCTTTTGGTTACT
>NCGN01000012.1 GCA_002281575.1 Sphingobacteriia bacterium 28-36-52
TGAGCCCTTTGTTGGAAAACACAATAAAAAATTTAATTATTAACCAAAAATGTCAAACCTTTAACATCATTTAATCCAAGAATTAGGGGGTTAATACAAGACCTGCTAAACTGACTAACCTAAAACTACTTTTAGCTGAGGTTGAGGCAATCTTTATTGATTTTAAAACCACAGTAAGAGTATGATAAAAAAGAAATTGTTCATCGGTTCTTCTACGGAAGAACTTGGACTTGCACAAGCTGCAAAATCTATTTTAGAAAAGGACTTTGACGTTACTATTTGGAACGAGAAAGTTTGGGACACTTCTGTTTTTAAAATAAATCAAAATTTCCTTTCAGACCTTTTGAAAGCATCCCTTCAGTTTGACTTCGGTATTTTATTAGGAACTAATGACGACAAAGTAATTTTCAGAGGCAAGGAAGTTATGCAACCAAGAGACAATGTATTATTTGAACTTGGTTTATTTACTGGACGACTTGGAACATCAAAGTGTGCATTCCTCATTGACAAAGAGGTTAAACTACTATCAGATTTCAATGGACTTAGTTTAGCGTATTTTGACAAATCACAAATGGACACTTTTACTTCGGCAGTAAACGACATAAGAAGTCTATTTCTTTCAAGTTCAGACGATGAAATTAACTTCTTTCCATCTGCTACACTTGCATCCGTTTATTTTGAAAATTTAATTGTTCCTATCTGCCGATATATAATTGAAAACAACGGCTTTACTTCTAAAGAAATCCATTACAAGAAGTGCAAAATCAATGTAATCATTCCAGACAGAATTAACGAAGACGTAAACCTTCAATTTGAAAAATTAAAATCATCTATTTCAACAGAAAATGTTTCATTCAAGTATGCTGGTCGACCACGACACATTAGCATTGACACACAGATTAAAAATGACACACTAGAATTCATTGACTTTCCAACAATAATCACAGGAATAAATCACGCAATTTCTAACCTACTACCTAACGAATTTAATAAATTAAGCCCTGACTACAACTCAATACTTGAAAGAGAACTTAGACGATTTATAACAACACTAAAAAAGCTATTAATTAGAAACGGATTTGACGAAATGGTAAATGTAAAAAGGGAAACAGAACTATGACGAACAAAAAAAGCCCAGCCCATAAAACGGGTTTGTCAAAAGTGGCGGTTCAGTGCTCCGCAGAGACATTTGTGGTTAATCAAAGTTTGGTTCTCCGCATCAACATTTGTGGTGAAAATCGCCACCTTCGCCAAGCCCGAAAACGTTACCTGCAATATTCGCAACCTTCATTATGGCACAACAGTTAGTAAAGAGACAACATTACGTACCACGTACCTATTTAAAAAACTTTGCAACAGCAAAGGGTGACGAGTTTTATATAAAGGCTCTTCCAATTGACACACCGACACACGACAAAATAATTGGAATTAATACTACCAACGTTTGCCTTGAGAGAAATTTATACACACTTCCAGGAGAAACTCACGAACAGAAAATGCTAATTGAAAAGTTTTATTCTGATGAGATAGAACAACATTACAATGGTATTTATAACCTACTTAAAGACCCCAATAAAAAAACTTTAACACCAGAAGAACGAGAAAGAATAATTGCTACGGTTGTGACAATGTTTTATCGGACGACAAAATGGCTAAATCAACACAATGATTTAATGAGGCGTGTTTACACACAAATGTTTCAATTATGTGAGCAAACAGGCAAAGACTATTTCACTTATGAAGGAATTAAGATATCTATAAAGGACAAAAAATTAGAAGACTTTTTGAAAGAAAATAAAATGGAAAATAGACCAGCACAAGTTTTGACACAACTTGAAGTTGCTCTAAAACTTATTCAGGTCAGAATTAAAAGTGACAACATTTATTTATCTACATTAGTTGACGATGGTTGTGAGTTTATTACCAGCGATAATCCAGTAGTCTTACAAAATATAAGTGGCAGTGACATAATGCCTTTTGACCCAAGTAATATTATGAAATTGCCATTGGACAGCAAGACTATGCTTTTTTTAATGCCTGATGCAGATGAAAATTTAAGAAATCAAATAATTAGACATAATGTGTCAGGCAACTATTGTAAGTCAGAACAACTAATATCCAATACTGAACAATTTCAAAAAGCGGACAAATTTATTTTGGGTGACGATAGTTCTTTAAATAGTTATTTGCATACTAAGGACTTTGCAGAAAATCCATTATCAGAAGAAGAAATGAAATCAATAAAGAGCATTGACGACTTTATTAACAAGGGCAAACAGTTGGGCTTATTCTGACCAATACTGCAGGTAACATTGCATTGGCGTTATGCGTCACCCTATGACGACCGACAGTAATAACATAAACAGACAGAAAAAATGAACAGAAACTCAAACAAGAAAGAAAAGCCAACCGCACATTTAGCACATTTGGTTTTGCTCGACACACAAGCCAACGCTTCACAAAACCAAAAGAGCTAAATTTTACCACCCCACAAATAATCGCTAATACAATATGACAACCAAGCATAAAACATTTATAAGCTATCATCATGCGAATGATGAGCAATACAAAATAGCTTTCAAAAAAATCTTCGCTGATATACACGACATCATTGTTCCTTGGGATGTTGAGATTGGGGACATTGACCCTAATCTTAAGACTGACACGATTAGGAGAAAAATAAGAGACGAATATTTTAGAAATTCAACTGTGACAGTTGTTTTAATCGGAAGCCAAACATGGCAACGAAGGCATGTGGACTGGGAAATTTATTCTTCCTTGAGAGACACTAATGCGAATCCTCGGTCTGGACTTGTTGGAATTTTACTTCCCACTCATCCCAATTTTAATAGCCCTAATTATAACCAATACATAATTCCACCGAGACTTTACGACAATTTGCAAAATGGCTATGCCAAACTTTATGACTGGAGTACCGACCCCACTCGGGTGGAAAGATGGATTTACGAAGCGTTCTTGAACCGGAATAATTCGCAAATTTCACCCAACTTGCAAAGAGATTTATTTAAAAATAATCGCACTGGAAATCAGTGGCAATAAATAAAGAAACCATGGAATTTAAATCATACCAGCAAGAGGCAAAGAAAACAATTCAAGACTATATCAAAGGAAAGGAATCAAATAAAATTGTTCCATTTCTTGGATTAATTGGTGAGGCAGGTTCAGTAATAACTGAGTTAAAGAAGAATTTGCGGGATGGAACAGCATACACAAATTATAAAACCAAATTAAAAGAAGAGTTAGGTGATGTGCTTTGGTATATATCTACTATAGCAACTCAAAATGATTTGGACTTAGAAAAAATTGCCGTTGACAACTTGTCAAAAATAAAAGATAGGTTCGATTTAGAACATTCTGATAAATTTATAATTTATGATGCGGAATATCCAATAGAAGAACAATTTCCTAGAGAATTTGAAGTACTATTTTCAGTTATCAATGATGAAGGCAAAGAAAGAGTAAGGATAATAAATAATCTTACTGGTAATCAACTTGGCAATGACATAACGGACAATTCACATCAAGACGATGGTTATCGTTTTCATGACATATTCCATTTTGGATACGTTGCCTTTCTTGGTTGGTCACCAGTTGTTAGAAAACTAATGGGAATTAAAAGAAGAAGTGACGGTGCAGTAGATGAAATTGAAGACGGAGCAAGAGCTACAATAACAGAAGAATTAATTAGCCTATACATATACAGCTATGGATTAGACCATCAATTGTTCAAATACAGTAGTAGTGTTGATACAGAAGTCCTAAAAACAGTACAAAAATTAGTTAGTGGTATTGAGGTTAAAAATTGCACCCAAAAACAATGGGAAACCGCAATAATAAATTCTTACAAAGTATATGATGAACTAAGAATAAATAAAGGAGGAAGAGTTTTGGTAAGCATTAAGAATCGGAAACTAATTTATCTGGGGAAAAATTAAATATTATGGAAGGAATAAATAGAGCCCTCAAAAGCCAAACATTGAATAAATCTCCTAGAATCTTTGAATCAATTTCAAATGATGATGTTCCTTGTGTTTTTATTAGCTATCAAAGAAAAGATGAAGAATATGCAGAAGAAGTTGCAAATTACATTACTTCAAAACAACTTGATGTTTATTTTGACCTAGAGGATAATGATTTGAAACAACAGAACCAAATTGCCAATCCTAAAGGTGTAACAAACGCTATCAAAAAAGGATTAAATCAGTCACAATATATTATTGTTATTGTATCTCCGAATACATACAGGTCTTTATGGGTTCCGTTTGAAGTAGGATATGCTTTTGATAAGAAAGGTGAAAAGATGAAAATATTGAGACATAAAGGAATTGAAAAAAGTAGAATGCCAGATTATCTTAAAGTAAAAGAACTGCTTCAAGGAACAATATCATTAAACAGATTTTTAGATTCAATCCGCAAAGAAAATTTAATTTATGAATCCCTTGAAAAAGGTGGAAAAATAAAATCATTTAGTTCTTTCAATTCTAATCCACTCAACAAATATTTAGATAACGAATGAGATACAAAACTCCACTATCTGTTTATATCGTTTGGCATCCTAACTTTTCAGAGGGACAGCAAATTGCTGATTTTCTTTACTCATTTCTTTGTAGAGATTCTTCAAAACCGTTAGTACGTTCAATGGGTATTCCAGTTTATTTCAGAAGCACAAAAACAACTGGCACAAATCAACCGATTCAAATTGACTTTGACGAATCTGAATTCACCGCAGTTATTGCCTTGGTTTCGGACGAATTTGTAAATGATAAGGAATACGAAAAATTCATTGACTCTAAATTTGATAAATGCAACTCAGCAAAAGATAAGAGAAGAATTTATCCGATAGCGATTTCTAAAAACGCCTACAATGTTTCTCCAAAACTTTCACCGATAAATTTTATTAGAGTTGAGAAAAAGATTAAAAGTCACTGCGATACAGTAGAAAACGAGAGTGTTTTTAGTCAAATCAAAAGCCCAGTTCTACATGAGTTGTGCAGATTGCTAATGAACATGAAAAAGGCAACTGATGAAACAGATTCATTGACAATTGCACCACCAATAAAATTGTTCATTAGTCATTCTAAGCATGATGAAACAAAACTTGTTGCAACAAGATTTCGTGACTTCATTAATTCACAAACGCAACTCAAAACATTCTTTGATACGAACGATATTGCTTACGGCTCAAACTTTGGAGAAGAAATCAAAAAAGCATCACATGAATCTGCATTGGTTGCTTTTCAATCTGACACTTATGCTGAACGAGAATGGTGCAGAATAGAAGTACTGGAAGCTAAGAAAACAGGTTGTCCAATTGTAATTGTGAACGCAGTTCAAAACAGAGAACAGCGTGCATTTCCATATTTAGGAAATTATCCTTCAATCAGATTTAAAGATAACTTCTTAGAAATTATAGACTTGACTTTAGAACAAGTTCTTTTCAATATTTACACAAAGCTATTTCTTGATTCAATAACTAACTTATATAAAATCAAGACGCATAAAATACTAAGCACTTCGCCTGAACTTTTCACTCTCCTTCAACTAAAAAAAGAAGGATTGTCCAATAGTATAAAATTTGGTTTGGTGATTTATCCTGACCCACCTTTGGGTTCAGAAGAAATGGAATTGCTAAATGACATGGATGATGATTATTTTTTCATAACTCCATTAACACTACCAACTATATCAAAATGATGGAAGAAAATAACATATCAAACATTTCTGACGATTCAGGCGAAAGCGTATCAATCATTTCTGAAAAAAGTGAAGCATTTTCAAGAAAGCATTTTTTGAAAGGAAAAACAATTGGTATTTCCATTTCTGAAAGCGACAACCTTAGTGAACTTGGTTACGGAGTTCCGCACTTGAAGGATGCTGTAATCGAAATTGCAAGATACATTTTAGCATTAGGTGGGAAATTGAGTTACGGTGGAGACATGAGACAAGGAGGTTTTACAGAATTGATTTTTGATTTACTTGCATACTATAAAGCCGATAAAGAATTGCAACCCCACGAAAGGTTCTACAACTATTTAGCATTTCCACTATCAACCTTATTGACAGAAGGAAAGATGGCCGAACAAAAACAAAATGTTTCATTTATAAAAGTTTCGCCACCTGAAGACATTGAAAACGCAAATGCAAGTGAGTTGTTAAGAGATTTAACACCAACTAAACTTTATGTATGGTCAAGATGCTTGACAAAAATGAGAGAAGAAATGGAAGTAACTTGCGATGCAAGGATTTTTATCGGTGGTAGAACGAAAGGTTTTAAAGGAAAAAGTCCAGGGATTTTAGAGGAACTTTTAATTGCGCTTGAACACAAACACCCAGTTTATTTGGTTGGCGCTTTTGGAGGAATTACGAAAGATGCAATTGAAGCATTGAAAGGAAATAAGCCAATCAGTTTTTCAAACGAGTATTATTTTGACAATGCTGATTACAAAAACATGTTTGCAATTTACAATGAGAAACATCCTAACACCCCAATTAACCTAAGTAAGTATCTTTCAACACTTCAATCAATAGGATTGAAAGGAATAGCAAAACAAAACGGACTTTCAGTAGAAGACAATTTACGATTAACAGCAACACCTCACATAAGCGAAGTGGTTTATCTGATATTAAAAGGTTTAACCAAACGATTTACAAATTAACAATGACAGGAGAGTTATTAAAAACATTTAGCAAAGACAAATCAGTTTTAATTCTTACCAAAAGAATAAAACCGAAACAAAGTATCGCTTACAACACATATTGGAAGTTTGCAGCAGAGAGACAGAATATTTTTTTCAAAAGGTTTAATGGTGAAAGTTATCCGTGGACGAAAGACAAAATTTTGAATCAATACAAGTTCACGAATGTTTACAGAGCAACTGACAGAGTAAGTCAATACTTAATTAAAAATGTGATTTACAAAGGCAGTCAAAAACCCGAAGAAGTTTTTTTTCGACTGATACTTTTTAAAATCTTCAATCGCATTTCAACTTGGGAAGTTTTAGAATTCGAATTGGGCAAAATCAGTTTCAAAGATTATTCTTTCAAACGGTATGACAAGGTTCTTTCGGAAGTGATGCAGAATAGAATTCCTATTTATTCTGCTGCTTACATAATGGCATCGGGCAGGTCAACTTTTGGTTGTGAAAGGAAACATCAAAATCACTTGCGATTAATTGAGAAGATGATAAAAGAAAAAGTGCCTTACAAACTTCAACATTGTAAAAGCATGAGTGAGGCATACAAGCTTTTGCATTCTTATCCAACGATTGGAGATTTTTTAGCATATCAATATGTAACCGACATCAATTACAGCACACTTACAAACTTTACAGAAATGGAATTTGTGAAAGCGGGCCCAGGAGCAAAGGATGGAATTGTAAAATGCTTTAAAGATTTTGGTGGGTATTCATTTGAAGATATTATTCACCTCATGGTAGAAAATCAGGAGCAAGAATTTGAAAGGTTAAATTTGAATTTTAAAAATCTGTGGGGAAGAAAGTTGCAGTTGATTGACTGCCAAAATATTTTTTGTGAAGTGGACAAATATTCAAGAGTTGCTCATCCTGAAATTATAGGTGCGTCAAACCGTACAAGGATAAAACAGAAGTACAAAAGGCAACAAAATGAATCAATCGAGTATTTTTTTCCTCCAAAATGGGGTATAAACATTTAAAAACAACAATATGGCAGATCAACACAATATTTTTATTAGTCATTATGGTAAAGATGACGAACATTTACAATCTTTAAAAGATAGATTGAAAACTAACGGCTTTAATGTAAGAAATTTCTCAGTTGATAGCACAAATCATAAAGATGGCCGAAAACCCTCTGATGCTGTTGTTGAACGTTTATTAAGAATGCGAATTAGTTGGTCTAGTACATTTATTTGCTTGATTGGTCCCAAAACACACACCAGAGAATGGGTAAATGACGAAATTAAGTGGGCACATGAACAGGGCAAAAAAATAATAGGTATTTATACGCATGGAAATAAGGATACAGCGACATTACCAGACGCGTTTAAAGAAATCGAAGCGAATGCTATCGGTTGGAATTCAATTGCCAAATTGGGTGATATAATTTCTGGAGAGAATTTTCCCTATGAAAACGCTGATGGTAGTACAGCCATGCCAATTTATCCAGTATCAAGAATTAAATGCTAATGAACTACTACTCCTACTTGGTTGAACATGATTTTGGATTAGCCCCTAATCCATTTGGAGGCTATTGTACATTGTCAGTTTGCAAACCTCAAATTAGGAAAAGTTCTAATCTTCATGTAGGTGACTGGATTATTGGAACAGGTTCAAAAGCACTTACCAAAACATTTGGTATAAATCTGAAGTACCATTTAGTTTATGCAATGCAGGTTTCAGAAATAATATCAATGGAAGACTACTGGATGGATCAGAGATTTAAATGTAAGAAACCAATATTAAATGGTTCCTTGCCTTTAGTATATGGCGACAATTTCTACCATAAAGATGTTAATGGAGATTGGATACAAATAGATTCTGCACATTCAAACAATGATGGCTCAGCAAATATGGAACATTTGCAAACTGATATTTCTGGGCAGAATACAATTATTTCAGACAACTTCTATTATTTCGGACAATCAGCGCCTCACTTACCTCAGAACCTCAGAAATATTTGTCATACAGGTATTGGGCAAAAATTACTAACATCAGAGTTGGGAGCTGAATTCATCTCTTGGTTGACTAATAACTTTGAACCAAAAATATACGGAAAGCCAATAAACTGGGTAATATACAATCAACAAAGACTCTTTTAATAACAACCCTTCGCAGTCATACACATTCGCAAGCTACACAAGCTAGCACACAGACCAAAGCTTGCAAAAGAGTATGCCTGCCCAACCACACAGACACAGCCACTTGGGACAGACGAGAAACGCCCTAGAAAGAAGGGCAAACGCATAACATGAACTGTGCATAAAAACAAATAAAAAAGTACCTTTTAATGTAAAGTTGAACAGTAATTAGGTTGGTAAAGTGAATTGTTTTTTACTACAGCAAATACTTGTTTTAACAGTTTGTTCATAACAGCGATTAGTGCTTGTTTCCCCGTTTTTCCATTGGCTTTAAGTCTTTCAAAAAGTTGTTTACAAGCCTCATTAGTTTGTTTGGCATTCATGGCACACATGTATAAAACATTACGAATTGGCTTACCTCCTTTTTTATAAATTCGGTTACTACCTTTTATGCTGGTTCCACTAGAATATTCAGTTGGACTTAACCCTGCAAAGCTGATTAATTGGCGATGATTGGTTGTGTGCTTAAATCCCTGAGTGAAGATGATTAGTAATGCAGTAGCTCGTTTGCCTAGACCTTTTATAATATTAATACTTTTATATTGCACAGGCTGCCATTTCTTAAGAAGTACTTGAAGCTTAACTTCTAAATGATCCATAGCTTTTTCCAAGTAAGACTTCATTTTTTCAATTGATTTTATGGTTCCTTTACTTGGGAATGGAAGTAGTTTTAAACTGTGTAACTGGTTGTTAAATCGCTTTACTTGTTCAGCATATTCTCTGATAGTATTATAAATCTGTTTGCACTCAAAGTAAGCACTATCAGGCATTTCCCAGAACGGAGGGCATTGTTCAATAGCATATTGACAGATCCATCGGCTGTCTTTTTTATCAGTTTTATTTCGTTCTAAATGCATTTGAATATACCGTTTAATACTCATGGCATTTACAACGCTCAACTTACAACCCAAACTGTCCAAAAAAAAAGGCAAGCCTGATATAATAAACACCAGTGGCTTCCATAACGAAATGACAATTTTGACCAGTATGTTCAAGCAGTTTTTTAAACCCTGCATTGTTATTTCCAACCTGGAGATAAAAAAGCTCACCGAGGTTATTTTGGTAGGTAACATCTAATGTTAAGTGAGACACATCAATGCCACAACAAGATAATTTGTTTGTCATAATTTGTTTTTTAACCATTTAAAAATTAGATTAGTAGTAAGGAAAAAACAAAGGGAAGAACAATCTTACACTGTGCTATCTATCCTAAATCAAGCATTTTAAATTGGTTAATGAACTGTTCAGCATCTGGTAAAAGAAAGGGCGGTGACTGTCATGTTATTATGGCTCAAGGCCAACGCGGTTTTACGGTCTTACTCCTCCCCTTGTTCTTTCTGAATTTGTTTAAATCCTTTAGTATAAATTTATTGAATTGCAAACATAGGATCGGTTTGGCAATATGGCGGGTTAAGTTCTTCTATGACAGTTTAGTGCAAGGTTCAAGTTCAGTTTTTCAATTGGAGTTTTGTGCCGAAAATCAGCCACTTCGCGAAGCCGAAAACCGCTGCATGCAATATCAAAGTAGGTATCTATAAATTGAAAATTGAAACAGAATTATTGGTTTGATTATTTAGCATTAAGATATTTCTATTTTATTTTTAGTTGGATTTATAATTAACTCTCAAACAATCTTTAATGAAAAAAACAATATTATTACTTGTAATGTCATCATTAACTTTGGCGACATACAGTCAATCAGCAGAAAATTTAGTTGATTTCAATTCTTTATCAAGTATATACATTATTGCCCAAAAAGGGCAAACGCCACTATGGAGTGGAACAGGCTTTTTTTTGCAAGTGAAGAACACTATTTATTTAATAACAAATAATCACATTGTAGGAGGAAAGTATCACAAAGATGAAGTTAAGAGGAATAATAAAACTGAAATTCTTAAAGACACTCAACCTGATATTCTTCGGATAAGACTATATGATGAGAAATTAGGAAGTTTTAAGTTCGAGACATTAGGTTTATCAGATTCAAGAGGAAATTTATTGTATATTAAATTTTACGATAATGAAAAAGATATTAATTCACTATTAGATGTAGTAGCAATTCCAATTTCGGGAGTAAATAATCTTAATACTAAACTTCGAATATATGGTTATGATTCAACCTCAATTGGGAAAATACCACTCTATAACAGCCAACAATTATTTGTGATTGGTTATCCTCAAAATACAATAAATTTTTACCCAATTTGGAAGAGTGGAACAATCGCAAGTGAACCGAATTTTATATCAGTTGGTGTTTCCTCTTTTTACATTGATGCGACAACTAGAAAAGGAATGTCAGGTTCTCCAGTTGTATTTAGAGATAACAAAATAAACGACCCAAAAGGTGGGGTAAGTTTCTTGTCTGGTTTAACTACAAAATTAATTGGCATATATAGTGCTCAAAATTTTGATTCTGAACTTGGAGTTGTGACTAGAATTGAGACTATTTATCAAAGAATTTACAATCTGACGAATTAAAACTCTTGTATTCAAACTCATAAAGTCAGTTTTCCACAATTCAATATAAGTCTTTACGCAGGTTGGTCTTTCAGCTATGGCCAATCAGCTTTGGTAGTGCTAATCAACTTTAGTAATTTGGATTTTGCTCCTCAGATCTTTAGTGGCCAAGCTAGCAGTAGAATCACGTATTATCTAACCAGCATAAAGCCTAGAACATTAGCTGATATATTATAAATTTGACATAAAATAAATATAATGGATAAAATAATAGAAAAATTCTTAATAGCTCAAAACAGATTGGTATTTCAATCTTCAGACCTTTCACTTGAAGCTATTGCAAATATGGTAAAGGGAGAAGCAATAGATATTAAGCCTAAATACCAAAGAAGAGAAAGATGGAATAAAGATAAACAGTCTGCTTTGATAGAGTCATTCCTACTTAATATCCCCGTACCTCCTATTTACCTTGCCGAAGATGAATATGGAAAGTACTCAGTAATAGACGGTAAACAAAGAATTACATCTATATACAATTTTATTCTTCATAAAGAGAAACTTATTAACCTTGAAAAATTTCTAGAAATAGAAGGTCTAACATTTGATGAATTACCTTCCCCTTTAAACAATGCTTTAAAGATAAGACCATATATTAGAGTTATTACATTATTAAAGCAGTCAGATAGTTTACTTAAATATGAAGTCTTTAATCGCTTAAATACTGGCGGAGATAAATTATTGGCCCAAGAAATTAGAAACGCTGCATTTGAAAGTGAATTGAACGACTTGATGGTTGAATTATCTGAAAACAATTTTTTCAGAGTTCAATTTAATATTGACACAGAAAAGAATAGAGAAAAGTCTAAAATTTATAAAGAGATGTTAGATGTAGAATATGTTCTGCGATTTTTTACACTTAGAGAATCTTGGATGTCTTTTAGTGGTAATATGAGAAAGGAAATGGACAATTATATGGAGAATAACTATAGAAATCCAAATATTGTTATTGATGACCTTAGGAGTATTTTTAACAAAACAATGGAGTTGTGTTCTGAAATTTGGGATGATAGAGCATTTAAAAGACCTGATGGTAGAAATGAGATCATTCAAGGCATTTATGATGTACAAACAGTTGCATTATCTTACTTTCTAAATGAAGAGACTAAAATAATCGAAAGAAAGGAACAGATTATTAAAAAATTCAACCACTTATATTTTAAAGATGAGAACTTCCAAATCTCAATGAGACAATTTACATCGAATATCAAGCAAGTAAATTATAGAATTGGCACGATGAAAAATTTATTTGCAGAAATTTTAAAGTAATGGCTAGTGCTAAAGATAATTTTATACTAAGGATAGGTACATTCAATAGTATTATACGCCCCAATTTGCTTGATGACATAAAATTAAATTCAAAAGCATTAACTGAAACATTGCATAATGAAAAAGTAAGAATGCTTAGAAATGGAATGTCAATAATCGGCTTTACCATACTTGAAGACTTTATCAAAAGAAGAATTGGTGAAATTTTAAAAATTATTGGTACAACTGGTTGTAATTTTAATTCATTGCCAGATAAATTAAAAGAAGATGTAACATTTAATGCTCTAAAAGGGATTAATAATAGAGCGGAAACTTTAAAAAGAAATTCAGAAGACTATATTACTTTCATTCAAAATGAAACAGGCTTTATATCAAGTACTAAAAATTCAGTCTATGAACTTTCAGAGTATTCTATAGGCTGGGACAAATCTAATCTGAATTCAAAAGATGTATCTGATATATTAGGAAATTTGAATGTTGAAGGTGGGTGGAACAGTATTCAAAGGCTAAGTTCGATAATAAATTGCTCTATTTTAAATCCAGATCAAGTTTTTAAAAATTTTGCCATGAACAGGCATAAATCTGCTCATAATACCGATGCTGATTCTTTGTTAACAGACCTAGAAAGTTTTATTGATCAATCAAAAATAATTGCTTTTTGCTTTGATTCATTGATTTGCAAATCATTATCTTACATTAGATCAAATAATACTAACTTCTTAAATTTAACTTTGAAAACAAAACCACTAGATATTAAATTTAGATATTTAAATGAAGTTTCAGGTAAGTGGAAAGAATTTGCTAACAATAATTTTTCTCGTGCTTTTAGAAGTAATAGTGATTATATGACAATATTAAATGAAGCTAAACTTAGAGCACAATCAAACAATGAAGTTTTGTTAATTAAATTTGAGAGTAACGCTATAAGAGACTGGTACAATTTCCAATAAATACATTAGCCAAAAGTACCTACCCAAATTTGGCGTTCAGTATATAAATCAAGCTTTGTTCTTCTATCAAAGTTTCTGCTTTGTTGATTGTGTAGTGTTTAGGTAAGCTCCCCGAAAAAACTACCCGTAATTTGTAAACAAATAAACTACCCTACTAATGAATAAACCCTACTCGGCGGAAACAACAATCCAACTGCATCAGGCTTTATTTTAAACAATGGACCTTTTTCTTTAGCTCCACCGCTTGGTGTCCTTTTAATTAAATGATCAAGTGTAATTATACCCTGTTCCAATAGTAAATCAAATTGCGATACTATAGGCTTCTTAGTATGTTCTACCTTCTTATATTGAAAATGCTCTTTCCCATCTATCAAAATTGAATCAGCTGCAATCCAAAAGGTCTCATTATGTTTTTCAAGTAGTCGTTTATGTAAAAAATCCAAACTCCAAACAGCAAAATCATTAATATTCGGATTATTTGAATTTTCAATCAATTGACGAACTAAACTATCTACTTTTAACATCAAACCTTGTGAATTTCTAACTATTGTTGACACAGTACAGTAAAGCTTAAAATCTTCACCTCTCTGATAACCAAACTCATTTAGAATATCCTCTGAACTTTTAAACTTACTTTTAGACCAATCCGAAACTTGTGCAAACAAATTTTTCCTGTTTCCTCGTTTATCTCTATACGACTTTAGTTCAATTCCTTTATAATCTGGTTTCTTTGAAGAATTAATATCAATCCCCAACAATGTCTCAAGAGTTCTCCCTACAGCTGTATCAGCTTGAAGCATTGCAGGAACAGGACCTCGTGCCGCTATTTTGTTTAACAATCCCAATAATTCTAGAGAAACTTCATTTGAATTATTATAAATTGTATTTACAATTTCCTTTAAAGGATTAGCGTCATCATTTTGAATTAGTGCATGTAAGTCAAGCTTTGTTATATTAATTACGTATAACAAACTATCAAAAGCCAATATTCCTAATATATCATTTGGGCTTGCATAACTAGTCAATCCTTTAAACCAAATTCGAGGATCACCTTTTTTAGTATTCGGTCTATATAAGGATGCAATTGAATTAACTAATGAGTTATCCTGGATAAAAAAAGAGTCAACTTGTATTTTACTCTCCTGACCCTGACTTTGTAAAGCAAAGTCATGAATGTTTTTATCTTTCAAATATGAACGAACTGAACCCGTTGCATCCATGATGGATTTCTCAAGTCCAGTTGAAGTTGGTTCTATCAAACAGATTTCAACTGACTTTTCAGTTAATATTTTAATCTTAATTTTCTCTTCTTCCGAAAGTTGCCTCATCTATAAATTTACTCAATATTTTTCAAAATCTCCAAAGCAACAGCCCTAGCCATTAAAGGTGGAACAGCATTCCCTACTAATGTAAACTGAGGTACTTCAAATTTCCTCTTATTCCCACCCGTTGACCGTTTTCCTTGAAATACAAAAGAGTCATCAAAAGACTGTAATCTAGCCATTTCCCTAACTGTTAAAGCACGGGGATTAGAATAATGTATATAATCATCTGCAATAGTCATAACAGTTGGACTTTGAGCATCTGGTTTCAATACATTATAATTACGCTTTTCAGAATCAAGACCCATTTTTTTAAGCTTCACTTTTGCTTCATCATAATCACCTTCAGTCAAGATAACATTTAGTCTTTTAATTACTTCCTCATTTTGCTTACTAGTTTTATGATTATGAAGAGGTGCAACCATATGAGACAGCTGATTATCTAATTCTTCAAAATTACGGACATAAAAAGGGTGCTTAGCATTTACAAATCGCCCATTTAAACGACCTTTTTTAGACCATTCAGCATAAGTTAAACCCGCTTTTTCGTTAGGCTTCCCATCTATAGACCTTTTTTTGATTAGAGATTTCATTTTCTCTGTTGAGCCATTATACTTTGCCTTTAAATTAATCTGCTCATAACCAAACTTCTCTTCGTCATTACCAACAAAATCTAAATCATATAACGCTTCAAAAACAGTTACCTTTTCATTAGGGCCTACTGTTGGAGGAACAGTTTTAACTAGCTTTTGATCTTTCCTGCATCCGATAAATAGAACCCTTTCACGATTTTGAGGAACCCCATAATTGGAGGCGAGCGCTACAAAAGGCTGATCAATATTGTACAAACGAATTTGGGCTAATATTTCAGCAAACTCAGCTTCTGTATTATTATTTTCTACAAAGGGTTTAAGCCCCTGTACACATTCTTCAAAAGAATAATTATAGATCTCTAATGCAGAAATTATTTCATCAATTTCCTTTTGAAATTCTTTCGCTGGTTTCAATTTCTTGAAAGAATCATGTATTTGTTCTATTATAGAATCAGACTCAATCGATGTCAAAAACAAATCAAATTTTTCAGCAAAAAAATCATTATCCAAATCACTGTGAGCTTTTTCTAAAATAACTTTTTTACGAACATAAGCAAGCTCTTTGCTCCTTTTCAACAAGTTAAAACCATGACGGATGGTATTGATGTTTATATCTGTCTTACTTGTTTTATAATCAGCGATTTTAGGAGTAAGAATACGAAATTTGTTCTCAATCACTTGAATATAGCTATCACGCAATTTTTCTAACTCCTTTTCAGTGGCTGCTTCAAATTGCAATCTTAAATTATAGCAGTCAAGCGTAAATGAATTCTCCTTTTCTGTCTTTTTGAGCTTACCCAAAAAATGAAGTAATTGAGAGAATTCCTTTAAATCAATAATTGATTTGATTTCTTGCAAAATCATATCTTTTATTTTCCCACCCTCTTTAGTTAAAATACCCTTCACATTCTCCATCACAAAATATTTTGGACGCAAAACACGAATTACATTTAAGTAGTGCGCAAATAAATCATCTTTTCTATCAAACTTTTTCCTTCTTCCAGCTAAGCTGAAACTTTGACAAGGTGGGCCACCACAAACCACATCCACCTGTTTGCCTTTTAATTTTTTAAATAGATTATCCAAAAAATCTGGCTCGGTAATATCTTGTCTTAAAAATTCAGCATCCATGCCGAGTTGATAATTATATCTGGCAAGGTGTGTTAATTCACAATTTTCATTGATATCACTACCGAGTAAAAAATCGTAGTAACGATTTCCATATTCAGCTTGCAAAAAACCTTCGCTAAAACCTCCGGCACCTGCAAATAAATCTACAAAAGTGGTCTTTACTTTTCCTTCACCTTCATATGGATCTTCCGAAACAATTTTTACATCAGTATTCTCTTTTCTAGTATTTACCAATGACGAAATAAATTGCTTAACCTTTTTATCAGTAAAATGAGTATGAGGTACTGTTTCAAAATACTTTTCAGTTTCTTGCTTTAGAAATTGCAGAAATTTATTAATTGACTTATGGGTATATTCGGTCTCTTTTACTATTTGATTTTTATTATCCCAATCCTTTTTTAGGATCTTCTCACCTGTTGCAACTTTTACTTGAACATCTTTTTGCCTAATAACTAAGTGTATGGGGGATCTTTTGCTTTTATCAGCCTTATCAAGGTAAAATTTGACATTAATCATATAGCGGACATTTTTACGGACACGGATAAAATTACGGACAAAATCGAAATTGCCAAATATTTTAGCAAATATTTTATCCCCGATTCAGAACACCCTCACTCTTCCTATTAAATCTTGTTACTAGTGTAGTGGCCAACCATAATGAAGTAAAGCAAATAAACCCTACAGCCTTAATCCCTCAATAACTACTAAAAACACCAATGAGCCCACCCATGCTCCAAGTAACATCAATTGAACACCTCAAACAACTCTCCAATATCAATGGAAGAGCAGAGTTCTACATGCTCTTAGCTGGAGGACTATGCAGATCATCAAAAGAAATCCATTATGATGAACAAACTAAACGATTCGATATATACAATGAAATTGACGACACCTATCAATCTAACCTAACAGAAAAGTCATTACACACAAAGACCAATATACCGGAAGCAATCAAAAATGGAGTCTTTTATTACCATGGGGTGCAATTGTGGGGGATATAGTAAAATTTAGAAATAGTGTACCTTATTCATACTCACCAGACTTCTTTAACATAACTATTTCCAATTGGTCTGTCATTCTGAAATTTGTCAATTTTATTTTTGTAATAATTGATTTTACCGACGGAATAATTCCAGCAAGCTTTGCATCAACAATTACACCCATAGTTCCGATAATAGTTATTCCAATTTGATTAGCAAATTTCCGAGCTTTCAAATCGTCTATAATTAATAAACAATTATCTAATTCAAATGCCAAAGCAATAGCACTTGCTTCCCCACTATCTACAGAAGCTTCAATGATTGATTGATAGTTATTATCAGTGGGCTGTTGAATTTCTATCCAAGTTGGGAGTGGCTGACCAAATTCATTTGCAACTTCCTATGTGGTAATAATTTTACCGAACAACTTATTTAAGATTTCAAGTTCTCCAATTTTGTCTAACAAAATCAAACAACTAGTATCAGAGATGATAGCTTTGTGCATGTAAAATCTCTTTATCTAATTCTTCTTCTGTGTAGTTAAAAATGGATACATCGTAATTTGCTAGAAGTTCCATGAAAGTTCTTTTAGTGTATCCAGCAAGCTCAGCAGCTTGACCCAATGTCAAATCACCTTTTTCATACAACTTTGCTGCCAAAAGAGTTTGAGCATCTTTCTCGTCTAAGTTATCAGGTATTTGTAATGTAAGCGTCTTCATATGTCGAATTTACAAATAATTATTTGGCTTTCAAACTATTGCTTTTGATTCTGTTTTCTATTCCGACAAACTGAGACACCTCCTTAACGCGACAGCCCTAATCCCCCCAAACCCAAGATTACTCATAAAATTGATTTTACTTATTTAGCAATAGTGATCTTACTCACATCCAACACAATCTCCTTAATCAACGCATGACCAATAGGAATCAATAAAACCAAGGAGAACTCAGAAAAAGCCTGGATATAACTACCACTACTTAGAACGATAAGCTAAAGACTGATAGATCTCAATCTCAGAAGAAGCAAGCTCACATTCAATACGAGAACGAGCTTTACCATTTTTAACTACTAGGGTTACTGTTTCAGCAAACGGAAATTGTAAATGTTTCATTGCGATTATTTTTAAAGGTTAATCGCATCAAGAAAATGAGTGGAGATAAAAGCGCTTTATTTTGACTTATCAGTCCTCATCTCAAACACCACCGTGGACTCGCGTCTCGGTTGGTTTCTACCATAGTAGAATCTTGATGACAGTGTAAAAATAGGAAAATAAATGAATGGTGGAATTAAAGGAAAGTTAATTCAAAGAGGCGGTTGTAATCCCCTTACCCCTCTTCCACAAACTTTTGCATTGAATCTAATATGAAAGCCGTGGCAGGAATTACCCCATATCCTGCATGTGAATCCACCCATTCCTCAACAAAAGGATTTTTTAAAATAATGCCCAACGCTGTTTTCAAATAATCTTTTACATCGTTCTCAGCAGATTCCATTTCCTGCCATATTAGACTTCTATTCTCTAGAAGAAAAATGATATCCTCAAAATCCTTACTAGTTCTACCATCATTCTGTCCCCGACTTTTAAATGCTTCAAGTTTAGAAGCAAGAAAATAAACTGGAGCAAAAATCCGTATGCTTAAATCTTTATCGATGTTATAATAGGTTGCCCGCTCAAACCCTTGAGGATACCATTGATTAGCAAACCCAATGGCTTCGTCATGAATCGGCATGATGTCAACAATTAATCCATCAATTATATACCTACAGATAATTCCAGAGGCTTGATCATTTTGAAAACCTAATTTTCTTAACCTTTCGTCCAACAATGAAAAGTCTCTATGAGTCATTATCTCAACCACGACATCAATATCTTCTGTTGGTCTAACTTCCTCAGCTTTTTGATCAGCATAAAGTGAAACAGTAGCACCTCCAACAAAGACTACATCATCTCTTAAATCTCCCAGCGCATTATAAACCGCCCTAATCCTCGTAATATTAATTTGATGACTCATTTAATAAAAATTTACGCAAATAATTAATAGCAACCTTTTTCTCCCGATTCTTACCCACCCTAATAACATCAAGCATAGCAAGGATTTCATATAACCTACTATCTTCTTTTGCTGCTTTTACTTGATTAATATAAAGTGGCTCTATTGCTTGACCATAATCGCCACCATTAGGATCGGGCCATACATAGACCTCATTACTGACTATGTTGCCCTTAAAATATTTGTGACTGTGACTAGTTGCCATCCCCTTAGTCATTGGACCAGGGGCCTGAGGAAAAACATAAGGCAAACCAAATTGCAAAAACTCAAAAAAAGCATTTCTAAAGACCTTTCTGCGCTCATGATTAATTAAGCATGCAAAGGAGCTTCGACTAAGCGATTCCGAAACCTCTGCCGGACTTATATAGATAGCTCTAGCAATATCCTGAAATTGCCAATCCTTGTCTTCAAAAAGGATTATTTTAATCAAAACCACTATGTCCTGGGGTCTCATTCCTTTATGCTGCCTCATATTAATTCACATTTTGCAATTTGCAAATTACGAATTACAAATTACAAATCAAAATAAATTTCGGCTTCTTACAGCCTACCAGCGAAATTGATGAAGTCTATTGACCCCTCGGCCCCAATCCCCCCAAAGCCTAACCAATTATTCTACCTTTACCCCATGACCAACCAATACATCATCAACGCAGGCATTCAAATAGTTCCCATTAATATTGTAGACCCTAGTTATGCCATAATAGATCAAGCAATCAACCATATCCGCCAATCAGGTCTTGACTATACCATCACCCCTTTTGAAACAGTTGTAAACGGCACCACAGATCAGGTTTTAGCATTAATAGCAGAACTAAAACAACTGACCGAAAAAAATGGTGCCGATGAACTCATCATCAACATACGCATGCACAGTAAAGCAGGGGAAGACAATAAATTTGAAAGTAAAATTTAATCCCCCTATCAAACAAACCGATTAATCAAATTCTTTAAATATTCCTAGAAATATATTCGCATCATTGCCTGCTACAATTGGAATTCACTAATTTATAGATTATATTTAAGATGAGACTTTACAATAATTTCCCACTCTAAATATTGTTGGAATAATTATCCTTTCAAAACCATCTCCTATGAAAAACAATTCTATCATTAAAGAAAGACAGCAACCGTTAATGAATCTCTATAATGAAAATCCTATTGCCGCATGGGTTACAGATATGGCAATTATTGAGGGGAAACAATTAGACGACCCTTTACATACTTCCGTTTCAATTAATGAGGAACTTCTTGTAGATTTCCCAATTGGTGTTCATAGGGCGGTTGGAGGGCATCATGATTATCCGAATTCTGGAGACTTGCTTTGCGCTGCACTTGCATCATGCTTTGACACAGCTCTTAGAATGATTGCCAACAGACTACAAATCCCTATACTCAATTCAAAAATTATTGCAACAGCAGAAGTAGATGTAAGGGGAACATTAATGGTAAACAAGGAAGTGCCGGTAGGGTTTCAGAAAATGAGTCTATTCATTGAAATAACTGTTCAAAATTCAGTTCCAAATACAATGGCAGAAAAACTAATACAAGCTACTGAACGTAGTTGCATTGTTTATCAAACCATTTTACGAGGCACACCAATTGATGTTAAAACAACTATCCATTACGTGTAGATAATCAAATCATGAACACCCAACAAGCATATAATAATTGGTCGGAACAATACGACACCAATGAAAATAAAACCAGAGACCTGGAAGCTATTTCATTGAGAGAACATATTAAGGGTAAACAATTTGAGCACTGCTTAGAAATAGGATGTGGCACAGGAAAAAATACCGAATGGTTAATCACACAAGCCAGCAAAGTATTAGCCGTAGACCTTTCAGAAGAAATGCTCTCCAAAGCCAAACAGAAAATCAGTGCTTTAAATGTAACATTTGTACAAGCAGATATCACCCAAGATTGGAGCTTCACCAATGGCCATCAATTTGATTTAGCAACCTTCAGTTTAGTATTAGAACATATTGAAGACCTTGAAGCTATATTCAAGAAATTAAACCAAGTGGTCAAATCCAATGGCATTGTTTACATTGGCGAATTGCATCCCTTCAAGCAATACAATGGATCAAAAGCCCGCTTTGAAACAAGCGAAGGAGTTCAAGTAGTCACTTGCTTCAATCACCATATCACAGATTTTGTAAACGCTGCTAAAAACAATGGTTTTGAACTCATCAATATCAACGAATACTTTGACGACAACAATAAGAATGTAATTCCTAGAATTTTAACCTTGCTTTTCAAAAAATACCCTACATTTGATAGTATCATATGATACTATCAAATGAAACCACCGTACACCATTAATGCCCCCATCATTCAATTAATAGTTGAGATTTCCCAAAAAATGGGGGAAATAAATAGTTCCTTATTAATCAAGCAAGCCCCTGCGCTTAGAAAGCGCAATCGAATTAGAACCATACAAGCATCTTTGGCTATTGAAGGCAATACTTTATCAATTGATCAGATTACCGCCATCATCGAAAACAAAAGGGTTTTAGGGCCTAATAAAGATATTAAGGAAGTAACCAATGCAATAGAAGTATACAATCAATTACACTTACTAAAACCAAATACAGAGAAATCATTTTTAGCTGCACATAAAACCCTGATGCAAGGGCTAATTATTCATCCAGGTCAATATAGAAAAACGGGTGTCGGAATTGTGAAAGGAAATCAATTAGCACATCTGGCTCCTCCAGCTAAAAATATTCCATACTTAATGAAAGATCTTTTTGAATACTTAAAAATAAGCGAAGACCATGTATTCATTAAAAGTTGTGTTTTTCATTATGAGATGGAATTTATTCATCCATTTACCGATGGCAATGGCAGAATGGGTAGACTTTGGCAAACGCTTTTACTTTTAAAAGAGTATCCATTATTTGAATACCTACCGTTTGAAACTTTAATCAGCAAAAATCAGAAAGCCTATTATAAAGCGCTGGCAAATAGCGATAAAACAGGTGAATCTACCCAGTTCATTGTATTTATGCTCAGTACCATTAATACATCACTGGATGAATTACTGCAAGAAAGAATTGGTCCAGTAACGAATGAGGACCGAATTCAAATTTTCTTAGCAACTTCAGTGAAAGAATTTACTCGTAAAGATTATTTAAATTATTTCAAAACCATTTCTACCGCTACTGCCAGCAGAGATTTAAATAAAGCTGTAAAAGAAAAACTAATTTTGAAGATTGGCGACAAAAGCAATACCATCTATACCCCAATTAAATAAGCCATTCCACTCCCACCAAAACTTCACAATAAGGTAAAGTTGGAATCACCTTCCAGAATATAAGATGATTTAATTTGAACGAATCATATTAAGCCATTTTAATGTCTGAAATTTTACTATCAATTACCGCTGGACTAGTTCTATTCCTTTTTGCCATTACTAATTTATCAGATACGCTAAAAGCAGCGCTAGGCAACAATGCCCAACACTGGATTAAAAAATACACTTCTAATTCATGGAGTAGTTTATTGGTTGGCATAGTCATTACCACCCTACTAGATTCATCTTCAGCTGTCATCATTATTACTATTGTGCTTGTAAATGCACAGATACTCAGTTTTAGGCAAGCTATGGGTATAGTATTGGGAGCTAATATTGGCACAACAGTAAGTAGTCAAATCATTGCAATGGACATTGGGAAATATTCACCCATATTTTTGCTAATCGGATTTGTATTGCTGTTCATTGCAAAAACCGAAAAACTCAGCAATATTGGGAAGACCATTTTATACTTTGGTGTGTTATTTTTCGGCCTTTTCACAATGGAGAATGCAGTTGAACCACTTAGAGACGAGGCATTCTTTAACGAATGGATGAAAAAAACCGAAAACCCAATCATTGGCGCTATAGTAGGTGCAATTGTTACGTTGGTGATTCAATCATCATCCGCTACGGTAGGGATGGCCATCATATTATCAAAAAAAGGATTGATCAGCTTAACTGGTGGAATTGCTGTAATGCTAGGTGCTGAATTAGGCACTTGTAGCGATACCCTATTAGCAACAATTAAAGGAAGTAGACAAGCAATTAAAACTGGATTATTTCATGTTACTTTTAACCTATTGTCAATTGCATTAGGGCTTGCATTATTTTATCCATTTACCGCCTTAGTAAAAACAATTAAACCGATTATTGCCCGACAAAATTAGCTAAATCAGCATCCCAATTGTATTCATTAAATTGAATTGAATACTCTGTAAAGTCGCGCTTAAAAACCTTTTTCATAAGCGCCCTGATTCCATTAGACCCTCCAAAATCGCCTTTAAACCAAGATAAAATTTTACTGGTAGTTATGACTTTCTTTTCTTCATCAATCTCCGACTCCCCTTTCATAAACGAAACAGTAGCCATATCTAATTGCAGGTCAATTTTATCATACCGATAAAAAGCAATGGGCGGACAGCTCTTGGCTCCACAATTCAACGCAAAATGAATACGATAATCAATGGTATCAACCGCCAATTCTTTAATCGTTTTCAAAGGCATGAACTGCGGCAAGTACCCCATACTCCACTTCCAACGATACTTGCGAAGAATGCCATGCTCTATATCATCTAAACTGAATAGTTTCCCGGCAATAGGAATTTTAGCACTCGTAAAAATAGCAGGTCTAGACAATTTAAATCGGGTGGCTAAAATTTGAAACCATGCATTGTATTGATTTACCCAAAAAGTTTTCTTAGCTGCATCATTGCTGAGTCCCTGTAATAGTTGCGCATAGGTTAAACTCGACAACGCTTTTTCAACTGCATCCGTATTCTTATTAATTTTCACTTTATACAACAACTCCCCAGAAAGTTTTAACATAGAATCAGCCATTGGGTTGATCATAGCCACCGCATTTTCAGTAACCAACGCAGACTTTTTTATAGGCCTAGCACCATAGCACCAAACCCCAATAAAAACAACCATGCTAAATAGAACTAGGTATATTTTAAACATAAAAGTTGAGTTAAAACATATTATCAATACCCCTCCCCATGCGTCTGCTTCACAATAGCACGCACTAGAAAAGGGAATGGTTTTAACGCTGCAATAAAGGCATTCGTCATCCAAGTTTTACCAAAGAAACGTTGCACCCACCTGCCCACTGTTAAGCGCTGCGCAAATGTTTTATTCCATACTCGAGCATAATGTTGTTCCATGGCTACCCTACTAAGTTCATTGCGCAAAAACGGCGCAATGGCTTCAAAAGCCAGCTTAGATCCATGCAATGCCATACTCATTCCATTGCCACAGAGTGGAGTTATCATACCACCCGCATCGCCCACTAAGAGTACATGATTTTCAATCAACGATTTTCGTTCAAAAGAAATCTGTGCAATCGTAACGGGGGCTTCATATAAATGAATGGCTTTTTCTAAAATGCTTTTCAAATATGGATTGGCTTTTAATACCGCTTCTTCCATAAACGCAATAGAACCGCCATGGGTTTTTAAATTATACGCAGTGGTTAAATAACACAAACAAGTTTTACCGGCTTCAATGGCAGAGATACCACAATAGCCATCTTTAAAATTATGCAGGGCTATCAAGTCTTTTGGCCAATCAATATCTATATGATACTTCACCCCAATAAAATTATCCAACTGTTTTTGCTTGCCTAAAATAAAGGGCCGTTTCCACTTCACATCTAAATTACTGCGCTTACCAAAACTACCCACAGCTACTCTTGACTGCACAATACCCAAAGAAGAATGAATGGAAAACAATGCATTTTCAAAATGAATATCATCTACTTTAACTCCCGTTTCAATGCGTACGCCAAGGTCTTTTGCCAATTGGTACAATGTATGATCTAATTGATGCCTACTAATACCAAAGCCGCCTAAATCTAAAGGTTGTTCAATACTATTTCCGTTGGGTGCAGTTACCATTAACTTGTTCACAATAGGCAATTGCATCTTACTCAATGGAACGCCTAAACTTTCAATGAAATCCCAACTTTCTAAACTGATGTATTCACCACATACTTTATGAAATGGGTATTGTTCTTTTTCAAACAAAATCACTTTGAAACCCGCTTTTGCAGATTGAATAGAGAGCGCTAATCCAGCAAGCCCACCACCTACTATGGCTATATCATATGTAACATTATAAGCCATCCCGCTCCTTTTTAATTATAGCACAAACCAACCACCTAAATGCCCATTTCCATTGTATATCGTAACGGGTAATGCCCGCTTCGGCAAACATACTTTCTAATTCTTCTTTACTGAATCCGCGCAACACCGATAGTGGTGCATCGTTCTTTACTAAGTAACTATTAGAAAAAGCAATGGTTAAAAGTTTGATAGAATGATAAGCCAAATAATGTCTCTGCAAATCGTTAATAAAATGACCTACCAATGCATTTTTATTGCACCATTGCAACATCTGCACAAACTGTTCATGATTTAAATGATGACCAAATAAAGAAGAAAATATAATATGCGGTTGTTTTTTAAAAGCAACCAGTTGGTAATCGGAACAAATAAATTCCATACCCTTATTCTCGCTTCTACTTTGCGCAAAAGCTATGCAATGTGGATTAATGTCTACGCCCATTATTTCCACTTCAATTTGATGTTGTCTGCACCAATCGCGTATTACTCTAAGATTATCGCCTCCCCCACAACCTATTTCACAAACACGAATGGGCATTTGGGTATTGGCATAATCCAATACATATTTTAATCCTGCAATGGTAATATCATGGCCCCCCAACAAAGTATTGATGCGATCCAGCTCTTTCATATTTTGCTGTATTGCTTCAAAAGGAATATCATCCTGATCTAGCAATTCTTTTTGATATGATCTTTCGCTGAAATTAGGCATGGGTAGATGCAATAAAAGTTTCCATGGTTAAGCCAGGACCAAATGCGGCCCCAAAAATATTCGCAGACTCTCCTGCTTGCATTTGTTCCATAATTTTCTTCAATACAAATAGTACAGTAGGTGAAGACATATTGCCGTATTCTTTTAGTACCGCCAAACTTTGTTCCAGCTCTGTTCCATTGAAATCAAGGCTTTTAGAAATGGCGTCTAATATTCTTTTCCCTCCGGGATGAATGCACCAATATTGAATATCCTCTTTTGATATACCTGCTTTATCCATTGCTTTATTCATCAGGCTTTCAAAATCTGCCTGAATTAAGTCGGGAACATAGCCGCTCAGGGTCATTAAAAATCCGGTGGATGCAATCACCCAACTCATATCGTCTTTGCCCTTTGGAACAATTTCAGAATAAAAACTTTTGATGTGTAAACCCTGCATTGCTTTATCATCAGATACTACCAATACTGCCGCTGCACCATCCCCAAACAATAAACTAGAAGCAATATTATCTGCATTGGCTAGATCCTGAAAATGGAGTGTACACAATTCGGTGCAAACAATCATCACCCTTGCATTCGATTCCGATTGGCAAATAGCATTAGCCATTTTTAGTGCATGAATGGCAGCATAACAACCCATAAAATTGATGCTGCTTCGGTAGATATTTTTAGGTAAATCCAATAATTCAATCAGCTCCAAATCCAATCCCGGTGCGCTCATACCCGTACAACTCACTGTTATCAAATGTGTGATACCTTTACAATCCATGTAATTGGCTAAACAGTTTTCAATGGCTTCCTTTGCCATGGGAGCGGCGGTTGCCCCATATAAATTCATTCGCTTTTCAATGGAAGGAGTTTTATTTACAGACCCCACTGGTGGAAAAAAATTCCAGTCAGCTGCATCGGTACTAAAATCGGCAATGGCCGAATACCTATGATCAATGCCGCTTTGCCGATATAGGAATTTTAATTTTCGCGCTTCTACTGCATCTAACCCATACACTTCTTGCATAAACGTTAATATGCGATTTTGCTCGTGTTTAAATGCCGGTACTGCTGTTCCTATGGAAATAATTTTACTCAAAAAGATTCAATATTAAAATAGTGATAAATGCCAAGTTGGTGCATACCGATGCAATTAAATTCATTTGCATGGTATGTTTAAAATTTGCCGCCGCAGCATCTTTCCAAACTTGATAGGCCCAATAAAAAAAGTAAATCAACGTGGGTATAAAAAACAGTTGCAACAGCAAAAAACCAGTGAGTTGCAAACTACTTAAAAACCAAAATGCCAATACCCCAAACGATAACGCATACACCACAGCAGTAAAAATAAACGTTCCTCTATAGCCCAATACATAACTAATAGTGGTTACCCCATCGGCTTTGTCGGCTTTGTGCTGGTATATTTGGGTGAGTGGATAAAACCCTCCGATTAATAAACTAGCCGCTATCATAGCCGGCCAGGGAGCTTCTAACGTAAGGTCTGAACTTGCGCCATGATAAACCAACCAAAATGTAACTGCCCCTTGAAATACCACCACTGTTAAAAACCCAATAATTGGATATTGCTTCAATCGAATACCTCTATAGCTATATGCCCTTGACACCAAAATATACAATAGTACCCCAATAGCAAAATAAGTGCTTATGTAAAATCCAATGAGCACTGCCATCGCATCCATCCACACCGTCACCTGAAACAATTGGCGGGTGGGCTGTAGCGGCTGCTCTAATCCACCTATAGCTGTTTCATCTTTATCCATGTAAGAATTGTATCCATTGCTGGCAGGATACACCAATACATGTAATACTATGAATACAATTATTGCATTCAACCAATTGATTGCAGGCACTTGACTCAATGCAAACCAATAAATGGGCATTAAAAAAAGAGAAAAATGAAACCGAAGCAGCTGAATGGTTGATGGCTGAATCATAGTTTAAGTTAATATTTAAATTGAACTTATCCCGTTTACAATTGTAAAAAGATGCAGAAACAAAAAACTATGAAAGTTTTATCCTTTTTTATTGCAATTATATTGCTTTCTACTTCTGCATTTGCTCAAAAATACAGCCCCATTGACCCTGAGAGCAAAATCCAATTTGTCATCAAAAACTTTGGAATAAAAGTAGATGGTCAATTAAAAGGGATTAAAGGAGCCATCAGTTTTGATCCGTCTGAACTAAAAAACAGCTTGTTTAATGTTTCGGTGAATGCAAATACCATCAATACCGACAACACTGCCCGAGACAAGCACCTCAAGAAAGCAGACTACTTTCATGTAGAGCAATTTCCTTTGATCAGTTTTGTGAGTTCCAAAATAACGAAAAGCACAACAGCAGGTCAATACAAAGTGGCTGGAAACCTTACTATTAAAGGAACAACCAAGCCTATAGAATTTGACTTTACGGCCAACCCTACTAGTAAGGGCTTTCAATTTAAAGGTGCATTTACCATCAATCGCCGTGATTTTAAAGTGGGTGGCAGTAGCTTGCCTTTATCTGATAACTTGACCGTGCAACTAGATATTATTGCGAATAAATACTAACCATATAAAACCAATCAAATGAAATATTTAAGCAGCTTCATCCTTTTTACAATTTGTACTCTTGCACTTCATGCACAACAAAAGGCTAAAACCGAACAATTAGGAGACTTAACCTTCGGTTTTGCAAGTGGTCAAAACACTATTTCGGCTGCTTATTACAAAAATTGGAACCTGGGAAAAAAACAGGGCTTCTATATTGGTACAGGTGTACGTTTGAGTACCGCTTTTGGAAAGAACCAAGTATTTACTTCTGCTCCTGCTAGCTTGGCCTCCAACAAAGCCAATACAGACAGCTTATTGGGCACCACAACCAGCACTTATGCCTTGAATGCTATTCTTAACCTGGGATACCATATTTCCCCAAAACTAGACTTTGGATTTAATATTGATTTGATTGGGTTTTCATTTGGTCCATCGAGCAACCGTGTTTTCAATGGCAACGGTACCTTAACGAATACCACAGCTAAACCAACAGGCATGAATATATTATTGGTGGGCAATAACGACCGCGGCACATTGAACTCTGAATTTTACTTACGTTATAAAGTGAGTAACCAGTGGGGCATCAAACTGGCTTACCAACATTTTTTTACAGAACTAACTACTACTTCCAAGGTTCAAACCGTTCCTGTTCAAAATGATCGGTTTAGGAATATCACCAATTTAATCAGTTTTGGGGTAGCAAGGCATTTTTAGATGCGGCGAATAGTTCGTACCTTCTAACTCCTAAAACCTTTTACAATGAAAACATTCAACGCTTTTCTAGTAACAACCCTATTGGCGTCTACCCTATTATTCAGTTGCAAAACAGATGAGAAAGTAGAAACCGAAAAAACACCCTTTGATTTAGCTACCGCTAAAACAGAAATTGAAGCAGCCAACAAAGTTACTATGGACGCTTTTGCAAAAGGCGACTCTGTGGGTGTTGCCAATATGTATATGGATGATGCTAAACTAATGTTTACGGGCATGCCGGCGGTAGTTGGCAAAGCAGGCATTCAATCTGTTTTTGGTGGCTACATCAAAAGCGGAGTGAATAAAATTGAACTTAAAACCAATGAAGTTTGGGGTACAGAAGATTTATTAGCAGAAGAAGGATCGGTGACCATTTATGTAAATGAACAAATAGTTGGACAAGAAAAATTCATTGTGCTCTGGAAAAAAGTGGGAGGGCAATGGAAAATCATGAGAGATATTGCTAATTCTGATTTAGCACCTCAACCAGCTAATTAACGAATAATATAAGCCTTATTGATTTTATCCAACTTTGGAAACCGTTCCATAAATAATGCTGGATTTTTCTGTAGGGTATCGAGGGCGCGCATGGTTCTGCCTTCATATCCTGCATACAATGAATCAACCACCTGCATTCCATTAATCACTTTTCCAAAAGGGGGATATCCTTTTACGCCATTAGCTATAACAGTATCTAATCGTTGATTGTCTTTTAAATTAATGAATAATGTACTGCCTCGGGTTTCTTTTCCGCTTCTGGCATAACTCAGGTATCCCCTTAAATTACTTTGCACAACAGGCTCATCTACTAATTTATAAGGCTTCCATTTTTGTAATACCACGGTATCATTATTACCCCATTGCACCACAAAATTGGGGACCACTCTGTAGAAAAGGGTATTATTATAAAAACGATATTTTACCGTTTGATAAAAACGATCGGCCGCTAAGGGAGACCAAGCTCTGGTTATTTCAATATCAAAATTACCCTTGCTTGTTTCAAACCTTGTAATAAAAGTAGAGGGAGATTCCTCTTTTAACCATTTTGATTTAAACACTGGTTTAGCGCATCCAACAACCAGCATTAGTAATAGTAGTAAATGAAAAATACGAACTGTTGATTTTTTCATAATCGTTAAAATTGATTAACCCTATTCCTTTCCAATACTTTGCTCCACTATCAAATGTATAATTTGATCAAGCTCCTTGGTTTCTTGTAATAAAGAATCTAATTGTTCTTGCTTTTCAAGATTAGTTAATAAAGATTCCTGTTTTATTATATTATAGAGCCCCATTATATTAACCATATGTCTTCGAACTTCATGAGACTGTTGCCAAGTAATCTGTTTAAACCTTTCCTTCTGTTGAACAATTTGATTTTCTTTTTCTTTACCCGCAGTAATATCATGGCCTAAACAAAGGATGCCTACAGGGGTCCCAGTATTGTCTTTGAACAAAGAAAACTCCCATTGCGTCCAATGATACTCATTGTTTAAATTGCTTGGCTTTCTAATTTCAACAGGAAACGATTTATCGGGATTCATAAAACATTGCTTCACTACTTCATCGCATTTAGCTAAGTCATCTGGATGAATTGCTACAGATATATGCTCCCCTACAAAATGGGTACTCAAAAATGAAAAGCGTTGATCGAACACTTCATTAACATAAATATACTTTCCTTCTAAATCGGTAATAATTAGAGAATAAGTGGATGAATTACGTAGAAATGCTGGCAGCAGAGATATAATTTCGTTTTCTTCCATTGGTTATTAGCTACTAATTTAAAAGTACTAACTTAAAGTTATATTTCATTATTATTATTATGCGCTTCAGAAGCCTTAAATTTTGCTTAGCTTATACTACTCCTATTCTAGTGCTATGGTCTATATATTCGGAGAATTTATGGTCTTACACTGCTATTGTTTTCACTTTTGTAATTGTTCCATTCATTGAATTGTTTACCAAGGGAAGTACCCAAAACCTAGATAAAATAGAAGAAGAAATAGCCAAAGAAGATCCGCTATACGATTGGATTTTATCTGGACTGGTGCCAGTTCAATATTTTATTTTAGGATATTTTCTTTATCAAATTAGCAACGAAGCGCATCCCTTTTATTACAAGATTGGGGCAACATTGGCTTTTGGAATTTCCTGTGGCATTTTAGGCATTAATGCGGCACATGAGCTGGGACATAGAACCAGTAAGTATGAGCAATTCATGAGTAAAATGCTTTTATTGACTACACTCTACATGCACTTTTTCATTGAACACAATCGAGGGCACCATAAAAATGTTTCCACCGACGAAGACCCCGCCTCTAGCAGAATGGGCGAAGGAGTATATCAATTTTATTTCAGGTCAATCATTGACGGATGGCATTCTGCATGGCATTTAGAAGCTGAGCGATTAAAAAAGAAACAACTCAATTTTTGGAGTATTCATAACGAAATGTTGTTGTATCAATTAATTCAGGGTTTACTCATCATTTCAATTGGACTATTTTTTGGAATCAATACCCTTATCTTTTTTCTAGCAGGCGCATTAATGGGAATTTTATTACTTGAAACAGTTAATTACATTGAGCACTATGGCTTGCGTAGAAAGAAGAACGGCAATAACTATGAAAGAACAATGCCTATTCATTCTTGGAATTCAAACCACCCTATCGGAAGACTTTTATTATTAGAATTATCAAGGCATTCAGACCACCATTACTTAGCTAGTAGAAAATACCAAACCCTTAGGCATTTTGATGAAAGCCCTCAAATGCCTACAGGTTATCCTGGTATGATGGTGCTATCGCTGATGCCACCTCTTTGGTTTATGGTAATGAACAAAACCTTAAAAAAATACCAATAAAATACCACTATAAACGGAGTGCTTAAAAGGGAATTTATTTCCTAGCTATTTTAAAAATTAATTGAGCCTTATTAGTTGGAGTTGTTAATGAAGTTATATCTACAGTTGAAGTATACAAATTTCCTGCTATTAAACTTGCAAGCTGCAAATCAACTGAAGTTATTGAACTAGATGAAGTTTGAGTAGATTGTGAAAAAACGACCGAATTGTCTAAATCATTTTTTACAGATATATCAACTTTTACACCATTCTTTGGCGGCTTTGATGTAATCAACAATTTAAAACTGTACGTACTCGATAAGGCACCAATCACATCAGAACCAAATATTGGATTAGAAGAAACCCTTAAAGTTTCCTCTGGAGGTTCTACTTCAGCTTTTTTCTTACAGCTCACCAATCCGATAACTATAGACAATACTAATAAAATAGAAGTTACTTTTTTCATTTGATTAAAATCATTGTTTAATAATTTGTTTGCTTTCTTGTTTCATCGTTTTGCTATTGGTTAGCAAAATGGTATATGCTCCATTACTATAATTACTAAAATTAATCAGCACAGACTTTGTAAATGAGTTGCTCATTACACGTCTACCCTTTGAATCAAAAATTTGGTAATTAATTTTTTGAATGGTTGATCCAGCGTCAATAAAAATATTGTCTTTAACGGGATTAGGATAAATGCGATAGTCTCCAGAAGCATTGGTTGTATTTACCACACTGGTTACCAAATAAAAGTAGCTATCACTCATTGGGCTAGCACATCCATTCACCGTTACTCGGACAGTATAATTTCCACTCGTTAGAGGACGATAAGTTTGGCTAGTTGCACCTGCAACTGAGCTAGCTTCTCTAAACCATTGATTACCTGCATTGGCACTGCTTACTAAGTCGGCTCCTGTTTGGGTAATGGTAGGCTTAGCAGGAGTTGCTGTTAAAGTAACCGTTATTCCGCTGGCACTTATAGAAGCACAACTAGATGCATTGGTTACACTTACCGTATAAACTCCAGCTTGATTAGCCGTATAGGTTTGATTGGTTGCACCACTGATAGGTGTACCATCTTTTAACCATTGATTACCAGCAGTTGCACTTGAACTCAACACAACTGACCCACCAGTACACAAACTGGTTGCAGTTGAAGCAGTAATGGTTGGAACCGCAGGCAATGCATTTACTGTTACAGCTGAAGCAGCACTCGCAGCGCTTTCGCAATTAGAAGCATTGGTAACTTTTACAGTGTAACTTCCTGATTGGGAAGCTGTATAACTTGCATTAGTAGCGCCACTAATGAGGGCACCGTCCTTATACCATTGGTTACCCGAAGCACTACTAGAATTTAATACCACTGAACCACCTGTACAAAAACTGGTTGCAGTTGAAGCGGTAATTGTAGGCGTAGCAGGCAATGGGTTGATGGTAACAGTTAATGCAGCACGTGGGCTTTCGCAATTTGAGCCTGCATTAAATTGACTCACATAATAAATAGTTTGTCCAGCTGTGCTACTGCTTGGTGTAGGTGCTGTTGTAGCAGCTGTTCCACCTGTTGCATTGGTGCCATACCAACGCAGTGTATTACCAGATAATGCTGTAGCTGACAATATAGAAGTAGTAGCGCTTTGACATAAAGTAATATTGGTTACGGATGGTGCTGCAATTGAACAGGTTTCCAAACTAAAAATACTGATTCCAACTTCTTCGGACAAATCCATATCTCTACTCAAAACAATAATTCGTTTACCATCTTCTGACCAATAAGCCCACTGCACTTGTTCACCGCCAGAATTTGTTAAGTCTAAACTATCATAATAATTGCTCTTGCCTTCAACATCTACTAATTTATCCCCAATATCATTCATAATAGAAACAGCATTATCACCATATTGTCCATTGGTTACTTGAACTCGATCGGCCTGCATTAAATATTTACCATCTGGCGAGAATGCAGCAACTCCCGCCCTTCCAGTATGCCCTAAAAAATTACCATTATCGGTTCTAAAAATATAGCCGCCGAAAGTAGCCATGCGATTGGCATCTGGTGTAAATGACACATCAAATAAACCTGTATACTTTGTCCATATAACTGCGCCAGTAGCAGCATTAACAATAGTTTGATCCTTTGATTTAGTTCCTGTTCCAATGTATAAGCCATCCTTACTAACAGTTAAACCATTAATAAAACCCCAGCCTCCTGTAAAAGCTTTCCAAACCAATGTTGCAGTTTGTTTATCTGCAGATAAATTATACCTATATAAGTTGCCATCTCCTGTACTAATAACAATAGCACTATTATTCTCAATCCAAACTAATTCACGATTTTGGCCATAACTAGTAAATCCAAATTTGTTTAAAACTAACTTTTTGGTAGTCATATCATACACATGGAATGTTCCATTTTGGTCCCCAATGGCCAAATGCTTGGCATCAGAAGAGAATTTAATATTCCTACTTTGAATCCCAAAAATGGTATCATATACTGCACCATCGGCGCCATTTAATATGGCAATAAAATCTCCACCTCTATTCCCATTTAAAGGGGTAGGGCCTATCATTCCATTACTAGCAACAGCTACAAACTTGCCATCTGATGTCATATCACCACCCCACGCTTCCCAGCCAATATCTTTCGTCCACTGAATATTGCCATCAAAATCAATTTTATATAATCTACTCGCATTTTTGGCAGATGAAGTAGTCGCCCAGTTTTCTTGCCCTGGGATACAAACAAAACTTTTAGTTGTTTCTGAAACCGCACCACGCCAAAATCCTGTTTTTGTTTTAATTGATTTAATTAATCGAACTGTAAAAGGAGATGTAGCAATGGTTTCTTCAGCCAAACTAAAAGTGTTTACCGCTTGGGCAGTATCTAATTTAAAATACTCTGATTTCTTACCAGGTTTCCGAATTTTTACATACCAATCATTCCGAAGGGCCAATTTAAAATCAAATGTATAAGGTGTGTTACTGCCATTTCCTGCTTGCACCAACGTATTTTGAAAGAGATTGGTAGCTTGTTGTGGTCCACCAGCTTCTGTAAACAATTCTAAATTAAAATTCCCAGCTGATTTAGCATTTAATGCCAACCTGATTGCTTTATTACCTGAGCGATAAAGCTGTACTGTATCATCATTTACAAATTGTATATCAACAGGAAAATCTAAAACAGTTGCAGCATTTTTTGGATAAGGCCCTTGCAAATCCCCTTGATTTTCTGAAAATAAAAAATGCATTTTATAAGTTTTACTTGTTCCAGATTGAGGCGGTATATTGCCCATTCTGTCTTCATAAACACCTTGTGTCCAAGTTTGCGCAAAACTTTGTTGACCAACTGGCACTTGTATAGCACCTCCATTGGGGAAAGTTGCAAAACCAAATTCGCCATGCAAGTTTCTTTGTGTACTAGGGGCTGTAAACCCTTCTATAAATAAGTCGAAATAAATGGGCAAAGCAGCATTATTGCTGATATTCTCAATACGTAATTTGGTATTTTGATTGGCATCCATTTTTTTGCTGATGCTAGTTTTACCAATATAACTGATTCTATAACCATTCCAATTGACTTGTTGGGCTTGTGCATATTGAAAAAGAAAAATAGATAGAAGGGTAAAGATCCATTTCATTAGGGCAAAATTTAAGTTGTCGGTACTATGTACAATTTTGGGTATACAGATTAAAAAATAAATATATAAATAAAAATAATTTTGTAAAAAAATGTTAATGTAGAAAAATCCGCATAATCTATAGCTATTTGGGAAATAAAAAAGCCCCGAGTAAACTCGAGGCTTTGAAAATAACACAACTAAAATTTATTTTACGTCGAAACGGTCTAGGTTCATTACTTTGTTCCAAGCGGCTACAAAGTCTTTTACAAATTTCTCCTTACCATCTGCACAGCTGTAAACTTCAGCAATAGCGCGCAATTCAGAGTTAGAACCAAATACCAAGTCTACACGAGTACCAGTCCATTTAACTGCACCAGTTTTACGATCACGTGCTTCAAAAGCATCTTTATGATCATTGGTAGGTGCCCAGGTATGACCAAGGTCTAACAAGTTCACAAAGAAATCATTGGTTAACACTTCTGGCTGATGGGTGAATACTCCATGCTTGCTATTGTTGTAGTTGGCATTCAATACACGCATACCACCAACCAATGCAGTCATTTCAGGAGCTGTTAAAGTTAACAACTGCGCTTTATCTATTAATAACTCTTCCGCAGATAAAGTGTAACGTGCTTTTGCATAGTTTCTAAATCCATCTGCAATTGGCTCTAATACAGCAAATGATTCAACATCAGTTTGTTCTTGAGAAGCATCGGTTCTTCCTGCAGTAAATGGAACAGTAATACTATGACCAGCCGCTTTCGCTGCTTTTTCAATAGCTGCACATCCACCTAAGACAATTAAATCGGCCATTGATACTTGCTTATCACCAGCTGCTGCATTAAAGGCTTTTTGAACTGCTTCTAATGCATCTAATACCTTAGATAATTGAGCAGGATTATTAGACTCCCAATATTTCTGAGGAGTTAAACGAATACGGCCACCATTGGCACCACCACGCTTATCTGATCCACGGAAAGTAGATGCAGAAGCCCAAGCAGTTGATACCAATTCAGACACCGATAAACCGCTTGCTAATATTTGCGCTTTCAATGCTTCAATATCAGCAGCATCAATGGTTTTATAAGTAGCAGCAGGTATTGGATCTTGCCATATTAATTCTTCAGAAGGAACTTCTGGTCCTAAATACAATGCTTTAGGTCCCATATCACGATGGGTTAACTTAAACCATGCTCTTGCAAATGCATCTGCAAACAAATCAGGGTTCTCATAAAACTTGCGAGACACTTTTTCATAAGCCGGATCTACTCTTAACGCTAAGTCAGAAGTAAGCATAAACGGCGCATGCTTCTTATTCGGATTATGCGCATCAGGAACTGTACCTTCTCCACCATTGTTCTTTGGTTTCCATTGGTGTGCACCAGCTGGGCTCTTGGTTAATTCCCACTCAAACCCAAACAAGTTTTCAAAATAATTATTGCTCCATTTTGTTGGTGTAGTTGTCCAAGCACCTTCTAATCCACTTGTAATAGTATATTCCCCATTACCTGAACCAAAACTATTCTTCCAACCAAGGTTTTGCTCTTCTAAACCAGCAGCTGCAGGCTCTACACCCACATATTTACCAGGATCACCAGCACCATGTGTTTTACCGAATGTATGTCCACCTGCAATTAATGCAACGGTTTCTTCATCGTTCATTGCCATACGTGCAAATGTTTCGCGGATATCGCGTGCAGATGCCAATGGATCAGGATTACCATTAGGTCCTTCAGGGTTCACATAAATTAATCCCATTTGAACAGCAGCCAATGGATTCTCTAAATCGCGGTCTCCAGTATAACGCTTATCTCCTAACCACTCACGCTCCGATCCCCAATAAATATCTTCTTCTGGCTCCCATATATCAGCACGACCTCCACCAAAACCAAAGGTTTTAAAACCCATTGATTCTAATGCAACGTTACCTGCTAAAATCATTAAATCGGCCCAAGATAATTTCTTGCCGTACTTCTGTTTAATCGGTAATAATAACAAACGTGCTTTATCTAAGTTGGTATTATCTGGCCAACTGTTCAATGGTGCAAAACGTTGTGTACCAGCACCTGCTCCACCTCTACCATCTGCAGTTCTGTAAGTGCCCGCACTATGCCATGCCATACGAATAAAGAAAGGACCATAATGTCCATAATCTGCAGGCCACCAATCTTGTGAATTGGTCATTAATTCGGTTAAGTCTTTTTTTACTGCAGCTAAATCCAAAGATTTAAACTCTGTTGCATAATCAAAAGACACATCCATTGGATTAGACAACATAGAATTTTGACGCAGTATATTTAACTTCAATTGATTGGGCCACCAGTCGCGATTTCTGGTACCACCACCAGCTGTTTGGGTAGCTTTAGCTGTAGCGCCAGTAAAAGGACACTTGGCTTCGCCACCTGCATTCATTGGGTTATTTTCCATATATTGATTTGGTTTTTACGGTTTATAATTAGAGTGCAAAATTACACCTAAACTTGCATTATCAGTGTTTATTTTAATTGAAAAATTGGGTTCAAAATGCATCATTCATTTTTACTATTTCTATTAACTTTTGCGGCTTTTTGCACAACAAATGCTCAACAAAAAAAGTTGAAAATTGTTTTCGTTATTGCCGATGGAATTCCCGCTGATTTAATAGAAAAATCGTCAAAGCCCAACTTGAATAAAATTATTGCCCATGGTTTTTATAAAAGAGCTTTTGTTGGGGGGATTAAAAACGCCTACAATCAAACCCCCACTATTTCTGCGCCGGGCTATAATAACTTAATTACCGGCACATGGGCCAACAAACATCAGGTAGTAGACAATAATATCAAGAACCCTAATTATAATTATTACACCATCTTCCGATATTTAAAAGAACAATATCCGAAAAAAACAACAGCGGTTTTTTCAACTTGGCAAGACAACCGCACCAAACTTATTGGAGACCAATTACCAGAAACGGGCAGCTTTAAAATAGACTATGCTTTTGATGGCTATGAATTAGACACTTTACAATTTCCACACGACAAACTTGCCAACTATACGCATTTAATTGACCAATACGTAATTACCAAAGCCGATAGTACCATTCGCTTTGCAGCCCCTGATTTATCTTGGATTTATTTACAACATACCGACGATATTGGGCATCGTTTTGGGAATAGTCCTCAAATGGAAAAAGCCATAGCCTATTTAGATCAACAGATGGGGACTATTTGGGATGCCATTCAATACAGAGAACAAAATTTTAAAGAAGAATGGCTCTTCATTATTACTACCGATCATGGAAGAGACGCTGTTACGGGAAAAAATCATGGTGGTCAATCGGATGCAGAAAGAACCACTTGGATGATTGCAAATAGTAAAAACACAAATGAATATTTTCAACAAAACACACCAGCTATTGTAGACTTATTACCAACCATGGCAAGATTTCAAAAGATTTCGATTCCTACAATGAACAAATACGAATTAGATGGAGTGCCAATGATTGGTGATGTATCAATATCCCACCCCACTGTTGAAATGAAGCAGGATAGTTTAATTGTACATTGGAAAGCTTATGAGAAAAATACTAAAGTCAATATCTTAATCAGCTATACTAATTTGTTTAAAACAGGAAATGCAGATGCTTATGAAAAGCTTGGCAACACTAGAGTTCAAGAAGAACGTTTTGCATTTAAACTACCTTCAGAATATAGTTTTGCTAAAATTGTTTTAGAAGGGAAGCACAATACAATCAATACATACTGGATTCACAACTACGCAGCGCCCAAATAATTTTAGGCAGCATGCTATCGAATATTATGTAAATATTCACTGCCTACTTTTCCGTAATTATCGTTTAAATGTGCAGTTACTAAAGCATTTACTACACGGGATTCTTTTTGTGAACTGTATTTTTTAATGAGGGCTACCTGCCGATTAATCTCACTCAGTGAAGCAACAACTGGAACAAATTCAGCCAACACATCATTTTTTAATACCCCATATTCATAGTGTTGATAGCAAAACTTAACCTTCTGCCCTTCGGCTAATTGATCAACATTACTGATAACGGTTTGATTAAAATAAATTCCCCTATCAGATGCAGGTATTTTTCTAACTATAACTGCCCCGTCTTTTTCCCATTGTAAGTAGAAAAAATTTTGAACATCTAATTTATAAAATGGAATAATTTTTAGAGGCAACCCTGTTACCAACAATACTCGGTAATTGGTTTCAGGTGAATGAAAATAGGTCCGAGGATTATAGCCTTCATAATTGATAGGCCTCGAAACAATTTTATATTCACTAGAAATAGATACTGCTTGGTCTTTTACACTTAAATCTTTACCCGCCGACTTCGGGGTAATTTCTAATCTTCCCTTTTTAGGATGAATCAATACCAATTTAGAGTTGGCATCTCTCAAGATTAATTTATCTGTAGGCTTAAGCATATCGCCCATACGAACGCCTCGATTGGATACGGTATTGATTGCGCCTCCCTTAATATAAATAACATAAAAATTATCTTCTTGCATAAAGCTTGAACCCATCACCAATATCACTAATGCAAACAATAGTCTTTTCATCGTCTAATCATTTTCTTAATTCAAAATTACAACTTAACGCATCATAGCATTACCCCCTCTATGTGATTGTCCAAACTGGTATGCTTGAACTTTAGCAGGCTTATTGCTTTCCATTTCTACCTTAAAGATATAATCATAATCTTCATCACTTAAGGCTTTAACAGGCCGTTGGCCACCCAATGCTTCAATGGTTTCTAATACTGTATTAGAATGACCTACTAATAATATGGTTTTGCCCTTTGCAGTTGCATTTAGTTGAATAGCGAAATCCGTTAAATTTCTTGGATTATATATTTCCAATGGTGCTGTAAAATGTTCCGCAGTTTGCCTGGTTCTCTTGGTATCGGTTGAATAAATCATGGCAATTGGCTCCTTTTTAAGGTAAGCCGCTAAATCCAATGCTCTTTGTTTGCCCATTGCATTTAAAGCTGGGTTGGCCCTTGTGGCAAATGCCGTGTCTTTTTCGGCGTGCCGAACAATCCATACTGTGGTGGTTTGAGCGGCGGCTATACTCCACCCAAAAAATAAAAACACCAAGCTGGTTAACCCTTTTACTATTTGCGTTGGTTTCATTTTATCGTTTTTGTTTGTATCTCTTTTCTAATTTCCGCAAAAAACCGCAAATGCCATTGATTAGACATTGAGTTGCTGCAAGTTCTTGCAAAACAGCAATTTATTCATTAAATATAATTAAACTTGCAGCTTAACAAGTTAATTATTATGTGTGGAATTGTTGGTTATATAGGGCCAAGAGAGGCTTATCCTATTGTATTAAAAGGGCTGAAAAGGTTGGAATACCGCGGTTATGATAGTTCCGGTGTTGCTTTATTACACAATCATCATATTAACGTTTACAAGAAAAAAGGTAAAGTTGCCGAATTAGAAGAAGCAACTATTGGGCAAGATGTGCACGCACATATTGGCATTGGCCATACTCGTTGGGCTACCCACGGTGAACCCAGCGATAGAAACGCCCACCCACACCAGTCTCAAAGTGGTGATTTGGCCATGATTCATAATGGCATCATTGAGAACTATACCCAAATTAAAAAGGAACTTGAATCGAAGGGTTATCATTTTAAAAGTGATACCGATACCGAGGTTTTGTTGAATTTTATTGAAGACATCAAAATCAATAACAGCTGTACCCTGGAAGAAGCACTTCGCATTGCTTTAAAACGTATTGTGGGTGCTTATTGTATTCTATTGATTTCAAAAGACGAGCCCGACACCATTATTGCTGCTCGTAAAGGAAGCCCATTGGTAATTGGTATTGGCAAAGGCGAACATTTTTTAGCGAGTGATGCTTCTCCTATTATTGAGTACACCAAAGAAGTAGTGTACGTGAACGATTATGAAATTGCGATTGTTAAGCCCGACGAATTAATTCTAAAGAACTTAGGTAATGAAAAGCAAACACCTTTTATTACGAAGCTAGACATGGAATTGGCGGCTATTGAAAAAGGCGGTTATGATCATTTCATGCTCAAAGAAATTCATGAGCAACCCAATACCATTCACGATTGTTTAAGAGGTCGTTTATTGCCCCAGAGTTTGCAAATCATGATGGGTGGTATTGAAAATAATATGGAGGCTTTCATTAATGCCAATCGCATTATGATTGTTGCTTGTGGTACCAGTTGGCACGCTGGTTTAGTGGCTGAATATTTAATTGAAGAATTCTGCAGAATTCCTGTGGAAGTAGAATATGCTTCTGAATTCCGTTATAGAAATCCGGTGATTCACAAAGGAGATGTTATCATTGCCATTTCTCAAAGTGGCGAAACGGCTGATACCTTGGTTGCTTTAGAAAGTGCCAAAGAAAAAGGCGCATTTATTTTTGGTGTGGTAAATGCGGTTGGCAGCAGTATTGCTCGTTTAAGCCATGCTGGTGCGTATACACATAGTGGCCCTGAAATTGGGGTGGCTAGTACCAAAGCGTTCACTGGTCAGTTGGCAGTGCTCATGATGATGGCATTAAAAATTGGTTATGCTAAAGGCACTTTATCTAAAGAGCGTTACACACAATTGATGCACGATTTAGAAAGCATTCCTGAAAAGATAAAAGAGATTCTTGCAGATACTTCTAATATTGAGCGCATTGCAGAAAAATACAAAGATGCTGCAGACTTTTTATTCTTAGGAAGAGGATACAACTTCCCTGTTGCTTTAGAAGGTGCATTGAAATTAAAAGAGATTTCTTATATACACGCAGAAGGATATCCTGCTGCTGAAATGAAGCATGGTCCTATTGCATTAGTAGATGAAAAATTGCCTGTTGTTTTTGTGGCTACTAAAGATTCTTATTACGAGAAAATTGTTTCGAACGTTCAAGAAATTAAAGCACGGAAAGGAAAAGTGATTGCGGTAGCTACTGTTGGCGACGAAATCATTCCTGGTATGGCTGATGATGTCATGTTTGTTCCAGATGCAGACGAAGCAATTGCTCCCCTATTAAGTGTAGTTCCCCTCCAGCTACTGAGCTATTATGTTGGTCTGTACAAAGGACTGGATGTAGACAAGCCTAGAAATTTAGCTAAGAGTGTAACTGTTGAATAATTAATTATGGCGCAAAATAATATTACCAAGACCCCCCTTGATGCATTAGGTTACGGATTTATAAAAGACCACCATATTCCCAAGGGTAAGGACGAGTATTATTTGCGCAATATGCAAATGCGCAACGGTATTCATTACCGCACTTTAACGGCATATGAAATTGAACAGTTGGTTCGCAATGGCAATACCACCGATAATTGGAACCATATTTTGGTATCGGATGCTTTTAATCCTGACCTAGTAAAGAATTGTAAATTCCATGGCCTAGTTAGAATTGGTAAACTAGAACCATTTTGTTTAGGTTTCAGTGATTTAAAAACCCCTGTGGGTTTGTACAATTCTACTATCATCAGTTGCGATTTTGGGGACAATGTTGTCATCAACAATGTCAACTATTTATCACATTATATCATCGGAAGCGAAGCCATCATTACGAATGTGAATGAATTAGTAACTACCAATCATTCCAAATTTGGAAATGGGATTATTAAAGTGGATGAAAAAGAAGAAGTAAGAATTTGGTTAGAATTATGTAATGAAAATACAGGGCGTAAAGTATTGCCTTTTGATGGCATGTTACCAGGCGATGCATTTTTGTGGAGCAGGTTTAGAGACGATAAAATTTTACAAAATAAATTAGTTGAGTTTACAGAAAAAAAATTCAACAATAAACGTGGCTATTACGGCAAAGTAGGTGATAGAACGGTGATCAAGAATTGTAATATCATCAAAGATGTGTGGGTGGGTTCCGACGCTTATTTTAAAGGAGCCAACAAATTGAAAAACCTTACAGTGAATTCAGGTCCTGAAGGTAGAACGCAAATTGGGGAAGGTTGCGAAATGGTGAATGGCACGATTGGTTTGGGCTGTAGAATTTTCTACGGCGTAAAAGCAGTTCGCTTTATCATGGCCGATCATTCTCAATTAAAATATGGTGCGCGATTAATTAACTCTTACTTAGGTCAAAACGCCACCATTTCTTGTTGTGAAGTATTGAACTCGCTGATTTTTCCTGCGCATGAACAACACCACAACAACTCATTTCTGTGTGCTGCTTTAGTGATGGGTCAAAGTAATATTGCCGCTGGTGCTACTATTGGATCGAACCATAATAGCAGAAGCGCAGATGGTGAAATCATTATGGGGCGTGGATTTTGGCCTGGTCTATGTGTTAGCCTAAAACACAATTCCATCTTTGCTTCTTTTACCATGATTAACAAAGGAGACTATCCTGCTGAATTAAATATACCTATCCCCTTTTGCTTAATCAGCAACGATACCAAAAATGACCAGCTAACCATTATGCCTGCTTATTGGTTTTTGTACAATATGTATGCATTAGCTAGAAATGCTTGGAAATATGCCCATAGAGACAAACGTTTTGATAAAACCCAAGAACTCGAATACAATTATTTAGCACCTGATAGCATCAATGAAATTTTTACTGCTTTAGAGAAGCTTGAACTCTACACGGGTAAAGCATATTTGCGTTCAGAAAAAAAGACCGATTCAGATATCACTGAAGCCATTGCAGTTGGTAAACTTTTACTAAAGAGCAACAACAAATTGGTAGACAGTTTACTCATTACTGCTGATGATATTGAAAACAGCAAAAGAAAAACAGTACTCGTAAAAGTAAGACAAGCCTACAAAGTTTTTGAAGACGTGTTGTTATTCTACGGAGTAAAAGAATTGATTGGTTTCATTAAAGCCAATGGCCCTACTAGTTTAGCTGAATTGCGCAAACAGTTGCCTAGTAAGCTTTCTAGAGACAAGTGGATCAATCTAGGTGGTCAATTAATGCCTGAAGCAGATTTAACTGAACTGCGCAAAAAAATCAATACGGGTAAAATAAAAGGCTGGGACGATTTACATGCACAATATGCCATTAAAGGCAGTTTATACGCCAATCAAAAATGCATGCACGGATTAGCTACGCTAAAAGAAATTGCAGGTCTTCCATTGAATAAATTAGACGAACACCAAATAAGTTATTTATTCAACAGCGCTATAGCAACAATGGAATGGATTACCAAAGGTATTCACGATTCTAGAGCAAAAGATTACAGCAATCCATTTAGAAAAATGGTATATGAAAGCTTTGCAGAAATGAATGAGGTAGTGGGTAAGTTAGAAGACAACAGCTTCATTAAAGAACAAATAATGGAACTGAAATCTTTCAAGAAAGAAATCAGTTCCTTAAAGAAGCAAATCGGGGTTTAGAATTTTAATCCTATACCTAATTGAACTTGTTGATTGGTCCATTTTTGTTGGTCGGAGAAATCATTGATATTCTGTAAGCCAACATTGTAACGACCATACACCCTGAGTACTTTTAAATTTACCTGAGCGCCTAATACCATCGATAAGTCGCCAGATTTAAATGCCTGCTGACCGTTCTGTAATAAATTGTCGTTCTTATTCATTAAAATGCCAAACTGTGGACCTGCAACAAAACTCAATAGTCCTATTGGGCTGTATCGCAATAATATTGGCACCATTAAATAATCTAACTTAACATCAGAAGGTAAAGTAGAATAAATGGCATCTAAATTAGTGCCTCGCTTTGTTGATGTTTGACTCCAAATTACTTCGGGCTGTATGCCCCAACGTTTACTGAAATCATATTCAGCAAATGCTCCTAGATGATAAGAGAAATCAAATCCTTGGTCGAACGATTGACCTTCAATCTTGTTTAGGTTGGCTCCCGCTTTTACACCTAATCTAAAACCCTTTTGGGCATTCACTGTTGTACCAGCTATTAATAAAGCTGCAAATAAAAAAATCGTACGCATAACAATTGGTTTAGTTAATCTATTCAATACTTATGCCATAGACGATTTTAATTGAACCAATGTTACACATGAAATGTTAAAAGAAAATGATTGTACTAGGAGAAAAAGACAGAGACCGCATAATTGAAATGGCTTGGGAAGACAGAACACCCTTTGAAGCCATTCAATTTCAGTTTGGGTTATCTGAAAAAGAAGTCATTGAATTCATGCGGTTGAATAGCAAAGCATCCAGCTTTAAAATGTGGCGCAAACGTATGAACGGCAGAACCACCAAGCACCAAAACTTACGTGAAAAGGGCATCAATCGCTTTAAATGCACCATGCAAAGGGCCATCTCAATGAATAAAATTGCGAAGCGTTAAGCTTTGGTAAACTCAATCACGGTAATCTCTGGCATGATGCCTACCCTTCCTGGGTAACCAATAAATCCAAATCCGCGATTAACATATAATTTTTGGTTCCCGTCTTCATATAAACCGGCCCATTGCTTGTACATCCATTGAACTGGGCTCCATTTAAAATAGGGATTTTCTAAGCCAAATTGCATACCATGGGTATGCCCAGAGAACATCATATCTATATCGGAATAACTGGTTTTTACTTGCGCATCCCAATGACTTGGGTCATGACTCAACAACAATTTAAATGGAACTTGTTCAGTCCCTCTTATGGCATCTTCCATTTTGCCATACTTCGGAAACCGTCCCTTTGCACCCCAATTTTCTATACCCAATACAGCAATTTTTTCTCCATCTTTTTCTATGATGCGATGTTCATTCATTAAGATATCCCATCCCATTTCTTTTTGTAGGTTGATTAAGGCCGTAAGATTGGCCTGCTTAGCCGCTGTATTGGGCCACTGTACATAGTCTCCATAGTCGTGATTCCCAAGGGTACTATACACCCCTAATGGTGCTTTTAAACGAGCGAAAGCCGTTTTAAGCGGTTCCATTTCAGTAGCTCGATCATTTACTAAGTCTCCTGTAAAAAAGATGATATCGGCGTTTTGCTGTAAGATCAAATCAATCCCTTTGTTAACCGCACTAATATCCTGCAAGCTGCCACTGTGGACATCGCTAATTTGAACCAGCTTTAATCCATCAAAAGCTTTGGGCAAATTAGCAAAGGACAGCTGCATTTTCTTAACCTGGTATTTATACTTGTTTCTGAACCCAAACACCATGGTTCCAAATAAAGTAGACCCCAATCCCAACCCAATCCAGCTTAAAAATACCGACCTAGACACCATTTGCCCATCGCCCAATATTTGTCCACCCGAACTTTTATACACTTTACTGATGGCCCACCAGCCGGTGCGCCTGATATCGTCTACTAAGAAAATGGTAGCCGCTATTAATTTGGCGATGAATAATCCAGCCAAAATTGCAAAAACATAGTTCCTAAATAGTTTAGACTGTTGCAATGCGGGCACAAAAGGGAATGCCATTAATGAAAATACCGTCAGTACCGAAATGATCCAAAACCCAACATGGATATAGATTCTCATCCGCTCCGATAAGGGCTGAGTAACGGTTTTAATGGCTTGGTAAACATAAAAATCTAGCAAAACCATAATGGCTGCTATAAAAAACAAAGTTCCGGTACTACGCATATATGTATATAAAATGTAAAGATAACCTCCCTACCTTAACAGCTATTGGATAATATTGTTTGAGAGCTGTTACCGAAGCCGTATTTTTGGCAACCGAGAAAAGGAATAGCAATTATGGCAAGAATTATTGGCGTAGCCAATCAGAAAGGCGGAGTAGGTAAAACCACCACTGCAATTAACGTAGCAGCAAGTTTAGCTGTATTAGAATACAAAACCCTGTTGGTAGATGCAGACCCGCAGGCCAACAGTACTACTGGTGTAGGGTTCGACTTGCACAATATCACCAATAGTTTGTACGACTGCATGGTGAACAATGTGACGGCCAATGAAGTCATTTTAAAAAGTGATGTGCCCAATTTAGACTTGATCCCTTCTCATATTGATTTAGTAGGTGCCGAAATTGAAATGATCAATTACCCCAATAGAGAAAATGTAATGAAAGGCATTTTAGATGCGGTTAGAGATCGATACGATTTTATCATCATCGACTGCTCTCCTTCTTTGGGTTTAATTACCGTAAATTCTTTAGTTGCATCTGATAGTGTAATCGTTCCTGTGCAGTGTGAATTTTTTGCATTAGAAGGATTAGGAAAATTATTAAACACCATTAAAATTGTACAGAACAGGTTAAACCCTGCTTTGCAAATTGAGGGTATTTTAATGACCATGTACGATGGGCGTTTGCGTTTATGCAATCAAGTGGTGAGCGAAGTTAGACGCCATTTTGATGATATGGTTTTTGCTACCATCATTCATAGAAATACGCGTTTAAGTGAAGCGCCTAGTGTAGGCAAGCCTGTTATATTATACGATGCGGAAAGTAAGGGTGCAGTCAATTACTTGAATTTGTCTAAAGAAATTCTGCAAAACAACGGGATGACAAAAATTTCTAATCAAGATCGAATTATTGAATAATTTATGAGTACTTCAAAACCAAATAAAGACCTTATAGGAAAAGGATTAAGGTCCTTATTACAAAATATAGACCAAGACCTTAAGAATACCAGTGGTAGTTTAAAGAACGAAATTGTGGAACAAGTAACAACTAGTTCTAGAATTCCTTTGGCCGATATTCAGATTAATCCTAAAAATCCTAGAAGAGATTTTGATGAACAGGCATTACAAGAATTGTCTACTTCTATAAAGCTGCACGATATTATTCAACCGCTAACGGTTAGTAAACTACCCAATGGCAAATACCAGTTGATTGCTGGTGAAAGAAGATTTCGCGCTTCTAAATTAGCTGGGTTAAAAGACGTTCCTGCCTATATAAGACAGGCCAATGACCAACAATTATTGGAATTGGCTTTATTAGAAAATATTCAACGGGAGAACCTGAATGCCATTGAAATGGCCCTCAGTTTTAAACGCATGATGGAAGAGCTCAACTATACCCAAGAGCAGGTTGCTGAAAGAATGGGTAAAGAAAGAAGTACCGTTACCAATTATATCCGCTTATTAAAATTACCTCCAGATATTCAAGCCGCTGTGCGCAATAATACCATCAGTATGGGGCATGCTAGGGCTTTGGTAAATATTGACACAATTGATAAGCAACTTTATGTATTTAAAGAAATACAGCAAAAGCAACTAAGCGTAAGACAAACGGAAGAACTCGTAAGAAAGCTATACAAAGGAGATAAGTCAGTTGCTGGAACTGCTGCTACTAAAAATGATCTTCCGCCCGCTTACCAAAAGATTCAAGACAACCTTGCCTCTCATTTTGGAACAAAAGTGAATATGACGCATAACAAAAAGGGTTATGGCAGTATCTCTATTGAGTATTACTCATTAGATGAGTTGAATAAGATTTTGGATTTAATGAATATAACCGTGGGTTAAATTGGCATGTTCAAAAAGCTAGTATTATTATTTGTTGTGGTGTTTTGTTTAGGGGCTACAGCCAACGCACAATCAACTATTGATAGTGCGGAAGTAAAACCTTTGCCTCCTTTAACGGAGAAGGAATTAGCCAAAATAAAAAAGAAAGAAAAGGATTCTACTTGGATGGCTACCCATATTCCTCAACGTGCCACCAGACGGTCTGCTATGATACCTGGATGGGGTCAAGCATACAATAGAGAATATTGGAAGATCCCCTTGGTATATGGTGTGTTAGCCATCCCTGCCATTACTTATTTTTACAACACTTCCTTCTATAACAAAACAAAATTTGCCTACGAAGCTCGCTTTAAAGAACAAAATGGAGATAGCTCAGACGTGGCATCGATAGATCCTGAGTTAACTGGATTAAGCATTGGCTCATTGCAGAATTATAGAAACTCATTTAGAAGAGACCGAGACTATTCTATTCTCTGGTTTATACTTGCGTGGGGCCTTCAAGTAGTGGACGCCACTGTTTTTGGGCATTTGCGTCATTTTGATGTAAGCAATAACCTGAGTATGCAAATTCACCCACAATTAAATCCGCATACCAGAACTCCTGCACTAACTTTGTCTTTTAATATAAAAGAGAAAAGCAAGAAGCCTTTGCTGATTGCCAGATAAATACATTCAAATGAAAATAGCACTAATAGGATATGGCAAAATGGGTAAAGCCATTGAAGCCATTGCATTGGAACAACACCATGAAATTGTTTTAAAAATTGATGTAGACAATGCTGCCGATTTTACTGCAGAAAAAATGGCTTTAGCAGATGTAGCCATTGAATTTACTGGCCCTCATAGCGCAGTAGAGAATATCATGAAATGTTTATCCTTCGGCATACCTGTGGTAAGTGGATCTACTGGTTGGTTAGAGAATTGGGATAAAGTATCTAATTATTGTACCGAACAAAATGGCACATTGATTTACTCGAGCAATTACAGCATAGGAGTTAACTTATTTTTTGAAGTAAATAAATTTTTAGCTGGTTTAATGGAGCATTACCCTAGTTATGATGTAATGCTTAAAGAGATTCACCATACCCAGAAAAAAGACGCACCCAGTGGAACTGCTATCACATTGGCAGAACAAGTGCTACAAAACTTAAGTAGAAAAACAAGCTGGACTAATGAACCTGTTGCTTCAAATAGCAATCTATTGGAAATTCAATCTGAAAGAATTGATCCTGCACCAGGCACCCATCATGTAAAATACACTTCTGCTATAGATGATATAGAAATCATTCATACTGCCCACAATAGAACCGGATTTGCAGGGGGAGCAGTAACTGCTGCTCAATTTGCTATTGGAAAGAAAGGCATTTATACCATGAAAGAGGTATTAGGATTAGCATAATTAGTAATATCTTAGCTGATGCTTTCGAAGAAAACCCAATATGCATTTAAAGCGCTTACCTATATGGCAGAGCAAAAAAATGTTGGACCGTTCTTGATTGCTGAGATAGCAGAAAAAAAGAAAATACCCCTCAAGTTTCTTGAATCCATTTTATTGGAATTAAAAAAAGCCGGAATTTTAAATAGCAAGAAAGGAAAAGGCGGAGGTTATTATTTTAATGCAGAACCAAATAGCATTAGTTTAGCAGCTGTTATGCGTTTGATAGAAGGACCAATTGCCTTATTACCTTGTGTTAGTTTAAATTTTTATGAAAAATGTGGAGACTGTAACGAAAAAAAATGTGGTCTCAACAAAATCATGGCTAAAGTAAGAGACAAAACCTTAGGTATTTTAGAAAACCAAACAATAGCAGACTTAGTAACTCAATAAATTTAACCAATCAAACTACACCAATGAAAAAATTACTTTTTTTAGCAATGTTACTGCCCTTTTTAAATGCCGATGCGCAGAAATTAATTGGCGGAAAAAATATTATCAAGTGGAATGTTGGTTCCATGGCTGCAAGAAATTTTCATGTGACTTATGAAAGAAGCTTAACAAAGAATATATCTTTCTCATTAAGTTATAGAACCATGAGTAAAGGTGCCCTACCATTTAAAGATCAGTTTAAAGAAGCCATTAATAGCAATGATATCAATTTAGATAATTTCCAAATTGGCAATACCGCCATTACACCAGAATTACGCATCTATTTAAGCTTAGGTAGAATGAAAGGATTTTACTTAGCTCCTTATGTAAGATTTGCCACTTTCGATTTAGGTGCTCCTATCAAGTACACAGCGTCAACTAGCCCATTAATAGAAAAAGAAGCAGTATTTAATGGTAAAATTAAAAGTACCAGTGCTGGCTTAATGATTGGTTACCAGTTCCAAATTGCTACTAAAATTGTGTTAGACTTTCAAATCATTGGAGGACACTATGGTACAAGTAAAGGAGACTTAAATTTTGCATCTGCACTTAATCCATTTGAAGAGCAGGAATTACGTAAGAATTTAAATGAGATTGATGCCAAGCCATTTAAGTTTACTTCTACTGTAAATGCTAGCGGTGCTCAAATTGTTTCTGATGGACCATGGGCAGGTATCAGAGGATTAAATTTAGGTTTAGGAATTCGATTCTAAATCAATTTGAACTCTTTTCTACCGTCATTCATAAAAATAAAACCTGCGCTATTTGCGCAGGTTTTCTAACATATCTTTCGTCATTAAAGACAAATCGTATTGGGGCTTCCAGCCCCAATCTTTGTTTGCGACAGAATCGTCAATGCTTTGCGGCCAACTGTCTGCAATTTGTTGTCTTGAATCGGGTTTATAAGTCATAGTAAAATCAGGAATATGGGCTTGAATGCTTGCCCCAATTTCTTTAGGTGAAAAACTCATGCCCGAAACATTATAAGATGTTCTAACAGAAATTTGATCAGCAGGTGCATTCATTAATTCTAAAGTTGCCCTTATAGCATCGGGCATATACATCATTGGCAAATAAGTATCTTCAGATAAAAAGCAATTGTATTTTTTTTGTTCCAACGCTTCTGTATAAATTTCAACCGCATAATCAGTAGTGCCCCCACCAGGTGCAGATTTGTAACTGATTAATCCAGGGTAGCGAATACTTCTAACATCTACCCCATATCTATTAAAATAGTAATTACACCAGAACTCTCCAGCATATTTACTAATACCATAAACTGTTGTTGGTTCAATTACGGTTTGTTGTGGACATAGTTGTTTAGGAGAAGTAGGACCAAATACAGCAATACTACTTGGCCAATATACTTTATGTAATTTTTCTTCACGGGCAATATCCAAAACATTCAATAAGCCTTGCATATTCAAGTGCCAAGCCAAATTAGGATTCTTCTCTCCTGTTGCAGAAAGTATAGCAGCCAATAAATAAATCTGTGTGATATTTTGTCTAATTACTTGTACATGTAACATCTCTTTGTTCATCACATCCATGCTCACATAAGGTCCAGTTCCTTTTAGCAAAGGATTCTCTTCTCTCAAATCAGATGCAACCACATTATTGTTTCCGTATTGTTTTCTTAAAGCAAGTGTAAGCTCCACCCCAATTTGGCCAGACGCACCAATCACCAAAATTTTATCTTTTCTAGCAGGCATAGCAATTTGTTTAGGCAGCAAAGAAACGAAAAAATGAATGACAATTCCGTTACTTTTGTTTTATCTAATCAAGTACAAATTTTATTATATGTTGCCTAATTTTTTGCAAGACTTATTTAAAAATCAGCAATACAATCCCGATTCTTTTTTTCTAATTGCAGGCCCTTGTGTGGTTGAGTCCGAAGAAATTGTAATGGAGATTGCAGATACAGTGAGTAACACTTGTAAACAATTGGGTATCCCTTATGTTTTTAAAGCCAGCTACAGAAAAGCCAATAGAACAAGCGCCAACTCTTTTACTGGTATTGGTGATGAAAATGGTTTATCCTTAATTAAAAAAGTAGGCCAAAAATATGGCCTTCCTACCACTTCCGATATTCATGCCCACGAAGAAGCTGCAATGGCTGCACCATTCATTGATATACTTCAAATACCTGCATTTTTGTGCAGACAAACTGATTTATTAGAAGCAGCTGCAATCACAGGCAAAATAGTAAATGTTAAAAAAGGACAATTCTTAAGTGGAGCATCCATGAAATTTGCGGTGGAAAAAATTCAAAAAGCGGGAAATCAACAGATCCTTTTAACAGAACGAGGAAATACATTTGGTTACCAAGACTTAGTAGTAGACTATAGAAATATTCCGATCATGCAATCGCATGGAACGCCAGTAGTAATGGATTGTACCCACTCTTTACAACAACCCAATCAAACCAGTGGTGTTACTGGAGGCAATCCAGCAATGATAGGAACCATTGCAAAAGCAGCCATAGCAACAGGTGCAATGGGATTATTTATAGAAACACATCCCAATCCTGCAGTAGCAAAAAGCGATGGTGCCAATATGCTGGCATTGAATTTGCTACCTACCCTATTAGAGCAACTGGTAAAGTTGCGTGAAGTAGTGACTAAATTATAATTAGACAATGAAAAAAATAGTATTCATCCTGCTGTTAACAACAGGGGGCCAACCTTTATTTGCCCAAACATTAAAAGAACTGATTCAACAAAAGAGTAAACTACTTACTCAACAATCAACTCCAACAAATAGCAGCAATGAAATTGCTAACGCCCTTAAACAGGCACTCACTATTGGCGCAGAAAAAGGAACTGCTGCATTGGCCCAACCTGATGGATTTTTTAAGAATGCTGCATTAAAAATATTATTGCCCCCAGAAGCCCAAAAAATTGAATCAACATTAAGATCGGTTGGAATGGGCAAACAAGTAGATGAAGCCATTTTAAGCATCAATAGGGCTGCAGAAGATGCTTGTAAAACAGCTGCCCCCATATTTGTGTCTGCAATAAAAGATTTAACCGTAACAGATGCAGTGAATATTTTAAAGGGAGCAGATACGGCAGCTACGGCTTATTTAAAAACAAGTACCACGGTACCATTAACCAATGCTTTTAAGCCCATTATAGAAACATCTTTACAAAAAACAGATGCTACTAAACACTGGTCTACATTGGTGAACGCTTACAATAAATTTAGTTTAAGAAAATTGAACCCCTCTTTAAGTGATTATGTAACTGAAAAAGCACTTACAGGAATTTATTCGCAGATTGCTTTAGAAGAGAAAAATATTAGACAGAACCCAGCTGCAAGAGCAACAGATTTATTGAAAAAAGTATTTAACCGTTAGAGAATATACCGTCTAAGTTATTGGTCTTCTTAACAATGCTTCTGATTTGCATGTCTAATTCGTTGGCACTCTCAATTAAGTGATCAAAGATTTCTTTATTGTGAACAGAGTTACTACTGTTGAGTACTTCAATTACCCCTAAAATATTCGCCAACGGACGTCTTACTTCATGCGACTGAATAAAAGCGATATCCCTTAATACTTTGTTTTGGGTTTTCATTTTTTCTTGCACTGCCACATCATCAGTGATATTACGGTTCGTACCAATCAAACGTATCGGTTTTCCCTCTGCATTTTTCTGAACAATCGCATGGGCTTCAATATACCTGATCTTACCATTCGGCATGGTAATTCTATACACCGTTGAATCAATCGACTTTTTACCTTCAGACAACCTAGTCAGGATATTCTTCATCATCTCCTTATCGTCTGGGTGCATGGCTTTTTTGAAAATTTTGTAAGGAGGAAAAGGCGTGTCTTTGGCAAAGCCATAGAGATCATACATTTTCTCGTCCCAAAAAGTAGTACCATCTGCCAAGTCTACTTCCCATACACCAATTTGTGCAGAGTCGGTGGCCAACGAAAGCCTTTGCAAAGTTTCTTGCTGTTCTTTCTCGGCATTCTTACGTTTGGTAATATCGTTTTCTATAGACATGAAACCAATATGCCTGTCTGCTTCATCAAATAATGGCTTACAATCAATCTCTAACCAAATGGTTTTATTGTTTTTGTTGCTTACTTGTACCTCTTCAACAAAAGCCAATTTATTTTCGATAGAATAACGAATGCGTTTATTTATTTTTTCTTCTACTCCAGATTGATTTAAATAGAAAAATATATTCTTACCCTTTGCTTCTTCAGCAGTATAACCGATGATTCTATTGAAACCCTCGTTCACCCAGATAATATTTTCTTCTTTATCGGTAATCACTACTGCATTGGTTGTATTGTGCGCCACCAATGCCATCCTGGTCACTTCTTCCTCAGATAATTCTTCTTGACGAACAGCAGGAGTAATATTAACTACATTCGATTGAATGGATTCAACTGCTTGCTCATCTAAGTAAGCCCTGCTTTGAGATAATTCAACTGCCTTGCTGTTATTGGTTTCGGTGGTGGTGATATCGTGCCCTACAGACATAATCCCCACTACATAACCCAATTCATTTTTAACAGCAGAAATTTCCCAATGGGTCCAGAAAAACTCTTCTCCTTCACATGCTTTTCTTACTGTAATAGCCACTGGCTTCTCCGGATTCCGAATACATTCTTTAGCAGCTTCGTTACAAGCTTTCACATCTTCAGCATAAACTGTATCGGCAAAATGATTATTCGTTAACGTAGTAGAAATATGCGCAAACTTGTGTTGGAATAAGGGATTCACATACAAGAACCTTCCTGATAAGTCGGTAACGACTACAGAAAAAATCAATGAATTCAATAATTGCTCTGGAAGCAATTGATCTACTTTCAATAGACTCATAGGTTTGTACGGTTGCGCTGATTTTTTAGTTAGGGGGTCACTAGTCAGCAGGATTACAAGTACAAGATACCAAGTAATCTGCATAAAATATATAAAAAACAATAAATACCAACCAGTTGGTAGATAAGCTGGGATTGACTTATGAGCAAAAAAAATCCCAGTTACAAGGGTAACTGGGAAGTATATAGGTTGATTAAAGCCGCCTTATCAAAGGAGCTTAAAATTAAATGTCAATAGCTTCACCGTAAGCAGCTGCAGTAGCTTCTTTTAAGCCTTCGCTCATAGTTGGGTGAGGGTGAACCGCATTTAAGATTTCATGAGCAGTAGTTTCTAACTTACGAGCCACCACCGCCTCAGCAATCATTTCGGTTACATTGGTACCAATCATATGACAGCCCAAGAACTCACCGTATTTAGCATCGTAAATTACTTTTACAAAACCTTCGGTTGCACCAGCAGCACTTGCTTTACCACTTGCCATGAATGGGAACTTACCTACTTTAATTTCGTATCCAGCATCTTTAGCTGCTTTTTCTGTATAACCCACACTCGCTATTTCAGGAATACAGTAAGTACAACCAGGGATATTGTTGTAATCCATGGCTTCAGGTAAATGATGGAATTTCTTTTCGGTATAACCAATATGTTCAGCAGCATTGATTCCTTCTTTAGCAGCAACATGCGCCAAAGCTTGTCCAGGAGAACAATCTCCAATGGCATAAATACCCGGCACTGATGTTTGCTGGAATTTATCTACTATAACTTTTCCTTTTTCGGTTTTAATACCATTTTCTTCTAAGCCAATATTTTCAATATTCGCCACAACACCCACTGCACTTAAAACCACATCTGCTTCTAATACAACGATTGAACCATCTTGCTTTTTAACAGTAGCTTTAACCCCAGCACCACTGGTATCTAATGATTCAACAGATGCATTGGTCATGATTTCAATGCCTTGCTTCTTATATTGCTTTTCTAATTCTTTAGAAATGTCTTCATCTTCAACAGGTACAATTCTAGGCATGAATTCTACAATAGTTACTTTGGTACCCATGCTATTGTACACATAGGCAAACTCAACGCCAATGGCACCACTACCTACCACAATCATAGACTTAGGTTGCTCAGGCAAAACCATAGCTTCGCGGTAACCAATTACTTTTTTACCATCTTGCGGAAGATTAGGCAAAGCGCGGCTTCTACCACCAGTTGCAATTACAATATGCTTTCCCTCTACAACTTGCTTGCTACCATCTGCTGCGGTTACTTCAATCTGGCCCTTGGCTTTAATTTTACCATAGCCCATAATTACATCAATCTTGTTCTTTTTCATTAGAAATTGAACACCCTTGCTCATTTTATCGGCAACACCACGACTTCTTTTAACTACTGCACCAAAATCGTGTTGAACGCCTGTGGCGTTGATTCCGTAGTTGGCACTATGTTTCATATAGTCGTACACTTGAGCACTTTTAATAAGCGCTTTGGTAGGTATACAACCCCAGTTTAAACAAACTCCACCTAAACTTTCTTTTTCAATGATGGCCACTTTAAATCCTAGCTGAGAAGCACGGATTGCTGCGGGGTATCCACCAGGACCACTTCCCAGAACAATTACATCATACGCCATGGTAACAGTATTAATTAAAATTGATAAATATTGGTTTTGCGGATGCGAAAATACTATGTTTATTCAAAGAATATGCGAATGGTCTGGTAAAACCATTTATTTCCGTTAGAAACACCCGATTGTTGCATATGTTCATTATACCCTTGTAATCCAAATAGCCCAGCCATATTGCCATTTCTTAGGGCAATTTCAAGGTATCCAGCCGAATTAAACCAGGCAATTTTACCATGTTCTGCAACAGAAGCATAGTTATCGCTGATTCTTTCAATCATTTCATTGCGTTTGAACATGATTTTAAAACGTCTCCCTTTTCCATGTTCTTCAAAGTCTTTCTGGGTAATATTAATCACCACATTCTCAAAATTGTCAATAAATAATATTTGCCCTTCAATCCAGTTCTCACCAACAGTAGGCTTTAAAGGATATTTCTCTACCATTTCTTGTGTAACTGTTCCAGCTGCAGTTACCCTACCTTGTTTAAAAATATTGCTCACTGCAGCCACTAAATCGGCTGTAATAGTTAATAATCCTGCATTGGGCGATACAGGTACTCTAATAATTTGAGCAGGCTTTACGCCTGTAATCATGGTAATCAAACCATTGTCTGCACAAATAATATTCTGGCCATTCCAATGTGCAATTAAAAAATGATTGGTTTCAGACTCAAATACATTTACCAAAACCAAATGAAATGTACCCGTTGGATAAAATTTAAAGGCATTCCCACAAATATATGCGGCTAAAGGAAGATTGGTTTGAGATAAATAATGCGAAATATCAGCAATATTCAAATCTGGGATCGATTGCAAAAACTGCCCCTTGATGGCACCAACGATAAAGTCTCGCTGGCCAATATCGGAACTCAGGGTCAGTATAGGCATGCTTTTATGCTAACGAAAAACCCTATTGTATTATTTTGCCAACTCCCCGTTTTTATAGAAAAACTTTCGAACTAATTTATCGGTTAAGGAAGGGAAAAATTTATTCATAAAAACAGTGCGCTTTCCAGTGAAAGTAAGTACCAATGTTCGCTTTCTTTTTGCAATTGCTTTGGCTATATGTTGAGCACATTCCGCTGCAGGCATCATTTTATCTTCTGCCATTTTAGTTTCCCCATTGGGCTTACCCGCTTTATCCAATGCAGCATTGCGAATATTTGAAGTTGTGAAACCAGGACAAACCCACATCACATTAGTTCCAGAATCTAGTAATTCCGTTCTTAAACTTTCTAACCAACCATTCATTGCATATTTAGACGCAGAATAACCACTACGACCGGGCAAGCCTCTATAACCTGCAATGGATGAAACTCCTACAATGGTTCCTTTGTTCTTCATGATAAAAGGCAATGCCAATTTGGTGCAGTAAACGGTTCCCCAGAAATTAATATCCATAACTTTTCGAATGGCATCAAATTCTACTTCTTCTACTTCAGATCGCATAGACACTCCTGCATTATTGATTAAAATATCAATCGTGCCAAACTGCTTAACTGCCAATTGAATAAAATTGATGCAATCTTGTTCCTTGCTCACATCTGCAGTATGAATCACCAATGGCTTACCTGAATAGGCAGATTGTAACTGGTATAACTTATCATAGTTTCTTCCACAAGTGGCCACTTTTGCACCTGATTCTATAAATAAGGATACCAATGCTTTCCCGATTCCTTCTGATCCACCAGTGATTACCACCACTTTATTCTTGAACTCGAACATGATTTAATTGTTTATATACATCAAATTTACATTAAAGAAAACCTTAACAGCAGAATAAAAAATCTAAAAAAAATCAATAAAAATTTGGCTGAAGTTTTATTTATCTTATTTTTGCAACCCAAATTAAAGATAACGGCAACGAAATCTTTAAGATTCTGTAGCTCAGTTGGTAGAGCAATACACTTTTAATGTATGGGTCCTGGGTTCGAGTCCCAGCGGGATCACAAAGCTCCGAAGAAATTCGGAGCTTTTTTTATGCATGTATGTGAGCGGAAGAAATCGTAATGCAAGAGTGAAAGCGAGACAAGCTTGCTTGGTTGAGCTTGAACGAATTGCATTACAACGAGCAAAGCGAGTACTTCCGCTCACGAGATTAAACTAAAAAAAACCACTGAAAATTTTACAGAGATTTGGGTAAGGTCAGTGCGGTGGGAAGTCGGCGTAGCGAAGTGGAGCCGACAATCCCAGACAAATACAATTTTTAAGAATAGCGCTGATTTTCAGCACTATTTCGATTTATTGTCTTCTAGGTTGTCTATCAACAGAATAAATTAGAAACAAACATTGAGATAAATATTTAAGAATACAATCTAATCGATAATACTTTTCAACCACAAAATCAACTTTGACTTTTTCAATTCTTTGGGAATCACTTACTTGCTGATTCAATAAAATCAATAAAAAATCTTACACTTTTCATCTTCAGGGTAAAGGCAAAGCTATCTTTGATTTAGTTGATCTTTCACTTTTTCAAACTATTTAATATCTATTTCAAACCATTATTCATTGCATAAACAATCAATCCTGATTTACCCTGTACATTCAACTTTTTGCATATTTTTTTTCTATAATCATCAATAGTCCTAGGACTTAGAAACATCTTATCAGCTATTTCCTGGTAGGATAGCTCCTTACATAAAAATGATAAGAACACTTTTTCTTTTTCATTAAGAAAGGCTGACTTGCTTTCACTAAAAAGTAAATTATTCTTTATTCTGCTGAATATTTTTTCAGACAAGGATTCAGGAAGATAAACCCCTTTCTCATATAATGTATCGATTGCTTCCCTTAGCTTTTCTGGATTGTTATTCTTAGTTATATAACCTTTTGCACCTGCCTGTATCATTTTGAGAATCGAGTTTTCATCACTATACCAGACCACTCATTCGATGAATATAGTCTTTTTATTGAGGCTAAATACATCAAACGTGCAACACAGAAAAGCAAAATAACGGATGAAATTGCAGCAGACATTACTAAATATCCTAAAGAAATAATGAAACTCTTCGTTGTATATGATCCCGAAGGAAAGATAGCAGACAAATCTACTTTCGTAAAATCATTTCAGCAGCATTCAAATGTAAAAGTTCAGGTTATAAAATAAATATTTACAGTCTTTAAAGAGTTTCTTCAATTCTAAAACCCAATAAAGACTTTCATCCAAGGACTATTTAATTTTTTGTCTTTAAGATAGTTTATCATCTCATTGGTATAATCTATTTGCTTAACCTTTCTCTTCTCATAAATGAAATTAGGACTAGCCATTTTCTCCAAAAACATTTGTGTATCAACACGCGTAGCGAAATAAGTAATATGATAATGAGGAATGGCTACTCCAAGTATCATACCTGGCAAACCGTTAAAAAGTTCAGGGCCTCCTTTAGTCTTGATGGCATCAGTATAAAAAGCAACTAAATAAACAGAGTCATTAATCAAAGCATTCGCCCTCCTACACTCAAATCCAGCAATATCACGAGTCTCATCAGTAAGTTTCCATCGAATTCTAGGAAATGAATCACTTATTACCCTGGGTTCATTATATGCATTTTTTTCAGCAATATATTGAAAGCGTGTTAAATCAATAAGAACTTCATTTTTCTCAGCCATTGGAATCCCAGTACCATGCAGAAAAGGAGAAATAGTTCCAGCTGGCTGATACAAAGTAGAATCCTGACTAAAAATCAATTTAAAACTATCTAACCAAAATTGTGGATGTTCAGTTTTATATTTCTGAAAAAACCTAGGTAAATCATCTTTGGCAACTATACCAGACTCCCCAATTATTTCTGGCAAAATTGCATAAGTATTAATTTTTCGCTCAAATATGATACTCCCCTTTTCAATAATTTGATTTTGAGAAACAACAATATCATGCAAAAATAAAAATATAATTATAAAAAAATATCTCAACATATGTTATTG
>NCGN01000013.1 GCA_002281575.1 Sphingobacteriia bacterium 28-36-52
AAAAATGTATATAAAAAATTCCATATTTTTTTAAATATTTTACTCAACTATTGTATTAACGGTAATGATGATAATCTATAAATTCTGCCTTCTTTAATTAACACTCCAATTGTATTTTTACCATTACTAATAATCATGAAAGGCGCTTTTAATCTTATATTATATATCATTACTTGCTTGACAGTATCTTCATTAATTGAAGTATTCATTTCCTTGCATTCTATTATCATCCAAGGTAAAAAATTTGAAAATACAACTATATCAAAACGTTTTTTGAGTTCACCTAAATGAATTTCTTTTTCAACAGCAATTAATGAAGCAGGGTATTTCATCACTTCAATCAAATAATTCAACCAACTCTGCCTTACCCATTCCTCTTTAGTAAACATCACCCATTTCTTTCTGACTATGCACCAAACCTGTGTTTTTAGGTCGGTTGTTTTTAATTTAGGATGATAGTCAGGAAATGTAATAAACATGGTTAAGCGGTGCTTTGCTGTAAAAATGAGTACTATTTTGTATATTTACAAGTTAAACTGTTGAATATGAAATCAAGAGAAGAAATTGTGAACAATTGGTTGCCTCGCTATACAGGTGAAACTCTAGAAAATTTTGGTAAATATATTTTGCTAACCAATTTTAGTAATTATGTAAAAATGTTTGCAGAATGGAACAATGTTCCAGTGGTGGGATTGGACCGTCCGATGCAATGTGCCACTGCAGATGGAATTACCATCATCAATTTTGGAATGGGAAGCCCCGGTGCTGCAACCATCATGGACTTACTAACTGCCATAGAACCAGAAGCGGTATTATTCTTGGGCAAATGCGGCGGATTAAAGCGTAGAAATAAATTAGGGGATCTTATCTTACCCATTGCAGCTATAAGAGGAGAAGGTACTTCGAATGACTATTTCCCGCCTGAAGTTCCAGCAATGCCAGCGTTTGCTTTGCAGAAAGCAATTTCTACCACCATTCGCGATTACGAAGTAGATTATTGGACTGGTACGGTATATACCACCAACAGAAGGGTTTGGGAGCACGACGAAGAGTTTAAAGAATACTTACAAAAAGTGAGGGCATATGCCATTGATATGGAAACAGCTACCATTTTTACAGTAGGGTTCTATAATAAAATTCCAACCGGAGCTTTACTTTTAGTAAGTGATCAACCAATGATACCAGAGGGCGTAAAAACGGAAGCCAGTGATTCTAAAGTAACTGCTCAATTTGTAGACAAGCACTTAAAGATTGGGATTGATTCTTTAAAGCAATTAATTAATAATGGGCTTACCGTAAGACACTTGCGGTTTTAACTTCTACAGATCAGTCTTTCCAAAGAAAAGGGAATAAAATAATGGCGAGTGCAATAACCATTGTATCAAGGGCCCCTAGTAAACCAACCATTTGCCACCACCCGTTTTGAATGGCCGAAGTAAATGCTGCAGCAGAAACTTTGGTTAATAACAATAGTTGAGGAATAATAATGGGGAAGCCCATGATAGCCATCATGGCAGCTTGTTGCTGAGCCTTAGCTGCAATTGCTGCAAGAAAACTGAATACTAAGCTTAGACTTATACCTCCTAATATACTAATGAGTATGAATTCTCCCATTCGAATAATTGGATTGCCTAATAATAATGTGAAAATGCCAAGGCTCAGTATATTCATGAATAGCATCAATATTGCATTGAACAATAGTTTTGACAACACAAAATGGGTAGGAGAAGCAATAGAGTAGTAGTACAACATTCTGCCCTTGTTTTCTTGTAGAAAACTTTTAGCTACTGCATTGATGCATACAAATAATTGCAGTACCCAAAAAAGGCCATTCCATACTTTTTCTTCTGGTTGACCCATGGTAAGGTACACTACGAAAGTAGTAGAAGCGATATATAATAACACACCATAAAAGCTGTACTGTTGTCTTGCTTCTAACAGTAAATCTTTTTTTACTAGGGCTAATATTAATTTGCTGCTACTCATGAAAACAATTTCTGCAACGGGGTTCGTAGGTTTCTTTTTCTCCCAACAAAACCTGACTTTCCTCGTTGGTTTTTCTATAAGATATATTGGCAATATTGCCACATTTCATACAGATAGCGTGGAGCTTTGTAATGTAGTCTGCGGTTGCCAATAAGTTGGGCATTTGACCAAACGGTTTACCCATATAATCCATATCTAAACCAGCCACGATAACCCTTACCCCTTTTAATGCTAGCTTTTCACAAACCGACACAATTTCCGCGTCAAAAAACTGTGCTTCATCTATGCCCACCACATCAACGTCTTGGGCCATTAACAGTATCGTTTGTGAATTCTCAATTGGGGTAGAAGTAATTACATTGGCATCATGGCTAACTACATCGTTTTCGTCGTATCGCTTGTCTACAGCGGGCTTGAATATCTCCACTTTTAAGTTAGCAATTTTTGCACGTTTGAGTCTTCTGATTAATTCCTCTGTTTTGCCACTAAACATGCTTCCACAAATGACTTCAATCCAACCCCTTCGTTCTCCTGATAAATTTGGTTCTATAAACATGTAACAATAAAATAGCTTAAAATTCGTTTTAGACCATTAGACGGCTCCTTTGGTCACCCCCAAAAGTATTGCTTCCTATGGAAAGAGTAGGCACTTTAATAAATAAATTACAAGAACAGTATAATCAGCAAGCGGATGCGGATAAATTAGCTATTACTGCTCAATTGTTATTGGCCGAATTACAAATGCTGAAACCCATAATTACTAATAAAGCAAAAGTGGCTGTAGTAATGCCCCAAGTGGCAGTTTCTTCTCCAAATGAAATGCCTCAATTTATACATAGTACTCCAAAGCAATCGAACAAAAAAGAGGAAGCATCTGGATTTTTATTTGGCGAATATGCAGATATTCCTACTTTAATTCATCAGCCGGTTAAAGCAGAAGTAGCAGTTGAACCAGTTAAAGAAATTAATGAGTTATTGGCATTGGATATTCCAGAAATGAATGAGCATTTAAATGAGTATGCTGTGGAGGTTTCAACCATGTTAGACGAAACTCCAGTTCGTGATTTAAAAAAAGCCATCAGTATTAATGATCGCTATTTATTTATTAATCATTTGTTTAGGGGAGATGAGAATATGTATGAGCGAAGCATTAAAACCATCAACAGTTTTAATATTTTTCCAGAAGCCCAATATTGGATTCAACGAGAATTAAAAGTGAAGCTAAGCTGGTTAGAAGACAATCCTACTGTGCAACTTTTTGATCAATTGATCAAGAGAAGATTTGCCTGAATATAATCAAGAATTTTATTGGACGCTCCTGCATTAGTAGAAACATAAAAGGCTCCAGCCTGGCCGGCTTTTGTTATCGCGTCACTATTATTAAGTAATTCATCTAACAAAACTTCCATTTCAAGCGCCGTTTCTGCACTAAAAGCTGCGCCAATTTCAACCATTTCTACTGCTTCTAAATACTTATCATAAACTGGTCCAAATACAACAGGCTTTCCAAAAACTGCAGCTTCAAGGGTGTTGTGAATTCCTTCATTAGTAAATCCCCCTCCAATAAATGCAATGGTTGCATAATAATACAATGAACTTAACATGCCAACATTGTCAATTATAAGGGTTTGAAAATTGTTTAGTTGATTGCTAGATAAAGATTCAAATTCAGAAAGTAGAATAGGCGAAGGATAACGCTGCATGCATTCGGCTAATCTTTCCCGGCTAATTTGATGAGGTGCTATAATGAATTTTGCATTGCGATGGACCTTTGTAAAATGTTGCAATACTTTGTCGTCTTCACTCCAAGTACTTCCGGCAATTATAATTGGATGATTGGCACAAAATTGCTCAATGATGGGGAACTGCTTTCTTGCGGCAGCAATGGTAAGTACCCTGTCGAATCTGGTATCACCAGAAATAGAGATACTATTGGGTTGTACAAGGTCTTTAATCAAATCAGCAGAACCTTTATCTTGAACAAAAATATGGGTAAATTTCAAAAGCATTTTTCGATAAAATCCTCCATACCATTTAAAAAATAACTGCTCTCGTCTAAATATTCCTGATACCAACAGAGTAGGAATTTGATGCTTCTTCAATTGGGATAAATAAAAATACCAGAATTCATATTTGATGAACAAAGCAATAGCAGGTTTTACTGCAGTAATAAACTCAACAGCATTGATTGGGCTATCCATGGGCAAGTAAAATACCCAGTCGGCTAATGGATGATATTTTCTTACTTCATAGCCAGATGGCGAAAAAAAAGTAACCAATAAACGGTGTTGGGGATATTGTTTTTTTATAGATTCTATTACAGGCAAGCCTTGTTCAAATTCTCCGAGGGAGGCAGCATGCATCCAAATTATGGGTTGGTCATTTAATTGCATGGCTGTTTTTATACATGGCATCAATCCTTTTCGCCCCTTTACCCATAATGCCGCTTTGGAATTAAAGGGAGCTAAAAGCTTTGCCATTAAAGGATAAAGCCGAATGAAAAAAAAGTATGCCCATTTCATGCAAGAACAAATGTACACTCAAATCTTTGTTGTTGATTTTGTAGTAATTTTGCATATAAATTTATACTATGCGGCCCATTCAAATGGTAGATACCCATTCACAATACCTTGCCATTAAACCTGAAGTGGATGCTGCCATTCACGAAGTGTTAGATACAGCAGCTTATATTAACGGAAAAGCTGTTCAACAGTTTACCCAATCATTAGGAGCATATTTAGATGTAAAGCATACTATTCCTTGTGCAAACGGAACCGATGCCTTACAAATAGCTATGATGGCGTTGGGATTACAACCGGGGGATGAAGTTATTACTCCTTCTTTTACCTATATCGCTACTACTGAAGTTGTGGCATTGCTGAAGTTAACTCCAGTTTTTGTAGAAGTAGATCCTCATACTTTTTGTATTGATCCTGAATCTGTGCGTAAAGCCATTACTCCAAAAACAAAAGCCATAGTACCTGTTCATTTATACGGGCATGCGGCACCTATGGAAGAAATTATGGCTATTGCCAAAGAGTTTGGATTATTTGTGATTGAAGACAATGCACAAGCCATTGGTTGTGAATATACTTTTTCTGATGGTACCAAAAAGAAGACTGGAACCATTGGAACCATTGGGGCAACTAGTTTTTATCCCTCTAAAAACTTGGGGGCTTATGGGGATGGGGGAGCCATTTTTACCAATGATGATGCCTTGGCTCATCAAATGAAAATGATTGCCAATCATGGTCAACAGAAAAGATACTATCATGAAGTGGTGGGTTGTAATTCGAGGTTAGATTCTATACAAGCAGCAGTGTTGAATATTAAGCTCAAAAAATTAGATCAGTACAATGCTGCAAGGCAAGCCGTGGCTGATTTTTACAATAAAGCATTTGCTAATCATCCGTCAATTGTAACGCCATTTGTGGCTGATTTTAGTACCCATGTTTATCATCAATATACTTTACAATTAAAGGGGGTTGACCGAGAGGGTTTGGTGGCTTATTTGGCGGAGCATAAAATCCCCTCCATGATTTATTACCCTGTGCCTGGGCACAAGCAAGATATGTTTGCCTCCTTTGGCTTAAAAGAAATTTTACTTCCAGTAACTGATGCATTAACAAATTCCGTAATTTCTCTTCCTGTTCATACTGAAATGTCAGCAGAACAATTAAATTACATAAGCACACATGTTTTAAACTTTATTAATAAATAATCAATTATGAAAATTGCAGTAGTAGGAACAGGATATGTTGGATTAGTAACAGGTACTTGTTTCTCAGAAACCGGGAATAAAGTTACCTGTATTGATATTGACCAGAAAAAAGTAGAAAAGCTGTCTAAAGGAGAAATTACCATTTACGAGCCAGGCTTAGAAAAAATATTTTTACGAAATTTAAGAGAAGGCCGTTTAACATTTACCACTAATTTGGCTGAAGGTGTTAAAGATGCGGAAATTGTGTTTTTAGCTTTACCAACTCCTCCCGGAGAAGGCGGCGCTGCGGATTTACGTTATGTTTTAGGGGTTGCAAAAGACCTTGGTAAAATCATGACCGATTATAAAGTTTTGGTTGATAAAAGTACTGTGCCTGTGGGAACTGCAGCGAAGGTACACGCAGCAGTTGCTGAAAACTACAAAGGTGAATTTGATGTAGTGAGTAACCCAGAGTTTTTAAGAGAAGGGGTAGCGGTAGACGATTTTATGAAGCCAGATCGAGTGGTAGTTGGTACCCAATCTGAAAGAGCAAAAAAATTAATGGCTGATTTGTATGCTCCATTTGTTCGTCAGGGTAATCCAGTGATTTTTATGGATGAGAAATCTGCAGAGTTAACCAAATATGCGGCCAACTCTTTTTTGGCTACCAAAATTTCTTTCATGAATGAAATTGCACAACTCTGTGAAAAAGTGGGTGCAGACGTAGACATGGTTAGAAGAGGAATTGGATCAGATGATCGCATTGGTAAACGATTCTTATTTCCAGGTATTGGATATGGTGGAAGTTGTTTTCCTAAAGATGTGCAGGCTTTAATTATGTCTTCTGAAGAAGTGAATTATGAATTCAAGATTTTAAAAGCTGTTGAAGAAGTAAACGAAGCGCAGAAATTGCACTTGATTCCTAAAATTGAGAAATACTTTAAGGGCGATTTAAAAGGGAAGCATTTTGCTTTATGGGGATTGGCCTTCAAACCCAACACAGATGATATTAGGGAAGCGCCAGCTTTGTACTTGATTGATGCATTGGTAGCAGCAGGTGCAACAGTTACTGCCTATGATCCAGAAGCTATGCCGAATGTGAAAAACACCATTGGTGATAAAATTAAATATGCCGATAGCCAATACGGGGCCTTAAAAAATGCAGATGCCTTGGTTATTGCAACGGAGTGGAGTGAGTTCAGAACGCCTGATTTTGAAGTGATTGATAGCTTGTTAAAGGGCAAAGTCATATTTGATGGAAGAAACTTATTTGAAGTAAAATATATTACCGACATGGGCTATCATTACGAAAGCATTGGACGCCACTAAAAAAACAATTATGTCTCAAAAACGTGTTTTAATTACCGGTGCTGCCGGATTTTTAGGTTCACATTTATGTGATCGCTTTATTAAAGAAGGGTTCAAAGTAGTGGGAATGGACAACCTAATTACAGGGGACCTCCGCAATATTGATCACCTTTTTAAGTTGGAAGATTTTGAATTTTATCACCACGATGTTTCCAAGTTCATTCATGTTCCAGGACCTATTGATTATATCTTGCATTTTGCATCTCCAGCTAGCCCAATTGACTATTTAAAGATTCCTATTCAAACCTTAAAAGTAGGTGCATTAGGAACACATAATTGTTTAGGATTAGCCAAGGCAAAGGGTGCAAGAATGTTGGTTGCATCAACCAGTGAAGTTTACGGAGATCCAATGGTGCATCCACAAACAGAAGAATATTGGGGTAATGTAAATCCGGTAGGACCAAGAGGAGTGTACGACGAAGCCAAGCGTTTCATGGAATCTATCACTAGAGCTTATTATACTTTTCATGGAGTTGAAACACGCATTGTGCGCATTTTCAATACCTATGGTCCTAGAATGAGGCTGAACGATGGTAGAGCACTACCAGCTTTTATTGGTCAAGCATTGCGTGGAGAAGACTTAACCGTTTTTGGTGATGGTAGTCAAACCCGTTCTTTCTGTTATGTTGATGACTTAATTGAAGGGATCTATCGTTTGTTAATGAGTGATTATACTATGCCAGTGAATATTGGTAATCCACATGAAATTACTTTAAAGGATTTTGCAGAAGAAGTATTAAAACTAACTGGATCTTCTGTTAAAATAATTTACAAAGAATTACCGGTAGATGATCCTAAACAAAGAAAACCAGATATTTCCAAGGCAAAATCTATTTTAGGTTGGGAGCCAAAAGTAGAGCGGGCAGAAGGTTTGGCGAAGACTTATGAGTATTTTAAATCTTTACCAAAAGAAGAATGGTCTAAGCAACCCAAAGAATTTTATACAGGTAAATAATTTTAGAAGTTTTATATGAAGCCAATTATTGTAGTTACTGGAAAGAATGGACAACTAGGATGGGAACTGCAACAATTGGCTTCTGCTTTTGAAGATCGGTACCAATTTATTTTTACCGATCGCACTCAATTGGATTTATCGAATATTTCTAGTGTTCATCCATTTTTTGAAGCAACAATGCCACAGTATTTTATCAATTGTGCTGCTTACACAGCCGTGGATAAAGCTGAAACTGATCAAGATGCTGCAATGGCAATTAATGCTACTGTAGTGGGAGAAATTGCTGCTTGTTGCGAGGAATTTAATTGTAAGTTAATTACGATTTCTACTGATTATGTTTTCAATGGAAATGGAACTGCCCCGTATAAAGTGGATACTCCTACAGATCCAGTAAATTATTATGGGGCAACTAAAGCCATTGGAGAACAATTGGCCCTTACCAATAATGCCTCCGCTATTATTATTCGAACATCTTGGGTGTATAGTGCGCATGGAAATAATTTTGTAAAAACCATGTTGCGTTTAATGAAGGAGCGCCCCGAAATTAAAGTGGTAAACGACCAAGAAGGATGCCCAACTTATGCAGCGGATTTAGCTGAGGCGATTATGCAAATCATTGAGTCTCTTGCAAAGGGTAATCATGCATCAGGCATTTATCATTACAGCAATACTGGGGCCATTACTTGGTTCCAATTTGCTCAAGCTATCAAAGAAGAAGCCGGTCTTTTAACAAATGTTTTGCCTATCCCTTCTTCCGATTTTCCTACACCAGCCAAAAGGCCTGCCTATTCAGTGATGGATGTTCAGCAGATTGCTACTGTATTTGGGATAGCATTAAAACCATGGAGAGAGAGCTTGAAGCGTTGTATTGAGAAAATTTGACTTGATACATTTTTTGAGATCATCTACTCATAATTTAAAAATATTTCCTTGCATTGCAATATTGAAACCAGCTTTGATTACTTTTTTGAAAGCTGCGCTCTGTCTATTTAATAGCGGATTGGTATGATTAAAGTGGATGAAATGAATTTTTTTCCGCTCTGATTCCTTTAATGAGTTGAACCTTTGCATACTCTCTGTTACCAATGGATGGGGTATTTCACTTATTGGTCTATTATTTATTTCTGTTGCATCAAAAAAAGTGGCGTCAATTAAGGCATAATCAACTTTACCAATCAAAGCATTAATATCTTGATTCCATTTATCCCATTTATCTATATCAGGGATAAAGAGTAATTTTTTTCTTGGACCGCTAATTAGGTATCCCACTGTTTCTGAATATTCATCTCTATGTGGAACTATAATTGGCGTAACCGATAGCGAATCGCTTAAAAATATGGGCTTGTTATTAGTTTGCTCCTTTAGTAAAATATTTTGTTGACTAACCAATTGACTCCATGGCCCATTTTGTTCAAGAAAACTTTTCATTTTAGGCATTGCATACACGGGTAGGTTTTTGGCATTGAGTGCCTCTTTACCAAGAAACATGAGTCCTGTGTAATGCCCTATATGTGCATGTGTTAGAAAAATGCCATTGGGCAAATCGGTTAATGATTTGCTGTTGTTTTTTAATTGACGTAATTGAGCGCTTATATTAGGCGTAGCTTCAAACAAATAACTGGTTTTGGTATCAGCATCAAATAATCCCAACGAAACAACCTGCCTTGAATGATCTGGTTTGATAAATAGGTTTTTGCAACAGTCTTTGGTGCATCCAATTTGTGGGGAGCCCGCATCTTGAATGGTTCCTAAAACGATAATGCTTGGTTGAGCTTGTGTAAAATACGTTGAAAAAATAATGGGTAGGAGCAAACATATTCTCATAGGATAAAGGTATGAGAATAGGGTGGTTGTCTTACGTAGGAATTTAATCGGAAACTATTGGTATTACTAATATAATATTGGGTTAGCTAATATTTTAAATCAAAGCCCAATAGAATTCACTATTCGACTTTGATTATTAATTGTTAACCCTTTCGTAAGGCTTTTATTGATTTGGATACCCAGACAATTGATATTACTATAAGAAAATATGCATTATTGTTTTTATGTATAATTATATCCCAAAAAAGGATGATAAATGATAAAATTGAAAGTATCAACTCTATTAAAATGAATCTATTTTTATAATAAATATTTAAAAAACCTACAATAATAAATAGAGTTAATGGTAAGACTAACGTATATATATTCATTTTTTAATCAATTAAAAGTACAATACGTGTCAACACATAAGGCTGCACAAATCCAATAAATTACGGGGCCTGTTGTAGTGCAAACTAACAATCATGCTGTATAAGCTATTTCTTAAATAATAGTCAACCTCTGGATACTTTGAAGTTAAAAGTAATTTTATTTCTTCCATTTTATTTATTAGTAAATCGAACTCTTCATTGGAAATACCAGACTCTGTTTTTAATTCTGCAATATTCCCATTTTCTAAAGAATTTATTATTGTCTTTTTCTTTATTCCATTTTGTAAAATTCTTTTTGCAATTTGATTTCTTGTTTCTATCAATATTTTCAAATCAGATTTTAAATCTTTTGGTGAGTTTGATAGAATTTTGGTGTAGTTATCTAGTTTGCTAAATAGACCATCCTTTTTTTGATCATCTTTTTTGCACGATGCGATAAATAATACCGATAGCAAAAGGAGGTTTCTTAGATAAATCATATTAATGTTTTGATATTTGAACTTACCTTCAGATTTAGTGCTGTGTCAGAATTTCCACTTTTGGAATTATTCTATTTGTGTTGTCATTTACCTAAAATATTCGCTCTCTTGGCTTGGTAATTTTTCAATAAAATATATCCAGTAAAAGACAAACCTAAAATTCCTTTTCCTTAGAAATCAAGGAACTTCACCAATTGGACATTTTTTTTTGTGAGTCTATTTATTTTTTTTATGAAGCAATAATTAACTAAATAGAATGATACTTTTTTGCTATAATTAAATAAGAAAATGATGCTGTTTTTTTAATATTATTCACGATTCACAGAAGCTAGGACATAAAATTTGCTTTGCTGATTCGCCCCGCTTTGCATTACCCAAGAAACTTCGCACCGCGTGAACGGATTGCCTTCGTCAATGCACTTGGATTAGCTTCTCTGGAGTGGCTTAGCTGAAGGCAAGTAACCTGAACGAGCGTTTAGCTACAATTAATTGATGATACTCTGTGCTATAGGTATTAAGGTGGTCAATACAGAAAAAACTCCTAATTTTTTAAATTTTAGGAATTATTGTGAATATTCAATTGGAAAATCTCCAATTAACTCCTAATTTAGTAGAAATTTGGAGTTGTTATGAAAAAGCCAGAAAAAGTGCCTATTGTGTCCAAGAATTTCGATTATGCTGGATTTCTTGAGAGTTTGAGTGGAGATCAGTTCAGGCTTTTGTTTGAACTCAACGATACAAAATACTATTACTATGATAAATGGAAGTATTTGGCAGCTGATTGGGGTATAAGCCCTCAGAAGCTTTGGTCTGCTGTTAAAACAGCGCGAATTGGGCAGAAATCATTAAATATATCACCAGCCTTAGGCTTTAGTTTCAAAATAAATATCCCTGCAGTTGTACAAGCGTATTTGCACTCATTTGATTTGAACTTAGGAGGCAATCTCCAAAGTGATACTGTGATTCCTTCAGAAGACAAAGATCGCTATTTGATTAGTTCACTGATGGAAGAAGCAATTGCTTCTAGCCAGTTAGAAGGCGCTGCAACTACCCGAAAAGTAGCTAAAGAAATGTTGGAGAACAACCGAAAGCCTCGTAACCAATCTGAACAAATGATTTTGAATAATTACGAGGTGATGAAGTGGATTGTAGCAAATAAAGAGGAGCCTTTTACGATTGAAAGAATTAAAACACTTCAAGCGATTATTACAAAAGATACTATTCATGAAGATGAACCTGGGGCATTTAGAACCACTGATGATATCAATGTTGTAGATGTTCAAACAGGAGCAATATTATATACTCCTCCTGTAGCAAAGCAATTAGATGATCTTATGCATGCCCTCTGCCAATTCACAAATGATGAATTGAAATTTTCTTTCTTTCTACATCCGATTGCCAGAGGTATCATTAGCCATTTCTTGATGGGGTATATTCACCCATTCCCAGACGGAAATGGAAGAACAGCTAGGGCCCTTTTTTATTGGTACTTGTTAAAAAATGGGTATTGGTTAATAGAGTACATGTCTGTTTCGCGAATCATTTTGAATTCCAAAGCTCAATATGCCAAGGCATATTTACATACGGAACAAGATGACAATGATTTAACTTATTTTATTATCTACAATCTTAAATGTATTGACAAAGCCTTGGTTGAACTAAGGCATTACATTAAGAGAAAAACAGCAGAAAAACAAAATGCATTAACCCTGCTCAGGCACACAAGTTTTAATGAACGTCAGGTTATTATTTTGCAGGAACTTATGGTAGACTCAACATTGATTTTCACAGTACAGCAAGTACAAAATAAGTTTGGTGTTAGTAATCAAACAGCAAGAAATGATTTAAATGATCTTGCGGAACAAGGCATATTTGAAGAACGGAGATCAGGACACAGGATACAATTTTTGCCGAAACCAGACTTTATGAAAAAGATTATGAAGAAATAGGCGAGAAGGTAAATTGTAGGTTCTTTTCTAAGTTGGATTGCCTTCGGCCATCCGCACCGCGTGAACGGATTGCCTTCGGCAACTTGGCTGTTTTGTTTTAGTCACTTAGGCGAATGAATTCGCCACGTTCCTAAAACAAAACAGCCACTCGCTGCGCGAGTGGCGTTTGTTGCCCGACCTGGATTCGAACCAAGACATACTGAACCAAAATCAGTTGTACTACCCTTATACTATCAGGCAATCCGACCCATTCTTTTGGAATGGGCTGCAAAAATAAGACTAGGAGTCAATTGTTCCAAATTTTTTAATTCAAAAAAGCCGTTTTTCTTTCAAAAATCAATTGTTTTTTACACACCTGACTCCCTGTCTTTCAATTCTTTAATCTTATCTAAAGCCCCTGCTACTACATCGCACATGATGGTATAAAGTGCCCCTGGTTTGTAATTGGCGTAAATATGTTCCAATGCCAAATTTTCATTGGCTATTACTGTTTGAGGGATGTTGGGATTGACCGAATTAACCCCTTCTTGCAATAAAGCAATAATTTCTTCGGCTGTTCTACCTCGTAGGTTCTTATCGCAACGGATAATGATTTCGTCAAAATAAGCGGCGGATATGCTCCCTAATTCACGAATATCCTCATCCCTTCTATCGCCTGTTCCACTGATGACTCCTACTTTATAGGGGTAGTCTAATTGCTCCACAAACTGGCAAAGTAATTTTAATCCATGTGGGTTATGCGCAAAATCTGCCAAAAAAGTGAAATGCTTAAAATGGAAAAAATTCAATCGACCTGGTGTAGTAATGCTGCTAGAAATAAAAGTTTGTAATCCTGTTCTGATGTCTTCAATGGTAATGCTCTTAAATAAATAAGTTGCCATTACACTGGGTAAGCAGTTGGCAATATTGTGCACTGCTTTTCCCTCAAAAGTTACTGGGATGTCTTTTACATGGCATACCCTTATTTTCCAAGTTCCTTTTAATATGCTGATGTATCCATTTTCATATACCGTTGCTAAGCCACCTTTTTTACAATGTTCTTCTATGCGTGGATTGTTCTCGTCCATACTAAACAATGCCACATTGCATTTAAGGTCTTTTTTCATGGCATACACCAAATCGTCTTCCGCATTCAATACCGCATAACCATGTGGATATACCGTTTCTGGTACCACTGCTTTAACACGGGCCATTTGTTCTACGCTGTTGATGCCACCCAAACCAATATGATCACTGGCTACATTGGTTACGATGCCTACATCACAATGTTCAAATGCCAATCCGTTTTTTAGTATACCGCCTCTGGCACATTCTAACACGGCAAAATCTACGGTGGGATCTTTTAAAACAAACTGTGCCGAAATGGGGCCGGTACAATCCCCCTTCATTAATAACTGATTTTGTATGTAAACCCCATCACTAGTAGTATAGCCTACTTTTTTACCTGCAGTTTTAGAAATATGCGCAGTTAATCGAGTAGTAGTGGTTTTACCATTGGTACCCGTAATGGCAATAATGGGAATTCTGCCATTGCTTCTATCGGGGAACAACATATCAATTACTGGCTCTGCTACATTTCTACCCAAGCCTTCAGTGGGGTCTATATGCATTCTAAATCCTGGGGCTGCGTTCACTTCTAAAATGGCGCCCCCATTAGATGAAACAGGTGTTTGTAAATCTTGCGCCATAATATCAATGCCGCAAATGTCTAAGCCAATGATTTTGGCAATACGTTCGCACATCACAATATTTTCTGGATGCACTTCGTCTGTAACATCTGTTGATGTGCCACCTGTAGATAAATTGGCCGTTGTTTTTAATAACACTAATTCTCCGGTAGGTGGAATGGTATCTAGTGTGTATCCTTTTTCGTCCAGCATTTTCATAGTGCTGTCGTCTACGGTAATTTGAGTCAATACTTTCTCGTGCCCATATCCTCTTCGTGGATCTTTATTGGTTTCATCAATGAGCCATTGAATGGTATGCACACCATCTCCAACTACAGATGCAGGTGTTCTTAATGCTGCACAAATGAATTTATAATTGATCACTAAAATTCTAAAATCGAATCCAGTAATAAATTTTTCTACAATCACCGAGCGACCGTAAAGTTTGGCGCTTTCAAATGCTTTTTCTGCTTGTTCCCAAGTAGTAATATTGGTAGTGTTACCTTTGCCGTGATTGCCATCAATTGGTTTAATTACTAATGGATAACCAAATTTTTCAACTGCTTCTTCTAATCCTGCAATGGTTCTAACAACAGTCCCTCTTGGAACAGGAATTTCAGCAGCCCCTAATAAATTTTTGGTTTCTTCTTTATCGCATGCAATATCCACAGCAATATTTCCTGTAGTAGAAGCAATGGTTGCGCGAATTCTTTTTTGATTTACCCCATAACCCAATTGAACCAAACTATGTTTGTTCAATCTTAAATGCGGAATGCCTCTTTTGGCCGCTTCTTCAACAATACAACCTGTAGAAGGTCCTAATCGAGTATCCTCTCTAATTTCTCTTAACTGTTGTATGTCTTCGCTTAAATCATAAGCAGTGCCTTCTGTTAATGCTTCTGCAATTTTTACAGCAGCTTTTGCTGCATAAATACCCGCATCTTCCTCTAAATAACTGATGACTACAAAATATTTTCCTGGCTCGCCGGTTCCCCTAGTTCTTCCAAATCCGGTATTCATTCCAGCCAGTGTTTGTAATTCTAGTGCAATATGCTCAATCACATGCCCCATCCAAGTGCCTTCTGCTACTCGTTTAAAAAATCCGCCAGGTTCACCTACACTGCAACGATGTGCATACATACTTGGAAATAATGCCGCCAATCTATCTCCAAATCCATCAATGGTATTGGTGGGTCTTTGCTCCATTTCTTGCAAATCCAATTTCATTTGAATCAGCTTTGTTCTACGTATGCTCCAATAATTGGGGCCTCTTAATATTTTTAATTCCTCTATTTTCATATACCATTATTTGGGGAACATTGAATATATTGAATTTTTGTATATGCGGGGGGAAATCAAAAGGCTTATTTTTGTTGAACGATAATAGTAAAGCATGCAAATTCCAAAAGGTAAATTAATCGCCATCGGTGGCGCAGAAGATAAAGGGTCAGATTTAGAGAAAGGGGCTATTTTTAGAAACAACCTTAATTTTTTTGAACTAGGAATATTGAGGCGAATTGTAGCAGAGGCGGGGGGATCAGATGCCAATATAGAAGTAATTACTACGGCTTCTACTATTCCTTACGAAGTGGGTGAAAATTACTTGGATGCATTTGGTAAAATTGGTTGCACCAATGTTCATATTATTCATATCAGAAATAGGGAAGACGCCCAAAAACCCGAATACATTGAAAGAATTCAACAATGTAATTGTGTGATGTTTAGCGGGGGCAATCAGTTAAGATTAACTACCATTTTTGGTGGAACTCGTTTTCTAGATATCATACAAGAAAGATATCGCAAAGAAAATTTTGTAATAGCGGGTACTTCTGCTGGTGCAATGGCCATGAGCAGTACCATGATTTATGAGGGAAATGCTACTCGTGCCCATTTAAAGGGGGAAGTAAAAATTACAACTGGTTTGGGTTTTATGGATGGGGTTATTTTTGATTCTCATTTCGAAAAAAGAGGCCGTTTTGCAAGATTGGCTCAGGCTGTTTCAGCCAACCCTTCTTGTATTGGTATTGGATTAGGAGAAGATACAGGTATGCTTATTACCCAAGGCAACAACATGGAAGCTATTGGAAGTGGTCCTGTAATTATAGTAGATGGTCATGATGTAAAACACAGCAACTTAGCAGACATTCCTGAAGGCAATCCGTTAAGTATTGAAAATTTGCATGTTCATTTTTGTGCAAAGGGTAATGGGTTCAAAGTAAAGGAAAGAACTTTTGTTGAATTGATGGGAGAACATACCACTCCTGTAATGACAGATATTTATTAGAAGGTTCTAGATAGTTCCTTTAAATTGTACAAAATTACTTGCCATGAAAAAATGGACCGTTTTATCTCTATTTGTTGCTTCAATTTTGCTCATGAGTTTTACTTTAAATAAAAAGAAAAAAGTAATCTTTTTTGGAGATTCTATTACTCAAATGGGTGCTGGCCCTGGCGGGTATATTCGTTTAATAGAAGACCTTATAAAAGCCGATAATCAAGCAGATGATTTTGAATTAATAGGTGCAGGAATTAGTGGCAATAAAGTGACCGATTTGTTTTTGCGTTTAGAAAAAGATGTACTAAGTAAACAACCAGATATCGTAGTTATTTATGTTGGTATTAACGATGTATGGCATAAACGCTTAGCTGGTACTGGAACCGATTACGTAAAATTTGCCGAGTTCTACGATGTGATTGTTAAAAAATTACAAGCGGCTAAAATAAAAGTGTTGGTATGTACCCCTTCTGTTATTGGAGAACGAAAAGATAACTCTAATGAGCAAGATGGGGAGTTAAATATGTACAGCAATTGGTTGCGCTATTATGCCAAAACCAATCAATTAACTTGTGTAGATTTAAGAACTGAATTCCAAAACTACCTTATAGCAAACAACCCTTCCAATGAAGAGAAAGGGTTGTTAACTTCTGACCGTGTACATTTAAATGCAAAGGGTAATTTATTGGTTGCTCAAGCTGTTTGGAAAGAGCTAAAAACCATTAAATAACTTTTAGTAAGAAATAGTTTTTCTTTCCTTTTTGTACCAAAATATATTTGTCTTGCAGCAAGTCTTCTTTTGATACTAAGGTCTTATCTGCAGTCAATTTTTCTTTGTTGATGGCTACACCCCCGGCTGCTAATAGTTTTTTTGCTTCTCCCTTACTTGGCGTAATAGCGGAATCTGCTAATAAACTGATGAGGTCGTACCCTTCTTCAATTTTATTCCTTTCTATTTCTGCGGTGGGTACACCTTCCATTACTTGCAATAATTGTTTTTCATTTAATGATGTCAATAATTCAGTAGAAGCGTTGCCGAATAAAATATCTGATGCTTTTACTGCAAATTCATAGTCTTCTTTACTGTGTACAAAGCAGGTGATTTCTTCTGCCAATTTTTTCTGCAATGCTCTTGCGTGAGGCGCCGTTGCATGGTCTATAATCAGTTGATCTATTTCTTCTTTTGGTAAAAGAGTAAAAATTTTGATCCACTTGGTGGCGTCTTCATCACTTGCATTCAACCAGAATTGGTAAAACTGATAAGGGGATGTTTTTTCTGGATCTAACCAAACATTGCCTCTTTCTGTTTTTCCAAATTTGCCGCCATCGGCTTTTGTAAGTAATGGACAGGTAAAAGCAAATGCTTCTCCGCCTGCTTTTCTTCTGATGATTTCGGTGCCCGTTACAATATTGCCCCATTGGTCACTACCACCCATTTGCAATTTGCAGTTTTTGTTTTGGTACAACCAGTAAAAATCATAACCCTGAATCAATTGGTAAGTAAACTCCGTAAAACTCATGCCTGTATTGCCATCCAATCTTTTTCTTACACTGTCTTTACTCATCATGTAATTCACTGTAATATGCTTGCCTACATCTCTAATAAAATGTAAAAAACTAAAATCTTTAAACCAATCATAGTTGTTGACCATTTCAGCTTTATTAGGAGCATCTCCGGTAAAGTCTAAAAACTTGCTCAGTTGTTTTTTGATGCCAGCTAAATTGTGTTGCAAAGTTTCTTCGCTCAATAAATTTCTTTCTTCACTTTTAAAACTCGGATCTCCAATCATTCCTGTTGCCCCGCCTACTAATGCATAAGGTTTGTGTCCAGCTTTTTGTAAATGAACTAATAATAGAATAGGAACCAAGCTTCCAATATGCAAACTGTCTGAAGTTGGGTCAAAGCCAATATAGCCCGACACCATTTCTTTGTTTAATAATTCTTCTGTACCCGGCATAATATCTTGGAGCATTCCTCTCCAACGTAATTCCTCAACTAAATTCATCGCGTTCAAATTTGAGTGGCAAATGTACAAAAGATACCCGCATGGAATCAATGCCTTAATTTTGTTCGGTAAAATGGTATTTATGATAAAAGTTGGCGACGGCACACGCGCACTTAATTTTTTTATTGACACGATCTTGTTGACCATATTAGCAATGCTGTTATTTAGATGGTATAATTTTTATGTGGTTTATTGGAGATATACCCCCTTGCATTTTGGTTGGTTCTTTTTCCCCACTATGTTTGGCTACTATAGTTTTTTTGAACTCATTTTTGCAAAAACACCTGGTAAATGGTTCACCCATTCAAGGGTGGTAGCTAAAAATGGGATCAAAGCTTCTTGGTATATGATTTTATTAAGAAGTATGTTAAGACTTTCTATTGTAGACCTTTTTTTTGGTCCTTTTTTAGGGGGGCCTTTGCATGATTTTGCCAGCTCAACAACGGTTGTTCAAGATCCTACTCATTAATTGATTTCGCAAATCGCAACAACTTCGCTGGCCATTTGTAGTATTTTTGTATTTCATTTTTGAAAGCAGCATTATGGCTAAAATTGGTATTAATATAGCAACCGGTAGTTTGCAACAGGCAGAAGTAATTGTGGGAATAGATTTAGGTACTACCAATAGTTTAGTGGCTATCATTCACCCAGAAAGTAAGCAGCCGGTGGCTTTGCGAGAGTTCAATAGCAGCAGTTTGGTTCCCAGCGTTGTTCACTTTGACGCTTTTGGAAATGCGGAAGTAGGTGAACAAGCTAAATTGTATTTAGAGTCTGATCCATCTAATACCATTTTTAGTGCCAAACGTTTGATGGGCAAAAGCTACAAAGACGTAAAAGAAAATGCTGGATTCTTTACTTATAAAGTAATTGACGACGACACCGATAGTTTAGTGAAAGTGCAAATTGGGGATCGTTTTTATTCGCCCATTGAACTCAGTTCTTTTATTTTAAAAGAGCTAAAATTGAGGGCTGAACATATTCTTAAAACTCCGGTTACTAAAGCAGTCATAACCGTTCCAGCTTATTTTAATGATGCACAGCGTCAAGCTACTAGAGACGCGGGTAAGCTAGCAGGCTTAGACGTGCTTCGCATTGTAAACGAACCTACTGCCGCTAGTTTGGCTTATGGCTTGGGGTTAAATAAAGAGGAAGAGAAAACCATTGCTGTATACGATTTAGGTGGTGGCACTTTTGATGTTTCTATTTTAAAAATTACCAACGGAATTTTTGAAGTGCTCAGTACCAATGGCGATACTTATTTAGGTGGCGACGATTTTGATAGAGCCATTATGGAGTTTTGGTTGAATCAAATTGGGGTTCCTTTTAATGCGGTTCAAAATGATAAAGCAGTATTACAATCGCTTCGATTATTGGCTGAAGAAGCTAAAAAAACCTTGAGTACGCAAGCTGATTTCAAAGCAGATTGGAGTGGGTACAGCGTTTCCATAAGTAAAGCCCAATTAGAGCAATGTTTGCTTCCATTGGTTACCAAAACAATTGAATGTTGCCGCAAAGCCTTAGCTGATGCGGGTTTGCAAGTGGCAGATATTGATTCGGTCATTATGGTAGGTGGTAGTACGCGTGTTCCTTTGGTAAAAGAAAAAGTGAGTGCTTATTTTAATAGGCCTGTAAATGATTCGGTTAATCCTGATGAAGTAGTAGCCATTGGTGCTGCGGTTCAGGCAGATATTTTAGCAGGAAATAATAAAGACTTTTTATTGTTAGATATTACTCCTTTGAGTTTGGGAATTGAGACCATGGGGGGATTAATGGATGTATTAATTCCGCGAAACGCCAAAATCCCCAATAGGGCTGCCAGACAATACACCACACAAAAAGATGGCCAGGGTTCCATGCGTATTTCGGTTTTTCAGGGTGAGCGAGACTTGGTTCAACACAATCGAAAATTGGCCGAATTCAATTTTAAAGGCATACCTGGTATGCCTGCTGGCATGCCCAAGGTTGAAGTGAGTTTCTTAATTAATGCTGACGGAATTTTGTCGGTTACTGCCAAAGAATTGAGAAGTGGGGTAGAGCAGCGTATTGAAGTAAAACCTCAGTATGGTTTAACCGATGCTGAAGTAGAGCAAATGCTGATGGATAGCATTACCCATGCTAAAGATGATATGGTTACTCGTGCTTTGGTTGAAGCCAGAACAGAAGCGGAACAAATTTTATCAGTCACAGAAAAGTTTATTTCAAAAAATGCTTTGCTCTTAACCAAAGAAGAAATGATTGCTACTGCTGCTGCTATGCAGAATTTGCAAATGGCTTTAACCATGAACGATAAAAATTTGATTCAATCAAAAATTGAAGAATTAAACGAAATCAGCCGACCTTTTGCGGAAAGAGCCATGGATCAAGCGGTTGGTGGGGCTTTGAAGGGGAAGCAGATTTAGTATTAAGTCATTTATTAAGTATAAATATGTTTACTGGGATTATAGAACAAATGGGTGTAGTAGACTCCATTGTGCACAATGGGACCAATATTAGTTATACTGTTAGTGCAGCAATGGCCCCGGAATTGAAGGTAGACCAGAGCTTGGCCCATGATGGGGTTTGCTTAACCGTGGAACAAATTAATGGCCATCAATACCAAGTTACCGCTATTGAAGAGACCATTCGTAAGACCAATTTATCTGAGTGGGTGGTAGGTAAAAAAATTAATCTAGAAAGATGTATGCAAATGAATGGCCGTTTAGATGGTCATATTGTTCAAGGTCATGTAGACTGCACTGCTGTTTGCATTGCTGCTGATACCTTAGCTGGTAGTTGGGAGTACCGTTTCGAGTTTGATCCTGCATTTGCTGCTTTAATTATTGAAAAGGGTTCTGTAGCTGTAAATGGCACTAGTTTAACTTGTTTCAATGTGAGCGACCGTGCTTTTACGGTGGCTATAATCCCCTTTACCTATACCCATACCGGTATACACCAGCTCAAAATAGGGGATAAGGTTAATATTGAGTTTGATATATTGGGTAAATACGTACAAAGAACAATTGCACTAAAAAATGCATAATTATTTTGTCAATTAATTTTGGCTGCTTATCTTCGCCGCCTAAAAATAACCTGAGGAGGTATATAAGCTATGTTAATTATCGATTCTAAAGACTGCGAAAACATCGACAAGGCACTTAAGAAGTACAAGAAGAAATTCGAGAAAAGTAAGACTTTGTTACAGTTGAGAGAGCGTCAAGCATTTACCAAACCGTCTGTTGTACGTCGTGGTCAAGTGTTGAAAGCTATCTACAAGCAGCAGATCGCCAGCGGAAAGATTGAGGGATAATTTTTTCCCACTCATCATACGATTAAGTAGTCTAGATTCGTTGTAGTCTTGACTACTTTTTTTATGCCCATATACCAATATCCGCAATTACAAGAATTTTTAAACCATTTAAGGTTTGAACGCAGGTATTCTGAGCATACTATTATTGCCTACCAGAACGATTTAGAACAGTTTGCTCAATTCTTAATTAGCCAGTTTGAGGGTCCTACATTGGATACAGTAACGGCTACGTTTATTCGATCTTGGTTGGCAGAATTAAAAGAAGATAAGATTAGTTCCAGAACCATTAATAGAAAAATTTCTTCCCTTAAATCTTTTTTTAAGTTCTGTTTAAAAACAGATGCAATTAAGCAAAGCCCAATGGGTTCTATTGTTTCGCCAAGAACCAGTAAGCGTTTGCCTGTTTATGTAGAAAAAAAAGACATGGAACAAATGTTTGCTTATTTACCTTTTTCAGATGATTGGAAGGGTAGAACGGAACGATTGGTGCTCTTGCTTTTTTACAGTACCGGAATGCGTTTGAGCGAATTGATTCATTTGAAACAGTCTCAAATTGATCCGGCAAATGGTCAGTTAAAAGTATTGGGTAAAGGGAATAAAGAACGCATTTTGCCCATTGCCCCACCCTTAATGGAACAATTAGTGGCTTATAAAAATGATCGTTTAGAAGAGTGGCTATCTGTCCCTCAGTTTTTTATCTCTGAAAAAGGTAAGCCTTTGCAGCCCAGAAATGTGTATGGTTTTGTGAATGCTCGTTTAAAAGAAATTACTACTATAGAAAAGAAAAGCCCTCACGTTTTACGCCATAGTTTTGCCACTCATTTAATGAATAATGGGGCAGATATTAATGCGGTAAAAGAGTTGCTAGGTCATAGTAGTTTAGCTGCTACGCAGGTTTACACGCATAATTCTATTGAACAATTAAAAGCGGTGTATAAAAAAGCCCATCCTAAAGCTTAGACTGTTAAATAGTCGTAAAAAAAGTCTTCAATTATTGTTTTTTCTCCCAAAAAATATTAACTTAATGGTCTTGTTGAAGTAGTTGATATTTCTTTAACAAGTAGTTCTTTTTAATTAATTGTTTCACCGATTAAATGTTTAACACCATGAACGTTAACATTCAAACAGTCCACTTTGATGCAGATGAAAAACTAGTTGAGTTCGTAAACAAGAAATTGGCCAAGTTGCCAACGTTTCACGACAAGATTCTTAAAGTGGATGTTTTCTTGAAACTGGATAATGTGGTTCACAACATCAAAGACAAAGTAGCTGAAATTAAAGTGCATGTTCCTAAACATGAATTCTTTACAAAAGCATCTTCTAAGTCTTTTGAAGAGTCATTCGAAAGTGCTTTAGAAGCACTGATTAATCAAATTAAACGTAAAAAAGAAAAATTAGCCGCCTAATCAAAGGCTCCCATGGGGAGCCTTTTTTATTTAAAACCCTTTAAAACGCTGCATTTTGGGCGTTTTTTTTTATTGTTGATAAATTCTCTTCAATTTCATTGAAAAAAATCATTTCAAAATTTTGCCAAATAAAGAATTCCATTACCTTTGCCATCCCAAAAAATAGGGAAGTTCTTTGTTTGCCGAAGTAGCTCAGTTGGTAGAGCAGCTGATTTGTAATCAGCAGGTCGCGGGTTCGAGTCCCATCTTCGGCTCTAATTTGATGTGGATTCAGCCATGCTGAATACGGCAAATTTTATATTACGGGCAGATGGCCGAGTGGTTAAAGGCGACAGACTGTAAATCTGTTCACTCACGTGTACGTAGGTTCGAACCCTACTCTGCCCACAAACAATCGAAAGATTGTAGTTCTTTTTTTATGGTTAAGCGGAAGTAGCTCAATTGGTAGAGCGATAGCCTTCCAAGCTATAGGTCGCGAGTTCGACCCTCGTCTTCCGCTCTTTTTTTTGAGTCTGCCGTTGTAGCTCAGTGGTAGAGCACTTCCTTGGTAGGGAAGAGGTCGTGAGTTCGATTCTCACTAACGGCTCTGCACTCAGACAAATGGCTCAGATTTAATTCCCTGGTGATATCCCGTTCAACTGGATAAGTCAGGTAACAACGGGATAAGTGAGAAAGGAGATAATAATATTGTCTTTAGGGAAAGACAAAAATATAAATTTTTAAAAACACAACTAAAAACCGATACAAATGGCAAAAGAGACCTTTAAGAGGGAAAAACCTCACGTAAACGTAGGTACCATTGGTCACGTTGACCATGGTAAAACTACTTTAACCGCAGCTATTACTATTACCTTGTCTAAAAAAGGTATGGGTAACGTTGCAAAGAAATATGATGAAATTGACGGTGCTCCTGAAGAAAGAGAGCGTGGTATTACCATCAATACTGCTCACGTTGAGTATCAGACTGAAAATCGTCACTATGCACACGTTGACTGTCCTGGTCACGCTGACTATGTGAAGAACATGATTACTGGTGCTGCTCAAATGGACGGTGCTATTTTAGTTGTGGCTGCTACAGATGGTCCTATGCCTCAAACCAAAGAGCATATCTTGTTGGCTCGTCAGGTAGGTGTACCTCGTATTGTAGTATTCATGAACAAGGTTGACCTTGTTGATGATCCTGAATTACTTGAATTAGTAGAAATGGAAATCCGTGAGTTATTAACTTCTTATGGATTTGACGGAGATAATACCCCAATTATCCAAGGTTCTGCAACTGGAGCATTAGCTGAAGATCCAAAGTGGGTTGGTAAAATTGATGAGTTAATGGAAGCGGTAGATACTTACATTCCATTGCCTCCTCGTCCAATTGATATGCCTTTCTTGATGTCTGTAGAAGACGTGTTCTCAATCACAGGTCGTGGTACTGTTGCTACTGGTCGTATTGAGCGTGGTATTATCAAAGTAGGTGAAGCTGTTGAAATCGTAGGTTTAATGGAATCTCCATTATCATCTACTGTAACTGGTGTTGAAATGTTCAAGAAGTTATTGGACGAAGGTCAAGCTGGTGACAACGCAGGTTTATTATTACGTGGTATTGAAAAGAAAGATATCCGTCGTGGTATGGTTATCTGTAAGCCAGGTTCTATTACTCCTCACACAGATTTCAAAGGTGAAGTTTACGTACTAAGCAAAGAAGAAGGTGGTCGTCATACTCCATTCTTTAACAAGTATCGTCCTCAGTTCTACTTCAGAACTACAGACGTAACTGGTGAGTGTACCTTACCTGAAGGAACTGAAATGGTTATGCCTGGTGATAACATCGGTTTAACTGTTAAGTTGATTCAACCAATCGCAATGGAAAAAGGATTGAAGTTTGCGATTCGTGAAGGTGGCCGTACCGTAGGTGCTGGTCAGGTTACTGAAATCATCAAATAAATTGCGATACGCTTCTAGGGGCGTAAAGCAAAAAACTATATCTTTACAGAACAAAGTACTTAGCATCCGCTAGGTACTTTGTTTGTAAAAAGAAGTCTAAAAACGGGCATGGTGCAACGGTAGCATACGGGTCTCCAAAACCTTTGATCTGGGTTCGAATCCTAGTGCCCGTGCAAAAATCGTTCACTGAACAAACGATCAATCACGGAAATGAACAAAATAGCGTTATACTTTAAAGAAAGCTACCAAGAGTTACTAGAAAAAGTAACCTGGCCTACCTGGATGCAATTACAGCAAAGTACTGTAATCGTTTTGGTAGCAACCGTAATTATCACTGCAATGGTTTGGGTGATGGATTTCTCCAGCAACCAGTTATTAAAGTTAGTTTACTCATTATTCAAGTAACAGCAACATGGAAGCAGTAGAAACAGTTCAAGCCAACGAAGTACCTCAACAAGAAACCAAATGGTATGTGTTGAGAGTAGTGAGTGGTAAGGAAAGAAAAGTTAAGGAATACCTTGATAAAGATATCATCAGAAATGGTTGGCAAGATATTATCAAGCAAATATTCCTTCCAATGGAAAAGGTGTATAAAGTGCAGAATGGTAAAAAAGTAATGCGCGAGAAAAACTATTTCCCTGGGTATGTGATGATGGAGGTTTTAGATGGTAAACTGAATGATGATATGGTTCAGCATATCAGCAATATCAGTAACGTAATGCATTTCTTAACGGACGGTAAGGGTTCTAAGGGTATTATTATTTCACTTCGTAAATCTGAAGTGAATAAAATGTTGGGTAAGGTTGATGAGATGAACGATATGGGAGTTACCATGAGCGAACCTTTCATTGTTGGTGAAACAATTAAGATTATTGAAGGGCCTTTCAACGACTTTAATGGTGTTATTGAAGAAGTTAACGACGAGAAGAAGAAGTTGAAAGTAACAGTAAAAATATTCGGAAGATCTACTCCTGTAGAGTTGAGCTACATGCAAGTGGAAAAATTATCTTAACCACTCAAAAATTTTCTTAAAGCCACTTCAAAATATATTTGATTTCTATTCAATATGAGAGTTGCACATTTGATTATTACTTATACCAATCCCGCTCAAACAGAGCGAATGATCAAAAGGATGCAACATCCTGATTTTGATTTCTATATTCATGTAGATGCTAAATTTCCAATAGAATCTCATGCAGCATTGACCAAAATTCCGAATGTGTATTTGATTCAAAACCGTGTAGATGTGCAATGGGCTGCATTTAGTACCATTCAAGCAGAGTTTAATGGACTTCAAGAAATTCTAGATTCAGCTCGAACTTATGATTTTATAAGTTTAATGAGTGGACAAGACTACCCCATTAAAACGGTTGAAGAAATGCAAAATTTTTTTGAAGCCAGAAAAGGAAAACTTTTGCTCAAGTACCGGGCTTTTACTGGAGAATGGGAAGAGGGGATGATTAGAGTTAACAAGTATCATTTAACTGATTTCAAGTTTAAAGGGCAACATTTATTAGAGCGTATTATCAATATGTTGGTTAAAAGGACCAATCAGCCAAAAGGAATGAAATTCTATGGTAGTTCAATGTTTTGGGTCATTTCTCCTGAAGCAGCAGAATATGTTTTGGAAACGGTTGATCGAAATAGTAAGATGAAAAGGTTCTTCAAGTTTTCTTGGGCTCCCGACGAGTTTTTGTTTCAGACTATTTTGTTGAATTCCCCATTTGCTAATTCCGTAATAAATGAAAACTGCCATTATTACAAACATCCACCGAATACGCCAAGCCCAAAAACTTTTTTGCTGGAAGATTATGACGATATCTTGGCTTCGGATAGATTATATGCACGCAAATTTGATATGAGTAAAGAGCCTTTGTTACTTGATAAAATAGACGCTTTTTTAGAAAATAAATCATTGAATTAATTTTAAGAATATAACCCTTTATGGCATATTTGTTAAACCTGGTTAATTTTAAAGACACTAGAGGGGAATTAACGGTATTAGATAATGCTGAACGAATACTCCCATTTAAAATAAAGCGGGTTTTCTACATCTATAACGTAGACGAAACGGCGAGGGGAGGTCATCGTCATCATGAAACCATTCAAGCGGCAATTTGCATACATGGTTCTTGTAAAGTTTGGAATAATGATGGTGAAACCGTTCATGAATACCTTTTAGACAATCCATCAAGGTGTATAATCCTTGAAACCAAGGACTGGCATAAAATGTACGATTTTACACCTGATGCAGTGTTGTTGGTTTTTGCTTCAACTACTTTTGATTCATCTGATTATATCTACGACCCTTATCCTGAAAAAGTATGATGATTCCTTACGATAATTTGTCTAAAGTAAATGAACCCTATACCCTGCTTTTCCAAAGTAGGTTTAATCAATTTTTAGATAAAGGTTGGTATATTTTAGGGGAGGAAGTCAAGAAATTTCAAGAAGACTTTGCCCATTACAACCAAATGAACTATTGCGTAGGGGTGGCCAATGGCTTAGATGCTTTAATATTAGCTATTTGGGCGCTACATTTACCTAAGGGGTCAGAGATAATTGTTCCATCTAATACCTATATCGCGTCTATTATTTCCATTATTCATGCTGGTCATAAACCTGTTTTGGTTGAGCCAGATATTCGTACCTACAATATTGATCCTAATAAAATAGCTGATGCTATTACGCCCAAAACAAAAGCTATTATGGTAGTGCATTTATATGGCAAATGCTGTGAAATGGACCCAATTTTAGAAATTGCTGATAAACATGGGTTGCATATAATTGAAGATTGTGCACAGTCTCATGGCGCCAAATATAAAGGACGAATGGCTGGCACTTTTGGCATAATGAGTGGCTTTAGTTTTTACCCAAGTAAAAGTTTAGGAGCACTAGGAGATGCTGGAGCAGTAGTGACCAATGATCCTGCATTATGCGAAGAACTTAAAATGATTCGCAATTATGGATCACATGGTAAATATTATAATGAAGTAGTAGGTTATAATAGTAGATTAGATGAAGTACAAGCTTTATTTTTAGAAATTAAACTACCCTACTTAGACAAAATAAACGAACACAAGCGCAAATTAGCTTCAATGTATTTGGAACAGCTAAATGATCAATTTGTTTTGCCTATTGTTCATCCTGATTATTTTGACGTATATCATATTTTCAATATTCGACATCCTAAAAGAGATGCCATTAAAGAATATTTGTTAAAATTGGACATAGGAACAGAGATTCACTATCCTGTTGCACCCAATAAGCAAAAAGCAATGGCATATTTATTGGCCAAAAAAAGTTTCCCTATTGCAGAAGAAATTCACAGTACTACTTTAAGCTTACCTTGCTCTTCTTGCCATACTGAAACGGATATTCAAATGGTCATAGATGCTTTAAATGCATTTTAGTTTGGTAGAATAGTTTTATTTACTACCTTTGCCGCCCCAAAAGTTCTTTTTAAAAGAGCGATTGAATTTGGGAGTCCCGATTAAAATCGGGACGCTATAACCAATAAATCAAATAAAATGGCAAAAGAAATCTCTGGCTTTGTGAAGCTGCAGGTGAAAGGTGGTCAAGCCAATCCTGCGCCTCCAGTGGGCCCCGCACTCGGTTCTAAGGGTGTGAACATTATGGAGTTCTGTAAGCAATTCAATGCTAGAACTCAAGACAAAATGGGAAAAGTTGTTCCTGTTTTAATTACAGTTTATTCAGACAAATCTTTCGACTTTGTAATCAAAACTGCTCCTGCTGCTGTACAGTTAATGGAAGCTGCTAAGATTCAGAAAGGTTCTAAGGAAAGCAATCGTCAAAAAGTAGGTAAAGTAACTTGGGAACAAGTTGAAGTTATTGCTAAAGACAAAATGACTGACCTTAATGCATTCACATTGAATAGCGCTATGAGCATGGTTGCTGGTACTGCACGCAGTATGGGTATCACTGTTGATGGTAAAGCTCCTTGGGAAAATTAATTTATTCACCTACTTAACTAATTCAAATGTCAATTACTAAAAAAAGAAAAGTAGCGAACACGAAGGTGGATAAATCAAAAGTTTATTCCCTAAAAGAAGCTGCTTCACTCGTAAAAGAAATCAACTGTACTAAGTTTGACAGTTCTGTTGATTTACATATCCGCTTAGGCGTTGATCCTAAGAAAGCAGACCAGCAAGTGCGTGGTACTGTTTCATTACCTCATGGTACTGGTAAAACTAAGAAAGTATTGGTTTTATGTACTCCAGACAAAGAAGCTGCTGCTAACGAAGCAGGTGCTGATTATGTTGGTTTAGATGAGTTCATTGCTAAAATTGAAAGCGGCTGGGTAGATATTGATGTAATTATTGCTACTCCTGCAGTTATGCCTAAAATTGGTAAACTAGGTAAAGTACTTGGACCTCGTAACTTAATGCCTAACCCTAAAACTGGAACAGTAACCAATGATGTTGCTGCTGCAGTGAATGAAGTGAAGGGTGGTAAGATTGCATTTAAAGTAGACAAAACTGGTATTGTTCACGCTTCTATTGGACGTATCTCTTTCTCTCCTGAGAAATTGACTGAAAATAGCACTGAACTTATCAATGCAATCATTAAGTTGAAGCCTTCTTCTGCAAAAGGTACTTACCTTAAAGCAGCAAGCATGGCTAGCACTATGAGTCCTGGTATTGCTTTAGACACCAAATCATTAATGAACTAATCCTGGCGATCCTGCTTTGTGGGAAATGACCCGGGTTTTTAAAAAAATTAGTTATGAACAAAACACAAAAAAACGAAGTAATTGAAGTACTGAAGGAAAAGTTTTCTCAGTACAACAACTTCTATATTACCGATACTGAATCATTGACTGTAGAACAGGTTTCTAATTTACGTAGAACTTGTTTTGACAAGAATGTTGAAATGAAAGTTGCAAAGAATACCCTTATTCGTAAAGCATTGGAGTCTTTAGATGCGGAAAAATATGCTGGTGTTTTTGATTCTTTACACAATGTAACTGCTTTGATGTTCTCTGAGAACCCAAAGGAGCCAGCCCTAATTATTAGCTCTTTCCGTAAAAAAGGAAATGTTGAAAAGCCAGTGTTAAAAGCTGCTTTCATTAATGGCGATATTTACAGCGGAGACAACAATCTTAAAGCACTTACTCAGATTAAAACTAAGAATGAGCTTATTGGTGAAGTTATTGGCTTATTACAATCTCCTGCTAAGCGCGTATTGGCTGGATTGTTACACCACCACGAGAAGCAAGCTGAAGCTGCTGCTCAATAGTCAACGTTTAATCCCAATGCCACTGAGGTTAAAATGTGGCAATATTTATAACCATCCGCTGGAGCAATTGCTTTGAAAGCGGTTTAAAAAGTAAAAAAATGGCAGACGTAAAAGCATTAGCCGAACAATTAGTAGGCTTAACAGTAAAAGAAGTTCAAGAATTAGCTGATGTATTAAAAGCTGATTACGGTATTGAGCCAGCTGCTGCTGCAGTTGTGGTTTCAGCTGGTGACGGCGGTGGCGCTGCTGCTGTTGAAGAAAAAACAGCATTTGACGTTATCTTAGTTTCTGGCGGTGCTAGCAAATTAGGTGTAGTTAAAATTGTTAAAGAATTAACTGGCTTAGGCTTGAAAGAAGCAAAAGACCTAGTTGATGGTGCTCCAAAAGCAGTTAAAGAAGGCGTTTCTAAGGCTGAAGCAGACGATTTAGTTGCTAAGTTGAAAGAAGCTGGTGCTGAAGTAGAAATTAAGTAATCAACTTCAACCATACTATTAAGACCTTCCCCTCGGTTAAACGAGCGGGAAGGTTTTTATTTTTAGTTAATTTATCCCCAAATGGCAGTTTGGCGTAAAATTTGTTTTTGCGTTTCTGTTACATTCCTTAACTTTGCCATCCTTAATTTTGGGCAATTTAGCGGGTGGACATTTTTATCATTGTGTTTAGGTGATGAATGAGCCGATTGTACGTTAAGAGAATTTCACCATTCTCCCCAATTTTTTTCGTATCAAAAACCGGTTTTACATACATATGTCTACTACAACATTGAACAACAGGGTCGGCTTCGGTAAAACTAAACATTTGGCTGATGCCCCTGACCTGCTCGACATCCAGTTAGAATCTTTTAAAGAGTTTTTTCAGTTAGAGACAACCCCCGACAAACGTAACGTTGAAGGGCTGTTCCGTGTGTTTAAGGAAAACTTTCCTATTACAGACACACGTAACATCTTTGTGCTGGAATTCCTGGATTATTTTATTGATCCACCCCGTTACACTATTGAAGAGTGTATGGAGCGTGGGTTAACTTATGCCGTACCCTTAAAAGCTAAATTGCGTTTAAGCTGTAACGATGAGGAACACGTAGATTTCCAGACCATTGTACAGGATGTATTCTTAGGAAATATCCCTTACATGACTCCACGTGGTACTTTTGTAATTAACGGTGCAGAACGCGTAGTTGTTTCTCAGCTACATCGTTCTCCAGGCGTGTTCTTTGGACAGTCTGTTCACCCTAACGGTACAAAAATTTACTCTGCTCGTGTAATTCCTTTTAAAGGTGCATGGATGGAGTTTGCTACCGATATCAACAATGTCATGTACGCGTACATTGACCGTAAGAAGAAATTCCCGGTTACTACGCTTTTACGTTCTATTGGCTTTGAAACCGATAAAGACATTCTAGAGTTATTTGGAATGGCTGATGAGGTTAAAGCGGATAAAAAATCACTGGCTAACCAAGTAGGCAGAAAATTAGCTGCTCGTGTTTTAAGAACATGGGTAGAAGATTTTGTGGATGAAGATACTGGTGAAGTAGTGAGCATAGAGCGTAACGAAATCGTTATGGAGCGTGATACTGTTTTGGACGAAGAAGCTATTGCTACCATTATTGAAATGGAAGTGAAAAGCGTATTTATTCAAAAAGAAGACGTGGGTGGCGATTATGCTATTATCTACAATACTTTAAATAAAGATACCTCAAACAGTGAATTAGAAGCGGTTCAGCATATCTATCGCCAATTGCGCGGTGCTGATGCCCCAGATAATGAAACTGCTCGTGGTATTATTGATAAATTATTCTTTAGCGATAAGCGTTATGACTTAGGAGAAGTTGGTCGTTATAAAATCAACCGTAAACTAGGTCTAGAATATCCTTTAACTAAAAAGGTATTAACCAAGCAAGATATCATTGAGATCATCAAGTACTTGGTTCGTTTAACCAATGCTAAAGCCGAAATTGACGATATTGATCACTTGAGCAATCGTCGTGTTCGTACAGTAGGCGAGCAATTATATGCACAATTTGGAGTTGGTTTAGCCAGAATGGCTCGTACCATCCGTGAGCGTATGAACGTTCGTGACAATGAGGTGTTTACTCCAGTAGATTTGATTAACGCTAGAACCTTGAGTTCTGTTATTAACTCTTTCTTTGGCACTTCTCAATTGTCTCAATTCTTAGATCAAACCAATCCTTTGAGTGAGATTACGCATAAGCGTCGTATCTCTGCACTAGGGCCAGGTGGTTTAAGTAGAGAGCGTGCTGGTTTTGAGGTTCGTGACGTACACTATTCTCACTACGGTCGCTTATGTACCATTGAAACTCCGGAAGGTCCAAACATTGGTTTAATTTCTACTTTATGTGTACACGCTGCTATTAACGATATGGGGTTCATTGAAACCCCTTACCGTAAAGTAGAGAGTGGTAAAGTAAACATGAAAGAATTAACTTTCTTGAGTGCAGAAGAAGAAGATTCAGCTAAAATTGCGCAAAGTAACTCTCCTTTAAATGAGAAGGGTGAATTTGCAGAAGATAAAGTTGTTTCTCGTCAAACTGGTGATTTCCCTATTCTAGATAAAGAAGAAGTTGAATTCATGGACGTTGCTCCAAACCAAATTGTTGGTTTGAGTGCTTCTTTGATTCCTTTCTTAGAGCATGATGATGCCAACCGTGCGTTAATGGGATCTAACATGCAACGTCAAGCCGTTCCTTTGATTGTACCTGAAGTACCTATTGTTGGTACTGGGTTAGAGGGCAAAGCTGCTCGCGATGCACGTATTCAAATTCACGCAGATGGAAATGGTATTGTTGAGTTTGTTGATGCTAACGAAATTCATGTTCGCTACGATAGAAACGATTTAGACCGTTTAGTAAGTTTTAATGATGATTTACAAGTTTATAAATTAACTAAGTTCATTAAAACAAACCAAGCAACTTGTATCAATCTTAACCCTGCTGTAAAGAAGGGTCAAAAAGTAAAGAAAGGAGATTTCTTAACTGAAGGTTATGCAACTAAAGATGGTGAATTGGCTTTAGGTCGTAACCTTCAAGTGGCATTCATGCCATGGAAAGGGTACAACTTTGAAGATGCGATTGTTATTAGCGAAAAAGTTGTTAGAGAAGATTTATTTACTTCTGTACATATTGATGAATATGAATTAGAAGTTCGTGATACCAAATTAGGGGAAGAAGAACTAACTCCAGATATTCCAAACGTTTCTGAAGAAGCAACGAAGGATTTGGATGAAAACGGTATCATACGTATTGGTGCAACTATAAAAGAGGGTGATATATTAATTGGAAAAATCACGCCAAAAGGCGAGTCTGATCCAACCCCTGAAGAAAAACTATTGCGTGCCATCTTTGGTGACAAAGCGGGTGATGCAAAAGATGCTTCTTTAAAAGCACCAAACGGAACAGAAGGTGTGGTAATTGATAAGAAACTATTCCAGCGTGCTAAGAAAGATAAGAATGGTAAGATTCGTGAAAAAGCATTGCTTGAAAAAGTAGAAAAAGTACACCAGCAAAATGTTGAAGCCATTAAAGAATTGTTGTTAGATAAGTTACAAACCTTATTAAAAGACAAAGCTTCTACTGGTGTAAGCAACAACTTTGGTGAAATGTTAATTGGTAAGGGCGCTAAGTTTAATCAAAAGAACTTAAGCACTATAGATTATCAAAACGTGAATCCTTTGGGTTGGACTGGTGATGCTAAAACCGATGACCAAATTAATACCTTATTACACAACTATAGCATTAAGTTTAACGAAGAGCTAGGAAGATACAAGCGTGAGAAATTCAATATCTCTATTGGAGATGAATTACCTGCTGGTGTATTAAAGTTAGCTAAAGTTTACTTGGCTGTTAAGCGTAAGCTTAAAGTGGGTGATAAGATGGCTGGACGTCACGGTAACAAAGGTATTGTGGCTAAAATTGTACGTGCAGAAGATATGCCATTCATGGAAGATGGAACACCAGTTGATATTGTGTTGAATCCATTAGGAGTACCTTCTCGTATGAACCTTGGTCAGATTTATGAAACCATCTTAGGATGGACCGGTAAGCGTTTGGGTGTGCGATTCGCTACTCCAATTTTTGACGGTGCTTCTACAGATCAAATTGAACAGTATTGTAAAGATGCAGGCATTCCTAGAAACGGTCATACTTACTTGTATGATGGTGAAACAGGAGAGCGCTTCCACCAGAAAGCAACAGTAGGTGTAATCTATATGATTAAACTACACCATATGGTGGATGATAAAATGCACGCTCGTTCAATTGGACCATATAGCTTAATTACTCAACAACCGTTGGGTGGTAAGGCACAGTTTGGTGGTCAGCGTTTTGGTGAGATGGAGGTTTGGGCACTTGAAGCATATGGTGCTGCAAATATCCTGCAAGAATTATTGACCCTTAAGTCTGATGATATCATTGGACGTGCGAAGACCTACGAGGCCATCGTTAAAGGAGAAAATATTCCTAGAGCAGGTGTTCCTGAATCATTCAATGTACTGGTGCATGAACTGAGAGGTCTTGGTTTAGATCTTAAGTTCGATTAACAAAAAACAATTCAAATTCTCAACCGCGATATGGCAATCAAAAGAGAAAACAAACAGCGTCCAACTTTTTCACAGATCACTATTAGTTTGGCATCACCAGACAGTATTCTGGAAAGAAGCTTTGGCGAAGTACTGAAACCTGAAACCATTAACTACCGTACGTATAAGCCTGAACGTGATGGCTTATTCTGCGAAAGAATCTTCGGACCAGTAAAGGATTACGAGTGTGCTTGTGGAAAGTATAAGCGTATCCGTTACAAGGGTATCGTATGTGATCGTTGTGGTGTGGAAGTAACTGAAAAGAAAGTGCGTCGTGAACGCATGGGTCATATTAAACTAGTAGTACCTGTAGTTCATATATGGTATTTCAAGAGCTTACCAAATAAAATTGGTTATCTACTTGGAATGAGTTCTAAGAAATTAGAGACCATTATTTACTATGAGCGTTACGTAGTTATTCAAGGTGGTATCAAAGAAAATCTAAACATGGGTGATCTTCTAACTGAAGAAGAATACCTTGATTTAATTGATGGTTTACCAAAAGATAATCAATACTTACCTGATGAAGATCCACAAAAATTCATTGCTAAAATGGGTGCTGAAGCAGTTCATGCCCTTCTAGAAAGAATTGATTTGGATGAGTTAAGTTTCTCATTGCGTAATGCAGCGGCAACTGAAACTTCTCAACAACGTAAAGCAGATGCGCTTAAGCGTTTGAGCGTAGTAGAGTCTTTCCGTGATGCAAGCACTAGAATTACCAACCGCCCTGAGTGGATGGTAATGCAGTATATTCCTGTTATTCCTCCAGAATTACGTCCATTGGTTCCATTGGATGGTGGCCGTTTTGCCTCTTCTGATTTGAATGATTTATATCGTCGTGTAATCATTCGTAACAACCGTTTAAAGCGCTTGTTAGAAATTAAAGCACCAGAAGTAATCTTGAGAAATGAAAAGAGAATGTTGCAAGAAGCAATTGACTCTTTATTCGATAACTCACGTAAATCTAATGCAGTTAAAGCTGAAGGCGGACGTGCGTTGAAATCATTATCAGATGTATTAAAAGGTAAGCAAGGTCGTTTCCGTCAGAACTTATTGGGTAAGCGTGTAGACTACTCTGGTCGTTCTGTAATTGTGGTAGGACCTGAATTGAAAATACATGAGTGTGGTTTGCCTAAAGACATGGCTGCAGAATTATTTAAGCCATTTGTTATTCGTAAATTAATTGAAAGAGGTATTGTTAAAACCGTTAAGTCTGCTAAGAAATTAGTAGATCGTAAAGAAGCGGTTATTTGGGATATTCTCGAGAATATATTAAAGGGTCACCCGGTTATGTTAAACCGTGCCCCTACACTTCACCGTCTGTCTATTCAGGCATTCCAGCCTAAATTAGTAGAAGGTAAAGCCATTCAACTTCACCCATTGGTTACTTCTTCTTTCAACGCCGACTTTGATGGTGACCAAATGGCCGTGCACGTTCCATTAAGCAATGCTGCAATTTTGGAAGCACAATTGTTGATGTTGTCTTCTCACAATATTTTGAACCCACAGAATGGTACACCTATTACCCTTCCTTCTCAGGACATGGTACTTGGATTGTATTACATTACTAAGGGAAGAAAGTCTACTGAAACTGAAACCATCAAGGGACAGGGAATGGCTTTCTATAGCATGGATGAAGTAATCATTGCATACAATGAAAACCGTGTTGATTTACATGCAAATATTAAAGTTAAAACCAATGTGCGTGAAAAAGGAGTATTGGTTAAGAAATTAATTGATACCACTGTTGGCCGCGTATTATTTAACCAGCATGTACCACATGAAGTTGGATTTGTAAATGCATTATTGACTAAGAAAAGCTTAAGAGAAATCATTGGTGATATTATCAAGATTACTGATGTTCCTAAAACTGCTAAATTCTTAGATGATATTAAGACACTCGGTTTCCGTATGGCATTCCGTGGTGGATTAAGCTTTAGTGTAAACGACTTAATTGTTCCTGAAATCAGAAACGAATTATTGGAAAGCGCTAAAACAGAAGTGGAAGAAGTTTGGGAAAGCTACAATATGGGTTTAATTACCAATAATGAGCGTTATAACCAAGTTATTGATATCTGGGGTAGAGTGGATATGAAAATCACTGAGTCTTTAATTCGTGAAATGACTATTGACAACCAAGGTTTCAATTCTGTATTCATGATGTTGGATTCTGGTGCTCGTGGTAGTAAAACACAGGTTAAACAGCTGGTAGGTATTCGTGGTCTAATGGCTAAACCTCGTAAGAGTGGTAGCTCTGGTTCTGAAGTAATTGAGAACCCGATTCTTTCTAACTTTAAAGGTGGATTGAACGTATTGGACTACTTTATCTCTACACACGGTGCTCGTAAAGGTCTTGCGGATACAGCACTTAAAACGGCGGATGCGGGTTACTTAACTCGTCGTTTGGTAGACGTATCTCAGGATGTAGTTATTTCTGAAGAAGATTGTGGAACACTTCGTGGTATTGCTACTAGTGCATTAAAAGACAATGAAGATGTTATTGAACCACTAGCAGATAGAATTGAAGGTCGTACATCATTACATAATGTATACCATCCAATTACCGAAGAATTAATCATTTTAGCTGGTGAAGAAATTTCTTCTGATGTAGCTAAATTGATTGAAGAAGTTGGTATTGAAACCGTTGAAATTCGCTCTGTACTTACCTGCGAAAGCAAGCGTGGAGTATGTGTGAAGTGTTATGGTAAGAACTTGGCAACAGGTTACCTTGCACAACGTGGCGATGCAGTGGGTATTATTGCTGCACAATCCATTGGTGAACCAGGTACACAGTTGACATTGCGTACTTTCCACGTGGGTGGTGTTGCCGGATCTGCTTCAATTGAATCTACTTTACAAGCTAAGTTTGATGGTACAATTCAGTTTGATGGTTTAAGAACGGTTGATACAGTAAATAATGATGGCTCTAAATCTAAGATTGTAATTGGCCGTACAGGTGAAGTAAGAATCATGGACGTTAAGAACGACCGTTTGATGATTACCAATAACGTTCCTTATGGTGCAACTTTAAATGTAAAAGATGGCGCTCAAGTTAAAAAAGGAGATGTAATCTGTACATGGGATCCATTCAACAACGTAATTGTTGCTGAAACTTTAGGATCTATTAAGTTTGAAAACATATTAGATGGTATCACTTACCGTGATGAGTCTGATGAGCAAACTGGTCACCGTGAGAAAGTGGTTATTGAAACAAAAGATAAGACGAAGATTCCGACCATTATTGTAGAAGGAAAAGATATTAAGCAATACAACTTACCAGTTGGTTCACATATTGGTGTAGAAGAAGGAGATGAAGTAAAAGCAGGACAAGTTTTAGTGAAGATTCCACGTATCTTAGGTAAACTAAGAGATATCACCGGAGGTCTTCCACGTGTAACTGAATTGTTTGAAGCTCGTAATCCTGGTAACCCTGCAATCGTTTGTGAAATTGATGGTGTAGTATCATTCGGTAACGTGAAGCGCGGTAATCGTGAGATTATTGTTGAGTCTCGTGACGGTATGGTTAAGAAATACTTGGTTCCATTAACGCGCCAGATTCTGGTTCAAGATGGAGACTTTGTAAAAGCGGGTACGCCAATGTCTGATGGTCAAACTGCTCCTGCCGATATTTTGGCCATTAAAGGACCATTTGCAGTTCAAGAGTATGTGGTGAATGAGATTCAAGAAGTATACCGTTTGCAAGGGGTAAAAATCAACGACAAGCACGTAGAAGTGATTGTACGTCAAATGATGAAGAAGGTTGAAATTGTAGATGCTGGTGATACTAAATTCTTAGAGGAGGACCTAGAAGATCGCTTCGACTTTATTGAAGAGAACGATAGAATCTACGATAAGAAAGTAGTAACCAATGGTGGGGAAAGCGCTAAAATGAAAGCTGGTCAAATTATCACTTTACGCGAATTAAGAGAAGAGAATTCTATCTTACGTCGTTCTGATAAACAACTAGTAGAAGTTAGAGATGCAAAACCTGCAACTGCAAGACCAGTATTATTAGGTATCACTAAAGCTTCTTTAGGTGTACAAAGCTGGATCTCTGCTGCTTCATTCCAGGAAACAACTAAAGTATTAAGTCAGGCTGCTATCCAAGGTAAAACTGATGCAATGCTTGGTCTAAAAGAAAACGTTATCACTGGTCATTTAATTCCTGCTGGTTCTGGACAAAAAGAGTTCGAGAATATGATTGTGGGAAGTAAAGAAGAATATGAAGTATTGGCAACTACCAGAGAAGCGATGAGCTTTGATGAAGAAGAATAATCATTGACTGATTAAATATTGAAAAGTAGGAAGCGGAAGCTTCCTACTTTTTTACTGAATACCCCTTTGTAATTAAAACCGACTTTTTAAGAAAAACTTTACTCAAATGAAAAATTTTATAACTGGTCTAACCCTTGCAACAGCTATTGGTGTTGCTGTTTTATTTTATTTACATTTTTCTGGCAGCAAATCTCCTGCTGCTTCTGCTGGAAGCACTGTTAGTGCTAGTGCAGGTGGATTTAGAATTGCTTACTTTGAGTCTGATTCTATCCAAAATAATTTCGAGTATTTCAAAGAAGTACGTTCGGCACTTCAAGTAAAAGACCAAGCAAATGCTAAGCAATTGAATGAGTTAAAAAATGTTTTTACCAATAAGTACCAAGAGTTACAGCGAGTTGGTCAAAACCTTTCTCAGGCAGAATTAGCAAGCAAACAACAAGAATTGGTTCAAATGGAGCGTACTTATCAGGGTAAAGAGCAAATGATGGCTCAAGAAATGCAAGATGAGAGTTTTAAAAAATTACAAGACGTAAAGAAAAAGATAGAAGACTATCTTAAAGAGTACAATAAAGACAAAGGGTATGCATATATTTTTTCAAGTGCACCTGAGTTTATGTATTTAAAAGACAGTGCTTTTAATATTACAGACGATTTAGTAAAGGGATTAAATAAGTTGTATCCTAAGAAGCCTTAATGGTTCAATCATATTTATTATCTTCATTCCCGCCTCTTTAAAACTGGGGCGGGATTTTTTATGGCAGAAACCACCACTTCTTTTAAACCCACGTTGGGATTGCTTGATGCTACCATGTTAGTTGCAGGCAGTATGATTGGGTCAGGAATATTTATCGTAAGTGCAGATATTACCCGGAATGTAGGTAGTGCAGGCTGGCTAATTGCAGTATGGTTGTTAACCGGATTTATGACTTTAACTGCAGCTTTAAGTTATGGAGAATTAAGTGCAATGTTCCCAAAAGCTGGTGGTCAATATGTTTATTTAAAGGAGTCTTATAATAAGCTAACAGGCTTTTTGTACGGATGGAGTTTTTTCTCTGTTATTCAAACAGGTACTATTGCAGCTGTGGGTGTTGCTTTTTGTAAGTTTGCAGCCTATTTCTTTCCCGTATTAGAAATGAATGAATCAGATGTGTTGTTTTTATTAGGGCCATTCAAAATTTATCCAGCACAGTTTGTTTCTATATTTATAATTGTTTTGCTCACTTATATAAATACAAAAGGTGTTCAAGGTGGTAAAATGATTCAAACAGTATTTACTGTAACAAAATTGCTTTCTTTATTTGGGTTGATAGTATTTGGTTTTATTCTTGGCGCAAATGCTGATGTATGGAATGCCAATTGGACGGATGCATGGACCATGAAGTCTATGACCAAGGGAACTGGTGAATTGTCTGCAGCTATTATAGTGCCTGTTTTAGGTGCAGGTGCTTTAGGAGCCATAGCAGCTTCAATGGTGGGTTCTATATTTAGTAGTGACGCATGGAATAATGTAACTTTTATTGCAGGGGAAATTAAGAATCCACAAAAGAATATTGGCCTCAGTTTGTTTTTAGGTACACTAATAGTTACCCTCATTTATGTTTCAGCCAACTTGATGTACTTAAGTGTACTTCCATTAGATCAGATTGCTTTTGCTGAATCTGATAGGGTAGCTGTTACTGCATCTAATATTATTTTTGGAGGGATTGGTACTTATATTATTGCTGCAATGATTATGGTTTCAACATTTGGTTGTAACAATGGGTTAATTCTTGCAGGCGCAAGAGTATATTATACCATGGCACAAGATGGTTTGTTCTTTAGAAAAGCAGGGGAGTTAAATAAAAATGCAGTTCCAGAATGGGCTTTGTGGGCGCAATGTATTGTGGCTTCATTGTTGTGCTTAAGTGGGAGATATGGAGATTTATTAGACATGGTATCTTTTATTGTAGTTATATTTTACGTGTTAACCATTGCAGGTATTTTTATACTACGTAAAACAAGGCCAGATATACCACGACCATATAAAGCAATTGGGTATCCAATATTGCCTGCTATTTATATGTTGATGGGTATTAGTTTTTGTGTGCTATTAATCATTTACAAGCCTCAATTTACTTGGCCTGGGTTAATTATTACTTTGCTGGGTATACCTTTATATTATATTGCTGTTCGTAATGCAAAAAAATAACAGATGAACTTTGATCAGTTGTTTGCGAGTTTTACAAACACCCAAGTGTTGATTGTTGGGGATGTTATGCTCGATACTTATTGGTGGGGTAATGTTGACCGAATTTCTCCAGAAGCCCCTGTTCCAGTGGTAGCTTTAAACCGAAAAGAATATAGGGTAGGAGGCGCTGCTAATGTTGCCTTAAATACAGCTTCATTAGGGGCAAAAACGGCTGTCATTTCAATAATAGGGCAAGATCAAGATGGTGATCAGTTGATACAATTAATGGAACAGAATGGCATTAATACCGCAAATATTATTCGTTCAGCTGATCGCATAACTACCAACAAGATGCGTATCATGGGAAGAAATCAGCAAATGATGCGACTGGATGCAGAAATGATTGATGATATAAAATTGTCTTTGGAAAATCAATTATTGAATACAGTTAAAAATTTTATCATTAAAAATAAACCTGCTATTCTTATTTTTGAGGATTATAATAAGGGGGTCCTTACACAAAATCTTATTACAGAAATAACTAAAATTTGTAATCAACACCAAATTTTTACTGCAGTAGACCCCAAGAAAAAAAATTTCCTATCTTATAAGGACGTAACATTGTTTAAACCCAATTTAAAAGAGGTTAAAGAGGGTCTTAATATTAATGTTGAGCACAGCAATCTAGAGAGAATGCAGCATATTCATCATGTGCTAAAAGAAGTATTAGGGCATTCAATTTCATTAATTACTTTATCTGAAAAAGGGGTCTTTTATCAACAGGAAAATGAAGCTTTAATTATACCTACGCATATTAGAAATATAGCCGATGTGAGTGGAGCCGGAGACACTGTGATTGCAGTAGCTTCATTGGTTTATGCAGTAACTCAAAATATACATTTAGCTGCTGAAATGGCTAATATTGCAGGCGGTTTAGTTTGTGAGGAAGTTGGAACTGTTGCTATTAATCAAAGCAGATTATTAGCTGAATGTAAAATGCTTCTGTTTAAAGAGTAATTAGTGATTTGTTACTAAATGGTATTGAATCTTTAATTCTTTCTAATGACTATTGGTATAATTTAGAATCTTTTTGCCTTCTTAATTTTTACTTTCGTAACTAAATCTATTAGAATGTCGAATTTTACAATAGTAGTTCATGGAGGTGCGGGTACCATATTAAAAGAAGATATGACACCTTCTTTGGAACAAGCCTATTCTGAAGTGTTACAAGAAGCATTAGATAAAAGTTATACTGTTTTAGAAAAAGGGGGTACTGCTGTTAATGCCGTTAAAGCTGCGCTAATAGTATTAGAAGACAATGTATTATTTAATGCAGGAAAGGGCTCTGTGTTTACTAAAAAAGGCGTACAGGAAATGGATGCAGCCATTATGGATGGTTCTAATTTAGCAGCAGGAGCAGTTTGTGGAGTGCGTAATGTGCGTAATCCAATTGAATTGGCTACTGAAGTAATGCTACATAGTAACCACGTTTTTTTAAGTGGAAAAGGGGCCAATGATTTTGCCATAAAACAAGGCGTTAAATTAGAACCTGACGAGTACTTTTTCTCTCAGTTTAGGTACGATCAATGGAAGGCCATACGTGATTCGGATAATTACTCCTTAGACCACACCAATCATCAATTAGAAGAATTAATGCGCGATAAGAAATTTGGTACCATTGGTGCAGTTGCACTTGATGGAATGGGTAATATAGCGGCAGCAACTTCTACAGGAGGAATGACCAATAAAAAATATGGTAGAATAGGCGATAGCCCTTTAATAGGGGCAGGAACTTATGCTAATAATAAAACATGCGCAATTAGCTGTACAGGTCATGGTGAAATGTTTATTAGGTCGGTAGCATCTTACGATGTTAGTTGCTTAATGGAGTACAAAGGTTGTTCTTTGGAAGAAGCAATGAATATAGTTGTACATGATAAATTAATGTCTATACAAGGTGAAGGAGGAATGATTGGGGTTGATGCTAAAGGCAATTCCGCAATGGTTTTTAATAGTGCTGGGATGTATCGTGGAGTAAAAAATAGCAAAGGAGTAAATATGGTAGCAATTTATAAATAACTTGCAACCGTGCAAAAAATAGCGATTATAACGGCTGGTGGCTCGGGTACTAGAATGGGTAGTTCAATACCTAAACAATTCTTATTGTTGAATCAAAAGCCCTTGTTATGGTATACCATTCATGCTTTTATTGAAGCTTATAGCGATATAAACATCCTATTAGTTGTACCCAAAGATTATTTAACTGCGGGAGAACAATTGGTAAATGAATTGAATATTACAAACCAAGCAACAGTAGTGGTGGGTGGCTCAACTCGATTTCACTCTGTTCAAAATGGCATAAAACTAATCAAAAACCCTGCAGTGGTTTTTGTGCATGATGGTGTAAGGTGCTTAATAACGCCTGATTTAATAAGGCGTTGTTTTGAACAAACAATCGAAAAAGGATCCGCTATACCTGCAGTCACATGTACTGATAGTGTTCGTATAGTTGAAAATGATTCGCATGCTGCTATTAATAGAGATCAGGTTAAAATAATACAGACCCCTCAAACTTTTTTATCTTCCATTTTAATTAATGCTTTTAATCAACCATATCAGGAACTTTTTACAGATGAAGCTACTGTTGTTGAAGCCTTAGGTGAGTCTGTTCATTTAATTGAAGGCGAATATAGCAATCTAAAAGTTACGAGACCAGCAGATTTACTAGTAGCAAATGCCGTATTAGAAGAGCGGAACAAATGGTCTCAAGGAATTAATGAAAGCGGGAAGGGCAATTTATTGTAGTGCCATAGATAATAAATTTCTTCATAACATCCGAACCCTTCATAGAATTGCTTAATTCCTAGAATGGAAGATCCTTCGAAATCAAGGATCAATTCTTTTTCTGAAAACTCCTGGATCACTTGGTAAAATAACAGGTGATTGGCTTTTTCAGTTTTTCCCATATCGCTGGTAGCATTCATTATATTATAAATTCGTTTTTCATCTTTTAAGAATAGAGCAGACGACAACAAGTCTCCTTGGTCATTCATTACAGCCCTTGTAAAACAATTCTGATTAATCTTTAAAACATTATTGCAATACGCTTCTAGACGTTGGTAATTAGACTCAACTATATGTGGCGTTTTAGAACCATTAATGGATAAATAAAAAGATATTGCTTTTTTGATGGGTATGATTTCTGTATAAATTAATCCATTTTTCAGCGCCTTTTGAGCGTTCTGTAAATGATCTTTTCTAAACATCAATTTTATTTGTTCAAATGGGCGCTCTAAGTTCAAAAGTAAGTTAGGCTTAGGGGATGCTTTAGTAATTTTTGCAGGTACACCATTACCAGCATTCAATAAAATGCTGCCATATCTATAAGTAGAATAAATCCTTTTAACTATTCTTTCAACATGAGCATGTAGTGGCGCGCCAATAAATCCTAGTTGTTGCGTAAATGCAGGCGTATAAGCATATTTTATTCCTGCTTTGGTTCTCCAAGGGATGGGCATTATAGTTTCATAATCATTAATAACCAATCCATCCCAATGGTCTGAAACAAAGTCTAAATAATTGCTTTGTGCGTATATTAGTCCATTTGATGATTGGGAAACCCGTTGGTTCCATTTCTCTATGTTAATTTGTACTGATGGTAATATTTCAATTTTATATTTCAAGTAAGCTTATTTTCCTTTTCCAGAAAGTATAATTCTAAGCGTGTGCATTAATATTTTAAAGTCGAGTAATATTGAAGCATTTTCAATATAAATTAAATCGTATTGCATTCGGTCTAACATTTCGTCTATGGTAGATGCATACCCGAATTGTACCATTCCCCAAGAAGTAAGACCTGGTTTTGCTTTTAGCAAATATCTGTAGTAAGGTGATTTTTTTAATAGAAGATCAATATAGGTTTTTCTCTCTGGCCTTGGACCAACCAAGCTCATATCGCCTTTAAGTATATTCCATAGTTGAGGTAATTCATCCAATCTCCATTTTCTCATGAATTTACCCCAAGGTGTTATTCTTGGATCATGATCGCTAGATAATGCAGGGCCATCTTGTTCCGCATTGGCATACATGCTTCTAAACTTATAAATAATAAAAGGTTCGCCTCTAAAACCTATGCGTTCCTGTTTATAAATGGCTCCTCCTTTGGAACCCAAAGCGGTTCTTAATGCTAAATACAACATAAGCGGACTTAATACAATTAAACCGAATAATGCAACAACTAAATCCATCAAACGCTTTATATGTTGCTCCTCCGGTGACATTGCAGCGGTTTGAATATCCATTAACATTGCACCCAATACATTGCTGGTTTTTACCGAACCTGCTAAAATATCAATTGTATCAGGCACCATTTTTATGTCAATCTCTTTTTCTGTTAAAGCACTTACTAATTCTTCAATAATTTGTTTGTCTTTCTTTTCAATCGAAATAATTACTCTTTCAATTTGATGTTCTTCAACAATTTTTTTAATTAATTGCACAGGTCCTAAATGTGGTATCCATTTGGATAAGCCATTTTTTGAATCATCTCCGTATATAGAAACAAATCCAATTGTTTTAAAGCCTAGATATTTAAAATTTCGATTGAGTGCTTCGAATACTTTAATTGCATTGTTATTGTTTCCTGCAATTAATGTTTTAAAATAGACTTCGCCTCTTTTGAGTGTTTTTTTTGTTTGAAACAATAAAAGGGTTCTGGCACTTGCAATAAAGAAAAATTGTAAGATGAAATAAACAAAAAACTGATTTGCAGAAAAAATATTGCTAAAGCTCGGAAAGAAGTACAATAGTAGTGTGCCTAGCATGGAGTGCAATAAGGTTGCTGTTAGCTCGCTTAGCCTAGATTTGTCGTATAAAGACCTATTGTAACTTCCCGTGATAAAGTAAAAACAAACCCAATACAATGGGATTAGAATGAGACTTAAGATTGTATTAACCCCAACAATGTTAATATTCAAAAACGATAGAGAGCTATGGTTTTTTTCAGGATAAAAAAGAAAATACACAATAAGTACTACCAGAGAAAAAGCGAAGTCGCTAAGGACGTATAAACTAATATTTCTTCTTCTTCTAGTTTGCATACTCAATTAATCAATAATTAAACCAGTATGCTGGTATTGTTTATTTTCTCTAAAATTTGGTGTGCTACTTCCATAGCAAGATAGCCATCAATTTCATTAACCTGTGTTGGTTTATTATTTAAAATTGCATCTACAAATGAAGTCAACTCTAATTTAATTGCATTCAGCGGCTCAATAGATGGTGTTGCAATTGCAATTGTTTTCTTGCCATTAGGAGTATCAATATCAAATGAGAACACATTTTCGTCTTCTGGCTGCTTAAGTTTAATAATTTCTGTTTTCTTTTCTAAGAAGTCAATGCCTATATATGCGTCTTTTTGAAAAAGTCGCATTTTTCTCATTTTCTTCATACTAATTCTACTACTTGTTAAATTAGCGACACATCCATTATTGAATTCAATTCTTACGTTAGCAATATCTGGGGTTTCGGTCATTACTGCTACACCACTAGCTGCAATACTTTTAACATCGCTTTTAACCAAACTCAATATGATGTCTATATCATGAATCATTAAATCTAATATTACACTTACTTCTGTTCCTCTAGGATTAAACTGTGCCAATCTATGCACTTCAATGAACATAGGGTTTAAATTGAGATCCTTAACTGCTAAATAGGCAGGGTTAAATCGTTCAACATGACCTACTTGTAATTTGACATTGGCTTCTCTAACCATATTTACTAAGTTCTTGCCTTCTTGTAAAGTATGGGTTATTGGTTTTTCTACAAAAACATGCTTCCCTTTTCGTACAGCTTTCATGCATATATCGTAGTGTTGATTAGTGGGGGTAATCACATCTATGATATCACAAGCGTCCATCAGCTTGTCTTCATCCATGAATCGCTTAAGGCCATATTTTTCTGTTACCTCTTTAGCATTGTCATTATTTGGATCAAAAAATCCAACTAACTTAATTCCTTCTATTTCTTTCCAGTTGTTTAGGTGGAACTTCCCCAAGTGACCAACTCCAAAAACGCCTACTTTCAGCATAACTTAATGTATCAAATGATTGGTAAATATAAATAATTCAAAAGCCATATTGCAAATTATCAATGGAACATATCAAAATTGCTAACAAATGTTAAATCATTTTCGTTCTGCAATGTAGTAGCACAAGCTGCTGCATGCGGCATTTCATACTTAAAGTAAAATTGACAAGTATGAATTTTACCTTCGTAAAAAGCCTTTTTATTCAAAGGGATTTCATCTGAGTTTAATATTTCTGCAGCTTTTGTTGCCATTTTTAGCCATTGCCAACCAATTACACTATAGCTCATCATTTCTAAAAAAACAGTAGCATCTGATAAGTATTTCTCTATTTTCCCTTCAGAAATATATTTGTTTAAATGCTTAATGGTCCAGCTAATTCTAGATAACTCATTATTCAATGTTTCAGCATTATCTTTTAAAGCTTCAATTTGGCATGCTTTATTAATTGTGTATTCAATTTCATTCATTAATAATTGAAATGCTTTCCCTTTTTCCATTGTAACTTTTCTGCCTAATAAATCAATCGATTGTATGCCAGTAGTTCCTTCATACAATGACATGATTTTTAAATCTCGGTAATGTTGTTGAACTGGAAAATCGGTAGTGAAACCGTATCCACCTAAGGTTTGAATGGCCAAGGCTGCAGATCTACTTCCTTGTTCTGAAGGATAAGTTTTGACAATAGGGGTTAAAATTTCTAACAACAAAAAATAGTTGTTTTTTTCTTCTTCATTATTGCTTGCATGATATAAGTCGTATAGTTTATTGCATTCAATACCCAATGATATTGAACCCTCGGCTATTGCTTTTTGTGTAAATAACATTCTTTGAATATCTGCATGTTGAATAATATTAACTGGCGGTTTACTGGGATCTTTTTCGCCTGGCAATCTGCCTTGTGGACGTTCCGTACAATACTGTAGAGAAGCCTGATAGGCTGCCATTGCAACTGATGCTGCGCATAAACCAACACTAATTCTTGCGCCATTCATCATTTGAAACATATAGCTCAATCCTTTATGTGCTTCTCCTACTAAGAATCCAATGCAATTGTTGTTGTCTCCAAAAGAAAGATGAGTGGTTGCATAACCTCTTTGCCCCATTTTTTGAAAATCTCCTGCACAATAAACATCGTTATATTCCAAGCTTCCATCTTTGTTTGGCCTGTATTTGGGTACAATAAAAAGGGAAATGCCTTTTACTCCTGCGGGGGCGCCTTCTATTCTTGCAAGGGTTAAATGAATAAAATTTGAACAAGCTTCATGCTGTCCACCAGAGATAAATATTTTTTGTCCTTTTATGGAGTATTTGTTTTCAGTTAAAGGCTTTGCAAATGTTGCTATATCGGTTAGTGAACTTCCTGCCTGTGGTTCTGTCAGTGCCATTGTGCCCTGCCATTCTCCAGCAAATATTTTTGGTACGTACTGTTCTAATTGTTCAATATTACCAAAGCTCGTAATAAGTCCTGCTGCACCTGCGGATAATCCTAAATAACCTTGTACGCCGTTATTGGCTGCCTGAAATAAATGATGAGCTGTTCCAAAAATCATCTCAGGTAATTGCATTCCTCCGTGTTCAAACATTGCGCTTCCTCCAATCCATCCCTGTTCCGCGGATACCCCAATCATTCTTTTTAGTGCTGGATGTGTCAACACATTTCCCTTACCATCATAAGTAGCAGGTGTTGCATCCATTTCTTTAAAAAATGGGGCAAATTCTTGATCTGCCAACAACTTGGCAGATTCAATCATCATCCATGCTTGCTCTTCATTTAAATGAGCAAAACGTTCATAACTAAATAGTTGATTAATTGGGTGAACGTTAAATAGAAGGAATTTCAACAATTCCATATTGGTATAATTGGCCATGTTTATATTTTAATTAATAATACTTATAATTTCTGCAACATATGCTGGTTTTTCAATTCCTTCTATTTCAATGGTACATTGTAAAAATAATTTAATTGAACCATTGGCTTGTACTTCTGCTTTTTCTAAAATAGCTGTTAATCTTATATTGCTATTGACCTTCACTGGACTAATAAACCTTGCTTTGTTTAAGCCGTAATTGTAAAACGCTTTCACATTTTTTAGCTCAATTAATTCATGTAACAAATGAGAAACCAATGACATGGTTAAGTATCCATGGGCAACTGTTTTTCCTTCTGGCAAATATTGAGCTGCTTTTACTTCGTCAATATGTACCCATTGGTAATCTTGTGTTGTAGAAGCAAAATCATTGATTATTTTTTGAGTGATGGTGAACCATTTCCCTGGACCAATCTTGTTCCCAATAAATTGATGAATAGCATCCTTCCCATTTATAATTAGTTTCGGGCTTGTATTAACAGAGGGGGAGTGAGTGATGACATTTTTGTCAGCACCGTTTTGCTTATTTGAGTCGTTTCTTTGTTCGGCTTTTATTTGAATAATGGCTTTCCCATTAATCTTTCTTTGAACCATATCAGCTATCGCTTTTGGCGCATCTTCAAGCGAATATATTTGATGAATATGCTGTTTTAGTTTTCCTTCTAGCATCCATTGTATAATTTGGATAAAATTTTCTCTGTTTGCTTTTGATTCTTTTTCTGCGAATGCTCCCCAAAAAATTCCATGCAAAGAGCATCCTTTAAGTAAAGCAAGATTAAATGGAATTTGAGGTATCACGCCCGATGCAAAGCCGATTATTAAATAGTGGCCATTCCAAGCTACACTTTTTAAGGCTTCTGCTGCAAGAGGTCCTCCGATTGTATCAAAAACAATATCTACCCCTATGTTGCCAGTGATTTCTTTTATTTGCTCCTTTAAATTTTCCGTAGTGTAATTAATAGTTTCGTCTGCACCAATCAATTTGCAGTAGGCTAGTTTTTCATTGTTTGATGCGGCAGCAATCACTTTTGCACCCATCAGTTTCGCCAACATGATAGCAGCGGAACCAACACCCCCTGCAGCCCCTAAAATTAATATTGTTTGATCTGCTTTTAGTTGAGCTTTATTTTTTAAAGCAAAAATTGCAGTACCAAAAGTATACATGCAAATGGATGCACTAAATAAATCTAATGCAGGAGGTAACAGAAAAACATGGGAAGCTTTTACACTAACTTGTTCTGCCATTCCACCCCATCCACAAAGTGCCATCACCCGATCGCCTACTTTACAATTTTTTACATCAAGACCAATTTGTGTTACAATGCCAGCAATTTCACCACCAGGGGAAAAGGGTAATGGGGGCTTGAATTGGTATTTATTTTGAATGATTAATGTGTCTGGGAAATTAACCCCACAAAAATGTACATCAATTAATACTTGATCAGCACCTATTTCGGGTGTTGCTATTTCAATAAGTTCAAGTAAATCTGGTCCTCCATATTGGGAACAAATAATCGCTTTCATATGTACGGTTAATGTACAACCATTCCCGCAAATTAAAGCCCAATCATTCTTTTAAGTCTTTTAATCGTACCTTTTAAAAGACCTCCATCAATTTGGATTCTTCTATCGGTAGTCCAAACTAAGGCTTTAATATTGGTTACATAAAATAGTTTCCCGTAACCCTTTTCTCTTAATTTTAGGGCTAGCCATCCATCTTCGTTGGTACCATGGGGGTGATTAAAGCCTTCAACACTTAAGCCTTGTTCTCTTCTGAAGCCAGAATTAAATCCATATGCATTCATTGCTTCATCCCTAAACACCTTATTGATCCACCTCATTAGGTCGGCAAAATATTCATAAAAAAAGTAAGTAAATCTACCTGTGTTCCCAATTGGAATAAATGAAAATCTGCCATAAACCGAACAAATATTATTGTGATTGGCCAATGGTTTTACCATTTCCTCAATCCAATCTTTAGGGTAAATGGTATCGGCGTCTGCATTGAGTATATACATGCCTTGGGCAACTGCCAAGCCAGCATTTCTGGCATTGGTTATGCCTTGTTTTGGTTCCCTAATACAAGGGATACCGGCATTCACCACCATTTCCTCTGTTTTGTCCATTGAATTATTGTTGACAACAATAATTTCTACAGGCCATTGGGTAATATTATTACTCAGTGATAACAAGGTTTGCAAAATATTGGACTCCTCATTGTAAGCTGGCATTACAATAGAAACAACCGGGTCTCCTTTAGATAATAGGGCGTAACTTTCTTTTATTAATGAACTGGTTTTTACAGCCGATGGGTTTGTGTGATACAGCTGGTTAATATACGGGGGGATTGAAATGGGTCTCATTAATTTAAAAAATTAAGCAGAAAAATGATTAAAAACTATCTAAATTCGCTAATTACATATTTAAATATATTTAGATTTCATACATTAGCAAAATTTTAAAATATGGCATTCTCCGATTCTGATACTTTAAAAATTGTTGTGGTTGAAGATGAGATGACCATGCAGTTGATTTTAAAAAAATACTTAAGTGCCCAATATCAAGTGGAAATTTTCAAAGATGGGGTAGATGCAATGGCATTTTTGCAACAAGGGAATGTGCCTGATTTGATTATCTCTGATTTAAATACCCCGGTAATGGGTGGGCTTGCTTTAACGAAACAACTTCGTGCAAGTGATTTTTTTAATGCTATCCCAATAATTATTTTGTCGGGAGAAGAAAGTTCAGAAATGATTATTCAATGTTTGGAAGCCGGTGCAGATGATTACCTCGTAAAGCCCTTCAATCCCAAAGAACTTGAAGCAAGACTTAGAGTGGTTTTACGTAGGATTAGAAAATAATTTCACCAAATTGCCCCAATGAATACCCAGCTACCTCCCCAAGATCAAATTATTGTACTACTGAATTGTGACGATGTTATTTTTAATATTTTTTCGCAAGCAAATTTGGGTGGACGAGAACTCAAGCGCTTTGCAAATCCTCTGTTATTTTTTGCTGATTGGGAAAAAAATAAATTCAATTTAGTTGCTATTGTTTCGCAAAGTGAAGTGTTGGGTACAGGTGGAATTTCTTTATTGGAGACCTTGGTGAGCAAAAAAAACATAACTGTCCCCTTTTTTTTAGTTAGCCAGCAACTAAGTGAAAGTACCGTCAAAATGACTTTGAAAGCAAGTGTAGCTGATGTTTTCAAATTGCCTATCAAGAAAGAAAATATTGAAATAAGAATCCCATTTTTGATTGATAAATGGAGTCAATTAAAAAATACCAATAATGTAATAGATTTTCACAAATACAAGACTCCATTTATTAAAAGGGTTTTTGATATTTTCTTTGCGGGCTTGGCGTTATTAATGCTTTCCCCCCTTTTATTAATTATTTGCATACTCCTTAGGTTAGAGTCTCGCGGACCCATTTTTTATTACGCATTAAGAGTTGGCTCTGGGTATAGGACTTTTAAATTTTATAAGTTCAGATCTATGTACGTGAATGCTGATAAGCGTTTAAAAGATTTGAAGCATTTAAATCAATACTCACCTAGTACAGATGATGCAGTTGCAAAAACTGAAGAAGAAGAATATTTGTGCGACGAGTGCAAGGCTGCAGGAACAGGCTGTAAATTCCCCATATATTCTGATACCATTCAATGGTGCGAGAAACAATACAGTGAAAATAGAAAAGCTAAAGCAGGGTCTGCCTTTTTTAAGTTAAAAGATGATCCTAGAATTACCAAAGTAGGAAAATTCATACGTAATAGTAGTATTGATGAATTACCCCAGTTATGGAATGTAATTATTGGAGATATGAGTATTGTCGGAAATAGACCCCTGCCTTTGTATGAAGCGGAAAAGCTGACTACCGATAAGTATGCAATGCGATTTATGGCCCCAGCTGGAATTACTGGATTATGGCAAGTGGAAAAAAGAGGAAAAGGAGAAATGTCAGAAGAAGAAAGGTTGATGTTAGACAACAAGTATGCTGAAAATCACAGTTTCTGGTACGATATCAAATTGATTCTAAGAACAATTCCAGCATTATTGCAAAAAGAATCAGTGTAAGCTTTCGTTTATTTATTCCAATTTATTGTTTTTCATAATAATTAATGGATAAAGTGGGGATATCTATGCCATTGATTATAACTATATTATTTATCTTTAATCTTTATGAAAATCATTGGTTTAGATATAAATATTTCATTTTCACCTTGTTCTAAATTAGGGTATTTGCCTCTATCCATTAAAAGGGGGTATTTATGCTTACTATTCGCTGGCTTATTAGTATTTAGTGTAAAGGAAACTAAGGCCCAAGAGTCTATGATTCCTGAATTATCCTATCCTTTTCTAGAAAAACTCATTTATTCAGCTAAGCAAAATTATCCTTTGATGGCTGCGAATTTGCGGAAAGTCAATTTTGCAAATTATAATTTAAAAAAAGCCAAACTTTCGTGGTTTGATTTTTTTACTTTATCGGCATTCTATAGCCCTAGTACTTCGGTTACATTAACCAATGCTACTTTAACAGGGGTTCAGATAGGGCTTTTTATCAATTTCAGTAATATCATACAAAAACCTACACTAATAAAACAATCCAAAGAGGAAGTAGCAATTGCTCAATTAACTGCAGACCAATATGCAATAACCTTAGAAACAGACGTGAAAAATAGGTACTTTAAGTATATGCAAGCTTTAAGTGTGCTAAGAGTTCAAAATCAGAACGCCATTGATATTGACGCTTTGTTTAAACAGATAAAATTTAAATATGAGAGAGGGGAAGAAACATTAGAGAACTACACAAAACTAATGATTCAAAATGCAGACCAAAAGCAAAAAATAATTGATGCAGAAAGCAACGTTTTAATTGCTAAGACCACATTAGAAGAATTAGTTGGGAAAAAACTGGAAGAGATAAAATAAATGGAATTACAGAAGTTTTTATTACTGCTATACAAAAGGAAATATATACTGGTCATTGTTCCAATGATAGCAGTATTTATAACCTATTTTCTAGTACGTAAGCTTCCCGATACTTTTAAGTCTCGATCTAGAATATCCACTGGTTTAGTAGATCAATCTCAACAATTTTTAGAAAAAAACAGCAGTCAAGACGAAAACAAAGCTTCTCAGCAATTTAGCAACCTCATTGAAATGAATAGGCTGAAAAGAAATTTTGATCAGGTTTCTTTTCATTTAATGGTGCACGATTTAACCAGTAATAAACCATTTCGTCCACAAAGCAAGTTATTAAAGGAAATAGGTCCTGACGCAAGAGCGCATGCTTTAGAGGTCTTTAAAGCTCATATAGCTTCTAAACAACCGCTTTCTTTGTTTGATAAAGATCAGTTCGGGATTAATCAACTACTCATATCAATGGGATATGATGAAGCAACACTTCAGAAGAAAATATTTATTTATAGAGTTAATAACAGTGACTTTATAGATTTTGAGTACGAATCAGAAAATCCGTTTTTATCTGCCTATGTAATCAATACTTTGATAAATGAATTCATTGATTTCTATTCCAATTATATTAAAGGAAATCAAGAAAAAGCAGTGAACTTCTTAGACATGTTAATGAAAAAGAAGTTTGATTCATTATCGGCTAAAACGCGTTTGTTGCGTGATTATAAAATCAGGAATAGGGTTTTAAATTTAAATGAACAAGCGAAAAGTTTGTATAATCAGATTGCCGACTATGAATCTAGGCTTCAAGTAGCAAAAAAAGATGTCGAAGCTTATGAAGGGGCAATTAGTGGAATAGACCGCAAGTTTAGCCCTCAAGATCGCCGGTATTTAGAAAGTGTAGTGGTAGACATTAATCAATCAATTTTGGCTACTCGAGAAAGACTGCGGGTAGTTACCAATGATTTAGTAAAAAGTAATTTTGATCCAAGAATTAAACAAAAGCAAGACTCATTAAAAGCTTTGTTGGAGCAACAAATTTTACAATCTACCGATCGATTATTAGTAAGCCCTTTAGCTAACAAACAGTTATTGGTGCAGCAAAGATTTAATTTAGAAATTACTTTAGACCAAGCTAAAAGTAGTATAGAGCCATTAACAGATGAATTAAGAAGGCTGAACGAAAAGTTTGATATGCTTGTACCGCATGAAGCACTTATTCAGAATTACGAAGGATTGGTAGATGTTGCTGGTAAAGAATATTTAGACATCCAGAATAGATTTAATCAAACTTCATTAGAATCAAGTATGACCGTTCAGTTGAGGCAAATTGAAATGGCAATGCCTGGTCCTGCTCAACCATCAAAAAAATTATTACTTGTTGCATTGGCAGGTATCATTAGTTTTATATTTTGTTCAGCTGCATTATTTGTTATTTTCTACTTAGACGACAGTATTCAAAATTCAACAGATTTAGCCAATAAAACCAATCTGGCTGTATTAGCTTACCTGCCTTACATCAATACTTCAATGTTAGATTTAACGAATCTTTGGAAAAATGGGGAAGGCAGTAAAGTTACTATAGCATTTAAAAATTTACTAAGGTCGCTTCGCTTTGAAATTGAAAGAGAGATGGGGCACAAAAAGCAACTAGTTATAACTAGTTTGTCGGATGGTGAAGGGAAAACGCTTATATCACTTGGTCTTGCATATGCTTATTCAATGGTTAATAAACGAGTGCTAGTTATAGATGGTAACTTTGATAGACCCACTATAACTGCAACAACAGGCACCAACTGTTATTTAGAAGACTATTTAAAAAATCGAATTACACTCTCTGAAATAATAAAAGAAGGTAGGGTGAGTGTATTGGGAAATAGAGGTGGGGATACTTCTATTTTTGAATTTTGTGATGAGTCTATAGTGAAACCCAAATTAGCATTTTTGAGAGATGTGTTTGACATTATCATTATAGAAGCTCCGGCAATGGATAAGTTGAATAAATCTAGAGAATGGATAGTACTTGCAGATAAAGTTGTTGCCATTTTTGCTGCAGGCTCAACAATTAAAAATGGCAAGCATCAAAATGTTCAATACTTGTATGATTTGGGTGATAATTTTGCTGGGTGGGCTTTAAACAAGTTAATTATCAATCGCCTGAATAAGATTCCTAAATAATTTTAAATGCCCTGCAATGAGTTTTCAAGATATCATCGAATTGATTTGGTATATTTTTCAAATAGCAATTGGGTATAACTTAATATTGCCGTTTTTTTTATTGCTACTTTATGCAATAGTAAAAAGGAATAATGAGAAGCATTCAACTAATCAAACTGAAGTAGATTATGCAATCATTGTTACGGCCTATGAGCAAACAACTTTAATTCCTTCTGTAGTTGCTTCATTATTAAAGCTTAATTACAGTAATTATCTTATTTATATTGTAGCTGATAAATGCGATGTGTCGAACTTGAAGTTTGAAGATGAACGAGTTATTGTTCTTAGACCCGAGCAGACATTATCTAGCAATACTCGGTCGCACTTTTATGCAATCAATCGATTTGTAAGATCCCATGAAAGATTGACTATTATTGATAGTGATAATTTGGTTGATCCTAATTACTTACTAGAGCTAAATAAGTTATTTGATCAAGGTTTTAGTGCTGTGCAAGGGGTAAGAGATGCCAAGAATTTAGATACGCTTTATGCAGCATTAGATGGAGCTAGAGATATTTATTATCATTTTTATGATGGGAAGGTTTTATTTAATGTTGGTTCCTCTGCAACATTGGCTGGTTCTGGAATGGCTTTTACTACGCAGTTATACAAGGACTGCTTAGCTCATTTAGATATTACTGGTGCTGGTTTTGACAAGATTTTGCAAAAAGAAATAGTGTCTAGAGGCTTCCGTATTGCATTTGCCGACAGTGCAATTGTTTTTGATGAAAAAACATCTAAAAGCGATCAATTGGTTAATCAAAGGGCTCGATGGATTAATACATGGTTTAAATACTTTTCATTTGGGTTCGGATTAGTTGGGAAAGGTATATTCGAATTAAATTGGAATAAACTTTTATTTGGTCTCATATTACTAAGGCCTCCACTTTTCATCTTTCTATTGATTGGTTTATTTTGTATGATTTTAAACTTAATATTGAATCCTTTTATAGCATTGATTTGGTTTTTGGCATTTATAGTATTTATAGTAGGATTTATTTTGGCACTTGCAATAAACAATACCGATGCACGTATTTATAAATCATTATGGGGCATTCCTAAGTTTATTTTTTACCAAGTTCTATCATTGTTAAAAGTTCGTAATGCCAATAAACATTCTGTAGCAACCAAGCACTTTCACACGGACAAAAAAACAAAATAAAGCAAGCAAAATGGTACAACAACTCAAAAGCTTTATTCAATTGGTTATTCAAAATATTTTGGGTTATCGTAATTATTTATTTGTTTTTAGTATTTACAGAACATTAAAATACAGATTACTTAGGGATGATACAGATTTCAATATTTTTATTGATTTAGTTAAATCTGACCAATCTGCTACTATCATAGACGCTGGTGCCAATGTAGGTTATACAACTGTAATTTTTGCAAAAGAATTTCCGCATTATTCTATTATTGCTTACGAGCCTGTGTCTCTTTTATCTAAAATCATTGCAAAGGTTTTGCGCTTTTTTAATATCAAGAATGTATTGGTAAAGCAGTTGGCGCTTGGAAACACCAATAATTTGGTTACCATTAAAACACCAATTATTAGTGGGGTTAAAAAGCAGGGCTTGAGTTTTATTGATGTTGCTGTAGAAAGAGAGGACGCTGATTTATTGAACAATTTTTTAGAAGAGCAAGTAAAAATGGTTTCTCTTGATGCTGATTTAATTGGAAAGGTTTCACATTCGGTAGTAGGAATAAAAGTGGATGTAGAAAACTTTGAGTTTTTTGTTTTACAAGGAACTGTTGAGCTGATTAAACTATATAAGCCAATTATTATGGCTGAACTTTGGGATAATGCTAGAAAAAATGCTTGCATTGATTTGATGGAAAATTTAGGTTATAACGTTAAAGTTATCAGTAACAAGGCTTTAGTTGATTATGCTAACCAGCAATGCTTGAATTACTTTTTTATACCTAAATAGAAATAACTTTATTATTGATTGAATATTTAAGGATGAAAACAAAGCCAGTTACAAAAAGACTTTCAAAGGAGGAGCAGGAAATATATAACCAACAAAAGTTAGACCAACTAACTAGGTTGGCTGCCCTTGCGCTTGCTGGTCTAAGTGTATACTATTTTTTTGTTAAACTACTGTTTTTATAATGGAAGAACCTTTTCAAATACCAGTAGGTCAAGATAAAAAGAAGAGGGGATTTCTTGCTATACTGCATGATTTTTTTCTTATCAATAAAATGGGTGGCCCAATAGGGCTATTGGTATTTATTGCGGCTGCGGTATTTTTTTCATTGGTTGTTGCAAAATTGGGAATGGTGCCAGGTGTGTTGTTGGCTCTTTTAATGATTGGACTCCCATTTGTTCTTGGAGTAATATTTTATCCTGAATTTGGGGTACTAACATTTATTGTAGCTGCATATTTTATTATGTTTATTGGTAGGATGAATATTATTGAATTTCCATTAGGTACATTAATGGATGGGATGGAATTGTTATTAGTTTTAGGAATATTTATTCAGCAAAAGAAGCAGTCGAATTGGACTTTATTTAAGGGACCAATAAGTGTCATAATCCTTATCTGGATTATGTACAATTTTATTGAAGTGATTAATCCAACTGCAGAGTCAAAATTGGCTTGGGTTTACACGGTAAGATCCGTTGCCGTAATTATGCTTACATTTTTTGTTTTTTTATACAATATTAAAACTATACAGTTTTTAAAATTGGTTTTGAAGTTTTGGCTTGGACTATCTGTAATAGCGGCATTGTATGCTTATAAGCAACAATTTATTGGTTTTACTGCATTTGAAGAAGCATGGTTATATTCTGACCCAGAAATTGCAGGATTGCTTTTTATTGGCGGACAATGGAGAAAGTTTTCCATTTTTACTGATCCTGTAGCGTTCTCTTATAATATGGTGGTTAGTGGCTTAATGTGTATTGGATTATTGACAGGTCCATTTTCTAAAAGGTCTAAAATTTTGCTTGCAATAACGCTTTTTCTATGTTTTACCTCTATGTTGTTTTCTGGAACTAGAGGAGCGTATGTACTTCCCCCAGTTGCTATGGTTTTATATTCTATATTAAAGTTTAATAAGAAGGTAATGGTTGGGGCATTAATAGGTGCAATTGGCTTTGCTGCATTGATTTTTGTGCCTACGAGTAATCCAACCATTTATCGATTTCAGACAGCATTTAAACCATCAGAAGATGCCTCATTTAATGTGAGGAAAATTAATCAAAAACGAATACAGCCCTTTATACAGAGTCACCCATTGGGTGGAGGACTTGGCGCAACTGGAACTTGGGGGAAACGCTTTTCACCTAATTCTATGCTAGCCAATTTCCCTCCAGATAGTGGTTATGTTAGGGTAGCAGTTGAAGCGGGTTGGTTGGGGTTATTTATTTTTTGTACCTTAATGTTTATTATTTTAAAGGAAGGGATTAATAATTATTACACTATCAAAGACCCTACATTAAAATCTATATGTTTGGCTATGATTCTTGTTGCATTTGCGTACCATGTTGGAAATTATCCACAAGAAGCAATTGTACAGTTCCCTTCTAATACACTGTTCTATTTAGTAGCGGCCATCATTGTTATAACAAAGCGACTAGATAATGAAAAGCAACAAGCCATTACTCAAAATAAAATTTCACTATGATAACAGGAAGGGATATCATAATTGTTGGTCAGCAGCCATGGGATGTAGAAATTGGAAGTAATTGTAAAAATATTGCATTAGAGTTTAGTAAGCATAACAGAGTGCTTTACGTGAATTCTGCATTAGATAGGGTAAGCTTAATGAAAGGGTCATCTGACCCCAAAATTTTGAAGCGAAATAATATTATCAAGCACAAAGAGTTAGGACTTGTTCAAATAAATTCCTCAATGTGGAATCTTTATCCAGATACCATTATTGAGTCGATTAATTGGATCAAAATTCATTCATTGTTTAAATTTTTAAATAGAATTAATAATGAACGATTTGCTAAATCTATTTTAAGTGCAGTTCAAGAATTAGGATTCACTAATTATATTTTGTTCAATGACAACGACTTATTCAGAAGTTTTCATTTAAAAGAATTGCTGAAGCCTATATTAACTGTATATTATTCCCGTGACTATATGTTAGCAGTGGATTATTGGAAAAGACACGGTGAAAAATTAGAGCCTAAATTGATTGCAGATTCAGATGTTTGTGTTGCAAATTCTACCTATCTGGCCGATTATTGTAGAAAATTCAACCCGCATTCTTACTATGTAGGACAAGGTTGTGAGTTAGATTTATTTACGAATTTTGCTTCCACCAAACTACCTAGTGATGTTCAGCGAATTCCTGGCTTAAAAATTGGGTATGTTGGGGCATTAAGTGGAATGAGATTAGATATTTCTCTCTTGTTGGACATTGCAAAAGCAAAGCCCAATTGGAGTATTTTATTAGTTGGTCCAGAAGATGAAATGTTTTTGACGAGTGAATTGCATGATTTAAGTAATGTATATTTTTTAGGCGCTAAAAGCCCCTCACTTTTGCCTGATTATATTCAGGCTTTTGATATTTGTTTAAATCCTCAGGTAGTGAGTCAAGTTACCATCGGGAATTATCCTAGAAAAATTGATGAATATTTAGCTATGGGTAAACCAGTAGTAGCTACTAGTACTCCTTTTATGGAAGCTGTTTTTAGCAACCATACTTATTTAGCTAAAACGGTTCCCGAATACATCCATTTAATTGAAAAAGCCCAAACTGAAAATAATATTGAAAGAGTAAATTCGAGAAGAGCTTTTGCGTCTACGCATACTTGGGAGAATAGTGTTGCTGAAATTTATAAAGCAATTCTTAAACATTTATAGGCTTATATTTAATAAAAATAAATTTGCTATATCAACTTTATGCTAAGTAAACTGATTCATAAGCTCAATAATAAGCATTTTTTATCTCTCGCAGGTAATGGGGCTATGTCGGTTTTAGCAATGGTTACTGTTGCCGTATTATATAGGGCATTAACAGTAGAAGAAATAGGGTATTGGGTTTTCTTTCAAACTGTAGCTGTTTTATTAGATACTTTCAGAACAGGGTTTTTACAAATTGCTTTAGTGAAATTTTATACTGGAACAACTAAAGAAAGAGCCAATGAAGTAATTGGGTCTGTTTGGTATTTAGCCATAATAATAACAGTAATACTAGGTATTGTTAACTTAGCTTTTGTTCCTTTCATGAAGTATTTTAATGATCCTGCGGTATTAGTTATTATACAATGGTTTGGGCTTAGTTTCTTAGCTGCATTACCATCTAGTATAACTTCATGGATATTGCAAGCCGATCAGCGATTTGATAAACTACTCATTTTGAGGGTAATTACACAAGGTAGTTTTATTCTTTCTATTGTAGCCTTAATTATTTTTGATCATATTCAATTGCAATCTGTTTTCATAGTCAATCTTGCTTCTGCTTCTTTAGCTAGTATTATTGCTATTTTATCTGGGTGGTCTGGCATATCTGCCGTGTTTTCGAAAACAAAAACTTGTGTAAAAGAGATTTATCATTTTGGAAAGTTTAGTGTTGGAACTACTATAAGTGCCAATATGTTAAGAAGTGCAGATACTTTTATAGTGGCTTATATGTTAGGCCCTGCTGCTGTGGCCATTTATAATTTGCCTGGCAGACTTATGGAAATTATTGAAATTCCTTTACGTAGTACTTTGGCCACTGCCATGTCTTCTTTGGCTAAAGCTTTTAATAACGGGAATAAAAGGGAAGTAGCTTATATTTTACAAAAGTATGCAGGTACCTTAACATTGGCATTTGTACCCTTGGCTTTAGGAGCAATCTTATTTGCGGATATAGCCACTGGATTATTAGGGGGGGGTAAATATGTAGATTCTGAAGCTGCTAATTTGCTTCGAATAATGATGGTGTTGGCCATATTTTATCCAATCGATCGATTTATTGCAGTTTCCTTAGACATTATTCATCAGCCTAAAGCTAATTTCGTTAAAGTATTATTGATGTTATTGGTAAATGTAATTGGTGATTTTGTGGGAATCTATTTAACGGGTAATTTATATGGTGCGGCATTTGCAACTTCTTTACCTCTTGTTGTAGGAATTTTTTATGGGTATTATTGTTTTAATAAACATATACCCTTTAAATTGTCTTTAGTTTTTACTTCGGGATATATAAACATTAGAAAAATGGTACGCAAAAATCTTTTTAAAAAGTAGCGCATGATGGTTGCCCATTTAATTTTAGTACATGCTCACCCCGACCAATTACGTCGGTTGATTAATAGACTCTCTTTTCAAGATTCTGTGTTTTTTATTCATGTAGATTTAAAATCGGATATTCAAGATTTTAAATTGGCATTGGGAAATAATTCAAATATACATTTTGTTAAAAACAGAGTGAATATTCAATGGGCAACTTACAGTATGGTTCAAGCAACCTTGAATGGATTTAAAGAAATAGTAGCATCGGGTTTAAATGTTGACTATGTAAACTTATTGAGTGCGCAAGATTATCCTATTAAATCTTCAAACGACTTCCATTTATTTTTAAAAGAAAATCCTGGCAAAGCTTTTATGCATTGTTTAGATGTAGCAACAGAATGGACAGAAGCTATTTCAAGAATAAAGGAATATCATTTTAATCATTGGCATTTCCCTGGAAAATTTAAAATTCAAAACCTAGTTAATTTTATTCTGCCTAATAGAAAAATGCCTGAACACCTTATTCCAGTTGGGCGATCTCAATGGTTTACAATTTCACTAAAACATATTGTTTTTCTAATTAATCGATTAGAGACTTCACCACATATTGTGAAGTTTTTCCGCTATTCTTGGGCGCCTGATGAGCTTGTTTTCCAAACTCTTTTATTTAATTCTTCCTTTAAAGAAGATATCATTAGTAATAATCTTCGCTATATTGACTGGTCAGAAGGTCAAAAAAATCCTAAAATGTTAACCAAAGTAGATTTTAGTCTGATGATGCAGTCGGGGAAGTTTTTTGCAAGAAAATTTGCTCACAATGATGAAGTACTTAATATGATTGATGAAGCAATACAGTAAACTTTACTCTTTTTTGTCTTGTGCAACAAATGCTTTGATAAAAAAGAAAATTCCAATAAAAATTACTACCAAGGCAAATGCGTCTAAAAGGGTAAAACCATCGTGCTCATTAAAATAGAATAGTGTGGCTATTTCAAATTCTGCAGAAGTAGGCGTAACAATCATTAAAAACCCAATGGTGATGAATAATAGGCCTACTCCAGAATAGGCTAAACCAGCTGCCCAGTTGATTGCTTTGTCTGGTAAATTTTTTACGCTAAAAGATCGGTGTTGTCTTAATAATTTGTCCATGTCTAAAACCATTTCTTCATTACCCCTGGCATCATCTTCATGGTAAGAAGTTACACTACTTACTTTATAGGTTTTTTCCATCGTGTGCAAGAAAAGGTGTTGCATTTCCATGGCTTTTTGTTTGCTCACAGGTTGCTTTTCTAACTCTTCTAATAGTTCAGCAAATACTCTTTCTATTTTTAAAACCTGACTGTTGTCTGTAGCCATTTTACCTAAGATTTCACTTTCTCCGCTAATTTAGATAATTTACGTTACTAATACTAGGTTTAGATAAATGAAACGAGTTTCTATAATTACAGTCAACTATAATCATAGCTATGTAACCGATGAATTGCTTATTTCAATTCGAGATAAAAACAGCTATACTAATATAGAAATCATTGTAGTAGACAATGGGAGTAAAGAAAACCCTGTTCCACAATGGCAAATTAAGTACCCTGAAGCAATATTTATCCGTTCTGAGACCAATCTTGGTTTTGCGGGCGGAAATAACCTTGGGTTGTCTGCTGCAACTGGAGATTATCTGTTCTTTGTAAATAATGATACGGAGTTTACAGATGGACTCATTGAAACCTTAGTTTGTACATTGAATAGTCATCCTTCAATTGGAGTTATTTCTCCCAAATTGCTCTACTATGATCAACCATCTATGCTTCAATATGCTGGTTATACTCCTATGAATTATTTTACTGCTCGAAATAGCTGTATCGGGCAATTTGAAACAGACCAAGGTCAGTATGATCATTTAGTTGGTCCAACGGGATTTGCTCATGGCGCTGCCATGATGGTTACTAGAGCCGCTATTGAAAAAGCTGGCCCAATGGCAGAGAACTTCTTTTTGTACTATGAAGAATTAGATTGGGCAGATAGAATTAGGCACAATGGTTTTGAAGTTTGGGTAAATATGAAAGCAACCATATTTCATAAAGAATCGGTTTCTGTTGGCAAAAAGAGTTCACTTAAAGAATATTATATGAATCGGAATAGAATCCTTTTCATTAGAAGGAATGCGCCTTTTCTAAAAGCCCTTTGCTTTTATATTTATTTTTTATTTGTGGTTACTCCAAGGAATTTAATCAACTATATAAAGGAGAAAAATTATAATTTCATCAAGCAACTCTTTAGGGCCATTTGGTGGAATTTAACCAATGGCATCAACAGCAGTCTCTTAGGATTTAAGCCTTAACTAATTTTATGGAACTATTTTTTTGGATTTCAATTGCCGTGATCTTGTACACCTATTTGGGTTATGGGTTACTCTTATTTATACTTTTAAAAATTAAGGGTTTGCTCTTTGGGAAAAAAATTATTCCTCCTACGGGATACACTCCTTCTGTTACAGTAGTGGTAGCTGCTTACAATGAAGCTTATTGTATTGAAGATAAAATAGTAAATACGCTAGCCTTAAATTATCCAGAAGATAAAATTAAGTTTGTGTTTATTACCGATGGCTCAACAGATGAAACACCTTTAATCATTGCAAAATATCCTCAAATTTTAGGGATGCATGAGCCAGGAAGAAGTGGTAAAATTGCTGCTGTGCATAGGGCAATGGGTAAAGTAGAAACAGAGATTGTTGTTTTTACTGATGCGAACACCATGTTGAATAAAGACGCTATTTTACTGATGTGCAGGCATTACCAAGATGAAAAAGTTGGTGCAATTGCTGGAGAAAAAAGGGTTCAAATTGATGAAAGTGCAGACGCAACGGCCGGAGAGGGCTTTTATTGGAAATATGAGTCAAAATTAAAGAAATGGGATTCTGAGCTGTATTCAGTGGTAGGGGCAGCAGGTGAATTATTTAGTATAAGAACTGGTTTGTATGAGCCGGTAGCACCAGACACCATTTTAGACGATTTTATGATATCAATGAACATAGCATTAAAGGGATATAAAATTATTTATGAACCAGATGCTTACGCTACTGAACTTGCTTCGGCCAATACTGGGGAGGAGTTAAAACGTAAAATTAGAATAGCTGCTGGAGGGGTACAATCTACTATTAGATTAAAAGCATTGCTTTTGCCATTCAAACAGCCCATTTTAAGCTTTGAATACATTAGCCATCGTATCTTAAGGTGGGTAGTTACTCCTTATTTAATGGTTTCAGCTTTTTTTATAAATATTGGTTTGGTTGCTGATTTTGGCTATACAAATATTTATGGCTTAATGCTCTTGGGGCAATTATTTTTTTATGCAGCAGCCATATTGGGTTGGATAATGGAACAAAAGCAAATCAAGGTGAAAGTATTCTTTATACCCTATTATTTTTGTTTAATGAATTATGCGGTTATTGCTGGATTTGCTCGATATTTCTTTGCTGAACAATCTGTGCTATGGGAAAAGGCAAAACGAAAATAGTTTGTGCTTATTTTTTTTTGATGTACCTTCAATAGTACCAATTAGTACACCATTTGTAAAAGCAGAATTTTAGCTAGATGATTAACAAAATCCTTTGTGTAGATGATGATAGTATTTCGCTCACTATTTCAAAACTACTTTTGAAAAGGACGGGTTTTACCAACGATGTAGTAACTGCAGTTGATGGGAGCGATGCATTAGATTATTTTAAAGACCTTTTTGCAACTAGTTCCCAGCCAGTAGAAGATGCACCCGCTTTAATTTTATTGGATATCAATATGCCTGTAATGAATGGATGGGAGTTTTTGGAGGCCTATATTCCCCTATTTGCAGATAAACTGCCTAATACAAAAGTTATCATTCTTTCTTCAACAATTGATCCTGAAGATTTTTCAAGGGCAAAAAAATTCCCAGTAGTTGCTCAGTTTGTAAGTAAGCCACTTAGTGTTGAAAATTTAGCGGAACTAAAGGAGAATGAGTTTGTTCAAAAATTTTTCTAATTGTGCTCGGGTAAATTGGTCATGCATTCTGTGAAATCCAATGCTTTATTTGATTAAAAACCCCTTCGCTAAGCGGTACATTTGGCATACGAAGATAGTTGCCAATTAACCCTTGAATGGCCATAAATGCTTTAACACCTGCTGGGTTGTTTTCAACAAACATTAAATCATAAGGCATCATTAATTGGTTATTTATAGTTCTAGCAGTAGAATAATCGTTATTTAAACAAGCCCTTACCATATCGCCAAATTCAAGTGGAAAGGCATTTGCAGCTACACTAATCACCCCTTCCATTCCGCAAGCCAATTGTGGAAGCGCCAAAGCATCATCTCCACTTAATACCAAGAAATTTTCAGGACGGTCTTTTAAGATTTGCATGCATTGCCCCATATCTCCACTGGCTTCTTTAATGCCTATGATATTGGGTATTTCGTTGGCAATTCTAAGTGTTGTTGATGCACTCATATTTCGTCCTGTTCTTCCTGGTACGTTATACAAGATAATTGGAAGCGGGGAGGCCGCAGCTACCATTTTATAATGTTGAAAAATACCTTCTTGCGAAGGTTTATTATAGTAAGGTGAAGCACTTAAAATTGCTGCTGCTTTTGCTAAAGGGAAATGCGATAAATCATGAATTAAATCTGCAGTATCATTTCCGCCAATTCCAACAACGATTGGTATACGATTGTTAACCAAATCATACGAATATTCTAGAATGGCTATTTTCTCTGGGTTAGACAATACAGGGGTTTCACCTGTAGTGCCCAATAATACTAAGTATTCTATCTTATTGATGATTAAATGCTCAATTACCTTACCTAGTGCAGGAAAATCTATTTTATTGTCATTGGTGAATGGAGTAATTACTGCAACACCTGTACCTCTTAGCTGCTGTTGAATTTGCATAGTTATTTTAGATAGTAGATTCTTCCCAGAACCCCATTTTACAATATTTGTTGATTCTATCATTTACCCTTTCAGCCGGCTCTTTTGTTTTAAATTCAGCTAAAGCTTTTTGTACACACCCCTTTAAAATAGTAGCTGCTTCTTGATAATCCCAGTGTGCTCCTCCCAAAGGCTCGGGTACAATTTCATCCACTAAGCCAAATCCTTTCATATCGTTAGCAGTTAGTTTTAACTGCTCAGCGGCTACCTCTTTCTTATCCCAGCTTCTCCATAAAATAGAGCTACAACTTTCTGGAGATATCACTGTATACCAGGTGTTCTCCATCATTAGGGTTTTATCTCCCACGCCAATGCCTAATGCACCACCACTAGCACCTTCACCAATGATGACAACCACAATCGGCACTTTTAAACGCATCATTTCATAAATATTTCTTGCAATAGCTTCACCTTGTCCTCTTTCTTCTGCTTCAAGGCCAGGGAATGCCCCAGGAGTATCAATTAATGCAATAACAGGCTTATTAAATTTTTCAGCCAATTTCATTAGTCGTAGGGCTTTGCGATAGCCTTCGGGATTGGCCATACCAAAATTTCTCATTTGACGCATTTTGGTATTAACTCCTTTTTGTTGACCCATAATCATCACCGTTTCTCCATCTAGCTGGGCAAACCCGCCTACCATTGCTTTGTCGTCTTTTACATTTCTATCTCCGTGTAGTTCAACAAAATTGGTACACATTTTTTCAATGTATTTAAGGGTATAGGGCCGATCGGGGTGACGGCTTAGTTGAACTCTTTGCCAAGGCGTTAAGTTACTAGTGATTTCCTTTCTTTTTTCTAGAATGGAATCTTCTAATTGTTGCAGGGTATTGGTATAATCTATTTTAGGGTTCTTCTCGGCTAACTTTTTAGTAGCATCAATTTGTTCATATAACTCTTTAATGGGTGTTTCAAAATCAAGAAATTGTCTATTGGGGTATTGAGGCATACTATATGATTTGACGGTAAAAATAGGCATTGCTTTTTTTTTTGAAAAGATTTGTTTCAAAAAGTGTTTTCCCCTTATCTTTGCAATCCCAAAAACGACATAATCTGTCGAAAAAAGGAACGGATCGGTAGTTCAGTTGGTTAGAATGCCGCCCTGTCACGGCGGAGGTCGCGGGTTCGAGTCCCGTCCGGTCCGCAAATGCCACTTAAATGTGGCATTTTGCATTTTAAGACTTTCCTAATTTGATTTGATAAAAGGGATGGTTATTTTCTGCTGATTATTCCTTATTTCAACATAATAAATTCCTGCAGATAATGGACCAGTATTTACTTGATAAGTATTGCTTACAGTATTTCCTCTATTGATGGTTTTGCCCAGCGAATTAAAAATTGTTACTTGCTGATTGATTCCACTATTTAGCCCCTGAATGGTTAGGGTGTTTTTAACGGGGTTAGGGAAAATTTTTATGCCCGTTGTACTGTTGGGAACTTGGCTAGTAAAACCAACCCCTTTTATGAATAACGGGGTTTCTGTAGCGGTAACAATCACTTTCCCATTGGTTGTTTTCAGTTTGCTCAATTCCATAGTAGCCATTCCAGCAGCAGGGGTATACAAATAAGCCGAATCTGCACTACCAAGATCTAAGGTATATAAACCGGTTCTGCCTTTTTCATCTGGAATATATACTACATACATGGCACTGGTATCATTCAGTAAATATTCATCTACTATAGGATCTGCATTTATTGTTTTATTAAAGTAGTAGGACCCAAATAATTCTTTTGTTTGTTTAATAAAATCAGCAGCAGGTCTTGCACTTAATTGATTCCCAAACAACCCACTAGTGGCGTACAATTGATCACTGTTAGGAGAGTCATCTTCCAATTGGTAAAAAAATTGTTTGACAATTCCATTTCTAGAATACAAGAGCGCCGTTCTTAAAATCCAGTCTGCTTGTGTTTGTAAAATAGACTTGTTGCCAATAGCAATTGCTTTGTTTGGACTGTTCGGATTAATATCAAAACCTGTTTCGGTTACCCATACGGGCATATTATTCAGATAAACAGCAGCGGATTGTATAAATGCTTTTGCTATGGAGTCTGCATTGGTATTAATCGATTTTAACTCTGGAGCGATGGCTCTATTTAATGAAGTGCTATTGGTATACAAATGGTAATTAATAATATCCCAACAAATATTCACCGTTCCGTCAGGGTTAAATCCTCTGAATTCTTTACACCAATCAATCATGCCTCTGAAATAATCGGTAGTTGCTAAAGCAACACCAGCCATCACCACTTTCATATTGCTATCTGCATTTTTTACACCTACCCCAATACCGAGCGTATTCTTGTGGCCGTCATAGAATGCAGATAAATTGGCTGCATATTCTCTTCCTGTTTGATATGCTTTTCTACCCTTCCACCATTTATCTCTTTCGTTTTCGCACTCCATGTATTCAATTAATCCAAGGCCCACTTTTACTTGATTAATTTCGTCACCTGTCCATCGGGCAGTATCATATACATTAAGCAATCGTTGATCTACCGTTTTGTTCTTACCATACCTAGCAGCAAACTGAAAAGCTAATTTAGCTTGATCAATATAGGAAGCTGGATCATTTAAATTTTTTCCATAAAATACTGGATTGTTTTCTAAGTCTTTTAAACTGTCTGGATACGAATCAATCATCCAACTTGGCAATGTTTTTAAACAAGCCAAAACAGCAATGCCCTCTTTCAAACAGGTTTCATAAATAGCATCATAATTCCAGCTACCACTTCTTGTAGGACTATAGGTATAACTGCCTTGTTTGTATTCTAATTTTTGCCAATCTAAATAGTGTCTAAATCCGCTAAAGTGTTTTACTGCATTTAATTTCTTAGAATTAACAACAAATGGGTCTATAAGTGGGTCAGAAAAATTCCACTCATATCCATTAATTCCCAATAAATTAGATAAAGGGTTTTTTCGCTTTAAAACAGGATTGCTTGCAGAAGGCGGGGTATAATACCCATAGCATTCAATTTCTGAGGGGAAATCATTTTCAGCTACAATCAATAAGTACATAATGTTTCTAGCAGCTACGTCTAACTTAATGATATCTGGACGTTCAGGGTAAGGGCCAACCCAACGATTGTATTTTGATCCATCAAAAGAAGCAATGACTTTTCTATTCCAACTGCTATCTATAATATAAAGTGTAAAGGGCTTGGTACTAATTCCAGTCCAATCATAAAAGCGAATACTATCTATTACCATTGATTCCCCTTTTAAAAGTGGGTAATAGGATTCATGTAATGGAATGATTTTGTCAAATTGTGCATCTACTGCAGTAAAAAGGTCTCCATCAAATAATTGTTGTAACCCTTTTTCTACGTTGGTTAATTGATACCATCTATTGCCGTCAATGGGTATTTTCTGTCTATTTTGACCAATTGATTCAGCAATGCCTAAAGAAAAAAGCAAGATAGTGGCTAATATTTTTATCATCATTTTTTATTCCAATTACCTTGTTGGAGAATCAGCAAGTATAGGTTATCAAATTGTGTGCAAATTAACCATGTTTACACATAGTAGAGCCATTTTATTGACCTGTTGTTGCATGCAACAGCCATCATTTTAATTTTTTTGAATGGTAAAACCCACAAAGCCAACTATAGCTATCTTCGTTAAAACGATAAATGCTTGAATATGCTATTTAATACTGCAACGCGTTCATTAATTGTTCTCTTTTTCTTCGGATTTTTGGTAATTGCTACAACTCAATTAAAAGCGCAAAATCCAGAACTGAATGGAAGTGCCGCTATTTTTCAACAGTTGCAAAAATTACAAGTGTTAGGTAGTGTACTTTATATTGCTGCCCATCCTGATGACGAGAACAACAGTTTGCTCCCTTATTTAGCGAAAGAAAAAAAATACAGAACAGCCTATTTAAGTTTAACCAGAGGAGATGGTGGTCAAAATTTAATTGGTCCAGAACAAGGTGTTGAACTAGGGTTAATTAGAACACAAGAATTGTTGGCAGCCAGACAAATTGATGGTGCTGAACAATATTTTACCAGTGCTTATGAGTTTGGATTTAGCAAAACAGCCAATGAAACACTTCAATATTGGGATAGAGTAAAAGTGCTCGCAGATATGGTTTGGGTTATTCGAAAATTTCAACCGGATATCATTATCAATCGATTTCCTCCAGATGCAAGAGCCGGACATGGACACCACGCATCTTCTGCTGTACTTTCTATAGAAGCTTTTACAGCAGCTGCTGATCCCAAACAATTCCCAGAACAATTAAAGCAAGGGGTAAGTGTTTGGCAGGCCAAAAGGTTGGTTTGGAACACATTTAATTTTGGGGGAGCAAATACAACCAGCGAAAATCAACTCAAAATAGATGCGGGCGTTTTTAATCCATTGCTAGGACAAAGTTATGGCGAAGTGGGAGGAGAAGCTAGAAGTATGCATAAGAGTCAAGGGGAGGGTAGGCCAAGACGAAAAGGCCCTGTATTTGAATACTTCACTACCATTGCAGGAGATACTGCTAGAACAAGTTTAATGGAAGGAATAAATACCGATTGGAGTAGAATTTCTGTTGCTGGCAAATCTATTGAACAATTGATTCAACAAATCATACATCAATTTAATTTTATACAGCCATCAGCTTCAATTAGTGAGTTGGTTAAATTATATCAACAAATAAAATCCCTTTCTTATAATGGAATTTGGAAAGAGCAAAAACTCAAAGAGGTTGAATCACTTATTGTGGCTTGCGCTGGATTAGTAGTAGAAGCAACCACTGAAGCAGAATATGGAGTGCCTGGAGAAAAATTGGGGATGCAATTTTTAGTGAACAAGCGAAGCGAAGCTGCTATTCAGTTAAATAAAGTTCAACTTAGCACATCTAGTAGTATTGAATATGATACCAGCATCAATAGGACATTGCAAAACAATACCAATTTCATCATTAATTATTCTCATCTAGTTTCTATAGATCAGCACATTTCACAGCCTTATTGGCTTGCAGCTCCAATGAAAGATATGGGCACTTTTGATGTGTCTAATTATCAATTAATTGGGAGAGCAAATTCATACGATCCTTTAACAGCGCAATTTGAATTTACAATAAATGGGATTGATTTAACGGTAACTAAACCAGTACAATACAAGTTTGTAGATTTGGTTCGTGGAGAAATTTTTCAGCCTTTGAATATTATTCCTCGTGTGGTAGTAGAATTAGATAAAGATGTTTTACTTACAAATGTTCAAACACCCAACAAAAAAATTCTCTCAAGCCCTGCTTTATTATTGCAGTTCAAGACCAATTTTTCTTTATCAAATCTTCCAGTCACTATAAGCTTAAAAGAAGGAGAAAAATATCTTTATTCAAAAGATACAGTAATGGGTTTTGTTGCAGGAAATATTTATCCCTTTTCAATTCAGTTAAAAGCTGCAATAGGAGAGCAAAAGCAAGGAAATATTTATGCGGAAATAAAGTTTAAGATTAACGGAAAAACTTACGCTTATGATCAACTACTCAAAACCATAAAATACGATCATATACCAAGTATCAATTACTTGTACAAAGATCAAGCAAGAGTTATAAGTGAACCCATTCAGTCAATTCCTAAACGGGTGGGGTATATAGTTGGTGCAGGAGACAAAGTGCCAGAAGCACTTTTACAATTGGGTCACAGTGTAGACATTTTGCAAGAAACAGATATTGTAGATGCTAAGTTGGCATTGTATGATGCCATTGTTGTTGGAATAAGGGCTTATAATATTCATGAATGGTTGACTAACAAAAATGAAGTGATTAATAAATATATTCAAAAAGGTGGTCATTTGATTGTGCAATATTTGAAAAGTAATTTAGTGGGTAATAAAAGGGTAAAAGTGGGTCCTTATGATTTTGCCATGTCAAATATCAGGGTAACAGAAGAAAAAGCACCCGTTCACCTATTGCAATCAAGTCATCCTTTTTTAAATTTTCCTAATAAAATTGGTGATAAAGACTTTGAAAATTGGGTTCAAGAAAGAAGTACTTATCAAATGGAACCAGTGAAAGCCCCTTATGAAGCAATATTACAAATGAATGATGCCAATGACAAACCCACTAACGGCAGTTTAGTAACCACCAAATACGGCAAGGGAAATTTTACTTATGTTAGCTTAGTTTTATTCAGACAATTGCCTGCAGGGGTAGCTGGCAGCTATAAATTATTAGCCAATTTGCTATCATTACCTCCCAATAAATAGAATATGCAGCCCAGGAAAAAAATTAGTTTTTTTATGATTGTGATCATTGGTGTGGTCATTGGTGTATTTTTAAAAAATGTAAAAGCTGGGTTATTGATTGGATTGGCTTTGGGATTATTGGGTGGTGGGTTACTTAGTTCAAAATCAAAAAAATGAAAGAGAAAATACCCTTATTTAAATCATGGAAAAGTTGGTACATATTTGTACTACTGGTTTTGTTGGCCCAAATATTATTTTTTGATTGGTTTACAAATCTATTTAAATGAGAACTGCCGACTGGGTCATTTTAATTCTTACTCTTACTTGTATCATAGCCTATGGTGTTTACAAGAGCCGAACCAGTAAAGACATGGAAGGTTATTTTTTGAGTAATCGAAATATGCCTTGGTACATTGTGTTATTGAGTATCATGGGTACACAAGCGAGCGCTATCACTTTTCTTTCTGCACCCGGTCAGGCTTTTACAGATGGAATGCGATTTGTTCAATATTATTTTGGAATTCCCATTGCGATGGTGGTGCTATGCATCACGTTCGTGCCATTATTCAGCAAGCTAAAAGTGATTACAGCTTATGAATATTTAGAACAACGCTTCGATTTAAAAACCAGGGTATTTACTTCTTCTTTATTTCTGTTGTCTAGAGGCCTTTCAACTGGAATCAGCATTTATGCTCCATCCATCATTTTATCTTCATTAATGGGTTGGGATATTTTTTACACCAACATTGTGATGGGGGGGATGTTGATTGTATATACTGTTTCTGGTGGTGCAAAAGCGGTAGCCTATACTCAACAATTGCAATTGATTATCATTTTTATTGGGATGTTTATTGCAGGGTATTTAATTGTTTCGAATTTGCCAGAAAATGTTGGTTTTAGCGAAGCGCTTGCAGTAAGTGGGGCCGCAGGAAAAATGAATGTTATTACAACAGGTTTTACCGAAAATGGATTTGATTGGAAAGATCGGTACAATTTAATCAGTGGTATTATTGGGGGCTTCTTTTTAGCACTTTCCTATTTTGGTACAGATCAGTCTCAAGTAGGTAGATATTTAACTGCTAAGTCGGAGCAGGAAAGCAAAATTGGCTTATTAATGAATGGCTTGGTTAAAGTGCCCATGCAGTTTTTTATACTTTTATTAGGGGCTTTGTTGTTCACTTTTTATCAGTTTAATCCATCTCCAGTTTTTTTTAATAAGGCAGCAGAAGACAAAGCCTTATTAACACCGTATAAGGATTCTCTTTTGCAAATAAAGAACCAGTTTGATGAGCAACAAGCCACCCAGCAAGCGCATAGTAAGCTGTTTGTATTACAGCCAACTGCTGCAATTAAAGATAGTGTGGCAAAAGGTGCAGCCAAATTAACAATAATAAAAAATGAGTATAAAGCTGTTATTAAGAAAGCAGTACCAGGTTCTGATGTCAATGATACCAACTATATATTCTTGCGTTTTGTGGTAGACTTTTTGCCCAGTGGTTTGGTGGGATTATTGATTGCTATTATATTTTTGGCAGCTTGGGGCTCTATAGCCGCTGCTTTGAATTCATTGGCTTCTTGCACCATGGTCGATTTTCATCAACGGTTTACTAAGAAAGAAAAGTTATCCGATTCTGTTGCGCAAGACTTGAAAGAATATCGGTTGTCTAAATGGTACACTTTTTATTGGGGTGTATTTTGCATCATCACGGCACAGTTTGCAACTGGAATGGGAAGTTTAATTGAGGCGGTAAATGTGTTGGGCTCCTTATTTTACGGGGTAATTCTAGGAATATTTCTGGTTGCATTTTACATGAAGAAAATAGGAGGTACAGCAGTGTTTAGGGCTGCCGTAGTAGGAGAATTGTTGGTTATTCTTTTATTCCTTTTAGATAAATACAATATCATTGGGCTTGGATTTTTATGGCTCAATGTAGCTGGCGCTTTGATTGTTGTATTGTTGAGCGCCTGTTTTTCTTTTTTCAAAAGATAAACGCTTATCTTCCTACTTAGATAATTTAACAATGAAGTCTTCTTTTCATGTAGTGCCATGGGCATATACCGCTACTATGTACGAAGTAAATATTCGTCAATATACCCCTGAAGGAACTTTTAATGCGTTTGCAGAACATTTGCCTCGCCTAAAAGAAATGGGAATAAATTTACTTTGGCTCATGCCTATTACGCCGATTAGTAAACTCAACATGCAGGGAAGTTTAGGCAGCTACTATGCATGTAGTAGCTATACAGATATTAATCCAGAATACGGAACTAAAGCCGATTTCAAGCAATTGATACAACAAGCACATGCGCTAGGTTTTAAAGTAATCATTGATTGGGTTGCCAATCATACAGGCTGGGATCATCATTGGACCGTGGATCACCCTGAATGGATGATGAAAGATGCTGAAGGTAAGTTTACTGAGAAAAATGGATGGCATGATGTGATTGATCTAAATTTTGAAGTACCCGAAATGCGACATGCGTTAATTAAAGCCATGCGATATTGGGTGAAAGATTTTGATATTGATGGATTTAGGTGCGATATGGCCCATTTAGTACCACTTGATTTTTGGCAACAAGCCCGATTAAGTTGTGAACTAACAAAGCCACTCTTTTGGTTAGCAGAATGCGAAGTACAAGATTATCACCAAGTATTTGATGCTACTTATTCTTGGTGGTGGATGCACGAAACAGACAGGTATGCAAAAGCACTTACCACATTGCATGAAGTAAGAAATGTATTACATGCATACTCACAATACCCTCGAGGTGCAATTAAATTATTTTTCACTGCTAACCATGATGAAAATAGTTGGAATGGAACTGAATATGAAAAGTATGGCTTAGCTGCATTAGCATGGGCGGTATTTACGTTTACTTGGCATGGGATGCCGATGGTTTACAGTGGTCAAGAAAGCCCCAATAAAAAGCGGCTGAAGTTTTTTGATAAAGATTTGATTGAGTGGAATCAACCCCCTCAGCTCCATTCCTTTTATAAAAAGCTTTCCCACTTGCGCGCAAATAACCCTGCAATATTTAAAGGTGAATCTTTTATTCTCCCTTCCGATAAAGACAATGAATTAATGGCTTTTTTTAGACGTAGCAGTAATCATATTGTGTTGGTGCTATTGAATGTTTCTTCGCATAGTAGGTTAAAGATTCATGTTCACCACGACTGGCTTAAAGGAGATTTCAAAAATATATTCTCTGGTTTATCATTTCATTTTAAAGAGAAAGAAGAATTTGAATTGCAAGCAGGAGAGTACCTAGTGTATGAGAAAATGCAATAAAGACAGCTCAAGAAATAGTTAAACAGCTTAAATTATTGGTACAAAAAAGCCCTGCAACGTTTACTTGCAGGGCTTTTCATTATGCTCATCTTTATAAATATTACTCTTGACTAATTTGAAGTGGATAAGTATATCTTCCTTCAAAACCAGGATAGAAACCATCAATTCTGATGGTACCAGATTTAATATTTGCTAAGGCAATTTTAAGTTCATCTACATTAATGATTTCTTTACCATTAATTCCTGTGATTACAAATCCATCTTCCATTCTGCTCTTGCTCAATAAACCGTTGCCCACTTTTTTTACTACAACACCACCTGGAACATCATTTCTTACGATATCCGTATTTCCAGCTTTATTTTTTAGCGTAATGTTTACTGTTCCTTCTTTTCCTGCACGCTTGTATTGTACGGCTACTTTATCTCCTGGCTTGTAACGAGCAACTTGCTCTTGTAATTCTGGTCCTGTTGCAATGGCAACTCCTTGTATTTTAGTAATGATATCTCCTTTCTTTAAACCTGCGCTGGCAGCTGCACCACCTTCAGGAGTGTCTGTAATTAATACACCTTCCCCTTCTTTGTAAGCTGTTCCTAATTCTTTTTCCAACTCGCGTTTTGCTTCGTCGGTCAAATTTTCCTTTGGATAACTAATGCCAATAAATGCACGTTGTACGGTACCAAATTTTACAATATCGGTTACAATCTTCTTCACCATATTTACTGGGATGGCATATGAATAGCCTGCATATGAACCAGTAGGAGAGGCAATGGCAGAATTGATACCTACTAATTCCCCACTGGTATTAATAAGCGCCCCACCACTATTTCCTGGATTCACTGCTGCGTCGGTTTGAATAAAAGATTCCACCGGATTGGCACCCTGTCTGCCGTTAATGTCAATAGACCTTGCTTTTGCGCTAATAATTCCTGCAGTTACAGTTACGTCTAAGCTAAATGGATATCCAATTGCTAACACCCATTGGCCTAGTTTAGCTTCATCGCTATTGCCATACACAATATAAGGGAATGCTTTCCCCTCTATTTTAATAACTGCCAAATCACTATTAGGATCTTGACCTATTAAAGTTGCTTTATAAGATTTTTTATTGGCAAGGGTTACATTAATTTCGTCTGCCCCGTCAATTACGTGGTTATTGGTAACAATATATCCGTCGTCGGTAATAATTACGCCACTGCCACTAGCACGCTGCTCGGGTTGCACCCTTGGCCCACCAAAAAAATCACCAAAGTCGTCTCCAAACATATCCGCGAATGGATTTCGTTGCCGACGTTGATTACTGCTAATTTGTTTCGCTTTTGTTCTGGTTTTAATATGAACAACTGCAGGCGTTCCAGTAGTTGCTGCAGCAGTAAAATCAATTGAACCAACAGCAGCATTATTAGGACTGCCTAAAAATCCTGCATAATTAACAGGTAATTTTCCCTGTTCTTGAACGCCTGCTTGTTGGTTCTCTACGAATTTACCGTAGCCCCACACACTGGCGAGGGCGGTAGTGGCGCTGATGCCCACAATCACTAAACCATTTTTCCAATTCATATGCTCAATTGTTTTTTAATAATGACTCAATTTACATGCCTTTTCTTTAGCAAATAAACAAAGCTGTTTAATTGACAGTTCTCCAACGATACCATTTAACAAATGTTTTGGTAAAAATGTCATTTTGTAAGTTCTTTTAAGAATGCCATGGTATCAACACCATCCGCATAGTCGGTTAACTGTGGTTGCTGAGCGGCTCCAAAAGGTACCATCCCCAATCCCACAACACATTGTATAGACTCATCCTTTTTTAATTCGTTTAATATTTGGGTGCGATCGGTATAAAAAGAATAATGCAACTGACTTACTGGAGAAAAGGGGGAAGGGTTTTCGGTTAAGATAACCGTGTCATTGTTCATGTAATACTTTCCACCCATGATTAACAAAGCCAAATGGTAGTCAAAATTGTGCTTGTATTTATGGTAATCTATAAATGCTGGATACTTTTTTAGTGCGTTTAACAGAGGAACAAAATCGTATTCATTGGGCACGTATACTTGGGTAACATTTCTGCATCCCAGCCCAAAATATTGCAATACATCATCAGCCAGCAAACTGAGTGTCTCTGGGCTTTCTGTGCCATCGAGTAGGGCTACAGAAGTTCTATTTCTTCTAATGATATGTGGGTATTTGCCAAAATAATAATCAAAATACCTGCTTGAATTATTGCTGCCTGTTGCAATATATGCGTCTAATCCGTTTAGCCTATCCGCAAATGAAATCCAGTTTTGCACACGTACATCCCACTCGTACATTTTTTTGACCAAGTGTTTCATTAACACTTCATCTTTAGAAGAAACTTTTACTACTGCATAGTGCCCTGAAATAAAAACGCAAAGCAAATCGTGAAAGCCTACTAGGGGAATATTTCCAGCCATTACAATACCTATTTGTAATGGGGTGATGGTAGCCTCCGCAACCTCGTATTTTGCCGCCCAATCTTTTAGGAGCTGGTCTTGTAGAAAATGTTGGGCAATATTCTGGGTTGCCGATTCAATAAATTCGGGAACAAACCATTGATTTTGGTTGTAGGCCCTCTCTTTGGTGGCTAACCATTCTGCGTCGTTGCTGTTGATATATTGGCCTAAACGGCATAATAATTCAATTCGTTCTTGTAAAATCATTTGTCAACCGTATTTTTGGTACTGCAAATGTAATTTCACTAACTCAACAAACCCATTTTGTATGGCAATCAAAATAACAGAAGAATGTATTAATTGTGGCGCATGCGAGCCAGAATGTCCTAATAACGCTATTTATGAAGGTGGAGTAGAATGGTCTATTGCCGACGGAACCACTATAAAAGGTAGTTTCCAGTTAATGGATGGCAGTACAGTAGACGCAGATAAGCGTTTTGAGCCCATTAGCTTAGATACCTACTATATTACACCAAATAAATGTACAGAGTGTCAGGGGTTTCATGAAGAACCACAATGTGCTGCAGTTTGTCCGGTAGATTGTTGTGTACCTGATGAGTTGTACCAAGAAACTGTAGATGAGTTGATGGCTAAGAAAGCAAAAATGCATATTTAAAAAGCTTAAAGCAATACATGAAGCGTAAAGTAGCATTGGTTACAGGTGGACTTAGTGGGGAAGCCCAAATTAGTTACAAAAGTGCCATTACCGTTGGAAATAATGTGGATCAATCTAAGTATGATTTGTACAAGATTGACATCAATTCAACTGGATGGTGGTATGAAAATGCAGCAGGGGAGCGATCGCTGGTTAATCGAGATGATTTTTCTATTGTTAACAATGGCCATCAAATACATTTTGATGTAGCATTGATGTGTATACACGGTACCCCAGGCGAAGATGGAAAATTGCAGGGTTATTTTGACATGTTGGGCATTCCTTACACGAGCTGTGATGCTGCTACTTCTGCTTTAACAATGAATAAGCGCTACACTGTAGCTGTTGCTGCATTTGGAGGGATTCATGTTGCTAAGTCAATGCATTTGTTTAGTCATACTCCAGTTAGTGGAGAAGCAATTTTAGCCCAGCTTCAATTGCCTTTGTTTGTTAAACCCAATAATGGGGGTAGCAGTATAGGCATGAGTAAAGTAAATACAGCCGAAGAATTAGCACCAGCTTTAGCAAAAGCGTTTAAAGAAGATCATCAAATTTTAGTGGAAGAATTTATTAGTGGCAGAGAATTTACCATAGGCGTTTTTAAACAAGGGAATACTATTTCTGTTTTGCCTATTACCGAAATAAGTACTCAAAATGAATTCTTTGATTTTGAAGCTAAGTACCAAGGTAAAAGTATAGAAACAACTCCTGCGTTAATAGATGACACCATGAAACAACATCTTTCTACTGCAGCTAAAAGTGTATATGAGATTTTTAACTGCAGAGGTGTAGTCAGAATAGATTTCATTTACGATACCCTTCAACAAAAACCTTATATGTTAGAAGTTAATACAGTGCCGGGGCAAAGCGAAGCGTCTGTAATACCTCAACAGGTAAGAGCCATGGGTATGCCCTTGACTGATTTTTATTCTGCGGTAATTGAACAAGCATTTCATTAATTTTAATATCCAATTAAGGTCCTTCATTTTTTATTAAATCATTATAGTGTTCAAATTCATTACAGATAAACCACTTTGGGTAAATATATTAACCGGCATAGGGTTGATACTTATGCTTATCTTATTGTTTTTTGGCTCACTTGACTGGATTACTGGATATGGTAAATTTGAAAAAGTACCCAATGTTGCAGGTCAGCATATTTTGGCTGCCCAAAAAATGTTGGAAGACAAAGGCTTTGAAGTAGTGATTCAAGATTCTGTTTATATTGATACCATTGCCAAACAAGCTGTTATTAAGCAAGCTCCTGAAGCAGATGCAGTGGTTAAAACAGGTAGAACAATTTATCTTACATTGAACAGGACCATTCCGCCGCAAGTTGAAATGCCCAATCTAACTGGATTTTCTATCAGAAGCGCCGAAATGTATTTGCAAAGTCTTGGCTTAAAACTGGGTTTTGTAACATATAAACCAGATATTGCTCGTAATGCAGTACTTGAACAATTATTAAATGGGTCGCCCGTAAAGCCCGGTGATAAAATTGCAATTGGAAGTGTAATAAACTTGGTTCTAGGAAGTGGGGTTGGTGGTGATGAAACCGATGTTCCAGATTTGGTTGGCTTAACATTAGATCAAGCAAGGTCTACTTTATCTTCATTAAATATAAATATAGGTTCTATTGTTGCAGCTGGTATCATCAAAGATTCTGCTGCAGCTTTTATTATCAAACAAAATCCTCCCTTGTTTAGCGATGTGCCTGGATCTGATGGTGCACCAACTAAAAATAAAATTAGACAAGGTCAAATAATGGACTTGTATATTAGTGAGCAAGCCCCTATTAAAGACACAACAAATAATAATTTTTAAAATTAAATGAATATGCAAACAATAACGGTTGAAGAATTAAGAGCCAAACTAGCTGAAGGCGAAAACATCCATTTAGTAGATGTTAGAGAACAGCACGAGAGAGCAGATTTTAATATTGGTGGGTTGCATGTGCCCTTGGGTAATATACAAACCATGCAAATTGATGAATTAGAAGAATGGAAAAATGAGCCAATTTATATGTATTGCAGAAGTGGTAATAGGAGTGGTCAAGCTTGTTTAATTTTAGAGACAGCTGGTTTCAATAATTTAATTAATGTAACCGGTGGTATGCTTGCTTGGCAAGAAAGGATTAAAGATTAAAATAAATTAACATCAATTTATACTGCCCCAACTTGGATTACCAAGTATTGGGGCTTTTTTTGTATTCAAATTAATTGCTATGTTTCGTATTGGGGTGATATTGCTGTCTTTGTTTGGGTTACAATTGGAAGGATTTTCAACTGAAGTTTCTGGCACCATCAGGTCGGCAATCAATAACGAGCCCTTACCCTTTTCTTCTGTTCTAGTAAAAGGCACAACAAAAGGTGCGTCGGCCAATAACAAAGGCTTTTATTCAATCTTACTAGAGCCTGGTAATTATACCTTGGTTTTTCAATACATCGGCTACCAAACAATTGAACAGAAAGTTACTATTGCAAAAACGGCTCAAACAATCGATGTTAAATTGGTTGCAAGAGACTATCAATTAAATGAAGTAGTGGTGAAAACTGGCGGAGAAGATCCTGCTTACGCAATCATTAGAAATGCAATTGCTAAAAGATCGGAACATTTAAAAGAGATAAAAAAGTATACTACTGAAGTTTATATTAAAGGTCAATTGCAGTTGAGAAATTATCCTAAATCCTTTTTGGGTCAGAAAGTAGATTTTGAAGATGGCGATACCAGCAAACAAAAAATGTTGCTTTTATCTGAAACCATTGCCAAATATTCTGTGAATGAACCCAATCAAAAAAAGATTGAAGTTATATCAACAAAAGTGAGTGGTAGAAGTGATGGGTTTGGCTTTAGTAGCCCTCAAATTATCTCGTTTTATGATAACAATATTTCATTAGGTAATGGACTTAATGCAAGGGGTTTTATTTCACCCATTGCGGAAAATGCTTTAAACTTTTATAAGTATAAATTCGAAGGAACTTTTTATGAGTTTGGGAAAGAAATCAATAGAATAAAAGTAACACCCAAAAGGGCTTATGAGCCTTTGTTCACCGGATATATTCATATTACGGAGAATGATTGGCATGTTCAAAGTGTAGACTTGAAATTACTTCGCCAACAACAAATGCAGTTGTTAGATACTTTGACAATTCAACAACAATATATTCCGCTTGAACAATATTGGGTTATTAAACAACAAGTCATTTATCCAAGCGGGAAATTTTTCGGATTTGAATTTTTTGGCAGTTTTTTACAAGTATATAATCAGTTTAATATTTCACCCGATTTTAAGCCAAAATACTTTAATAATACCATTCTAAAGTTTAATGATAGCTCAAATAAAAAAACGATGGCTTATTGGGATAGTATTAGGCCGCTTCCACTTTTATTAGAGGAAGTTAAAGACTATAAGAAAAAAGATAGTTTAGAGAAAGTAAGAGAATCACCAGCATATCTAGATTCTTTAGATAAGATCAGGAATAAGTTTAAACTATCAAATTTATTGTTAACTGGAAAATTCTTTACTAAACGGAAAACCAAAACCAGCTTGAATATAGAGCCACTAATTAATACCATTAATTTTAATACTGTTGAAGGAGGAGTAATTAATTTAGCGCCACAATGGAGAAAACAAATGGAGGGCAGAAAATCGTTAAGCATTACTCCTGAGTTGCGTTATGGATTTGCGAATAAACATTTTAATCCATCGATAACTGTTAACTATACATTCGGCAAAAAATATATTCAATCTTTCAGTTTTTCTGGTGGTAAAAAAGTCTTTCAATTTAATAATGCTGCTCCTATTTCTGAGTTTATTAATAGTTATTACACTTTGATGCGTGAGCAAAATTTTATGAAATTGTATGAAGCCGATTTTTTTAGATTGAATTACAATGCAGGTATTGGTAATGGGCTCAATTTTTCTGGCTCAATTCAATTCCAAAATCGAAAATCATTGGAAAATTTAACAGATATCGCATTTTGGAAAAATATGCCCAATAGGAGTTTCAGCCCAAATCATCCAGCAGAATTTGGAGCAGGCCCTATGCAAAACCATCAAGCTTTTTTAGTTAGTGCTGGAATATCTTGGTTGCCAGGGGCTAAATACATAGAATACCCAAATAGGAAAGTAAATATTGGATCTGGGTATCCTACATTCACATTATCTGTTACTAAAGCTATTGCTGGAATTTTAGGAGCTGATGCCAATTATACAAAATGGCGGGTAAATATTTCTGACGACTTAGATCTTAAATTAGCTGGAGAACTTAAGTATTCTTTTGCAGCGGGAGGGTTTTTACAAAGAAGCAAAATTTTCGAACCTGATCAAGTTCATTTTTTAGGTAACCAGGTTTTATTGGCTAGTCCATTTACCAGGTCTTTTCAATTAGCTCCGTACTATCGGTTTAGCAATACTGCTTCTTTATATGGCACAGGTCATATAGAATACCATTTAAATGGGTTGCTAACCAACAAAATTCCTGGCTTTAAGAAATTGAATTGGTTTCTTGTAACCGGCGCCAATAGCTTATTAATGGAATCTGGGAATTATTATGTTGAATATTTTGTAGGATTGGAAAATATTTTTAAAGTAATCAGAATCGATTATTTGCGCTCTATTGAAAAAAACGGCGCAGCAAATACAGGAATTCGGGTTGCCTTGCCATTTGCTAGATAGTTTGTAATTTTGCCGTGAATTTTGGCTGCCCTGCAAGCAGCTCCATTTTTAATCGGAACATAGCCATTGCTATGTCTAAAATTTATTTTATGGCAGTATTACACAATCGTGTCTCCAATCAGGAGCTGAAAGAGCGTTTAATGAAAGAAACGTTCAAAAGAACCACCATTAGTTTCTATCGATATTTCCCTATTCAAAATCCACAAGAATTTAGGGATGTTATGTATAAACAATTAAATGCCATTCAGGTATTTGGAAGAATATACATTGCCAAAGAAGGTATTAATGCTCAAATAAGTGTTCCAGTCCATTTTATGGATGATTTTAAACAAATCATGAATTCAATTCCTGGCTTAGAAAATTTGCGACTAAATATTGCTGTGGAAGATCCAATGGGTTTGAATGATCCATTGCTTCAAGGGAAAAGTTTTTGGGTATTAAAAATAAAAGTTAGAGAAAAAATTGTAGCAGACGGAATTGACGACCCTGATTTTTCAATGGAAAAAAAGGGGAAGTATTTAAATGCTGCTCAAATGAATGAAATGCTCAACGATCCAAATACCATAGTGATTGATATGCGCAATCATTATGAATATGAAGTGGGTCATTTTGCCAATGCATTAGAAATTCCTTCTGATACTTTTAGAGAGCAGTTGCCCATGGCAGTTGACATGTTGCATGGAAAAGAAGATAAGAATGTAGTGATGTATTGTACTGGTGGAATACGTTGTGAAAAAGCCAGTGCTTACATGTTACATAAAGGGTTTGAGAATGTGTATCATTTAGAAGGGGGTATTATTCATTACGCCAATGAAATAAAAAGTCAAGAATTAGCGCCTAAATTTATTGGAAAGAATTTTGTATTTGATGATCGATTAGGAGAGCGCATTACACCTGATATTATTGCGCATTGTCATCAATGTGGCGAAGTATGTGATACGCATACGAATTGTAAGAATGATGGTTGTCATTTATTGTTTATTCAATGTACTTCTTGTGCTCAAAAGTATGAAGGTTGTTGTAGTACTGAATGTAAAGACACTATTCATATGCCAGCGGAGCGTCAGGCTCAAATTAGAAAGGGTATAGATAAAGGGCAAAATATTTTTAATAAAAGTAGTGCAAGAATTAGGCCTCGACTAGACGAAATTATTCAAGCAAAAAAAGAAGCAGGGACTCCTATTTAGTCCTGCTTCTTTTCTAATTTATTCAACGCTTTATTAATTGCTTCTACTGTTTCTGCTTCAGTTAAATCAATGGGGACGAATTGTTCTCCAATTACTTTTTCGTATAATTCAATATATCTTTTACTAATAGTGTTTATCCATTCATCTGACATAGAAGGAACTATTTGCCCTTCTTTACCCATAAAATCATTGGCAATTAACCATTCTCTTACAAACTCTTTGCTTAATTGTTTTTGTCTTTCACCTGTTGCTTGTCTCTGTTCAAAATGATCGGCATAAAAATACCGGGATGAGTCTGGGGTATGTATTTCGTCCATTAAATAAATGGTATTTCCCAGCTTCCCAAACTCATATTTCGTGTCTGCTAAAATTAATCCTCTTTTAGCAGCAATCAATTTGCCCCTCTCGAATAAGGCCAATGCATATTTCTCTAGTGTGGCCCATTCTTCGGCAGTTGCCAATCCCCCTTTAATAATTTCTTCTTTAGAAATATCTTCATCATGCCCTTCAGCTGCTTTGGTAGAAGGCGTAATTAATGGCGTTGGGAAAAAATCATTTTCCTTTAATCCTTCGGGCATTTCAACACCACAAAGGGTTCTTTTACCCGATTGATAAGTTCGCCAAGCATGCCCAACTAAATTTCCTCTAACGACCATTTCTATTTTAAAGGGTTCGCATTTTTGACCTATAGACACATTCGGAGCCGGGCAGTTGAGTAGCCAGTTAGGGCAGATATCTGCGGTTTGCCCTAACATATAGGCAGCTATTTGATTTAAAACTTGTCCTTTGTAAGGTATTGTTCGAGGTAAAATCACATCAAATGCAGATATGCGATCGCTGGCAATCATAACCAATAAATTGCTTCCTATTGAGTAAACATCTCTTACTTTTCCTTTATAAAACCCGGTTTGTTGGGGGAAGTTGTGTGGTGCCATTTGTCAAAATTAAATACACCTATGTCTAAAACCTCCTCTCGTACTTAATTTTTGTCCACAAATAGCTGAATTATTGTATAAATTAAATTTTTACGAGAACTTAACATATCCTATTTTGCTTAACAATTCAAACTAAAATTGCCAATATGAGAAGACTATTAACCCATTTCGGTCTGTCTGTCATTGCGCTTTTATTGAGTTTTTCAGTAATAGCTCAACAAACAACAACCGTTTCAGGCAGTGTAAAGAACGGAAAAACGAAGGAATTGCTTTCTGCAGTTTCAATTTCTGTTAAAGGTGGTACCGCGGGTACTTACACAGATGACAAAGGAAATTTCAAGTTCTCCACTGTTCAAAAACTTCCTTTTACCCTTGTAATTTCATCGGTGGGATACGCTGCTAAAGAAGTAGCTATCAAAGAAAATAACCAAGATGTTGTAGTTGAATTAGAGACAGCATTTACATTAGGTGACGAAATAGTTGTTTCTGCTTCAAGGGTTCCTGAAAGAATTTTGGAATCACCTGTTTCTATTGAAAGAATCAGCACAGCTGCAATTCGTAATTCACCTTCAGCCAATTATTATGATATGATTGCCAACCTTAAAGGGGTTGACGTGGTATCTGCCAGTTTAACTTTCACCAGTGTTGGTACTCGCGGATTTAATAGCAGTGGTAACACGCGTTTAAATCAGATTGTAGATGGTATGGATAACCAAGCGCCAGGTTTAAACTTTTCTGTGGGTAACGTAATTGGTTTAACTGAATTAGATGTAGATAATATTGAGTTACTACAAGGTGCTTCATCTGCATTGTATGGCCCAGGTGGTACCAATGGTACTTTGTTAATCAACAGCAAGAGTCCATTTAAATATCAAGGGTTAAGTTTCCAAATCAAATCGGGTATTAACCATGTAGACGGAAAGCAGCGTCCAAGATCTCCTTATTATGATTGGAGTGTTCGCTATGCTAAAAAGATTAATGAGAAATGGGCTTACAAAATGAATCTTCAGTTTGTGCAAGCTCAAGACTGGTTGGCTAATAATGACGGCAACTATTTAAGATCTCCGCTTTCTGCAAGTCCTAACGGAAATGTGGTTCCTGGATCTCGAATGACTGATCCTAACTACGATGGTATAAATACTTATGGTGATGAAACCAATGCAGATTTACGTGGTGCATTTGCTGGCGTTATTGCTGGCAATCCTTTTTTAGCATTGCTGCCTGCTGGAACTTTTCCTGGTATTTCAACACCTATTCCAATTCCTTCATCTGCGGTATTGGGAACTTTTGCTAATTCACCATTGTATGTTTCTAGAACTGGTTACAATGAGAATCAGGTAGTTGATCCTACAACACTAAATGTAAAATTGAGTGGTGCGTTGCACTATAAAATCAGTGATAAAATTGAAGCCATTGCTGCTGCTTATTGGGGAATGGGTAATACCGTTTACACAGGTAGTGATCGTTATGCTTTAAAAGACCTTAAAATGGGGCAGTATAAATTAGAGTTGAAAGCAAAAAACTGGTATGTAAGAGCTTACACCACTCGTGAAAATTCTGGAGGTTCTTTTAACTCAACTATTGCTACCCGTTTATTCAACGAAGCTTGGAGACCTAGTGCAACTGCATGGTATCCTCAGTTTGTTGGTGCAACAGTTGGTAACGCATCAAGTGGTGCTGTTGGTACTTATATTGGAGCCCTTGCTGCGGGGTATGCTGCTGGTTTAGGTGCTGGGTTAACGCCTACCGCTGCTTTAACTGCAGCTCAGGCTGCTGCTCCTGGAGTGGTTGCTGCAAACAGAATCAATATTTTAAATGGAGCTAGAACAGTTGCTGATGCTGGCCGTCCTACTGGATTCATTGGAAATAATCCATTGTTCCAACAAATTGCAGGTACGCCAATTTCTCAAGGAGGTGGTTTGTTTGTTGATAGAACAACCCTTAAGAGTTTAGAAGCACAATACAATCTTTCTGATGATTTAGGTTTATCTGAAAAAGGTACCGACTTAATGATTGGAGGAAATATTCGTCAATTTGGATTGAACTCTCAGGGTACATTGTTTGCTGATACTGCAGGTAACATCAATATCACTGAAACTGGTGCTTATTTGCAAATTTCTCAGAAAATGTTTGGGGATCGTTTAAAAGTTACCGCTTCTGGTCGTTACGACAAGAATACCAACTTTAAAGGTCGTTTTACTCCAAGAGTTTCTGCTGTAATTAAACTTGCACAAGATCATAATTTACGTTTCTCTTATCAAACAGCTTACCGTTTCCCAACCACTCAAAACCAGTGGATTAACTTGTTAGTTGGTGGTGGTACTCGTTTGATGGGTGGTCTTCCTCAATTAAGAGATTTCTACAATTTCAATGGCAATCCTGCTTACACTTTAGCTAGTGTTCAAGCATTTGGAGCAAGTGCATTAGCGGGTGCTCCAAACCCAGGTTTGTTGCAACAACAACAGTTTGGAGAATTTAAGCCTGAGTCTACCACTTCTTTTGAAGTTGGTTATAAGGGCCTAATTGGAAAGCGTTTATTAATAGACGTTTATGCATACCAAGCTAGATACAAAGATTTCTTAAGTGGAGTTACAGTTATTCAAGCTAGAGCTGGTTTACCTCCAAGTCCATTGAATGTATTAAATGCAAATACAAGAATAGCTTATAGCATTTCTACCAATGCACCAGGATCAGTTGATGTGAAAGGATGGGGAGCTTCTTTAGAGTATTTGATACCTAGGAACTTCTCTATTAATGCCAATCTATATTCTGATGTAATTGGTGAATTACCTGTTGGATTTGTGTCTTATTTCAATACGCCAAAATATCGCTTTAATGCAGGTTTTGCAAACAGCGGTTTTGGAAAGGATAATAAGTGGGGCTTTAATGTTACTTACAGATGGGTAGATAGCTTCAACTACGAAGGCACTTTTGCTGTTGGGCAAGTTCCTTCATACAATACAGTTGATGCAATGATTAGCCATAAATTGCCTAGTATTAAGTCTTTAATTAAAATAGGTGGTACCAATATCTTCAACAAATACTACTACAACGGATTTGGAAATATTCAAATTGGTGGGTTGTATTATGTGAGCTTTGGTTGGAATGTATTTTAACTAAAAGTCTAATAATTTATAAAAAACCCTCTCGTTTAAAACTCGGGAGGGTTTTTTGGTTTTATATAGGTTTATCTTCTATTTTTGTGCTCATTTTAAAATAACTGATTATGCGATCAATAGCGTTTAGAGAAGCCCTTCGTGAAGCCATGAGTGAGGAAATGAGAAGAGACGAGAAGGTATTCTTGATGGGTGAAGAAGTTGCCCAATACAATGGAGCTTACAAAGTAAGTCAGGGAATGCTGGCTGAATTTGGGGATAAGCGTGTTATTGATACCCCTATTGCAGAACTTGGATTTACTGCAGTAGCTGTAGGTGCTGCACAGAATGGGTTGAGACCTGTGGTAGAATTCATGACTTGGAACTTTGCTGTATTAGCAATGGATCAAATTTTGAATACGGCTTCAAAAATGCTTGCAATGAGCGGTGGTCAAATTGGCTGTCCAATTGTTTTTAGAGGGCCTAATGGTAGTGCTGGTCAATTAGGTGCACAGCACTCAACTGCATTTGAAAGTTATTATGCCAATATTCCTGGTTTAAAAGTGGTTTCTCCTTCTAATGGATATGATGCTAAGGGGCTTTTAAAGCAAGCAATCCGTTTTGAAGAAGATCCAGTTATGTTCATGGAAAGTGAAGTGATGTACGGTGATAAATCTGAAGTGCCAGATGAGGAATATTATATTCCATTAGGTAAAGCCGATGTAAAAAGACAAGGATCAGATGTCACTATTGTGTCTTTTAATAAAATGATGAAAGTGGCTTTAGGAGCTGCTGAAGAATTAGCTAAAGAAGGGGTAAGTGCTGAAGTAATCGATTTAAGAACCATTAGACCTTTAGATTGGATGACTATATTAGAAAGCGTTAAGAAGACCAACCGCTTAGTAATAATTGAAGAACAGTGGCCTTTTGCTTCTATTTCATCTGAAATTAGTTATAGAATTCAAAAAGAAGGTTTTGATTATTTAGATGCGCCAATAAGAAGAATTACTAGTGCTGATGCGCCAATGCACTATGCACCAAATTTAACTGCATTAGCAATACCAGATATTAGTAGAACAGTTAAATTGGTTAAAGAAGTGATGTATATGAAAAAATAAGTTTCAATATATTTTTGCAAAGCCCGAAGTTATTCGGGCTTTGCTGTTTAATACCGTTATGAAATCTAGTATAAAGAAAATTGCAGTTGTTTTATTAATGACGCTTTCATATAAAATCACGGAGGCACAGGATACCTTGTTTAATAAAGAGTTGCCTTTAAAAGATGTGGTGGTAACAGCATTTAATGCGCGTATTAAATGGAAAGAAACCCCAGCTGCAATATCAATTTTAAATAAGCAAGCTTTCATGCAGTTTTCTCCTGCCTCTATATTGCCCGCTCTCAATTTGGTGGCAGGCGTTAGAATGGAAGAACGTTCTCCGGGCAGTTATCGATTATCTGTCAGAGGCAGTTTGTTGCGATCTCCATTTGGTATAAGAAATGTAAAAGTATATTGGAATAATATACCTTTTTCTGATGCAACGGGTAATACTTATCTAAACCTGATTGACCCTTCTATAATTGATCAAGTTGAAGTTGCAAAAGGTCCAGCTTCGAGTATGTATGGTGCTGGTACTGGAGGAGTATTTTTACTAAAACAGGATATTTCTTTTTCTGAAGAACAAAAACAAGCAGCTTCCCTGGTTCTAACAGGAGGATCTTTTGGGTATAATCAACAACAGATTCAATTAATCAAAAGTACCCCTCATTTTACTTCTCGTTTACAATTGCATCGTTTGCAATCAGACGGATATAGGGAACAATCCAATTTAAACAGAACAGGAATTGCTTGGCATACTGGGTACAAACTTGCTAAACATGTAATGAAGGCTGGTGTTTTTTATACGCAATTACATTATCAAACACCTGGTGGTATAACAGCTGCTCAAATGCTGGCAAACCCTCGTTTGTCTAGGCAAGCAACTCCCACTTTGCCAAGTGCCATTGAGCAAAAAGCAGCCATTCAAAATAATACAATTTGGTTAGGAGTGCAGGATAACTATCAAATTAATGAACAACAATTAATTACAAGTTTTGTAACATTTAATCAAACCAATTTCACCAATCCATTTATCACGAATTATGAAAAAAGAATTGAATTGAATTTAGCTGCAGGAATTCAATGGATACTTCAGCCAAAATCCAATTTTAATAAATGGCAATGGATAATAGGTACAGAATACTTGGTAAACGAATCTGCAATAAAAAATTATGCAAACAATAAAGGAGTTGCTGGCCCTATTCAAGCGGATGATATTGTTTATACACGACAAGGATTCCTGTTTACTCAATGGAGTTATAAGCCTACGCAAAAGCTATTACTGAATGCTGGACTAAGTTTAAATCAACAACTGTATGAATTCAAATCTTTACTATTAATGAACCAGCCGCTCATGAATAGGAAAATACAATCGCCTATTAGCCCAAGGCTTACGTTGAATTATAAGTTGAATGCGAACTTGAATATTTACGGAATTATTGCAAGAGGATTTTCGGCTCCAAGTTTGGCAGAAATTAGACCATCAGATGGTAATTTTTATCCGCAATTAAATGCAGAACAAGGGTGGAATGCAGAGATTGGAATTAAAGGTGGGTTTCTTAATGATCAAATACAAGTAGACTTGTCTTATTATTCTTTTCAACTAAAGAATGCGATAGTAAGAAGAAACGATTTAAATGGAAATGAATATTTTATAAACGCAGGTGCAACTAAGCAAAATGGACTTGAAGCTATGATAAAATATTTACTGGTACGGCCCTCTAAAGAGAAAAAATACAGCCTTGATTTTACCAATTCATTTAGTTTTCAACCGTATCGATTTACCAATTATCAACAGGGGAATACCGTATTTAATGGCAATCCTATAACAGGGGTGCCGAAATATATTTGGGTATCAACAATAAACTTTGCTCATAAAAACGGTTGGACATTTAATATTACCGCCAACTTAACCAGTAAAATATCATTGAATGATGCTGCAACAGTTTATGCAGAAGGGTATGAATTATTACAAACGAAATTAGCTAAGCAAATTAAATGGAAGCAGTATCAGTTTCAGTTATTTGCAGGAGCAGATAATTTGTTAAACCAAACATTTAGCTTGGGTAATGATATTAATGCAGTTGGGAATAGGTACTTTAATCCAGCCCAGCTGCGTAATGGTTATATGGGTATCAGAATCAATTTGCAATGATTAACTTCGTAAATAAACCAAAATATGGCTTCCATACTAATTATTGATGATGAAAGAGCTATTCGGAATGTTTTAAAAGACATTTTGAATAATGAAGGTTATACAACCGATGAAGCAACAGATGGAGAGGAGGGGTTGAAAAAGTTTAAATCTAGTAGTTTTGATTTAGTGCTCTGCGATATTAAAATGCCTAAGATTGATGGTATAGAATTTTTGCAAAAAGCGAAAGAGATAAATGCCGATGTGCCTATTATTATTATTAGTGGCCATGGTAATATAGAAACAGCTGTAGACGCGGTTAAGAAAGGTGCATTTGATTATATAGCCAAGCCACCTGATTTAAATAGGTTGTTGATTACGATTAGAAATGCCATGGATAAAAATAGTTTGGTGAAGGAAACCAAAGTATTAAAGAAAAAAGTGGCAGGTATTCAAGAAATCATTGGACAATCAGCTCCAATTATCAAAATTAAAGAAACCATTGAGAAAGTAGCAGCAACAGATGCTCGAGTTTTAGTAACAGGTGAAAATGGCAGTGGTAAGGAACTGGTAGCAAGATGGTTGCATGAAAAAAGTAATAGAGCTACTGGAACATTGATTGAAGTGAATTGTGCTGCTATTCCTGCAGAATTAATAGAGAGTGAATTATTTGGGCATGAAAAGGGATCCTTTACTTCTGCCATAAAACAAAGGATTGGAAAATTTGAACAGGCCAATGGGGGTACACTGTTTTTAGATGAAATTGGCGATATGAGTTTGAGTGCTCAGGCCAAAGTGCTGAGGGCTTTGCAAGAGGGTAAAATAACTAGGGTAGGGGGAGATAAAGAAATAGCGGTAGACGTTCGTGTAGTAGCTGCAACCAATAAAGATTTATTGAAAGAAGTTGAAGAGAAGAATTTTCGATTAGACTTATACCATCGGTTAGGGGTGATTTTAATTCATGTTCCTTCTTTAAATGATAGAAGAGAAGACATACCGTTGCTGGTCAATCACTTTTTAGCAGATATAGCAAAGGATTATGGGCAGGCTCCAAAAACTATAGCTAATAATGCATTAGAGCTGTTGAAAAAACATAATTGGACGGGTAATATTAGAGAGTTGAGAAATGTGGTAGAGCGGTTGATTATATTATCTGGAAAGGAGATATTGGCAGAAGACGTAAAAAATTATATTTAGCAAAACATTATATTTAATTATTTAGCATTGTATTTGAAATAGATACATTTGTTTAAACTAAAACCGTTTTATGGGCTTAGCGTTATTTATTATAGGAACATTAGGTTGGCATATTGGAATGTATGGCATGTTTAAGAAAGCTGGTATTGATGCTTGGAAAGCCTTTATCCCTTTTTATAATACATGGGAAATTGTGCAGAAAGCAGAAATTAAGCGTTTTTGGTTTTGGTTACAGCTTATACCTATAGCAGGTCAGTTTATTACAATTTGGATTACTATCATTTTTGTAATGAATTTTAAAAAAGTCTCGGTTCCTGCACATGCTGCTGTAGTTTTTTTCCCTTTTATTTATTTCCCTTATTTGGGTTTTTCTGAAAAAGAAAAATGGCATGGGCCTCAAACTTTAAATCATTACCACAAACCTGCTTCACGAGAGTGGATTGATGCAGGAGTATTTGCAGTTGTAGCGGCTACTATCATTAGAACATTTGTGTTTGAAGCCTATGTAATACCAACAGAAAGTATGGAGAAGAGTTTGTTGGTGAACGACTTTTTGTTTGTAAGTAAAATGAGTTATGGTCCAAGAGTTCCTCAAACGCCTGTTTCTTTTCCTTTTGTGCACAATATCATGCCATTCAGCTTAACCGCTCCGTCATATATTAAAGAGGTTCAGTTGCCATATAAAAGATTACCTGCTTTAACAACAGTGAAAAGAAACGATGCAGTTGTTTTTAATTTTCCAGCTGGCGATACCATCATTAACTTGCCTGAATTTGGGAGTAAAATAACGTATTACGAAGTCTTGCGCAGTAGCCAGTTTAAGGGGAATAGAGATGCCTTATTAGCAGAGTATCCCATATTGGTACACCCAATGGACAAAACAGATAATTATATCAAACGCTGTGTTGCAGTGCCTGGCGATGTGCTGGAGATTAAAAATGCAGATTTATTTATCAATGGAAATCCTGCTGATTTACCAGGAGGTGCTCAAACGGATTATATTGCAACAACTAGTGGATCGGGTTTTTCTGACGAGTTTTTACAAGACGAGTTAGGTATTGATTTAGAAAACAATAACGGTAATTTTTCTCCAGGTCCAGATAGTAAAACCTATATTTTCAATATTACTGCAGAGGCTGCTGAAAAAGTAAAAAAATATCCTGGTGTTCTTTCTTTAACTAAGTATGTAGATACCAATGTGGGAATGTTTTTCCCGAACGACGAAGCTAATTTTCCTTGGACATTAGATAATTACGGACCAATAACCATTCCTCAAAAAGGGAAAGCAATTGGGTTGAATCAGAACAATATTTCCTTGTATCGCAGGTTAATCACGGTTTATGAGCACAATATTTTAGAAGAAAAAGAGGGTCAATTCATTATTAATGGCAAAGTGGTAAATAGTTATACACCTCAATACAATTATTATTGGATGATGGGAGACAACCGACATAGAAGTCAAGACAGTCGTTTCTGGGGCTTTGTTCCTGAAACACATATAGTTGGTAAAGCCTCTTTAATTTGGTTTAGCTGGAATAAAGGGCCAAGATGGGATAGATTATTTAAAGTGATTCAATAACTGGGATGAAAGAAATCGTATTCCAATATCAAATGCTAGAAAACGCATCTTCTCTTTCTACAGAAGATGCCCATTTATTATTATTGGCAAGAGAAGCTACTTCAAAAGCATATGCGCCTTATTCTGAATTTCAAGTTGGGGCAGTAGCAATGCTGAGCAATGGAGAAACAATTGAAGGTACCAATCAGGAAAATGCCAGTTACCCTGTTGGTATTTGTGCTGAAAGGGTATTATTGTCTGCTGTATCTTCTTTATATAATGGTGTGGCAATTAAAACCATAGCTATTAGTTGCCATAATTTAAAAGGAGAAAGTAAAAATCCGGTAAGCCCATGTGGCCTATGTCGCCAAAGCTTATTAGAGCAAACTTTGAGACAGGCTCAACCCATCAAATTAATTTTAAGTGGAATGGAAGGAGTAGTTTATGTGTTAGAAGATGCAGCTTCATTGTTGCCACTTAGTTTTACCGCTAACGATATGAAATAGCCCCTTATTTAATAGCTATTCCATAGCGGTTATTCTCCTTTTTAAAATAAAAAGTCAGCATTAAAGATATTAATAAATATATGCCAATTATATAAGGCATAATGGGAGCAATGGTGCCTATTCCGAACCATCCATTGGTATTAATTAAAAAATAAATACCCATCCCGAATTTAATAAATTCCCAGGCCCATGCATTTGGATTACCATCCATTAATTCTGTAAATGCATATACAAATACAAAAATGAAAAACCCATAATAGAACATTCCCGGACTTCCTATGGTTGCAATATTTCCGAATAAGTAGCTAATAAAAAGCAGCAACAAACCTAATTGTACCCAAACCCATACGGTAAAAAAAGTTCCTGCTTTGGTTTCATATTTTTCAAAATGATATGGGTCTTCAATTTTAAATACTGGATATTTTTCAGCAACATCTGCAGGCCTCCATCCAGTAGGCATAAACCATATACGTAACTTATCTTTTAAACTATTTGCTCGCCATGCATCTTGAATAAGTAACCATAAATGCATAAAATTAATTTTGATTGGATTCCAAGTTCTTACTGGTCTTGTTATACCATAAACAGGTTTAACATGGGGTAGTTCTTCTTGGTATGTACCAAACCATTTATCCCAGAAAATAAAGATTTGGCCATAGTTTTTATCTAAGTACTCTGAATTAATGGCATGGTGTACCCTATGATGCGAAGGGGTTACAATGATTTTCTCTAACCATCCCATTCTATCAATATGTTGGGTATGATACCAAAATTGTGCAAATAAATGCAAAGGCGCAACCACCGCAATTACTTGTGTTGGAACCCCTAATATTGCCGCTGGTAAAAGAAAAATAGTAAATAAGCGAACAAAAGTAGATATGCTTTGGCGCAAAGCACAAGCAAGATTAAAGTCTTCGCTGCTGTGATGAATAATATGCGCGTTCCAGAAAAAATTAAATTCATGGTCAATCCTGTGCACTAAATAACCAGTGAGGTCTAAAGCAATAAAAGCAATAATATATAGCAAAACGGAAGCTTCAACTTGAAAAACAGCCCAATGTGTTACCATCCAATCATAACTTAAAACAGCAATACTTAACCCTAAAACATCTTTTGTTGAATTGGTTATTCCCGATGTTAAACTAGATACCATATCCATGGTTCTAATGGTATCATTTCCTTTTCGAATTCCCCACCATTTTTCCAGTAAAATCAATACTAAAAAAGCAGGCATTGCAATGAGTAGAATTTTTCCGTAAGTTTCCATAATTATTAGCTTAAAGATAATAAGCTATTGTCAAAATAACCCTATAATTAAATGAAAATAACCATCATAGGTGGAGGAATCATTGGTCTTAGTAGTGCTTGGTTTTTAAATAGTGCTGGGCATGAAGTAACGGTGATAGATAAAACAGATATGCAAAACAATTGCTCTTACGGTAATGCAGGTTATGTATGTCCAAGCCATTTTGTTCCGTTGGCTACCCCAGGAATTGTTACGCAAGGATTAAAGTGGATGTGGAATTCGAAGAGCCCTTTTTATGTTCAACCCCGTTTAGATATTAACTTAATAAAATGGGGATGGAAATTCATACAAGTAGCAACGGAGCAACATGTTGAAAAAGCGGCTGTTCCGTTAAGAGATATTGCTTTGTTGAGTCAATATTGGTATGAACAATGGGATCAATCTACACTATTTGATTTTTCGTATGAACACAAAGGGTTGTTGGAGATTTTTAAAACTGATAAAGGGGGAGACAAGTGTAAAGCTTTATGTGAAAGAGCGCACCAATTGGGATTATTAGATACAACAATGCTTTCCCAAGATCAATTGCAAGGCTTAGAGCCACATACAGCAATAGATGCGTTAGGGGCATTGTTTTTTAAGTGTGATGCTCATTTGTACCCCAATAAATTAATGCAGCAGTTGTTGGAAGTACTGGTTCAAAAAGGAGTAAAATTGGTTAAAGAAGAAGAGGTAGTAGGCTTTGAAAAAAAAGGGAAAAAAATCATTGCTGTAAAAACCATTACTGCCAGCTACCCAACAGATGAAGTAGTGCTGTCTTCTGGCTCATGGAGTAGGGAATTGGCAGCGAAATTAAATATGGATTTATTATTAATGCCCGGAAGAGGATATTCTATTACACTAGAAAATTCACCCTATCACATTAATTATCCAAGCGTTTTAGTAGAGGGGAGAGTTGCATTAACGCCAATGGATGGTAATAAAATCAGGTTTGGAGGTACTATGGAAATCACCTCTACTAAAACCCCTCCTAGAATGAATAGGGTTCAAGGAATAGTTGATGCAGTTAAAACCGTGTATACCCAATTTGATATTGCATTGCCTCCCAACGAAAAGATTTGGTACGGTTATAGACCCTGCTCGGCCGATGGGCTTCCTTATATTGGAAGAGCCAAGCAATGGGATAATTTGGTTATGGCCACTGGGCATGCAATGGTTGGATTAAGCTTAGGTGCTGGTACCGGAAAACTGGTTGCTGAAATTGTTGAAGGAGGGGCATTAAGCATGGATATATCTCCATTTAATCCCAATAGATTTGATTAATCTAAACCTTAATAATATAAGACTTGTATGAATTAATGATGTTGTATTTTTACATTCTATATGGATTGTAGCACCCAGTATTTGCCATACGAAAAAACCGGATTTTTTTCTAAGATTGTTCAGGATTACCTGCAACAACACGAAAATTTAAAGCCATTTTATTTGCATAACACCAGTTTAGAAGGTGTTCAATCTGCAATGAGTGCTAGAGATCTACATCCAGTAAACAGAAAAATTCTGGTAGAAGAATTGACTTTACAATATCAGGGAATTGCAATAACCAAAAAAGTGCAAGAGCATATTCAATCATTGCTTTTGCCCAATACATATACTATTACCACAGCGCATCAACCCAATATTTTTACAGGGCCACTGTACTTTATTTACAAAATCGTTCATACTATCAAATTGGCAGAGGAGCTTTCTGTTGCGTTTCCACAGAAAAAGTTTATTCCTGTTTATTATATGGGAAGCGAGGATGCCGATTTAGATGAATTGGGATTTGTAAATATTGGCGGAGAGAAATTAGTTTGGGATACCGCACAAACAGGGGCGGTGGGTAGAATGAAAGTAGACCAATTATTTATTTCACTCATCCATTTAATTTCAGGACAAATTGGTGTATTGCCTTTTGGAAACGAATTGACGCAATTATTTTCAACTTGTTATACCATTGGAAAAACCATTCAACAAGCAACTTTAGAATTGGTTAATGCACTTTTTGGTTCCTATGGGTTGATTGTGTTGGTTCCAGACAATGCACGATTAAAGGCTTTATTTGCTCCTGTAATTGAAAAAGAATTAACACTGCAATTTTCAGAAAAAATTGTTGCGAGGACTATTTTAAAATTGCAAGAAAATTACAAAGTACAAGCTGCAGGAAGGCCAATCAATTTATTTTATTTAATTGATGATAAAAGAGAAAGAATTGAATTCAATAATGGTATTTATGAAGTGGCTGCTTTGAATATTCAATTTACCCAAGAAGCCATTTTACAAGAACTACAAGACCATCCTGAAAGGTTTAGTCCAAACGTGATTTTAAGAGGCGCATTTCAAGAGTCAATTCTGCCCAATATTGTTTTTATAGGGGGCGGAGGTGAACTGGCTTATTGGCTAGAACTCAAAAATGTATTTGAAGCTGCAGGGGTGGCTTTCCCGGTGTTACTGCTTCGGAATTCTTTTGCAATCTTATCTCCAAAAATGGGGACCAAACAAAAAGCTTTAGCACTGAGCAATCAGGCATTATTTTCACCTGAACATCAGTTAATAAAAGAATACGTTGCAAGTCATTCTAACAATGAATTAAGCCTTGCTACAGAATTAGAAGACCTAACAACATTTTATTTAAAGCTAAAGAACAAAGTGGGTTTAGTGGATGCCTCTTTAAATGAACATATACTTGCGCTAGAAGCCAATGCGCTTAAAAGAATAAAAGCGTTAGAAAATAAAATTAGAAGAGCTGAAAAAAGAAAATTTGCAACATCAACACAACAAATACAAGTATTGAAGCATAACTTATTTCCAAGCAATAGTTTGCAAGAACGTCATGAAAATATCGCTTTATTTTATAGCCAATATGGCTCATCTATTATTGAATGCATTTATCAATCTTCAAAGGGATTGAATGCTGCTTTCGGTATAATCAAATTGAATCAATAATTATTTATTTCCACCTGGTTTTTTAATAGGAGGGGGAAGTACTGCTTTCGGTTTTTCAGCAGGTTTGTTGGTATTGTTTCCTGGAATTGCAGGTGGGGTTGCAGGTTTTTTATTCTCGATAATGATATCAGATTCTGCGCCTAATTCTTCTGGTTTAATATTTTTAGGAATTTCATAATCTTCTGAAGTACCTGTTCCCATATCTTCTCCTTCACCTCCTAATATTGGATTGGTGCCATTGATGTAATCTATAATAATATCATTGCTCATTACTTCCGGTTTAATAAAGCTCATTTTAGTATCGATGCCACAATTTGGATCGGCTATAGCTTTATTAAAGAAATAGGCCCAGATTGGCATAGCAGCTCTACCACCTTCTCCATTTTTACTATTGAAGCGAATAAAACGGTCATCACAACCAACCCAACCTCCTGCAAGGTATTGTGGGGTATACCCCATAAACCAAGCGTCGCTATTATTGTTGGTGGTTCCTGTTTTTCCAGCAACTTGTAATCCGCTCGGAATACCATGGCCCCAAATACCAGCACCAGTTCCATTCGTTAAAACTCCTTGCATCATTTTAATAACAGAATAGGCGGTAACATCATTAATTACTTCTTTTCTTTGAGGAGTAAAAGTAGCCAGCACATTGCCATTTCTATCTTCAATTCTGGTAATATACATAGGCTTTGCATTAAAGCCTCTTCCAGGAAACATACTGTATGCTTGCATCATTTCAAATAAAGAAATTTCACAAGCTCCTAATGCAATGGAGGGATATGGGTCAATTTTAGTTTTCAACTCACATTTCTCTAGAAACTCCACAAATCTTTTAGCGCCGTTATTGGCGGTATTATCTAACTGCTTCATAATATAAGCAGAAGCACAGTTTCTTGATTTAGCTAATGCAATAGCCATTGGAATAGTGGCGCCAGTACATGTTTTAGAAGTAGCTGGTACTAATCCATATTCTCCAAAATTTTGTTGAATATCTTGAACAGGTGAATTCGGGTTTAATCCTGCTTCTTCAATTGCTAAGCTATACAACAATGGCTTAATAGTACTACCAACTTGTCTTTTGGTATTTATATTGGCATGATCATATTTGAATGTTTTAAAATCAATTCCCCCTACCCAAGCTTTTATTTGACCATTCAACGGATCCATTACCATGAAGCCTGCTTGTAACATTTGTTTGTGGTATTTTATGGAATCGAATGGAGTCATAGTGGTATCTATTCCTCTATTATTATTCCATGCAAATACACGCATGGGTACTTTTTGGTAGAAAGTGCGTAAGTTTTCTTCGTCGGTTAACCCTTCTCTTTTTAAATTTTTCCAACGGTCGGTTTGTTTTATGGCTTGATCTAGATTTGTTTCAAAACCTTTCCAAATACTACCAGTTCTTATATTTTCTTGAGTATTAAAAAGCTTTTGCATATAGCTCATATGCTTTGCTACGGCTTCTTCTGCATAGAGTTGCATTCTAGGGTTGATGGTAGTATAAATTTTTAAGCCGTCTCTGTACAAGTCGTACTGATCGCCATTATTTTTGGTGTTTTCTTTGCACCATTTTTTCATTTCTTCTCCAAGAATCATTCTAAAATAAGGTCCTAATCCTGTGGTTTCATCTAACTTTTTGTAGTTGAGTTCAATTGGTTGGCGTTTTAATATCTCGGCTTGTTGTGCATCCAAATAGTTGTTTCTAACCATTTGGCTTAATACCGTATTTCTTCTATCTAATGATAATTTGGGGTTTCTTCTTGGATTATAAAGTGTAGCACCCTTAAGCATTCCAATTAAAACGGCGGCTTCTTCTACATTCACTCTATCGGGCTCCTTTTGAAAAAATGTTTTAGAAGCGTTTCTGATTCCATAAACATTATCACTGTAAGCAACGGTATTCAAATACAAAGTGATGATTTCTTCCTTGGTGAAGTTTCTTTCTAGTTTAACAGCAATGATTCCTTCTTTAATTTTTTGTAGTGCCCTTAAAATAAAATTTTTAGTACTCCAGTTCTCCGTAAATAAGTTTTTGGCAGTTTGCATGGTTATGGTACTTGCTCCCCCCTCACTTCCCAAATAAAAAATGGCCCTGCCTAAAGACCTGGCATCTATGCCACTGTGCTCATAAAAACGCTCGTCTTCCGTTGCAATTAGTGCTTCAATTATATGCTTGCTAATATCTTTGTATTGAACATTAATTCGGTCTTCTATATAATATTTACCCATTAGTGTACCGTCTTCAGCATAAACCTGTGAAGCCAAAGAAGCTGATGGATTTTCAATATCGTCCAAATCGGGCATGCTTCCAATCCAACCAAAATTGAGCATAGCCAATAGAATAATCACAAAGGCAAAGCCTCCAAAAAATATACGCCAAAAAATACGAACCGGTTTAGTCATTGTCAATGCGCTGTTTTGTATGGGTAAAATTAATACTTATCGGGAAACAGATTTCGCACTAGTTGCCAATAAGTAGTTGTTTCCCCTTTTTTTCTTAAAAGCGTTAAGTTTTTAGGACTAATAATGCTAAAGCTGTATTTGTCAGTTGTTAGCCATGGCATAATTCTGGATGCAGCCAAAGACTTATTCTTGTCTGTATAAGTGCTTGCTTCGGCGGCATTTATAAATGGACCAATTAACAATATTTGTTCTGTATCATTCACTCTTATAACGTTAATAGGGAGTTTCTGCCCATAATACCTTTCTTGGTTAAACCTATTAAAAGCATTTCTGGCTTCGCTTACAAAAATGGGGTCAACTTTATATAATGCAATGGCCACATATTGAGAATCCGTTGCATTAAAATCATAAGATTCTGGAAGATTTGGTTTTTCAACCGGCGCAGCGGTTATAGGTAAGCTAGGTATTATCTTTTCAGGAACTTTTACAACTGTGGGCGCTTTTGAAACAATAGGTAAATCTTGTGCGTTGGTTGTATTTAAATCTATTTTTCTTTCCAATACTTCAACAGGTCTTTCTATTGTTAAATTAGTCAAGTATGCTTCAATTTCTGCCCTTTTGCTTAGCACTTCCAGCATTGTCTTTGCTTTCACAGCAATTGGGCTTGCTGGAAAGAGGCGATTAATTTCGTTTAATCTGTTTTTTGCAATACTATCTTGTTTTTGTTTGATATAGTAAAAAGCTTCTATATAGAGCAATTGAGGTGTCCAATAAGAACTGCCTAGTTGCATATCTGCTTTCTTTTTATTGGCAATGGCTTCTTCAAATTTACCTTCTATAAATTGGTTATAAATATGGGCATAAAGTTGGTTGGTTTCTGCTTCTTTTAAATTGACTCCCGACTGAAGCAGTTGATTATTTTTTCCTTTTGGGTAAAATGCATTTAGTAATTGCTTTACTGAATCTGCCTTTATAAACTGATTTTGTTTATTATAAGAATTATGTAAATGAAACCAAACTTCTTCTAAGGCACTACTCTCAGTAAAACGTTTTGCAATTTCTTCATAGGTTTCAGTGGCCGCTAAAACATCTCTAAGCTGGTATTGAAAAATGCCAGCACTTAAGATGAGCGAGTTCAAAATGGTATCATTAGAAATAGCTAGTTTTTCTATAGTAAGTGGAATACTATCTTTTAAAGTTTCAAGGCTCAAGACGGTATTTTGTGCAGATTTAGTGTTGCTGGGCTTTTGATCGTTATCAATGGCCATAGCACCAACGTTCCTATCTATTGCAGACTGTCTTCTCCAATTATCAATATTGGGCCTATTGCCCCACTTAGCTTTAAAATCGGACAGCCCCTTGGTTTTTAAGGAATTATTTGTAAAGTAAAATCCAGTGTTGCCAGTTGGAGGTGCAAATAGGTCAGTTGGTGCTGCTATTGCGCCACTTGATCCAAAATTGGTTTCTGTATCTGATTCTTTTATGCCTTTTTCTTTTCTTAATTTTTTTAATAATGCTTTCAATAAGGCATCCCTTTCTGTTTCAGGGAGTAATGCAATTTTTTGTAGACTATCTTCTCTGTTAACAGATTTTAATGCAAGGGCTATTCTATTTAACGGTGCTTTTTTTTGATTTACTGTATTTGCTTCAGCTGTATTTAGTAAACTAATAGATAGGCTGTCGTAGGAAGCTGATGCAGAAATGTATTTTTTGTTTTTGTATAAGGTTTCGGCTAAAAGAAAATAGGATTTTGATTTTTGCGAATTATTCCCTTCGCTGAAGTGAATACTTTTGTTTAACCAGTTTTCTGCATTTTTTAAATTATTTTGTCTAACTTCTATTTCGGCCGCTGCATAATAAATAAGGTCTCTGTAGCCTTGGTATTTTTCTTTTTTGGCCATTGCCAAAAGCTGCGATAAATGAAAATTAACGGCATTTGCTTTTTTTTCGGAGGATAGGGATACAATATTTAGCCTGGCATAAACATCCATTAAAGGATCAGGGGTATGGGTAATTGCTTTTTCAAACCAAACAACCGATAAAGAGTCTTGGTTAGATAACGAATACATTTGAGCAATTAAATATTCCCATCTAGCTTTTTCTAACTTTGAATGCGTATTAGGTAAAGCTTTCGAAAGATAAAAAGCAGCACTATCATATTGCTTTTCCTTGTAGAGTAAATAGGCTGTGTATTCGTTCCAAGTTGTTTTTAATCTTTCTGGGAAAAATTTATCTGCTGCTAAAATTTGTAATAGAGCTTCTGCTTCAGCAAGCTTTTCTTGTTCAATAAAATTTCGAGACTGAAATAAAAAACTTTCATTTCTAGCTGGCTTAGGTGAACTTATTTTTTTCCAAAAATTTCTTTTTTCGTCTGTACTAACAGAAAATGCACCGCCTTTACTACTTAAATTACTTCCTATTGGTAAGTCATATCCCTCATCTTTTGCTGCAAATGCATAGTTAATATAATTGAATACCAAGGCAGCAGAATCAAAATCTTTTCGATGCATGTAAGCATTTCCCATTAATAAGTACAACTGATCTACCCAATCGCTCCTTAAGTCGTGTAATAATATACCAGCAGTGCATTTATATATCACACTGTCTATTTGCCCTTTAGCAGTTTCATCTAATGAGTAGTTGTAAAAGGGTAGCAATTCTGTATAATCTTCTTTATATTGGGATTTAGCCGCTAAAATGATATCATTAAGCTTAACGGAAGCATTGTAGTAGTAGTTGTAATGGCTTACTGTATTATTGTAAATTCTTTTTGGAATAGTAAACTTCTTATTTCCCGATTTTTCTGCAGGGAGTAAACGGCTTTGGTATTTTTCTGGTTTAGTTAATTCAATAGTAGTGTTGGGCTGTGCACTTAAATAGGAACAACTTAATATAAAAATGCCTAGAAGGCCCCGTTTTGAATATTTTATAAATTGGCGCATAAAATCCATTAAAAATACAGTTATTTCTGCACCATACAGATATAAAACCGAACCAATCCTTACCTTTAACCAGTTTTTATAATATGAATAAAATAAATACCGGAAATACATTTAAGCGATTAAGGAATACTTATCGCTTGGTAATTATGAATGACGACACTTATGAAGAGATGGTGGCATTTAGATTATCTAGATTAAGTGTATATATTGGTTTGAGCACAGTATTTGTTTTGCTGGTTGGTTTTACCATTGCATTGATTGCTTTCTCTCCTTTAAAATATTATATACCCGGTTACGGTACCAAGGAAAGTAGAACTGCTTTACAGTTATTGAAAATCAGGACTGATTCTTTAGAAAATGAAATAAGGTATAAAGAGCAATACTTAGAAGGTATAAAAAAGGTGTTGGCCGGAGATAAGCCAGCTACTTTAGACACTGTTCCATTGGCGCTACCTAAAGTGGAAGCCTCTAACGATTAAATTGCATTCATGAAAACTAAGTTTCAACAATTTTATATTCCCCTAATTGTATTATTTGGAATAGTAAATGGGATTTGTTTGCTATTTAGTGATGCATTAAAACTGAAGCAAATTGACCCAGTTATGGTAGCAGGTGCGAATACATTATTGTTCGTTATTTGTACTATTAGTATACGTTCGCAAATAAAGTCGGTAAACAATACCAACCCCCATGCCATGGTAAGAAGTGTAATGGGATCTGTTGTATTGAAGCTTTTTGTTTTGGGAACTGCAGCATTTATTTACCTATATAATGTGGGTGAAGCCCAAAGTATAAATGGAATATTTTTAAGTATGGGATTGTATATACTTTATACTTGGTTAGAAGTAAAAATGGCCATGCAAATAAAACCGACTAAAAAAAATGGCAGCAATTGAGCATCCATTGCATGAATTAGCCCGATTTTTACCTGCGGGTAGTTTTGATTATGTTGTACAATACCTTAATCAATATAAAGTACATTTAACTGTTGCTAAAAGTCGCAAATCGGTTCTAGGCGATTATAGACATGCACATCAGGGTAACAATCACAGAATTAGTGTAAATGGGAATTTAAACGTTTATGAGTTTTTAATTACCCTTTTGCATGAGTTGGCCCACTTGCTCACTTTTGAGCAGTATCAAAATAGGGTAGAGCCTCATGGGAAAGAATGGAAGGCTATTTACAGCAAATTATTGATTGACTTTGTAGCATTTGGTGTATTCCCAACTGAAATTGTAGCTGCTTTACAAAAATCAATAATTTCCCCTGCAGCAACAGCAAATGGAGAAACAGAATTGTTGATGGTATTAAGAAAGTATAATTCAGGTAAGAAAGAGGGGGTCTGTTTTATAGCTGATTTACCTATTGGTGCCCTTTTTAGGTTGTCTAATGGGAAGGTATTTCGAAAGGGGGAACTCCGTAGGAAGCGATATACCTGTATTGAAATAAAAACAGGATTAACATATACAGTTAGTGCAATAACAGAAGTGAAACAACTTGAAGTGATTACTCAATAAAAAAAGCCATTAGAAATTGTTGTAGTTTCTAATGGCTTTTAAATAAGGCATTTATAAATTATGCAACCGCTTGTTTTACTAAAGCTGCAGCCTCGCTTAACTGAATAGCCGATTGAACTTTTAATCCACTTTCGTCAATTAATTTCTTGGCTTCAACTGCGTTGGTCCCTTGTAATCTTACAATAATTGGGATATTAATATTGCCTAGTTTATTGTAAGCTTCAATTACTCCTGCTGCTACACGGTCACATCTTACAATACCACCAAAAATATTAATCAAAATGGCTTTTACATTTGGATCTTTCATGATGATTCGAAAACCTGCTTCAACGGTTTGTGCATTTGCTGTACCGCCTACGTCTAAGAAATTGGCTGGTTCACCACCGCTCAATTTTATCATATCCATGGTAGCCATAGCTAATCCTGCACCATTTACCATACAACCTACATTGCCATCTAATTTAACAAAGTTCAAATTGTATTGACCTGCTTCTACTTCTGTAGGATCTTCCTCTGTTACATCTCTTAAAGCGGCAACATCTGCATGACGCATTAAAGCATTGTCATCAATATTCATTTTGCAATCAACTGCAATTATTTTTTCATCACTGGTTTTAAATAGTGGATTAATCTCAAGCATCCCACAATCTAAACCTACATAGGCATTGTATAAATTTGTTACAAATTTTACACAGTTTTTGAAAGCCTCTCCGCTTAATCCTAAGTTAAATGCAATTTTTCTTGCTTGGAAGCCTTGTAATGCACCTCCTGGGTGAACCCACTCTTTAAATATTTTTTCTGGGGTATTATGTGCTACTTCTTCAATATCCATTCCACCCTCTGTGCTATACATAACCACATTCATGCCCTTTGATCTATCTAACAAGATAGATAAGTAGAATTCTTTAACTGGGTTGGGACCAGAATAGTACACATCTTGTGCAACTAAAATTTTGCTCACTTTCTTTCCTGCTTCGCCTGTTTGAATAGTTACCAAAGTGCCTCCTAAAATATTCTTAGCAATACTGGTAACGTCTTCAGCACTTTTGGCAACAGCTACCCCTCTTTGCTCTGTACCTACAATTTTTCCTTTCCCGCGTCCGCCAGCGTGTATCTGTGCTTTCACTACGGCAAAATTGTTGCCAGTTTGGGTTTTTATTTGACGATAAGCCTCTTCGGCCGCCATTACAGTGTCAACTGCTATACCTTCCTGTACAGGAACATGGTATTTTTTGAGTAATTCTTTAGCCTGGTACTCATGAAGATTCATATGGAACAATTTTTGCGAAGATAAGATAATCGTAGATGCAGATTTAAACCTTTTGTTAAAATTGTTGTTGTAACATTAATTTTTGTATTTTTGAAATTCTAAATAAAAATCAACATGAAAAAAATGGCATTAGCGCTGTTAAGTACAGCTTTTTTAGCAGGCATTTATTCTTTTACTGGTGTAACTAGTACCAAAGAAGTAATCACTTATAAAGTAGAAGCCGGAAAAAGTCGCGTTGACTGGGTAGGTTCTAAGAAGAATGATTTTCATACTGGTTTTTTCACTGTTAAAAGTGGATCAGTTCAAGTAAATTCTGGTAAAGTAACTGGTGGCGAATTTGTTATTGATTTAGCAAATATCAAAGTAACAGACGCTGCAGGTGCTAAGTTAGAAGGTCACTTGAAGTCTGGAGACTTTTTTGATGTTGCAAAATTTGGGGAAGCAACTTACAAAATCACTAGTGTTGTTTATAGCGACGATACTAATGCAACCATTACTGGAGATTTAAACTTGAAGGGTGCTAGTCTTCCTGTAAGCTTTAAAGCTGCTATTCGTAGTGCAGATGAGAAGGGTTTGTTTGCTGAAGCTTTCTTTGCAATGGATAGAACCATGTTTGGTATTAATTACGGTGTTGGAAATATTGCCAAAGATGTACAGGTTGCTGTTCACCTTTATGCTACCAAATAATTATTGGTTAACAATTGCATTATAAAAAAAGTCCCGGTTGCTAGTAGTAGTCGGGACTTTTTTATTCTATTATAGATAGCGTTCTTCAATTATTTTCTTGTGGTGTAATAAATGACCAAATAGAATATATGCAATAGCATTAGCAGTTACTTTTTTATCACTTGCTATTCCACTATTCAACAATTGAGTTTCTGTTAAGGAGCTAATTAACAAATCGGTAGATTTTCTGAGCGCTTTAAATTCCTCTTTTAACGCAATAAAAGTTCTAGTATTAGCTTGTGCTTTTTGTGCATAAAGGTTTTCATCAAAACCTGGGAGAGGGGTTGAATCGTTTCTAGCAACTCTCAATAATCTGTATTGCATTATTCTTTCGGTGTCAATAATATGTTGAATAAGGTCTTTTAGCGTCCATTTCCCTTCTGCATATGCATAGTCCCCTTTTTCATCAGGAAGATTTAAAAAAAAGTAGGTGAGTGGGTGAGACAATTGTTTTACTGCTTCTTGAATATCGGTTACTTCAACTTGATTAATATATCCTTCAAAATAGGGTGGATATTCTCCTGACTGTGGCTTTGGCATAATTATTTTTTGGGGTTAATATTGGGTTTAATTGCACTGGATAATTTGTATTCATTGGCTATTTTAACCGCTTCGTAAGCATTTACGATACCACCTGTTTTTGATAATGTTTTAAAAGGAACAACTTGTTGTTCTTGGCCAGGCTTTAAACATTTGACATCATCCGATGGTTTATAAACCGATTGTTCTATAATTTTCTTGATTTCAATTGCAGACAAATGCGGATAATAGGATTTTAAAATGGCTGCCAAACCAGAAACAATTGGAGTAGCCATGCTGGTCCCTTTTAAATTACCATAATTGTTCCCACCGGGAATAGTTGAATAGATTTTTACACCTGGTGCAAATACATCAACCTGTTGTTGGCCATAACTACTGAAGTCGGCTGCAATGCTCGGCCCCAAATTAGGGTCACTACTAGCTCCTACGGTAATATAATTTTTTGCATAAGATTTCCATGGATTTAGCCATGGATTGGGAAAGTTGTCTACTGAATCTAGGTTTTCTGCATCATTGCCTGCAGCGTGAATTAACAAAACATCTTTTTGTTCTGCATATTTAACTGCACTGTCTACCCAAGCTTTCTGTGGAGAAAAAGATTTACCAAAACTCATATTGATAATTTTGGCTCCGTGATCTACTGCATATCGAATTGCCAATGCAATGTCTTTATCATACTCATCTCCGTCTGGAACAATTCTTAGTGTCATTATTTTTACTTGATCAGCAACCCCATCAATTCCTACTCCGTTGTTTCTTGTTGCACCAATAATCCCCGACACATGTGTTCCATGTGTTGGTCCTGGGCCCATTACATCGTTGTTTCCATAAAACCTATCCAATAAATTTTCATAATCATCTCCAATTATTTCGGCTCTGTAATTAGGAGGGGCATTGTCTTTTGATTCAAATGCTGATTTCTTCCCGTCTATGTATTCCTCTAGTTCTTTTAACGCATTCGAGTTTTTTTCCTCGGGATCAATTTGTAGCATTTTCATAACGGTCAAGAAACCCAATTTTGCATCTCTTGCTGTTTTGGTAATTGGCTCAAATTTTTCTAGTTTTTCGCAATTATATTCTTCTACCCCCATTTCTTGGCGTAGAATTTTATCGTGTCTTTTTAATGCTTTTGCTGTTACTTCTATGAACATTAAGTCCATCATTTCGTCTTGACTAAAATTGAGTTCTTTTGCCGCTTTTGACCACATTTGAAATTGTGACTTTTCTGCACTTGAAAGAAAGTTCGTATCTATAAATACAGACTGGTATCTATTCTTCCATTTATGAAATACCCTTGCTCTTTCATCCCCTGCTTTTTTAAGACTCTTGCCGTCTTTCCCCCCTAAAAAATTCCACCCAAAAACGTCGTCGATATATCCGTTTTTGTCGTCGTCTATTCCATTGCCCGGAATTTCTTTAGGATTTCTCCATAATACTTTTTTTAAATCTTCATGCGTAGTGTCTACACCAGAGTCTAATACTGCAACTATAACTGGTTGGGGCTTTTTGTTTTTTGCAGCTAAAAAATCGTATGCCTTATTTAGGCTTATTCCATATACATGGTTGTTCTCTAAATCTAGTAAATGCCAACCCTTTGGTATTTCCGATTGTGCAAATGAAGACAAACCAATTCCGCATCCAAAAAAGACGGCAAGCGCTGTTCCACGAATCATGTAGTGTAAATTTTCTATCTGTACAAATTTGCACAATACTGTTGATATATAGTAATGCCCATTCTTTATTTATCAAATCATTAAGCTTAGTATCTAATGTGATATCCTAACAAAATGTTAAACCTTGCTGTATTGTCTCCATTTTTCAATTGCAGTTTCCATATCTGCTGGTAAGGGCGATTCAAAAAAGATTTCTTTGCCAGTATGTGGATGAATAAATCCTAGTGTTTTTGCATGTAGCGCACACCTTGGACATGCTTCAAAACAATTGTCTACAAATTGCTTATACCTTGAATAAATAGTGCCTTTTAAAATTTTGTCACCTCCATATTCTGCGTCGTTAAATAAAGTATGCCCAATATGTTTCATATGCACACGTATTTGGTGTGTACGACCTGTTTCTAGCCTGCATTCAACTAGGGTTACATAATTAAACCTTTCTAACACTTTGTAATGGGTAATTGCGTGTTTTCCTGTTTCACCTTCAGGATAAGCGTCAAACATTTTTCTATGTTGTTTGTGTCGTGCAATGTGTGCGTTGATGGTGCCTTCTTCTTCTTGGATATTGCCCCAAACTAATGCTGTATATCTTCGATTTACCGTGTGATTAAAAAACTGTTTGGCTAAATGTGCTGCTGCTTCACCTGTTTTAGCTAACACAATTAATCCGGTTGTGTTTTTATCTATTCTATGAACCAAACCAAACCGGGGTAAACTTTCTTCGTTCAATTGCGGAATTTGTTGTCTTAAATAATAAGCCACTCCATTTAATAAAGTACCGCTAAAATTTCCTACACCAGGATGAACCACCATATTGGGCGGTTTATTTATTACCATTAGAAATTCGTCTTCGTAAACAATATTCAAAGGAATTGGTTCTTCTTTTAGAATGGTATGTTCAGGATTAATTAAACTCATTAAAATGATTTCATCCCCTGGCTTTATTTTATAATTGCTTTTAACTGTTTTACCATTAACTGTTAGAAAACCTGCTTCAATACCTTGTTGAACTTTATTTCTAGTAGCTCCTTCCATATGCATCTGAACCCATTTGTCTATTCGGAAGGGCTCTTGGCCTTTGTCTACAGTAAAAATCTTGCGTTCGTACAAGGCATCTGACTGCTCTTCTGAAATTAATTCGGTATCTATCTGCATGCGGCAAAATTAACTTTATTTTTGTGGTATGGAGCAGGAAGTCATTTTCAAGGATTTAGGTAAAAGCAGCTACAAAGAAGTTTGGGATCAGCAAGAAGCATTATTGAAAGCAAATGCAGATATTAAAATGGCTTTTAAATTTGGGAATCAACAATTAAACGCCCCAGAAACCATACCTACCACACATCATTTATTATTTGTTGAGCACCCACCTGTTTATACTTTAGGTAAAAATGGTAAAGAGGAACACGTATTAATAAGTGAAGCAGATAGACTTAAAAGAGGCATTGAATATTTTCATATAAATAGGGGGGGAGACATTACATTCCATGGTCCAGGGCAATTGGTTGGGTATCCCATTTTGGATTTAGAAAGGTTTAAAACAGATTTGGGTTGGTACTTAAGATCTTTAGAAGAAGTAATTATTAAAACCATGGCAGATTATGGTTTAAAAGGCGAAAGGAGTGCAGGAGAAACAGGAGTGTGGTTGGATGCGCATGTTAAAGGGAAGGAAAGAAAAATTTGCGCAATGGGAATTAAATGCAGCAGATGGATTACGATGCATGGTTTTGCATTTAATGTAAATACAGATCTCACTTATTTTGATCATATAGTACCGTGTGGTATTCAAAATAAAAAAGTTACTTCTTTGGCTCAAGAACTAGGACAAATAGTCAATTTTGAAGAAGTAAAGTATAGAGTAAAGAAACATTTTGAAGCCATTTTTCCTTGTAAATTAATTGGAGAATAAAAAAGCTTAGTGCAGTAGAAACTTGTTTCTTTCTAAAAGTTCTCCATTGCAATACAATTCAAAATTGTACCATCCACTGTGGTAGAAATTGCTTTTTTCAATCACCCAATAATCTTCTTGTAAATTGGTAATATTATGTAGTAATAATTTACCATCGTAAATAAATAGGCTGTACCTTTTTGTGTTGGTATTCGGCAATTGAATGGTTAGGTTACCTTTTGCATTAGTAAATACATACATGGATGGAATCCAATTCTCTTGAGCTTGAACGCTGGTTGGTGCAATTGGTGCCGGTGAAAATTGCAAAGTTCTTTTGCCAATTCTTGTAAGCGTATCTTTAGTATTGGCAAAGATGGAATCTTTAAACTTTTTATATTCGCTAGCAGAAAGCTCTTTGTATAATTTATTTTTGATGAAAATCCTTTGACTAATTTCAGCTTTGTTTGTTTTGTTAGATTTTGATTTTTGCCCAAGGGCTAAATTAAACAAGCCGAGTAAACAAATTAGGATAAAGCTGAATTGTTTCATAGTCAATGCAAATATATTTTTTTAGCGTTAAAATACTAGGCTTCCTGGTACTAAACTTCTATTTCCTTGTAAGCCCCCGCTATGTATTATTAAAATGTTGGAATTGTCTTTAAAGTATGCTTGTTGAATTAATTTTTCAATTGCATAAAAAATTTTTGAAGTGTATACAATATCGGTAGGTACTTGTTCCCTTTTGAATAAATGGTTCATGTAATTAATTAATTCAATTGGGTGTTTAGCATAACCGCCAAAATGATAATCGTGAATGGTTGTAAATTCTTTATGTGTTTTTGGGGGAAGTATGGCTTTCACCAGTTGGTTTAGTTCGTAATTGTTTTTAAGCACACTAATGCCAATTACTGATTGATTTTCATTAGCTCCTGTTAATAGACCAGCTAACATGGTGCCAGTTCCACAGGCACAAATAATATGCGTAAATGATGAGCAGTCCTTGGTTTGTAGTATGGTAGCTGCTCCTAGGGCCCCGTTGATGCCATATCCCCCTTCATTTATCCAAAACCAACCATTATTGGCATATTTTTCCATCAATACTTCTTTGTATTTATAGTCTTCCCTCGAAATATAATGCAATTGCATACCCAATTCTTTTGCTTCTTGTAAACTGGGTGAATTGTTCATTTCTCCTCTAATAAAACCAACAGATTTAAACCCGTTTAAATTGCAAGCTGCAGCAAGTGCTACAATATGATTGGAATATGCACCACCAAAACTAGCAATGGTATTGCATTGGAGTCGTTTTGCTTCCTCCAGATAAAACCTTAGTTTGAACCATTTATTTCCACTTACTATAGGATGAATTAAGTCTGTTCTAAGTGTAGAAACCTTAATATTTTCATTTCCTAAACTAGAGAGCTGTTGGATGGTTATTTTATTTATATCGAATAACATTTTATTACCAATTGTTGCAATGTTAAATGATTTAACTTTGTATTGTAAAATTAAGCTATGAAACCTACTCTTGTAATATTAGCTGCTGGAATGGCAAGCCGCTATGGAAGTATGAAACAAATTCAGTCTTTCGGTCCTGATGGGGAAACTATTATGGATTATTCTATTTACGATGCTATTGAGGCTGGATTTGGTAAAGTAGTGTTTATCATCCGCGAAGAATTTGCAGAGCAGTTCAAAGGAATTTTTGAACCTAAGTTGGCAGGAAAAATTGCTACCGATTATGTTTATCAATATTTAGAAGCCTTCACCAATGGGTATGCAATACCAGCTGATAGAGCAAAACCTTGGGGTACTGCTCATGCTGTATTATGTTGCAAAGGAAAAGTAAATGAGCCATTTGCTGTTATTAATGCAGATGACTATTATGGCCGGGATGCTTTTCATAAGGCATTTGATTTCTTAACAACGGCTTGTAACGATACTACATTTGCATTATTGGGGTATGAGTTGCAAAAAACCTTGAGTGAAAATGGAAGTGTAAGTAGAGGAGTTTGTACTGCTGATGCCAATAATAATTTGACCGAAATTAACGAGCGAACTAAAATATATCGTGAAAATGGTGAGATAGTGTTTGAAGACGAAAATGGTAAAAATCCTCTGCCTGGAACCAGCTTAGTGAGTATGAACTATTTCTGTTTTTCACCAGCTTTTATTGATATGTGTGAAATCATGTTCACTGATTTTTTAGCTTCAAAAGGACAAGAATTAAAATCGGAATTCTTTATACCTTATGCCGCTAATGAGTTTATTCAATCTGGAAAAGGGGTATTAAAAGTATTGCCTACATCGGCCCAATGGTTTGGCGTAACTTATAAGGAAGATGCACCAGGGGTGCAAGCAGCTATTAGTCAATTGGTGGCCAATAAGGTATATCCTGCCTCTTTGTGGAAATAGAAATAATCAATCAAGTAAATTCAAATAAAAAAGGTCTCAGTTACATTTAGCAGCTGAGACCTTTTTATTTTATTAATTATTCTTATTTTCCGTAAGCCTTTACAAAATAAACACAGTCTTCTAATTTATTAATTTGAACCTTCCTTTCAATTCCTTTCAAAGATGACTTGCTAGGAAGTTTAACTCTTTGAAAGGCAGTGTCACTTTTCTTTAAATCTTCAATAATTGCATGAATATTTTTAGATTTCACAGCAAACGCAACGCCATCTGCTTGTGCTTGTTTGGTGCTTAGTACTCCAATCACTTCACCATTTTTGTTAAATACCGGTCCACCAGAGTTGCCAGGATTGGCGCTAATTTGAATTTGATATGAAAGTGAATCTCCATTGAAACCTGATTTTGCACTTAAATAGCCCATTCCATAAACAATTTCGTTTCTTGGATAACCTAGAGTGAAAATTTCTTCTCCTAAATCGGAATTATTTTTTTGTATGGTATAAGGAATTGACTTGATGGCTTCATACTCTTCATCATTAATTTTCAATATGGCCAAATCTTTAACATGGTCTATTAAAACAATGGAAGACTTGAATTCCTTCCCTTTACTGTTTACCACAATGGCACCAGTTCCTTTAAGAATATGGGCATTGGTTACAATGTATCCTTTTACATCTACTAAAAATCCTGATCCACCACTTAGTAATCTTGCATTAATCGGAATTTTAGAAGTGACTTCATTAATAATATCCCCTTGATATTGTTGGTTTTTCTTTACAACTTCTAAATCTTTACCTAGTTGCTCTAATTTCGGATCGTTTACTGCAGTGGAAAAATACATTGCTAATCCACTAATGAATAGAGCAATTACCCCGCCAACAGAGGCTGCAATAGCGGTGACTCTTTTATATTTATTAAAGAATTGAATTACTTTTCCTTTAGGGCTTAATGCACCTCCTTCATTTAAGTCACCTCTTTCTAATAGGTTTTGGTGGACCTCGTGTAACGTTTGCTTGATTTGAATATTCGCAGAATAGTCGGCAATTTGATGCAAGAACATATTGTGCTCTACTACCATCTGATCAATTTCAGGGGTAGTATTGCGTAGATTCTCAAAATAAGCACGCTCTTCAGGGCTCATTTCTCCGCTGAGATATCTTTCAATTGCGTCTAATAATAGAATGTCATCCATATACTTACTCTCCAATATTATATTGCGAAAAGAATAATTTCTTTAGTCGCATTAAACACTTGTATTTCTGGTTTTTTGCGTTGTCTGCATTGGTATATCCAAATTCAGCAGCCAATGCATTCATGTCCATTTTTTTTAGATAATAACCTTGAAGTAAACTTTTGCAAGGTTCACCCAAACTATTCAAAGCCCTATCCATTATAACAAACTCCGCATTCCTTTTCTCATGGGTTTCCAAATCTTCTTCAACTGCTACAGTTTCCTCAAACCCATCAACCGATCCCGTAAACCTTCCCATTTGTTGAAGTCTTTTAAGCCAAAGCCTTCGGCAAACAGAATAGAGATATGTTTTAATTTGACAAGTCAGCACAAATGAGTCCGTTTGAGACTTTTCATATAAAGCTATCATTGCTTCCTGAAAAATGTCTCTGGCTTCGTCATAGCTGCCATTGTTATTCAAAATAAATGCTTGAATCATATTAAAATTATCTTTATATATGATTTCTACAGCTTTTGAATCATTGTGAGCCAGCCCCTTCAATAATGCTTGTTCGTTCGTATCTCCTTTCACTATCTGTTCCTTTAATACAGTTATAGGCTTAAAAGTAACCCAAAATAGCCCTAAATATTTTTATAAAAAAAATTGAAACAACGGGTTACCTTTTTCTCGTTGGCGTATTAAACTGTAATCATTCAAACTAAAAAAGAAAAAAAATGAAAAAATTATTATTCGTTTTAGCATTAGGCGTATTTGCATCTTGCGCTGGAGAAAACAAAGAAGCTGCTGCTGACACTACTGCAACAACTGTAGACACTGCTGCTGCAACTGTAGACACTGCTGCTGCAATGGTAGACACAACTGCTGCTGCTGTTGATACCACTAAGAAGTAATTTAAACCATCTGTTGGTGAAGAGAACCGGTGAAGTCTAGCTTGCGGAAAGTACAACAGATTCAAAAGTTTCATATGGCAAGCAATCGTTAGAAGCCGCTCCGTTTCCACGGAGGGGCTTATTTTTTTATAGAAGGGAATAAAAACTAACTAACCTTAGTTTAATATTTGTCAAATTAATTTTTTGCTTCCCAATCAATTCTTATATTTGAAATATCATGCAAACAGCAATTAACAACTGGTTTTATTCTTTTTATTATTTCTTCTTTATGAAAAGGAGCCGGGTATTGTTTGCAAAAGCTTAAAAGTTTTAAATCGCATATAAATCCCGGCAAATTGCCGGGATTTTTTTTATCCATTAATGAATGAAAAAATTAACCACCAATAAATACCAAATGAGTCAACTACCGATTTCGGCGGAGGGTATTTGTATTCAAGGATATGAAGGGAGTTTTCACCAAGTAGCTGCCAGACATTTTTTTGGGAAACAAGTTAAAGTGATTCCTTGTGCTTCATTTAGGCAGTTGATAAAGCAAACATTGGATTCTACTGTTTCCGCAGGTGCAGTTATGGCAATAGAAAACTCAATTGCAGGGAGCATTCTACCCAACTATAATTTATTGCAAAAAGCAAATTTGAAAGTAGTGGGTGAAGTGTATTTATCCATCAGTCAAAATTTATTAGTGAATAGAGGTGTGAGCTTGTCGGATATTAAAGAAGTGCACAGCCATCCTATGGCAATCTTACAATGTCTTGATTTTTTAGAATCGCATCCGTATAAATTAATAGAAACAGAAGATACAGCTTTAAGTGCTAAATACGTTCACCAGCACAAGAGTAAACATATTGCCGCAATAGCAAGTAAACTGGCGGCTGAATTATTTGATCTGGAGATTTTAGTGCCCGATATTCAAACTCAAAAAAATAATATTACCCGGTTTTTAATTTTACAAAGAACGAAGGATGCAAAGCCTATAGTTGGAGCAGATAAAGCTTCCATCTATTTTCAAACTGATCACTCAAAAGGGATTTTAGCTAAAGTATTAACTGAAGTAGCTAAAACAGGCATTAATCTAAGTAAGCTTCAGAGTATGCCTATTCCTGGTAGTCATTTTAAGTATGGGTTTTATGCAGACATGGAGTTTGATCAATTAAAACAGTTTGAAAACATGATGAATAAAATTGAATCGCTAACCAATAATGTAAAACTTTTTGGAATTTATAAAAAAGGGAAACTGGTAAAAGGATAATTATGCAGATAGCTAAATCAAAAAGATTAGAAGGGATTGGGGAATACTATTTTTCTCAAAAGCTAAGAGAGATTGAACAACTCAATAAAGTAGGGAAAGACATCATCAATTTAGGAATTGGTAGTCCTGATCTTCCTCCACATCCTTCTGTTATTAAAGTATTACAAGAGCAAGCTGGTTTGGAAAATACACATGCCTATCAATCCTATAAAGGAGTACCAGCTTTAAGAAATGCCATAGCTAATTGGTATAAAACTCAATACCATGTTGACTTAAATTCTGATACTGAAATTTTGCCTTTATTAGGAAGTAAAGAAGGCATCATGCATATCTGCATGACTTATTTAAATGCGGATGACCAAGTGTTGATTCCTAATCCTGGATATCCAACTTATACCAGTGCAGTAAAATTGGCAGGAGGCACACCAGTCTATTTTGAGTTAACAGAAGAAAGCAATTGGGAGCCCAATTTTGCGGCATTGGAGGCAAGTGATTTAAGTAAAGTTAAATTGATGTGGGTGAATTACCCCCAAATGCCCACTGGTAAAAAACCAAGTATTGAACTATTTGAAAAGTTGATTGCTTTTGGTAAGCAATATCAAATTTTAATATGTCATGATAATCCGTATAGCTTTATTTTAAATGATGCACCTATGAGTTTGTTAAGTGTAGCAGGTGCAATGGATACTGCTATTGAGTTGAACTCATTAAGCAAGAGCCATAATATGGCAGGGTGGCGAATTGGGATGTTATGCGGTGCAGAAGAAAGGATTAATGAAGTACTTACTTTCAAAAGCAATATGGATAGTGGAATGTTTTTGCCTGTTCAGCATGCGGCTGCAGCTGCTTTGAATTTGGGAAATGAGTGGTATGATTCGGTGAATGAAGTGTATGCGAAGCGAAGAGAAAAAGTTTTTGAATTACTTGATACACTTCATTGCAAGTACAGCACCAATCAAGTAGGAATGTTTGTATGGGCTAAAATTCCTCAGGGCTTAAAAGACGGATACGAATTAAGCGACCAAGTTTTATACAATAGCAATGTATTCATTACTCCTGGTGGAATTTTTGGTTCGGCTGGTAACCAATTTATACGAGTAAGTTTATGTGGAAGCATCACCAAATTTGAGAAAGCAATTCAAAGAATAAAAGCACAAATGACGAATTAAAAAAACGAGTATGGTTATTACAGTAGTAGGAATAGGTTTAATAGGGGGGTCACTTTCTATAGCATTACAAGAAAAGGGATTAGCAACTCATGTAATTGGGGTAGAAAATGATGCTGCACATGCCGCCAAGGCAATTGAATTGGGATTGGTGCAAGAATGTTTGCCATTAGAAGATGCAATCCAAAAATCTTCTTTAATCATTATTGCAACTCCAATTAACGCGGCTGAACAATTATTACCATTAATCTTAGATAAACTAAGCAATCAGGTGGTATTTGACGTTGGTTCTACGAAATCAAAAATTGTAGAAGCAGTACAAAATCATCCTAAACGAGGAAGATTTGTTGCAACTCACCCTATGTGGGGAACTGAGAATAGTGGCCCTTCTGCTGCTGTTAAAGGAGCATTCAGCAAAAAAGCTACCGTTATATGCGATAAAACGGATTCTGATGCAGATGCTTTAGTACTGGTTGAAAAATTATATGCATTACTCGAAATGCATATAATTTATATGGAATCAACTGCGCATGACATGCACGTGGCTTATATTAGTCATATATCACATATTACTTCTTTTGCATTGGCCAACACAGTTTTAGAGAAAGAGCGAGAGGAAGATGCCATTTTTGAACTAGCAAGTGGTGGTTTTGAGAGCACAGTAAGACTTGCTAAGAGTAATGCTGCTATGTGGGTTCCCATTTTTATGCAAAACAGAGAAAATATATTAGATGTATTAAATGAACATATAAGTCAATTGAGAAAATTTAAGTCCTGTTTAGAAAAAGAGAACTACGAATATTTACAAGAATTGATTGAAAATGCCAATGGAATAAGGAGAATACTTAAGTAAAACACCGCAAAGAAGGCTATATAGAGTACCTTTGCACAAATTTTAGAATACATGATTACATTTGAAGGGTTGGGAATTGACGAACGTTTAATTCAAGCAACCACAGAGTTGGGGTATGTGAACCCAACAGCAATTCAGGAACAGGCGATACCGGTCTTATTGAGCGGAACGACTGATTTTATCGGTTTGGCGCAAACCGGCACGGGAAAAACAGCAGCTTTTGGATTACCCTTGTTACACATTATAGACGCAGCAGCAAAATATCCACAGGCATTGGTGGTTTGTCCTACACGCGAATTGTGTTTGCAGATTGTTAAAGAGATAGAGCTGTTTAAGAAATATATGACCGGTATTTCGGTTGTTGCAGTTTATGGAGGAGCTTCCATCGGATTACAGATCCGTGATCTGAAAAGAGGAGTACAAATTGTTGTGGCTACACCAGGTAGACTAATTGATTTGATTGAGCGTAAAGCAATCAACTTAGAACAAATCAGTTATGTTGTATTAGATGAAGCAGATGAAATGTTGAACATGGGTTTTCAAGATGATATTGAGTTCATCTTAAAAAATACCCCTCAGAGAAATAGCACTTGGTTATTTAGTGCAACCATGCCACCTGAAATTAGAAAAGTGAGCAAGCGTTACATGAAAGATCCCAAGGAAGTAACAGTTGGTAAGGTAAATACTTCAAACAAGAGTATTGATCACCAATATTATGTTACCACTGCGCATCATCGTTATGAAACATTAAAGCGAATTATCGATTTTAACCCGGGTATTTATGGAATTATTTTTACCAGGACTAAATTGGATGCACAAGAAATATCAGAGCGTTTAACTAGGGAAGGGTATGATATTGATGCATTACATGGAGATCTTACACAAGGTCAACGTGATAAAGTAATGGGTCAGTTTAGAGATAAAAGCCTCCAATTATTAATTGCAACTGATGTGGCTGCAAGAGGGATTGATGTACAGGGGATTACCCATGTAATCAATTTTGAGCTACCAGATGATGTAGAAATCTACACACATAGAAGTGGACGTACAGGTAGAGCTGGGAATCAGGGAATTTGTATATCAATTGTACATGCCAAAGAAACCTATAAGCTTAAGCAAATTGAAAGAATCAATAATTGTCATTTTAGCAAACTTGATATCCCTTCAGGAAAAGATGTTTGTAGAAAACAATTTTTCTCTTTTATGGACAAGCTATTGTCGGCAGATATTAGTCATGGCGATTACGAAACCTACGTTCCAATGTTGGCAGAAAAATTTGCCGATGTAAGTAAAGAAGACGTATTGAAGCGTGTTGCTGCAATGGAATTTGATCGATTCTTAAAGTACTATGAAAACTCTGAAGATTTAAATATTAGAGAGCGTGATAGAAGTGCGAAGAGAGATCCTAATGATCGTGGAGACAATAGATCTAGCCGAAGAGAAAGTGGAAGAGACGCTGGAAGGGATGCTGGTCGTGGTGATAGTCGCAAAGAATATAAATCAGGTGGAGGTTACAGTAGGTTATTTGTAAACTTAGGAACCAAAGACGGATTTTATAAAGCGAGTTTTTTACAGTTTGTATTAGATATGAGCGATTTAAAGAAAGATGTGCTAGGACGTATTGATATGAAAGACATGAATAGCTGGATTGAAATTGAGAAAACAGCAGCACAGCAAATGATTCGTTCTTTGGATGGTAAGAAATACAAGGGAAGAAGCATTCGTATGAACGATGCAGACAGTGGAGGAGGACGCCGATAATTTTAGTAACAAGCAATCAATCGAATATGGAACAGACCTTACAGCAAGCAGCTAGTATTAACAAGGTGCTTGCAAAAAGACCATTAATTATTTCCGGACCTTGCAGTGCGGAAACAGAAGAGCAAATTTTAGCAACTGCTAGCCAGCTTGCCGCAACTGGAAAAGTAGATATTTTGCGAGCAGGTATTTGGAAACCTAGAACCAGACCTGGAAGTTTTGAAGGGGTTGGAACAAAGGGCTTGCCTTGGTTGCAAAAAGCGAAAGAGTTAACTGGGTTACCCGTAGCAGTAGAAGTAGCAACTGGTAAGCAGGTTGAAGATGCTTTGCATTTTGGTGTAGACGTTTTGTGGATTGGCGCCAGAACAACGGTGAATCCATTTAGCGTTCAGGATGTTGCAGATGCTTTAAAGGGAGTGGATGTTCCAGTTTTGATTAAGAACCCAATTAATCCAGATTTAGAACTATGGATTGGGGCTGCTGAGCGTGTTGCAAAAGCAGGAATTAAAAATATTGGTTTAATTCATAGAGGGTTTAGTTCATATGGCAATACCGAATACCGTAATGCACCAATGTGGCACTTAGCTATAGAAATGAAGCGCAGGTTTCCTGAAATGATTATGATTAATGATCCTTCCCATATTTGTGGTAGAAGAGACATTCTACAGGAAGTTGCGCAAAAAGCCATTGACTTAGATTTTGATGGATTAATTATAGAAAGTCATATTGATCCAGATAATGCATGGAGTGATGCCAAACAGCAAATTACACCTGCAGTTTTAGGGTCAATGATGGATACCATGATTTGGCGTAAAGAAGACATCATTTCTGAGGAGTTACATATTCAGATGGATAAAATGCGTGCACAAATTAACCAGTTAGACGATGAGCTTTTGCAATTGTTAGGACAGCGAATGAAAGTGGCCGATAAAATTGGACAGTATAAAAAAGACAACAATATTACCATTTTGCAAACCAATCGTTGGAATGCTATTTTAGAGCGTGCTTTTGTAAAAGGAGGGCAGCTTGGTCTTAGCCAAGAATTTATCACTAAGTATTTTGATGCGGTACATATGGAAAGTATCAACCATCAAAATAAGATTATGAATTCATAGTATGCAGAAGAAGCGTTTTTTATTCTCTGGAAAAGAGACCCTTTTTTATTTTGATGCCGCGTTTGGTTTGTTAGAAAAAATTGTTTCAAAAGAGAAAGCGATTATTGTAACAGATGAAAATTTGTTTCAAGCACACAAAAGAAAATTAAAGGGATTTAATACTATTGTGTTAAATCCAGGAGAGCAATTTAAGGTTCAACAAACAGTTGATGTAATTATTGACCAGCTGATTTTATTGGGTGCCGATAGGCAAACTACCTTAATTGGTTTTGGAGGCGGTGTCATTACAGATATAACAGGATATGTTGCAGGAATTTATATGCGAGGGGTAGAAGTAGGATATATTCCAACTTCTTTGCTTGCAATGGTAGATGCTGCTATAGGTGGCAAAAACGGAATTGATGTAGGGGTGTATAAAAATATGGTTGGATTAATTAGGCAGCCATCTTTTCTAATTTATGATTACAGTTTACTAAAAACATTGCCTTTACAAGAATGGAAAAATGGATTTGCAGAAATCATTAAACATGCTTGCATTAAGGATCAAAAAATGTTTGAAGAATTAGAACAAAATAGCATTCCCAAGTATAAAAAAAATCCTGTGTTACTTGCAAAGTTGATTATGCGCAATGCTTTGATAAAAATAAAAGTTGTGCAAAAGGATGAATTTGAAAAGGGGGATCGAAAGCTGTTGAATTTTGGTCATACCCTGGGTCATGCAATTGAAAATATGTATCAATTAAGTCATGGCGAAGCCATAAGCATTGGAATGACTTATGCGTCATTAATGTCTCAGCAACTAAAGTTTTATAAAGAAGCGGATAGGGTTATACGGTTATTGCATAGTTATGGGTTACCGACTGTTGCTGATTTTGATGCAAAGAAGGCTTTTGGAGTTTTATTAAAAGATAAAAAACGTCAAGACGATTCAATCAATTATATTCTGTTGCAAAAAACTGGTAAAGGGGTTATACAACCTTTGTTACTTGTGCAATTACAAGAAATTTTTAAACAATTTTAATATTCCAATTTGTACTGATGATTGCAATCATTCATCCTACTAATATACAAGGTACTTTACATGCTAATGCAAGTAAAAGCTCAATGCAGAGAGCTTGTGCTGCAGCATTGCTGCATCATGGGAGAAGCCATATTTTAAATGCAGGAGACAGTTTTGATGATTTGGCAGCAATTGAAATGATACAAAAATTAGGTGCTGTTGTTACAAAGACTAATGATGGAAGTATTACAATTGAAAGTAAAGGTGTTTCTCCAATTTTGAATGAATTGAGTTGCGGAGAAAGTGGATTGGGAATAAGAATGTTTACTCCAATAGCAGCTTTAAGTTATGAAAGCATAACAATTACAGGAACAGGAAGTTTGTTGAAGAGACCCATGCATTTTTTTGATGAAGTACTTCCACAGTTAAATGTCCAAATTAATTCGGCCAATGGATTTTTGCCCATTTCTATAAAAGGTCCTCTGAAGCCAACCAATATTAAGATTGATGGCTCTTTGAGTTCACAATTTTTAACTGGATTGTTAATGGCATTTGGAGCTGCTGAAGCAGATGGAATCACTATTGAAGTAAATGATTTAAAAAGTAGGCCATATATAGATCTTACTTTAAAAGTAATGGAGGCATTTGGAACAGTTGTTCGAAATGATGACTACAAAAATTTTGGGTTTTATAAAGCAGATCAAAAAGTTAAAAAGGAAAACATAGCGTACCAGGTAGAAGGGGATTGGAGTGGTGCTGCTTTTTTATTAGTAGCTGGCGCGGTTGCAGGAAGTATTACTGTTAAAGGATTGGATGTATTTTCTACACAGGCTGATAAAGCAATATTACAAGCATTAGCTGATGCAGGAGCTGGCCTCTCTGTTCAAGAACACCAAATAGACGTGAGGTCGTTGCCTATGAAAGCTTTTCATTTCGATGCAACTGATTGTCCAGATTTGTTTCCCCCATTGGTAGCATTGGCCGCATTTTGTGATGGGACCACTGTAATAGAAGGGGTTCATAGGCTTGCCCATAAAGAAAGCAATCGTGGGATTACTTTGCAAAAAGAATTTGGTAAATTGGGTGTTGAAATAAAGTTGCAAGACAATTTAATGCTCATAACAGGATTAAGAAATGGAATGCAGTTTAATGCTATTCATTCAAATACTGTTCATTCTCATCACGATCATAGAATTGCCATGGCAGTAGCTGTAGCCGCATTGAATGCAAGTGGGCCAGTTACTATAAAAGATGCGGAAGCAATTAATAAGTCTTATCCTGCATTTTATGGTCATTTGCAACAATTGGGTGTTCGTGTAATAACTGAATTATAAAAACGTTTAAATACAAAACAGCAAGGTGAACGCATTTGGAAAGTTATTTAGTGTACAAATTTTTGGTGAATCTCATGGGGAATCCGTAGGATTAATCATTGACGGATGTCCTGCTGGTCTTCCCTTATGTGTTGAAGATTTCATTGTTGATACCGAAAGAAGAAAAGGAGGTGTTCAAAAAGGAACAACACCTAGAAAAGAAGACGACTTGCCCATTTTTAAAAGTGGTTTATTCAATGGGAAAACAACAGGTGCGCCGTTGACTATTTTATTTGAAAATAATAACACTAGAAGCCAGGATTACGAAAAACATCGTTCCATACCAAGACCAGGACATGCAGATTTTACTGCGCATATTAAATATGGAGGATTCGAAGATTTTAGAGGGGGTGGCCATTTTAGCGGTCGTTTAACAGTATGCTTGGTTGCAGCGGGAGTAATTGCAAAAAAGCTATTGGTGCAACATCATATTCAAGTTCATTCATCTATTAGCGAAATTGCTGGAGAATCAGACTTAGAAAAAGGATTGCAAAAAGCGATTGATGCAAAAGACAGTGTGGGCGGTATAGTAGCTTGCACCGCATCAGGCCTGCCAATAGGGTTGGGGGAACATTTTTTTGATTCAGTTGAATCGCTCATTAGCCATGCAGTTTTTGCAATTCCTGCAGTTAAGGGGATTGAATTTGGGGCAGGATTTGCTGCAGCAAAAATGTATGGGTCTGAACACAATGATGCCATTGAAAGTATTTCAGGTAAAACTATAACCAATTACGCAGGTGGGGTAGTTGGCGGAATCACTAATGGGAATGAATTGCTTTTTAGGGTTGCCATCAAGCCTACTTCTTCTACACCCAAAGCGCAAGTATCTTTAAACTGGGATAATAACCAACAAGAAAGTTTTTCAATAAAAGGAAGGCATGATTTGTGCATTGCTTTAAGGGTTCCTGTAATTTTAGAAGCAGTAACAGCAATAGTAATTACCGATCTAATGCTACAAGAACAGAAATTAAAAAGATTGATTTAAAATGAACGGAGAATTTATATATCATATTACAACCCAAGAAAAATGGGATTTGGCCTTAAAACAAGGATTTTATGAGGCCGATACATTGGTGAAAGAAGGTTTCATGCATTGTAGTACAGCTGATCAAGTAGCAGGTGTACTAGAAAGATATTATCAGGGAATAACTGGATTGGTGCAACTGACCATCCAAAAAGAAAAAGTAGAACGTCCCCTTGTTTTTGAATTAGCTGGCAATATTAATGAGGTATTTCCTCATATTCATGGCACCCTTAATTTGGATGCCGTAGTTGCAGTTACGCCTATTTAGTTTGTTATAAGTTATTGAAAATCAGCCTGTATATAGTATACATGGTTGATTTTTTTTATTTGAATCAATCTTCGGCATATAATTTGGCAATAGTGCAGAAAGTGCTAAGTCTATTCGGTGATTTTTTGTACCTTATAAATTGGCGCTATTGTTAACTTAAAGAAATTGAATGCATATTCGAATCCTTTTTATTCTGGTGTTGTTTTTTGTTGGCAAAGTTCAAGGGCAAACTCAAACTGATTCAGTAATGTTTAATCCTGGTATGCCAGACAGTTTATTGTGGTCGTTAGATAGTGCTTTAAAAGCAGATGCAAATCTGGTTTTTACGGGAAAAGTGGTGTTAGGAATTGCTAGTTATTACAGTGGACGTTTTGAAGGTATTAAAACGGCTTCCGGAGAAAAATTTAGTAATAAAGCGTTTACTGGTGCGAGTAATAACCTTAAGCTGGGAACATGGGTGAAAGTGACCAATGTAAATAATGGGAAATGGGTTATTGTTAAGATAAACGATAAAATGCATCCTCGTATGAAGAAAAAGGGCAGGGTAATTGATTTAACCAGGGCTGCTGCTCAAAAATTGCAATTTTTGAATAAAGGATTAGCCAAGGTAAAACTAGAAGTTATAGAAACTCCTGAGGGGAAAAATAATTAAAAGATAAAGTTATCATAATTTTAGAAAACCAATTTCTACATGTATTTTTGCCATAAATTAACAAAAACCTGTTTATGAAGAAATTTCTGTTTTCTTTGATCGTTGTTGGTTTGGCAACGGCTTCTTTTGCGCAAGCACCTACCAGCTACAAGAAAAGAGCCAGCTTAGGGGTTGCCTTTTTCTTAAATGATATGTACACTGCTGATAAAATCAGCAGAACTTCACTTTCTCGTATGCTTCAAAGTGGTGGATTTACCCCAATGAAGGAAATGAGTCCTGGCTTAAGTTTGCAATATTTTGAAGGCCTTTCTGAGCATGTAGACTTTATGGCTACATTATCTGGAACTTATACCAAATACCCTTTTTATAGAAAATCTGGTATAGCTCCTTCTCGTAGAAGTCTTTTCTTATTAGAAGCAGACGCCAATCTGAATGTTAAATTACTTTCAGATAAGTATGCTGTAGTTCCTTATTTAACATTCGGAGTTGGTGCTTCAATGTATACGGGAACTTATTTTGCTGCTCAGGGTAATACTGGTTTAGGACTACAATTTAATCTTGGTGGAGAAACTTTCATCAATACCCAAATGTTGTATCGTCCAGCAATTTCTGGATTAGCAGTTAATCATACAGCTTATTCAGTAGGTATTGCTTCACCAATTAAGGATAAGCCAGCACCAGTTTTAGTTACCCCACCGCCGCCACCAGTTGTTGCTCCAGCACCAGTTGATACCGATAAAGATGGTATTAATGACAAAGATGACAAGTGTCCTACTGTTCCTGGTGTAGCTAAGTACAATGGTTGTCCTGTTCCAGATACTGATAAAGATGGTATCAACGACGAAAACGATAAGTGTCCTACCATTGCTGGAATTGCCAAATACAATGGTTGTCCTATTCCTGATACTGATAAAGATGGTGTTAATGATGAAGAAGATAAATGTCCTTCTGTTCCAGGATTAGCTCGTTACCAAGGTTGTCCTATTCCTGATACCGACGGTGATGGTGTTAATGATGAAGAAGACAAGTGTCCTAGCATTAAAGGAACTCGTGAAAATAATGGTTGTCCAGAATTGAAAGCAACTTACAATTTCGATAATAAGAAAATACAGTTTGTTTCTGGTTCTGCAGTATTAACCAAAGTATCTAAAGTAGAGTTAAACAAAGTAGTTAAAGCGTTGAATGAGAATCCAACATTGAAACTTTTTGTAGAAGGTCATACAGATGCTTCTGGAAATGATAAAATCAATAATCCATTGTCTTTGAAGCGTGCAAATGCAGTTAAAGAATACTTAGTAGCTCAAAAAATTGATGCTGCAAGACTTACTGCTGAAGGCTTTGGAAGTAGCCAGCCAATTTCAGATAATAAAACTGCGAAAGGTAAAGCACTTAATAGAAGAGTAGACTTTAAAGTTCAAGAGTAACTTTTGAATAAATAATATCAAAAAAGCCCCGATTAATCGGGGCTTTTTTTTGCCTTATGTCTGGTCCTGAAAAAAGTATAGCATAAAATGCTATTAGTTAATTTCTATTTTAATGAATCCGATCGCCCCTTATTTCAAGGTGTTTCATGATTTCTATTTCGTGGGCAAGCCATTCTTTCCATCTTGCTCTTACTTTTGTTTTGGGTATATACAATTCGGCAAGAGTAATAAATAAAGTGTAATGGCCTGCTTCACTCTCCATAAATTTTCTATAGAACTTTCTTAAATAAGCATCTTCTAAACCTTCACTTAAGCGTTTAAATCGTTCACAACTTCTTGCTTCAATTAATGCCATAGTGAGTAATTGATCTAATAGCCTGTCTTCTATATGCCCTCCTTTGTGTTGAAAAATCAGTAATTGATTTACATATTCATCTTTTCTTTGTTTACCCAAAGCAAGCGCTCTTTTATTCAGTTCTGCCAATACGGCTCTAAAATGGCCCCATTCTTCAGTTACAATTGGAGATAGCGCTTCTACTAATTCTTTTCTATCAGAATATCTTTGTATGTAAGAAATGCAAGTTAAAGCCGCTTTTTGCTCACAGTATGCATGATCTGTTAAAATTGCTTCTATGGAAATGCTTGCTAAATTAACCCATCTTGGATCGGTTGGTAATTGTAAGCCAAGGATATTCTTTGTATGTATTGAAAGGTTTTCGGTCATATTATTTAGGGTCATTGTTCAAAATAAGCAAGGCTTCCTCCAACCCAGTCTTTGTCTTGGTTGTATCTAACTCCAATCATTTTACCTTTACTTAAGCGGGCTAGATTGTTGGTTGCAACAGGCCTTTCATCTCCTTCTTTCCAAAAATAAAAAATTCTAATCTCTGCTTTGGCGGGTTCATTTGGGGTATTAATTACTGCTGCATATTGAACCTTTTTTTGAAGGATCCAATTTTCTGGGTCTTTAACTAACTCTATATCTTTTGCTGTTACATCTATTACTACACCTTGACCTGCAAAAGAGAACAATGGTTTTAAAACGTAATTTTCCAAGTCTTGTGGAACTTCTTTCAGATCATTTAAAAACCAAGTAGTAGGAACATATGGGTGATGAATAAAGGGTAAAGTATATTTACTAATTCGGTAGAACCAATTTGGGTGGGGAACCCATTCAACATTTAATTCTTCGAAAAGTATTTTACCTTTCTCTTGTATGTCTTTTTTCTGTTGTTGTAAATCATCAAAAATAATCCTGTTATAAATACGTTTAATCTGAATTTTCTTATTGGCTTTAATATAGAAAAGGTCCTTTCCCTCTTTGATTAATTCAGTTAAACAAAGTACTGAAATGCCTGAATATTCAGCTGTAAAATAAAAGTCAATTTTTGTTTTTTGTTCATGTGGAAATAATTCTAATAGTACTACTTCATCCGGAGAATATTGTCCAACAATTATTTCATTGAGTAATGAAGTGTATGATTCTGCTGTAAAACCATTTAAGTAACAACTGTAGTTTGCTGGTATTTGATATTGTTTTCTGCAGATTTGATCTTGCCATATTTGATATGCAAATAAAGTTGGGAATCCTTGCATTTCAATTAGTTGTGGTTCCAATTCGCCCCGTTCATTTTCACATATGCCAAAGTCAAAAGCAATAAAATGAGTATGTTCATTTTGATTGGGAACCAAAACATTAGATGGGATTGAATTATTAGTTAATTCAATGAAGTTGGGTTGTATAATCAAGTCTACAATAGACTCGCAAGCTGAAAGTATTTTTTCTTTAAAAATTTTATCAATAAACACAGGTGTTTCTGCAACCCTAAATTCTATTGCGTCTTTAAATTTTTCATTTAGTAATGCAAGGTATTGTTGATACCCAGCATCAGTAAATGTTTCATTGAACTGTTTTCTGATAGCAGGAACCATAAAATTTTATTTTGAACTAAAGTGTAACCAATTCTTTAGTGGCTTCATGTAGGAAGTTAGGAAGAATATGATTGTAGGTCCACATGATTTTTCCAGGATCCATTAATTGTTCTACCATGCTTTCCCACTTTGCCAACCCATGTGCTTCAATTACAACATTCTTTTTGTCTTCCCTTTGTAAATACATGGCCATACCAATTGCATCTGCTTCTGGATGAAACTGTGTGCCCATGAAATAATCATTAAAACGAAGAGCCATTATGGCCCTCTCAAAAGGAACGTGTGGCCTGTTTTTTTCAATGGCTAAAATGGCTCCTCCCAATTTTCGGATTTTTTCGTGATTGGGTTCAATTACTTGGAAGTCTCTACTGTCAACGCAATAGAATGGGTCATGTAATCCATTAAATACCAATTCATGGTGGCCATCTTCCATCATATGTACCGGGAAAACACCAAAGGAGGTAGATTTTCGTTTACACACATTGCCAATTTCATAATGCCTACACAGTAATTGAAAACTATGGCAAATAAAGAAAGCATTTTTCTTAGGGAAACAATCTGCACTATTATTCCATAGTTCAAGCTGTTTTAACCAATTAAAATAAGCTGCCTCCCATTCAGTATCAACTGTATCCAACGGAGAGCCAGGCCCCCCACTGGATATATATATATCATAGTCTAAATTGGGGACAGCTAAATGTTGACGAACATTAAATTCATATAAATGAATATGAATATTATTTTTAGAACTCCATTCGGCAATTATTGCTCTTATACAACGCATTCCTTCGTTAGCCTGACCTTCATAAAGGTCAAGTATGGCTACCTTGTAAGTTGTTTTACTGGGTGTTACCATGCTTATAAATAACTAAGATTTGTCTTAGGTGTTAATGTTAATAATGTTTCATACATTAATTTGATGGTGTCTTCAATATCTTTTTTATGCAACATTTCAACTGTGGTATGCATATATCTTAAAGGGATAGAAATTAAAACCGATGGACAGCCATCGTTTGCATAAGCAAAACTGTCTGTGTCTGTTCCTGTACTTCTACTTAGGGTTCGCATTTGAACTGGAATTTTGTTCTTTTCTGCAACTGTTTCTACAACAGCAAGTAATTTATTGTGTATTGCAGGAGCAAATGCAAGTGAAGGCCCCTTACCGCATTGGATATCGCCTTCAATAATCTTACTAATCATTGGGGTGCTTGTATCGTGCGTTACATCGGTAATAATAGCAATATTGGGTTTAATTCTACGTGCAATCATTTCAGCACCCCTTAACCCAATTTCTTCTTGAACTGCGTTTACCACATAAAGTCCAAAGGGTAATTGCTTTTTGTTTTCTTTGAGCAATCTGGCTACTTCTGCAATCATAAATCCCCCAACTCTATTGTCAAATGCGCGTCCAATGATAAAGTCGTAAGCTAATTCGTCGTACCCCTCTTCGTAAGTAACAACAGCGCCAATTCGAATCCCTAATGCTTCTACTTCCTTTTTATTTCTGGCGCCACAATCCAAACAAAGGTTTTCAATTTTAGGTGAGGGCTCTTTTTGTTCTGGATTGCTTAAACGGGTATGAATAGCAGGCCATCCAAATACGGCTTTTACAGGACCTTTTTTGCCATGAATCAATACGCGCTTTGCCGGAGCAATTTGGTGATCTACTCCTCCATTCCTTTTTAAATAAATGAGCCCTTGATCGTTAATGTAATTGACAAACCAGCTAATTTCATCACAATGAGCTTCAATCACTACTTTAAATGGAGCAGTTGGATTTACAACACCTACAGCAGTGCCATAGGGGTCTGTAAACATTGTATCTACAAAGGGTTTTATATAGTCCATCCATAATTTTTGTCCACCGCTTTCAAATCCTACGGGGGATGGAGTATTGATATACGTTTTTAAAAAATTCATTGACTTTTCGGTCACTACCGACTTAGTCTTGGTTGTTTTTGCTTTGGCCATTTTTAAAAGTTTAATTTCCCAACATTCCGGTTATGCCACAAATTGCTTTTACCAGCATCAATCCGTCAATGATTGCAAGATAATAGAGAATGCTTTTACGTTGGTGCATAAAGGTGCAAACAGTTATCAACAATACATAAGGAATACTGTTGAATAGTATGCTAAAAAGCGAAGATTCTTGCGTAATTGCAAAAATCCAGTAAGCCAGAATGCTTAAAATGGTCATCGGGTAAATAACCCAATACAATGTTTTTTTAAGTCCAATTTGAACCACCCAAGTTTTTAATTTTTGATTGGCATCATTAGCGTAATCTTTTATATCAAAGAGGATGCAAAGAATACTGATAAACAACCAGTTTTCAATGAAAAAAAGCCATGTTAATAGTTCTAGGCTTTTATCTAGGCCAGGATAGCTTAAGTCGTAAAAAAAAACAGGAGAAAATGAGACTGTTCCAGCCCAAACCAATCCAATAATTAATGGCTTAAGAAGACCATTATTTCTTAATCCCCATTTTCCCCAAAACGGATACAATTGTTTATAATAACCCATCGCTATTACTAAAGTAGCAAATAATATAATCCAACTTTTAAAGTTTACTTTAGAAAAATGGGGTTGGAGTCCATTCACTAATAAAATTGAAATGACTGCAATCAAAAAAGTTAGCAATAGTTGAGACCCTTCTATTTTTTTTTTATTTCTTAAATACCAGGCAGTTCTATCATTTAAATTTATTGGATTTCGCTTGATTTCAATGTAATAGGCATGGGTATAATAAAGTACAGTTGCGAAGCCTATTAATAAATAATAAAAGATATTGTTAAGTGGTAGTCCTAATTGTAAGGAACATTCAATTGAAAGAGACACGGCACAAATTGCATAGAAATAGTTGCCGTAAAAAACACCTTTTATAAACCCTATTGTTTTCATTACCTGATTAGGATAATGTCAGGGGAGTTAATCGTATCACTTCTATTATTGGCTTTGTCTTTTAACCAAAATCTAAAATAAGATGTGTCATTTCTGTTGGTACATCCAACTATTGATGGGGTTCCAGGTACATTTGCATTGTATACAAAAGTGATTTCTAATTTACCCTTTAAATTAGGTGTTCCTGTAAAATCGGGCACTTTGTTAGGGCTGATAAACTGAACACCTGGGGTGGTTGGACAGGTTTTAGAAATTTTTTGCACCCAAAGTGTATCTTGAATATCCCCTTCTTTATCTGTAAAGTTTAAACTGAAAATGAGCAAATTGCCTTGTCTTAGTTCTCTGGAATTTACTTCACCAAACTCAAGGGTAGGCTTTGTATTAAATTCATCTTTTTTACATCCGTAAAAAAAGACCGTAATTGTCAGCAGGATTAATAATTTTGTACTCATCAGGTTACTTTCTATTCAAAATTAGTTAAAACAATACAAATAAGGTTGGTACTACCCTTTGATATTAACAATATTTTTTCTGTGAATGAATCCAGTTTTGATGATTTATGCAATACTGTTTTTCAATTTCAGTACCAATACAACCCAATTTACCACAAATGGGTCGACCTCATTGATTCATTGCCAACTAAACGAAAGATACCACAAAACATACCGGCGTTGCCTATTTCATTTTTCAAAGAGCAGCGTGTTACAACAGGAAATTGGCAAGAGCAGAAAGTTTTTGAAAGCAGTGGAACAACAGGAATGGTAACCAGCAGGCATTATTTGGCCGATTTAGCCATCTACGAGCAGGCCTTTATTCAAGGATTTGAGCGTCAATATGGTTCAATTAAAAACTGGTGTGTATTAGCATTGTTGCCTGCCTATTTAGAAAGAGAAAATTCTTCCTTGGTATATATGGCCAATAAAATGATTACAATGAGTAATCATACAGAAAGTGGTTTTTATTTGTACAATTACGCTGAATTGGCGTCTAAGTTAACTGAATTGGAATTACTAGGTCAGCCCACTTTATTGTTGGGGGTCACATTTGCATTACTTGATTTTTCAGCGCAGTTTCCTTTACAATTAAAACATACAGTGGTTATGGAAACAGGTGGAATGAAAGGGAGAGGGAGGGAACTGACCCGTTCAGAATTACACAAAACACTTATTGGTAGGTTAGGACTCAAAAATATTCATGCCGAATACGGAATGACCGAATTACTTAGCCAAGCTTATTCTAAAGGTATGGGGAGGTATTATTGTCCACCGTGGATGAAAGTGTTTGTTCGAAAAGAAGATGACCCATTTGAATTATTAACTGAGGGAACAGGGCTTATACAAATTGTTGACCTAGCAAATATTTTCAGCTGCTCTTTTATTGCAACCCAAGATATAGGGAAACTATATGAAGATGGGAGTTTTGAAGTGCTTGGCAGAATGGATCATGCAGACATTCGTGGATGTAGTTTGCTGGTATTATAGATTCAAAAGCTCGGTTATACAATTGTTTGATATACTGCTATTTGTTCTCTCGCAATTTTGTTCCAGGCACAATAATCAATGACCATTTGTCTGGCGTTCATTTTTTTTCTATTCCATTGAACTGAATCAATATCGTTCATGCTTTCTATAAAAGTTTGAGTAAGTGCTTCTACAGAATTTTCTTTTAAGGTATATTTCATTAGAAACAATGGAAGGGATAGACATGGAAGCGCTTTCTAACACTACAAAAGGGGAGTAGTCTAGTCTAGAAGGCCTTACCATGATATCAATTTTACTGAGCTGTTCAAATTTCAGTGCACCATAAACCATTGGCTTTACAAATACATATTTATGTAGCCCTAATTTTTTGATTGATTTCAAAATGGTGTTTCTGTCTTTGCCATTTCCCATAATCCAGAGGACAGCGTTATTACTATTTGTTTTTTTAAATACGAAAAATGCGTTTAGTAAAATATCAATACCCATATTAATCATATTTAGCTCTCCATAGAAGCAATAAATAATTTCATCATGTTTCATGATTTTAGGGGCAATATTAATATTGTTGTCAATTAATCCATTCGGTATTATATATGACTTTTGTAAGTCGAATGGGCAACAAGCTAAAAGCTCTTTTCTTTCGAACTCACTAACAAAATGAATAGCACTAGCCCAATTAATAATATTTGTATCAAAATTTTCGAAATGTTTGCGTTTTAAAAAGCTTGCAGATTTTAATGTATTGGTATTATATCTACCGTGAGGTGACAATATGAATGGACAATTGTTTTTATGAAGATGAAATATGATTGGGTAAAAAATTGGAATAATTCCTCCATGAACATGAATGATTGTGCCAGGCTTAATTAAACTGATGGCTTTCTTCATATTGTCTATGGTATTCCACATAAATAAGCTTGTGCTAAAGCATATGACTTTATACGGCTTTTGTTGTAATTGATCTAAAGTGCCCGAACCAATTCCCCAAACCTGAACAGTATGCCCCAATTTTAATTGCTCTGTTGCTAATTGGTTAGCAATGTCTACCAATTGGTTTATTTTTTCTTTTGCTTTTCGTGCAAAAACCATATGTATTATTTCCATAAGAAATTCTGCATTTATTTATTCCAGAATGAAAATACAGTATATTTAAATTAGACAACGAATTACCTATGAAGTGGCGTGAACTAACTTCCAGTTCCATATTTTTTGCTTATTTTTTACTACTGATAGGCCAATTTTTATATTGGCTTGGTAGAATTTTTTCCATTCACAATATCAAGTGGTTCATATTGAAAGTAATTATTTATGCTTACTTGATACTATGGCTTTATAATTATATTAAAACCTGGTTAGGTACTTTAAAACAATTTGGCTAATTTTTTGTACGAGTATTTTTAGTTATACTTATAAATTGAAGAAGTAAGATGCGTTATCCTTATAGTGTTGAAAGAAGATTGTTAGACCAAATTTCTTCTAACGACCATTTTGTTTTCACAACAGATTTAGAGGCAAATATTACATTTTGTAATGATGCTTTTCAACGGATTTATCAAATAGTTGGTGAATCAGTAGTTGGAGTGAATATTGACTCATTAATTAACTCGGTTGATGCCGGGCTAATTAAAGATGCTATACATCAGGCTTTGCTAACAAAGTCTACTGATTCAATAAATTTAAAATTAAAACACCCTGGAGTTAATATTACAGAATCTTTCATACAGTATGAATTCACTGTAGTAAATGATCGTAGGTCTTGCCCTGTTGCTTTTTTACTTGTTGGTAAATCTGCTGCCGCCTCTACTGTTCAGTTTAATACATCCTCGGCAATAAGTGCAGGTGGAACCGGAATCTCAGGTCAAAATAGAGAATGGTTTCGTGAAATAGCAGACTATATGAAGGAAATGATGTGGATGAGCGATCACCAACATCAAATCAATTTTGTTAACAAAGCCTGGCTAAAGTTTAGAGGAGTTTCTTTAGAAAATGAATCTGGCAAAGGGTGGATGGATGGTATTTATTCGGAGGATAAGTACAAAGTAACAGAGGAGCAAAATACTGCATATCATACAAAATCAGATTATACAATCCAGTTTAGGTATAGAAAATTTGATGCAACGTATAGATGGGTAGAAATGCAAGGTAGTCCTATGTATTCTCATTTAGGAGATTTTGTTGGTTATGCTGGTACGCTGCAAGATGTAACCAATATGAAAGAGTTACAATTGCAATTGAATAGGCAAAAAGAGATGTTGGATGTATCTAAAGTTGAATTTGCAAAGTTCACTAAAATTGCTCAAAGGATTAATGTGGTAATTATTTTATGTGATCCTGGATATAGGATTACTTGGGTAAATGACAGCTTTGTGAAATTAACTGGCTTCCCTTTACGAGAGGTTAATGGTAAAGAGCCAATTGCTATTTTGTCGGGTTCTGACACCGCTGCCGATTCATTGGATAAATTAAAAAAAGCGATTGAGCAAGGGAAGAGCTTAAGAACTGAAATTGTGTTCTATGCTAAAAACGGGAACAAGATTTGGTTGGATTTAAAAATGGAAACTTTGTTTGATAAACAAGGAAATATAATTGGCTATTTGACTATCCAAAATGATATTACTAAAAAGAAAATGACTGAAAAAGATGTTGAAGAGCAAATGGCTCACCTTAAGCAAATTTCAGACATTGCATCTTTTGAGTTGAGGCATGAATTTTCTAAAATCTTACAGATTTTACAAACTGCCAAGTTTCAGCAAAACACACTGCAGGGGTATCAACAGATTTTATTGGATATAGAATCCTCTGCAAATACTATGAATCAGGCAATTCTAAAAATTTCCGATGAAGTTAGTTTTGCATCTAATAGTAATATAGCATTAAATAAATTCTTATTAAATCAGGCAATCGAAGAAATAATATTGGTAGATGATGACCATATGATTAATAAACTAAATTCAGTTATTATTAGGAATGTAATTCCAAATATGACTGTAACTGTGTTTGATAATATAGATGATGCCATTGCCTATTTAAAAGGCAATCCAACTTTGAAAAGAAAAATATTTTTAGACTTAAATTTCATGGGAAGAAACGGATGGGACTTTTTAGAAGAATATGAAAAGATGAACCAACCATGGCCAGTTATCATATTGACTTCTTCCATTGATCACAATGATTACGAGAAGTCTAAAAAATATTCTAATGTAACCCATTTTATTACTAAGCCCCTAACAGTACCTCAATTTGAAGAGCTTAGCGCATTAGACGAAGCTTCTCCAGTTGGGAACTAATAGATTGCTTCATTAAAACGCCATTATTGGCCGCTTTAGTAGGGTGAAGAGAGTGAAGTATATCAATAAGTTCAGTTGAATGTTTAAAAAACATGGCGTTGTCTTGGGTGATTGCCTTATTGTAATCTGAGGCATAGGCAACAACGGGCAGTTGCATATACATTGCTTCTATTAGTGATGCAGAATTATCTTCTTGGTGATGAGAATCTATATATATAAAGCAATTTGTTCTGAGCATATTCAATGTTCTTAATTGAATTTGCGGGTCTATCAATTTAATTAAATAGCTTTTTTGGTAACGCTCAAAAAGTGCTTGGCCATATGCGTTTGCTTTCCAATTTCCCACTGCAATAATTGGATAATGATTAAACTTTTCAAAACCATCAAATACAATATGTATGTCATTTTCAGGATCCGGTTCCGTAATCATCAATGCATATTTGCCATATAAGAATGGGAATAAGGTATGATCCTTTGTTTGAATGATTTCATGATTACAATGATCATTTAATAATTTATACGATATTTCCGATAGCTGTTCTTTTATATACACATTTACATTCATCACAGTGAATTTAGGTATTCAATTGTATTCTTCCAATTCAATGCCAATTCAATTGTGAATGTTTTATATTGATTATCAATCGTTTAGAATATTTCTATTTGTAAATCAATTCCCATAATTGGAATAAAAATTTATTTTGGGACAAAAGCATTGGGGTAATCATCCTTTAATTGAGTTAATACTTGGTTTAAAGTTTCATTTACTTCTCTAATATATGTATGAATTGATTGGTCAAATTGATCGGCCATTGCCATTTCTTCTATTAGTTTCACTTTACTTGCAATTGCTTTAATGCCCATACCTCTTAAAGCAGATTTCATTCGATGCGCAGTTTTTTCTACAGCCTTCCACTCATTTTTGGATGCCGACTCTACTAATAATTCCATATCAGTTGGCATAGTTTTTAAAAATAAACCCACCATTTTTTGAATAAATTCTTGCTTCCCCTTTCCCATTCCCATAATTAAATCTTCATTATAAAGTTTTTGGTTGAGTGTAAAAGCGGATTCAATTTGATCATCTTGTATTACGAATGGCATATTATTTAGAACTTCTAGTACAGCAGTTAATAATTGTTCTTCATGAAATGGTTTACTTAAATAACCATTCATCCCATTTGCTCTGTATTTAATTTCATCTTTTTTAAATGCATTGGCTGTCATGGCTATAATAGGGATATTTTTCTTTGTAACATCACTCATGCTTCTAATGATAGATGTTGCTTGTATTCCATCTATATATGGCATAGAAATATCCATTAATATTAAATCGTACTGATACTTTGTTACTTTTTCAATTGCTTCTTTTCCATTCATTGCAACACTTACATAAACCCCTTTTTCTTCTAAAAGCGACCTTGTTATAAATTGATTCATTTCTACGTCTTCTGCTAAGAGTATTCTGCAACCTTTTAATTTTTCATAATTAGGTTTAATAACTGTTGAAGTAAAAACTTTAATATTCTTCTTAATTGGTAGGATGCAACTAAATGTTGAGCCTTTTTGGGGTGTACTTTCTACGGCAATTCTACCACCCATATTTTCTATTAATTTTTTACAAATTCCTAAGCCTAACCCAGTACCTCCATACCTTCTTGTTATAGAGTTGTCTGCTTGTTTAAAAGGCTCGAATATTTGATCTATTTGATTTGCTTCTATCCCAATTCCAGTGTCTTTTACTGCTAGTTTACACCAAATTAAATTTTCCGTTTCCGAGATACAGCTAAGTTTAATTGTTACACAACCTTTTTCAGAAAATTTGATGGCATTGCTAATTAGATTGTTTAAAATTTGTGATATTCTATAAGGGTCTCCCAAGACCAATTGATTTTGTTCTATTTCATTTTCAAATTTTAATAATAAATTTTTTTCTTCAGCTTTGTATTGAAAGCTTTCTACAATTGTTTGAATTTGATTTTCTAATGAAAATGGAATTTCTTCAAATGCAATTTCACCAGAAGAAATCTTTTCTAAATTCAGAATATCGTTTACTATAACTAATAAATTATTGGCGGCTTCATTTATCATTAAAGCCATTTTTCTTTGTTGTTGGGTTAATTCTGTTTTGTTAATTAAATTTACTACGCCTAAGATTCCATTTAATGGTGTTCTAATTTCATGGCTAATATTTGCAAGAAATAATTCTTTAGCTTTTGCAATTTCTTCTGTTAATAATTTAGCTTTTTTTAATTTTTCCTCTGTTTTTACTCGTTCAGTAATGTCTGTATTTGACCCAATTATCATATTGAGTTTACCTGTCTCATCTAATATTGGTTTTATATTTCTTAAATAAACCCTCGTTTCGCCAATTTCATTTACTTGCTTTTCTTCTATTGTGCCTTCTACTTTATTTGCTACTACTTGTGTAAATAAATCTTGATAATTATTGATGGTTTTATTTGGAGTAATCGAATTACTTTGAACTTGATGAGTTTGATTAATCATCCATTCTAAAATGTATTTTCTTAATTCGGTGTCTTTTACTGCAATTGGATTAAGAAATAGATCTGAGTATTCAGGATCAAGTACAGCAATATCATTGGGTAGATGATTGAAAAGCTCACTATACGCTTTTTTTATTTTTTCAAGTTTCTTTTCAACTAATATTTTTTCAGTTGCATTTTTATAATACCAAATATGACCATGGTATATATTCCCATCTAAAATGGGTATATAATCTCTTTCTAAATAATTGCCATTTTTTAATTCTATGGCATCATTATTTATTTGTACTCTATCACTTAGTATTTCATTTGTTCTTTGTATAAAATAGTATTGATTTTCTAATACAGTTAAATCAATACTGCTATTTAACAGCAAGTCGGTTCCAATTAATTTTTCAATTGGGATATTAATATTAAAAATGTTGCAAAACTCCTTATTAACCGATACAACTAAGCCAGATTCATCTTCTATTAAAATGCCTAGATTTATATGATTGGTTATAGTATCAATTAAACTTCCTCCTAAATAGGGGTTGGTTAATTTATTTTTATCATATGGATGACTATTACTTGACATATTTTTTACTTAGAAATTTCACCCTTTTGCATCATTCTATATAGGGTTGATTTTCCAATGTTTAATTTTTTTGAAACCATGATAACATCTTGGTTATACTTGTTTAAAAAAAACTGAATGATTTGTCTTTCATATTCTTTTAGACTTGTTTCCTTATTTAGTAGATTGCCAATATGTTCACTGTTATCAATATTAATGTCAGCTGCTAGAATTACCTCTTTTTCTGCCATTACAATCGCTAATTCTATAATTGATTTTAGTTCTCTAATATTACCGGGAAAATCATATTGTTTTAATTTTGAAATAGCTTCTGCACTCAATGTTTTTATTGGCAATCTATTATCGCTACAAAAGCTTTGTATAAAGTGCTTAGCTAAAATAAGATAATCGTTTCCTCTTTCTCTTAATGGGGGTAATTCAATTGTGAGACCTAAAAGCCTATAATACAAGTCTTCTCTAAAAGTTTTGTTTTGCACTTCCTTTAATAAATTTTTGTGCGTAGCAACAATGATTCTAACATCTAGTGTTACTGTGGTATTGCCACCAATTCTGGTAATTTCTCTTTCTTGTAATACCCGTAAAATCTTTGCTTGTAAATGCAAATCCATTTCGGCTATTTCATCTAAAAATATTGTTCCTTTATTTGCTTCTTCAAATTTTCCTATCCGTTTACCATTAGCCCCAGTAAATGCTCCTTTCTCGTAGCCAAATAGTTCACTTTCTAACAAATCTGGCGGTATAGCAGCAACATTTAATGCAACAAATGGATATTTATGTTTACTCGAATTGTAGTGTATGGCTTTGGCTACCATTTCTTTGCCAGTTCCTGTTTCACCAGTAATTGAAACAGTGATATTCGTTTTTGCGGCTTTTTCTATTAGTTTAAAAACGGAATTAATTGCTTCACTTTGTCCAATGATGACTTTAGAAAAATCGAAATTTTTTTTGAGTGCATCTTTCAATGTTTCTACCTCTTTTTTGAGTCCTTTTATTTCTTGTAAGTGCAGCAAAACATTCCAAAGTCGATCTTTTGTATCTTCATCTTTTACCAAATAATCAAATGCTCCTGATTTCAATAATTCTACTGCCGTACTTATTTGATCTTGACCAGAAATAATGATGACTTCAATATCAGCATTGAATTCTTTTATTTTTTTTAATACTTTACTGCCATCTGCATCTCCCTCTGCTAATGTATAGTCAAGTGTAACTACATCCGGTTGTTCATGTATTTTTTGGAAAAATGACTTTTCAGTTTCAAATCTTTGAACTTGATAGTCTGGGTTTAAAGACAGATAGTGCTCAAGCATGGTACCATACCAGAGATCGTCTTCTAAAATGAAGATTTTTAGCGGTTTTGAAGGCTTCATTGGATTTTTTTAAAGCATTACAATTTAATGATATTTTCTGCCGAATAATTGATTTTAATCCCAAAAGGGGAATATTCGTCCCAAAAATGGCCAATTATGGGATGGTCTAATTACGCAAGTCATTGATTTTTAAATTGTTAAATAGATGGCATTGTTTTTACATTAGTCTTATAAATAATTGGTGATGGAAGCTCAAGTATCAACATTTACTGTTTTACCTTCTTTTGTTAGTTTGTCTGCTTTGTTGGAAACCATTTACAATAAGCTGCCAGATATGATTTTTATTTTCAATGTTAAAGAAAGGCGATTTGTTTTGAGAAACCCCGCTTTAGATGATATGTTGGGTTTTGAGCACCTAAAAGATCAAGAAATCAATTGTATTTCACTTAGGTCACTCATTCATTCCGAAGATTGGAAACCCTTACAAAATGCTATGCAACAGTTGGTGAGTCTAGAAAAGCAAAATGTAGAAATAGAATGTAGGTGTTTAGATAAGTTTCAACAGTACCAGTATTTTAATGCCAGGTTATCTGTATTTGAGAAGTTGGGTAATGAAGTTGTTCATTTAATTGGAATTGCTCAAAATATTTCTGAGAGAAAGAAAATTGAGCAACAAAGTCAGTTATTCAAAAATCGCTTGCAAGAACTTTCGTTTATTACCTCTCATGAAATGCGCCATGAATATGCCAAAATACAGTCAATTGTTAATTTGATGGACAATAAGTTTATTTCGGATACAGAAAGAGTTGAATTGATTGGGGAAGCCAAAAAATCTATTCAATTAATCAATTCTTCCATTTTTAAATTAAATCATAAACTTTCTTTTAATCAACAAGATGAATTTTTTAACATGAATAAAGAAGCAGAAAAATTCAGCAAAATATTAATGATAGACGACGATGTGCTAACGAATGTGTTGAATAAGAAAATTGTTCAAGCTTTAATGCCCGAAATGCCTGTAGAGGTTTACATAGACATAGATGATGCATTAGCAGATATCAGAAATATGGGTAAAATGCATCAAACTCTTATTTTTTTAGATATTAATTTCCCTGGAAGGGGTGGCTGGGAGTTTTTAGATGATTATGCAACCATTTCTGAGGCATCTAATGTAATTGTTCTTTCCTCTTCCATAGATAATCGGGATAGAGAGAAAGCAAGAAGCTATACTTCAGTAATAGATTATGTTACTAAACCACTTTCCTTTGATTTTGTCAAGTCCTTTTTTGCGGATTTGGAATCGGCAAAGCTTGATAATCAGTTATAGTTCATATTAATCTGTTTCCTTATCTTTAATACTATAATTGGTGTGCAAAGTTGTAAGTAATAAAATATGCGAATACTCATTGCTGATGATCATGGTTTAATTAGAGAAGGATTAAAGAAGATTCTGCTTGAGTCACTTCCTGAAGCCGAAGTACATGATGTGTCTGATTCTGCGGAATTATTTAAAAAATCAATCAAGGAAAAATGGGATATTATTATTTCAGATATTAGTATGCCTGGGTTTTCGGGTATTGAAATTCTTAAACAAATTAAGACGCATGTACCAAATACTCCTGTTTTAATGTTGAGTATGCATTCGCCAGAACAATACGCAGTTAGGGCTATTAAAGCAGGAGCTTCGGGTTATTTAACTAAAGAGAGCGCTCCATATGAATTAGTTACCGCTGTTCAGCAAATCCTAAGCGGAAGAAAATATATTACTAATAGGGTAGCCGAAGTGCTAGCCAGTTCTTTAGAAACAGATACCACAAAATTGCCCCATGAAAACTTGTCGGATAGGGAGTTTGAAGTGTTAAAAAAGTTGGTTGAAGGAAAATCCGTTTCAGAAATAAGTGAAATGCTATCGTTGAACATTAATACTATCAGTACTTACCGTGCTCGAATTTTAGATAAAATGGGATTAAAGAGCAATGCCGATCTAATTCGATACGCCATTGAGCACAAGATTTCTGAATTGTAGTGATATCACTACAGACTGTCGTGTAATCACCCCTTTTTTTGTTATAAGCAACTACAAGTGAAGTTATTCAGTTGAATTAGATTTGTTATTTGAAACACTTCTGTGTTGATTTTAAAATTCAAATTCCTGAAAAACCAATTGTAGTGTCTGCACTACAAAAGCTTTGTAGGCTTGCCCTACAAAGCTTTCTTTTTTTGATGATTAAATTTGGATAAGTATACATGATATGACTTCAGCAAGTTTAAACATATTAATTATAGAAGATGCAGATATTATAGTTCATCAACTTCGGATTCTTTTGTCTGATAAAAATTCATCCCATAATATTAGATCAGCGAATTCAGCAGAACTTGGGTTGGAACTAGTTGAAAAGTCTTTTCCTGATGTGTTTATTTTAGATATTAAGTTACCAGGTATAAGTGGAATAGATTTATTGAATAAAATTAAACAGGACTATCCGTTAGCAAGTCCTTTGATAATTATTTTGACCAATATGCCCCATGCAATTTATAAACACGCTTGTTTAAGCAAAGGGGCAAATTTTTTTTTAGATAAATCAAGAGAATTTTTGGTATTACCAGAAATTCTTGATTCCTATTTTTTTAAGTATAACCCCCCAAACTCTAGTTTATGCAATTCCCCTTTATAACTGATAAAAATTTGAAAAGTGCCAACGCATTTTCAGATGATTTTTTATTAGCAACAGATTTGGATGGCAATATTACATTCTGCCATGAATTGTTTATTAAATTATATCAATTAAAGGGGACAAAGGTGAAGGGACTGTGTATTGATTCAATTTTAAATAGTGCAGAAGCTGGCTTATTCAAAAATGCATTACTGAAATGTGCAAAGAATAAACTCTATACCGAGAAGCTGAAATTTAAAAAACCGGGGAGTGAATGTGATTTGTACGAATGTTTTATGAATGGCGTTTGTAATAGTAAAGGTGTTGTAACAGGAGTAGTATTAAAAGATTATTTGGTTAAACAAACATCCAATCATTTGACCAATAAGGAGATTAATATTTCAAGCGTATGTTTTTCTGAGTTAGCCAATCATATAGCCGATTTAATGTGGGTTACAGATAAACACCATCAGTTAGTTTTTGCAAATACTGCTTGGTTGAATTTTAGAGGCGTTTTGTTTGAGGAAGAAATGGACAATGGTTGGTTGCAGCATGTACATCCTGAAGATAAAGAGCAGGTATTACAGGAGAGAAGGCAGGCATTTGTAATTCAACAACCTTATTCAATCACTTTTCGATTTAAAAAACATGATGGCTCATATAGGTGGATGAATATGAAAGGGAATCCAATTTATACCGATGCCGGAATTTTTAAAGGGTATGCTGGTACTGCTTTAGATATTACGCCAGTTAAAGAAGCCCAAATTCAAATTAGAAGGCAACAAGAGTTGATGGAAAGTACAAAAATTGAATTTGGGAAGTTCACTAAGATTGCACAAAAAATTGGCAGTATTATTATCATGTGCAATAGCGATAACAGAATAACTTGGGTAAACGATGCATTTGTAAAAACAACTGGGTATACTTTAAAAGAAGTCTGCGGTAAAACGCCAGGTAGCTTTCTGAAAGGGGCTGAAACAAGTAAGGAAACGTTAGATAGAATTAGAAAAGTGATAGAGTTGGGAAAAGGTATTAGAACAGAGATATTGTATTACACCAAATCAGGTGCTAGAATATGGCTCGATTTAATGATTGAAACACTATTTGATAAAGAAGGAGTAGTTACAGGGTATATTACGATTCAAAAAGACATAACGCTCAAAAAAATTTCAGAAAAAGAAGTTTTAGAACAGATGAGTCATCTTAAAAAAATCTCCTTTATAACTTCTCACGAACTGCGACATGAGTTTTCTAAGATTTTACAATTACTACAAACAGCTAAATTTCAGGACCATAATGTAGCCACTTATTCCCAAATATTTACTGATATTGAGCACTCTGCTAATTTGATGAACGATGCAATTTTCAAGCTAAACGATCAAATTAATTTTGCTTCATCAAATAGTATTTCATTAAATAAGTATTTGCTAAATCAAGCAATTGAGGAAATATGTTTAGTAGACGACGATCATTTAGTAAATAAATTAAATGAGCTTATTATTAGAAACGTAATGCCAAGCATGCCAGTGCATACATTTGATCATGTAGATACTGCATTGGAGTATGTAAAAGAGAATCCAAATACAAAAAGAAAAATTTTCTTGGATCTTAATTTTTCGGGAAGGTCGGGATGGGATTTTTTACACGAGTATGAAAAATTAGGACAACCATGGCCAGTAGTAGTATTAACTTCTTCAATAGACCATGTAGATTACGAACGATCAAAGAAATTTTTAAACGTTACGCATTTTATTACTAAGCCACTAACGATTGAGCAATTTGAAAGATTAAGTGAAATGGAAAATGTTTTGGTACATTAATTAATTGATTGGTCTGGTTGTTTGCCATCCAATTAGTACTACGCCTATAATGACCAAGAATGTGCCTACTATTTGTTCCATTAAAATGGGCTCATTTAAAAAAATGGCTGCTTGAATAATAGTTGAAACCGGACCTATACTGGTTATAATTGAAGCGTTATTACTGCCTATCTTTTTCATGCCACTGCTCATTAGAAAAGAAGGGATAACCGTTGCAATGATTGCCAAGGCAATACTGTACCACCAAAGTTGGCTAGACATATTTACATTTTCCCATTGTGCTTGTATAATGAAATGGATAAATACTCCAGCAGTTGCAGCAAGCATAGCATATGCCGTGTACCTTGTTGCTCCAGCTTTAACTACCATTTTACCCGTTCCTACTAAGTAAAAAGAATAGGTTACTGCGCACAAAAAAACCATAAAAGATCCAAAATAAAACTGCTCATTTTGTTGGATGGTACCCAATTCGGCGTAATAAGCAATACCAATTCCTGTATAAGTGATTGCGAGTGCAAAAAGTTGAATTTTTGTAATAGTGCTTTTAAAAACCCACGTATTCAACAATACAGCAAATGTGGGGTACAAAAATAAAATTAAGCGTTCTAAGCCAGCAGAAATATATTGTAAGCCTATAAAATCGAATAAGCTACTTAAGTAGTAACCCAACACCCCTAAAGTAATAATCCAAAACCAATCTTTTTTACTAAGTGGAATAGCAGATTCTTTTTTACCTGAAAACCACGCAACTACTAAATAAAATGGGAGTGCCAATAGCATTCGTAAACTTAGCAGCGTTAATGCATCTACGCCTGTATTACGAAATGCCAATTTTACCCAAATGGCTTTGGTAGAAAATAAAATAGCTCCGCCAATGCTTAGTAAAAAGCCACTTAAAAACAAGGATGAGCGTTTGGACCCATTCATTGTTAAACACTCACATTAAAGTCTCTGAGCGCGTCGTTTAAACTGGTTTTTAAATCGGTGCTTGGTTTGCGTTGTCCAATGATTAAGGCGCAACTAACCTGGTATTCTCCGGCATTAAACTTTTTGGTATAGCTGCCTGGTATTACTACGCTACGAGCAGGAACTCGACCTTTCATTTCAATAGGCTCTGATCCGCTTACGTCTATGATTTTGGTAGATTGTGTTAATACTACGTTTGCTCCTAATACGGCTTCTTTTTCTACAATTACTCCTTCCACAACAATACAACGGCTACCAATAAAACAGCCATCTTCAATAATTACCGGACTAGCTTGTAAAGGCTCTAGTACGCCACCAATTCCAACACCTCCGCTTAAATGAACGTTTTTACCTATTTGAGCGCAGCTTCCAACAGTAGCCCAAGTGTCTACCATGGTACCCTCGTCTACATAAGCACCAATATTTACATAACTAGGCATCAAAACAACATTTTTGGCTATATAAGCCCCGTACCTAGCTGTGGCAGGTGGAACTGCTCTAACACCCAATTCTTTATAATTGGTTTTTAAAAGCATCTTATCGTAAAACTCAAACGGGGGCATTTCCCAGGTTTGCATTTGTTGTATTCCAAAATATAGTAGGATTGCTTTTTTAACCCATTCATTCACTACCCATCCGTTTGCTTCAGGGCTTGCTACCCTTAGTTGACCCTTATCAACTGCTTCAATTACCTGTTTTACTGCATCAATATACTTTGCTTCCTTTAAAAGGTCTCTATTATTCCATGCTTCTAACACTAATTCTTGCGACATATTTTAAATTTTAGCAAAAGTACAATATTTACCTTTTTTAATTGAATGAGAATGATTTAATGCATATCCTTAGTTTTGTTGAATGCAAAGGATGCTGATAATTCAAACGGCTTTTATAGGGGATGTGGTTTTAGCAAGCGCAATGTTAGAATCCTTGCATCAAGCCTATCCAACTGTTGAATTAGATATTTTAGTTCGTAAGGGAAACGAATCTTTATTTATTGGGCATCCCTATTTGCATAATACTTTGGTTTGGAATAAGCAAAAAGATAAATACAGGCATCTTTGGCAATTACTTACTCAAATAAGAAAGAACCAATATGATGCAGTTATTAATTTGCAACGATATGCTGCAACCGGTTTCTTAACTGCATTTTCAGGGGCAAAAGAAAAAATTGGTTTTGATAAAAATCCACTCAGTTCATTATTTACCAAAGTGATTCCTCACCAGATGGGTAGCAGCACTGGGTTGCATGAAATTGAGCGAAATCAGTTGTTACTATATTGGCCTGGCACCAAACTTTGTATGCCCAAACTCTATCCAACTGAAAGCGATATCCATTTTGTAGAGCAATTTAAAACGGGGGAATATATTTGTTTTGCACCTTCTTCCGTTTGGATGACCAAGCAGTTCCCTCCTGAAAAATGGATCGCTTTTTTGCAACAGTTACCTCCTAATATTCAAGTTTATGCGTTGGGTGCCCCAAGCGATTATGCTTTATGTCAAAAGATAATTGACCAAAGCGGCCATAAGCAATCTGTTAATTTAGCTGGCAAATGCAATTTTTTGCAATCAGCTGCATTAATGAAAGATGCATTAATGAATTATGTGAATGATTCAGCACCTATGCATTTTTGTTCTTCGGTTAATGCGCCAGTTACTGCAATTTACTGCTCTACTATTCCTGGGTTTGGATATGGTCCGTTGAGTACAAAAAGTTTTATCGTTCAAATTAATCGGGACCTTGCTTGTAGACCCTGTGGCTTACATGGAAAAAATCAATGTCCTGAGGGGCATTTTGATTGTGGATATAAAATTGAAGTTGCGCAATTAATGCGTTGCTTGCCCGCTTCATAATAAACAATCTTACATTTGCAGCAATGACCATTCAGTTTAGCGATAAGGAAGAGGCAATATTTAAACAAATAGGGGCAATAGCCGATAAAATGAATATGCCCTGCTATTTAATTGGCGGTTTTGTAAGAGATAAAATCATAGGACGAAATACCAAAGACGCAGATATTGTTTGTTTAGGAGATGGCATTGAGCTTGCTCATGCCTATGCCAATGAGATAAGTCCCAAGCCCATTGTAGCGTATTTTAAAAATTTTGGAACAGCTCAAATAAAATTGGATGAATTTGAAATTGAATTTGTAGGAGCAAGAAAAGAGAGTTACCAGCAAGAAAGTAGAAAACCCCAAGTTGAACAGGGTACATTAGCCGATGATCAAAACAGAAGAGATTTTACCATCAATGCTTTAGCAGTTGGTTTAAATAAAGCACAATTTGGCCAACTATTGGATCCATTTAACGGTATTCAAGCAATTGAAGATAAAAGAATTCAAACGCCATTAGAACCAGTGCAAACTTTTAGTGACGACCCCTTGCGTATGTTGAGAGCCATCCGATTTGCAGCTCAATTAAATTTTGTAATTGAGGAAAATACGTTCAAGGCAATAGGAGAGAATGTACATCGAATGAAAATAGTAAGTCAGGAAAGAATAACAGATGAGTTAAATAAAATCATGCTATGTTCAAAGCCATCTATTGGTTGGGATTTGCTGTATAGATCTGGTTTGCTGAAGTTGATTTTTCCTCAAATGGTAGACTTGCATGGGGCCGTATATATTGATGGGAAGGGGCATAAAGATAATTTTTACCATACCCTTCAAGTATTAGATAATATTGTGCCAAACACCCAAAACCTTTGGCTTAGGTGGGCTGCATTATTACATGATATTGGCAAGCCGGCTACAAAAAAATTTGAAGAAAGACATGGCTGGACTTTTCATGGACATGAAGTGGTGGGTGCTAGGATGGTGCCCAAAATATTTTCAAAGTTGAAATTACCATTGCATGAGCCTATGAAATATGTTCAAAAACTGGTTCTGTTGCATTTACGTCCTATCAGCTTAACAAAAGAAAATATAACTGATAGTGCAGTAAGAAGGCTGCTGTTTGATGCTGGGGAAGATATTGATGATTTAATGACTTTATGTGCGGCTGATATTACGAGTAAGAATAAACAAAAAGTGAATCGGTATTTGCAGAATTTTGAAATGGTTAAAGAGCGAATGCAAGCCGTTGAAACTCAAGACCAATTGAGGAATTGGCAGCCACCTATTAGTGGGGAATTAATTATGGAAGTATTTGGTCTTACCCCTGGTAGAAATGTTGGGGTAATTAAAGATGCTATACGAGAAGCCATATTGGATGGGATTATTCCGAACCAATATGAATTGGCATACCAATATATGTTAGAAAAAGGGGTAGAATTGAATCTAAAACCCGTTAAATAATCGCTATTTTGCATCCCAATCATTAAATCTTGGAGGGATGGCTGTTTTAAAGTTCAGAATATATTTAGAAGAAGACGACGCGGTTTATCGCGATATTGTTATTAAGCATAATCAATTCTTTTTAGACTTGCATTTTGCTATTTTGAAATCGTTTGAATTTGATTCTAAGCACCAAGCAACTTTTTTCAGAAGCAATGATAACTGGTTGCGTGGAAGGGAAATTAGTTATGAAAAATATGATAAGCCTTATAAGGTAGATCCATTGTTAATGGCTGAAACTACTATTGGCTCAGAAATACAAGACGTAAATCAAAAATTCATTTACGAATACGATTTTGCAAAAGGATGGGTCTTTTTAGTAGCACTAATCAGCGTAAATAAGGAAGCCAACCCTAAATTAACTTATCCAGCTGTTTCAAGAGTGGAAGGTATTGGCCCTCAGCAATATGGTACAAAAAGTTTACTAGGCGATAAGTTTGCCGACATTGAAGAGAAATACGATTTAAATGAAGCGTCAGATGGATTTGGTGAGGAAGGGGAAGAAGCACCAAGTGAAGCAGACGGGGACGATGATGGCATAGGTGGTGAAGAACAAAGAGACGATTTTGAAGATTAATCCTACTGTTTATATAATTGCAGGCCCAACCGCAGTGGGCAAAACTGCTGTGTCCATAGCATTGGCTAAAGCACTCAATACCGAAATTATTTCTGCGGATTCAAGACAATGTTTTAAAGAATTATCTGTTGGTGTTGCAAGGCCAAGTGAAGCTGAATTAGCGGCTGTTCAACATTATTTTATTGCAGATCATTCTGTTGAAACAGCTATTAATGCAGGTTATTTTGAAAAATTTTCATTAGACAAAACAGAACAGGTTTCTACTCAAAAAAATCAGTTGGTTATGGTAGGTGGAACTGGTTTGTATATTCGCGCTTTTTGTGATGGGATTGATCCTATGCCAGAAATAGACCCGAGTATTCGTGACGCCATCATTGCCAACTATGCATCAAAGGGGTTAATATGGTTGCAAGCAGAGTTAAAGCATCGTGATCCTCTATTTTGGGAAACAGCTGAGCAATCGAATCCGCAAAGATTGATGCGTGCATTAGAAGTATTGAATGCAACGGGTAAGTCTATTCTCCATTTTAGAACTGCTCAAAAAAAACAAAGGCCTTATAATATTATTAAAATTGGATTAGAAATGCCAGTGGATCAATTGACTAATCGAATTAATTTTCGAGTAGATCAAATGATTCAAGATGGATTAATTGAAGAAGTACAATCAGTGCTTCAATATAGAAATAAACCTGCTTTGCAAACTGTTGGATATAAAGAGGTATTTGATTATTTAGATGGAAATATTTCAAAGGAACAAGCCATAACGCAAATTAAAAACCATACACGCCAATATGCCAAACGCCAAATGACTTGGTTTAAAAAAGATCCTGAATTCAAATGGATCAATATGGCCGAACATTCCATAGAAGAAGCGATACGGAAAATTTTAGGATAAAAATAGTGAGTTAATAAATGTTTACTTCTCTTTCTAATTGAATGCCAAAATGGGCTTGTACTTTTTCAATAATTTGAGTACTTAAATTAAATATTTCAGCCCCAGTTGCATTTCCATAATTAACTAGAACCAATGGCTGTAAAGGATAACATCCTGCATCACCAATTCTAAAACCTTTCCAGCCAGTTTGTTCAATAAGCCAGGCTGCAGGAACTTTGGTGTAGTCTCCATTATTAACAGCATAACCTGGGATGTTCTTGTTTTCTTTTTTTAGCTCTTCATACAACCCAGTAGGAATAATTGGGTTCTTAAAAAAGCTACCTGCATTTCCAATTTTGGAAGGATCAGGTAATTTTCTTTGCCTAATACGAATCACTGCTTCGGCAATAGATCGGATACTGGGCTGCTGTTCTTTCATATTAATCAATTCCTGCTCAATATTGCCATAACTGGTATTGTATACGGGTGTTTTGCGTAATTTGAATACCACAGATAGAATAATAAATTGATTGCGTAACAGGCGTTTGAATATACTTTCTCTATAGCCGAATTCACAAGCTGTATTGTTAAAGGTTACCACAGCGCCATCACTAATTTGTATTGCCTCTAAAGATTCAAAGACATCTTTTATTTCTACACCATAAGCACCTATATTTTGCATAGGAGATGCGCCTACATTGCCAGGAATTAAACTCATATTTTCAATTCCCTGGTATTGCATTTGAACACAATAACATACAAATTGATGCCAGTTTTCACCAGCCATTGCTTTTACATAATAATTTTCATGGTCTTCTCTTATTAACTCAATGCCTTTTAGTGCATTCTGTAAAACCAGCCCATTATAATCTTTGGTAAAAAGTAAGTTGCTGCCTCCTCCTAAAATGAGTAATGGATTATTTTGTATTTTATTCCATTCCAATAATTCTTGCATTTCAATTATAGAAGAAACACTACAAAATGATTTGGCTAATGCATGAATGCCAAAGCTATTAAAAGGTTTAAGGGAAATATTTTCTAGTATTTGAATCATTAATATATGGGATCTGCATTAGGAATAATATGTACCGATCTATATCTCTTATTCGTTTGTATAATGACCATTTGTTGGTGGATGGCTATTTTACAGTTATTTACGATATGGCTGTCTTTTGGCAGCTTCAATAAAATTTCCCATATATATTGATTCCTAATTCTGTCTACAATGGGCTGTGAAGGACCGTTTAAATAAGCCCCAAACTGTTTGGATAACCCTTGCTGCATAATATTGGCTGCTTCTTCGGCAACATGCTTGTCTTTGTGTTTAAAAATGACCTGTATTAATCTAGTGAATGGGGGGTAATGAAATTGTTGTCTATTCTCTATTTCAAACTGATACAATGCCTGGTAATTATGTTGTTGCACAAACTGCAATACAGGGTGCTTTAAATTACTCACTTGAACCATTACTTTTCCTAATCCGTCTTTTCTTCCGGCTCTGCCACTTACCTGTTCCATTAATTGGTAAGCGCGCTCGTTTACCCTGAAGTCGGTAAAGTTTAGGATGCCGTCGGCGTCTATAATCCCCACTAAACTTACCTTCTCAAAATCTAATCCTTTCACTACCATTTGCGTACCCACTAAAATATCAATACGGTGTTGTTCAAATATTTTGATTAGGTTGTCGTGGTCGTGCTTGCCCTTCACGCTATCGTAATCCATTCGGGCAATTACGGCTTGTGGAAATGCTTCTGATACCAATTCTTCTATTTTTTCGGTACCAAAATTTTTCTGAACAAAATGATGGTTACCGCAAGCCATACAGGTTTGTAAAATCGGGTAAGTGGTACCGCAATAGTGACAAGACAATTTCTGTTTCCCTTTATGAAAAGTGAGGGTTACATCACAATGATTACAATGTGGAATCCAACCACAAGTATCACAAATCATGTAAGGTGCATAACCTCTTCTATTTTGAAATAGAATAATTTGTTTTTTAGCTTCTAAAGTTTCTTGAATACCTTTTAAGAGGGCAGGCGACAAAGGGGTTTCACTTCTTTGTTTGGCAGGTATTTGTTTTAAGTCTATTAACTCTATTGCTGGCATAGCAACATCCCCATATCTTTCTAATAGTTCTACTAATCCATATTTATTTTGTTGAACATTAAAATAGGTTTCAATTGAAGGGGTTGCCGATCCTAGTAATACGCGGGCATTAAATAAAGATGCATAATAAATGGCTGCATCTCTACTATGATAACGGGGTGCAGGTTCTTGTTGTTTGTATGAAGCATCGTGTTCTTCATCGCAAATAATTAAACCCAGGTTATTGAACGGTAAAAACAAAGCCGATCTAGCGCCTAAAACTACTTTGGTTTCGCCAGAATTAATTTTATTCCAAATTTCTACTCGTTCGTTGGGATTGAACTTTGAATGATAAATAGCAATATGACCGCCCAGGCTTTTTTGCAACCTTCGAATCATTTGTGCAGTAAGGGCAATTTCAGGTAGCAGGTACAATACTTGTTTGCCTAATTGAATTTGCTCTTCAATTAATTTCATGTATACTTGGGTTTTACCACTAGCGGTTATACCATGCAATAAGCATACTGTTTTAGATTCGAATATTTGTTTAATGGAGGCCAATGCGCTACGTTGCGCTGCAGAAAGTGTAAAATCTAAACTGAGTAATTTGGGTAAACTAGGTAGTCGGTCGGTATTTCTTCTTTCTACAATTAAGATACCTTTTTCAATTAAACCTTTTAGTTGAGCAGCACTTGCATTGGCTTTTTTTAATAAGTCGGGTTGGGTTACAACGCCAATGGTATTTTTTAAGTGTAAATAGGCCAAAAGCAATTCCATTTGCTTTGGTGCCCTGCTCCAATTATTTAATAATTGTTCTAATTCGTTTTCTTGGGCATACTTCGGATGAAGTAGAATATAATTCTCTGTTTTTTGCTTGTATTTTTCTTTCAATTCCTCCCAAACAAAACAGACGCCTTTTTCAACCAGTTTTTTTATAACAGGGTAAGTGTTGTTGATGTCTAGTAATTGCTGTACTTCACTAATTTTAAGTTCTCCTTTAATCTCTAATGCTTCTGCTATAATAAATTCTGAATCGCTTAAATCACTAAAGTCTAAAGTTCGCTCTTCGTTCCACTGCAAAACACTTTCGCTAGACAATTTTAAATTCGCAGGTATGGCTGCTTGCATAACTTCCCCCTCGGTGCACATATAATATTTTGCAATCCATTCCCATAATTTTAATTGGATTTCATTTACAACAGGAGTGCTATCTAAAATATTTAAAATCGGAGATGGGGTAAACTGTGCAGGAATTTCTTTTACGATTCTCTTTACAATGCCAGCATACTTTTTGTTTTTTCTTAAAGCAACTTCCACTCTAATTCCAGGCGCAATTGCCAACTGCATCTGCTCCGGAACTTGCCAGGTATAATTTTTAGGCAATGCCAATGGTATAATTACTTCAACAAACAAATTGAGATTTTAAACAAAAATACGTTTAAGGAGTGGGATAAGAGATATAACGTTTCAATCCTTCCTCCATGATTTTATTCACTTTTTCTTTTAATAAGGGGATGTCTTTTGGGGTAAGTCCAATTACTGGCACTTCATCTAAGTAAACAACTCTGTTCTCGCCAGGGTTTAATTCAAAAAGTGAGCGATAATGCATCCTTTTTAGTGTATCTACTAAAAGCAATGGTTTAATAGGGGTTTGTGTTTCAATGGCAATTCTAAAAGCGCCATCAAAAAAGTTTTTTAAAGGCTGCCTGGTTTCATTAAAAGTGCCTTCTGGGAAAATAATAATGGAGATATGGTTTTTGATTGCTGCTTTGAGGGCACGAACACTCTTTGCTCTGGTTTCAGCATTCTTTCTATCAACCAAAATTACTGCTGCTCTATAGATCCATCCAAAAATAGGTACTTTAACCATTTCATATTTTCCCAGCGCACGTATGGGTTGGTGGATGGCTAATACAATAGGTGGAATATCCATATAAGAAATATGATTGGCAACAAAAATATATTGCTTGCTAGCATCGTGTGGGTACTCGTATATTTCTTTATGTTTAACGCCAATAGTATAATACCAAAGCTGTGCCCAAATTCTACAACAACGATATACTAAATTTCCTCCTCTTACTTTTCCGGCGGTAATAGCCAACATTGCAAACGGGAATACCAGTAACATAGCCATCACAAAAGTGATAAGGGCATAAATAGTAAATAAGAATAAGCCAATCTTTTTAAAAAGCGCCATAGCGCACAAAAGATATTAAACAGTTGGGCTATCACCAAAAAAATGAATTAGCTAATCAAAAAATCGTCATAGGTAGGCACTCATTACAGTGTTTATGTCTTTTGATTCTAATAAAGAACTGCCCATTAAATATTCATCTACTTTTCTAGCACATTCTCTGCCTTCACTAATAGCCCAAACTACTAAGCTTTGTCCTCTGCGCATATCGCCTGCTGCAAATACTTTTTGTATATTGGTTTGGTACTGCTTTTCATTTGCTTTTACATTACCTCTTTCATCGAGTTCAATTTCTAATTTATTTAATAGCCCTTCTTTTTGGGGGCTCACAAATCCCATTGCCAATAAAGCCAATTCACAAGGAATTTCTTTTTCGGTTCCGGCTATTTCTACAAATCCAGCAGTTGTTACGTCTTGTGTAATTTTCCATTCCAATTGCACTGTCACCAATGATTTCAAATTGCCATTTGCATCTCCAATGAATTTTTTAGTTGCAATTGCCCATTCTCTTTGTGCACCCTCTTCATGTGAAGAAGTGGTTTTTAATATAAATGGATATTGTGGCCAAGGCATATGGCTGTTTCTTGAAACTGGGGGTTTGGGCATTAGTTCAAATTGCGTTATACTGGCGGCTTTTTGTCTATTGGCAGTACCAATGCAATCACTTCCAGTATCTCCGCCACCAATCACCACCACATTTTTATTGGTAGCTAGTAATGGACTTTCGTCAAAATGAATAGATGCAACTCTTTTGTTTTGTTGTTTTAAGTAATCCATTGCAAAATGGACCCCATTCAGTTGACGGCCTTCTATATTTAAGTCTCTAGGAATAGTAGACCCTCCGGCCAATACAATTGCACTGTATTCGCGCAATAAATCGTTGATGCTAATGGTTACGCCCACATTTGCGTTGCATTTGAAAATAACGCCCTCTTCTTCCATTAATTGAATTCTTCTATCAATTACCCATTTCTCTAATTTAAAGTCTGGGATGCCATATCTTAATAAGCCTCCTGGCGCATCGTCTCTTTCAAATACTGTTACCAGATGGCCTGCATAATTCAATTGGGCTGCTGCAGCAAGACCTGCCGGTCCAGATCCTATAACAGCAATGGTTTTACCTGTTCTTGTTATTGGCTTATTAGGTAAGACTAATCCTTTTTCAAAAGCAATTTCAATAATATGCTTTTCTATTTCTTCAATGGTGACTGGGGGTTGATTAATACCCAACACACATGCAGACTCGCATGGGGCAGGGCAAATTCTTCCAGTAAATTCAGGGAAGTTATTGGTAGAAGAAAGAATTTCATAAGCTTCTGCCCAGTTTTTTTTGTACACTGCATCGTTAAATTCTGGAATGATATTTCCTAAAGGGCAACCATTGTGGCAGAATGGAACACCACAATTCATGCACCTTGCACTTTGTTGGTTTAATGCTTGCTCTGTTAATGGGGTAACAAATTCTTTATAATGAGTAATTCTTTCCTTGGTAGACTGCTTTGATGGAATCAGTCGATCAAATTCTAAAAATCCAGTTGGTTTACCCATGGTAATTATTTTAAAACAGTGTTGTGTTGATTTTTTTTAGCCAATACTTTTTTATAGTCTGTAGGGAACACTTTTATAAAATGGGCTAATTGGTTTTCAAAATCTTTTAAAATGAATGCTGCAACACTACTGTTTGTGTAATTGAAGTGTTGTTGAATTAATGCTTTTAGTTGAATGGAGTCTGTTTCATCTAGTGGATCTAGCTCAACCATTTCAAGATTGCAATTGGCTGCAAATTCATTGGCGGTATCATATATGTATGCAATACCACCACTCATGCCAGCAGCAAAATTTCTTCCTGTTTTACCTAGAATAACTGCAATGCCTCCAGTCATGTATTCGCAGCCATGATCTCCAATTCCTTCTACTACAACTTTGGCGCCTGAATTTCTAACTGCAAATCGTTCACCTGCTTTTCCTCTTATAAAAGCGTCACCGCTTGTTGCTCCGTACAGTGCAACATTTCCAATAATGCTATTTTGTTCTGCAATAAATTGTGCTGAAGCTGATGGATAAACAATCAATTTAGCTCCGCTAAGCCCTTTGCCAAAGTAATCATTGGCGTCTCCTTCTAATTCTAATTTTAGTCCACAAGTATTGAAAGCACCAAAGCTTTGTCCAGCGGTTCCTTTGAATTTAAAATGAATGCTGTCTTCTGGTAATCCCTTGCTCTTGTATAACTTAGTAATTTCATTAGATACGATGGTGCCCACTGTTCTATCTGTATTAATTAACGGGAACGCTCCATATGATTTTTCGCCTTTTTCAATAGCTGATTTTGCAGTAGCCAATAATTTCCAATCGAGTACTTCTGTTAAACCATGGTCTTGTAATTCCTGGGCAAATAAGCCCGTATTTGCATCTGCAGGTTCCTTATACAATATTTTTGATAAATCTAAATGGGTGTATTTCCAATGACGAATAACTGGTTTTTGTTGTAGATAGTCTGTTTGACCAATCATTTCATTAACCGTTCTAAAACCAAGTTCCGCCATAATCTCCCGCAATTCCTGTGTAATAAATTTGAAAAAATTCACCACATGATTGGGGTCTCCTGTAAAACGTTTACGCAAAGTTTCGTCTTGTGTTGCAACACCTACAGGGCAGGTATTTAAGTGGCATTTTCGCATCATAATACAGCCTTCTACAATTAATGCCGCAGTTGCAACGCCCCATTCTTCTGCACCCAATAAAGCAGCCATAGCAATATCTCTGCCTGTTTTCATTTGACCATCTGCCTGTACAATTACCCTAGAACGCAATTTGTTTTTTACCAAGGTTTGATGGGTTTCTGCTAAGCCCAATTCCCAAGGTAGTCCGGCATGCTTAACCGAACTAACAGGTGAAGCACCAGTACCACCGTCGTGACCTGCAATTAAAACAACATCCGCTTTTGCTTTTACCACCCCCGCCGCAATGGTGCCAACTCCAGCTTTAGAAACCAATTTCACATTAATACGAGCAGCGCGATTGGCATTTTTTAAATCGAATATTAATTGGGCTAAATCTTCAATGGAGTAAATATCATGATGGGGTGGTGGTGAAATTAATCCAACACCTGGGGTGGCGTGTCTTGTTTTTCCAATCCAATCATCTACTTTATGACCAGGCAATTGCCCGCCTTCTCCAGGCTTGGCGCCCTGCGCCATTTTAATTTGAATTTCATCTGCCTCGGTTAAATAAAGTGCAGTAACACCAAATCTTGCAGAAGCTACTTGTTTAATTGCAGAACGCATAGAATCTCCATTCGGTAGTGGGGTATACCTTATTTCATCTTCCCCCCCTTCACCGGTGTTGCTTTTGCCACCTAGTCTATTCATGGCAATGGCTAGTGTGGTATGTGCTTCCCAAGAAACAGATCCAAACGACATTGCGCCGGTTGCAAATCGTTTATAAATATTTTCTGCTGGCTCTACTTCATCTATTGAAATTGAAGGTCGAATGCTTTTAAAATCAAGTTGACTTCTAAGTGTACATGCTTGTTCGCTTTGGTTATTAATTAATGACGAATATTTTTTGAAAGTTGAATAGTCATTTCTCGTAGTTGCTTCTTGCAACAAATGAATGGTTTGTGGATTGAATAAATGAAATTCCCCTTTTCTTTTCCATTGGTATACCCCTCCAACCGGTAATCGATCAATGGTTTTATTTTTCTTACTGAAAGCAAAAAAATGTTTAGCCAGTGTTTCTCTGGCAATTTCATCTAATCCCATTCCTTCTATTCTAGAAGTGGCCCCTGTAAAGTATTGATCAACAACATTACTATTGATTCCAATGATTTCAAATATTTGTGCACCCTGGTAACTTTGCAAAGTGGAAATGCCCATTTTAGAAAACACTTTTAACAAGCCATCATTCACCGCTTTTATATAATTTTTCTTCAGTTGTTCAATATCTAATGGGCTGTCTATTTTATTAGAAATTTTCATGTCTCTAATTGAAGACAAAGCCAAATAGGGATTGATGGCTGTAGCGCCAAATCCTACCAAGCAAGCAAAATGATGGGTTTCCCAAACATCTCCAGCTTCAATAATTAAACCAACCTGACCTCTGTACCCTTTCTTAATTAAGTGATGATGAACCGCAGCAGTTGCTAATAACGAGGGGATAGGGGCGTGGTCCGAATCGATGGCTCGGTCTGTTAAAATAATCACTTCAAATCCATCTTGAACTGCATCCACCGCATATCTACATAGTCTATCTATGCCAGCTTTTAAAGAGCCCGTTTTACCATCTGCTCTAAAATAAGTTTGTAAAGTTTTTGCTTGAAAAACACCGGTATCAATACTTCTTATTTTTTCTAACTCATGGTTGTTTAAAATAGGATGTTGCAATGCTACACTATGACATGCAGTGGGTTCTTCTACCAATAAATTTCCATTGCTGCCTGCAAATGTGGCCAACGACATGACCATTTTTTCACGAATGGGATCAATTGGCGGATTGGTTACTTGCGCAAAAAGCTGTTTAAAATAAGCGCTTAAATGTTGAGGTTGGTTACTTAAAATGGCCAATGGTGCGTCATTGCCCATGGATCCAATTGGTTCTTTGCCGTCAATGGCCATTGGGGCAATAATAGTGTCTAAATCTTCTGTTGTATAGCCAAAAGCTTTTTGGTATTTAAATACTTGATCGTGTTCTAAATGCGTAAACATTACCCGGGGCTCAGGCAATTCTTCTAATCGAATTTTGTATTTGTTTAACCATTCGGCATAAGGCTTTTGCGAACAAATTTTTTCTTTTAATTCATCATCAGAAACAATTCTGCCCTCACTCATGTCTACCACAAACATTTTGCCTGGCTGTAATCGGCCTTTTTCTTTTACGTTAGCAGGGTCTATAGGAAGCACACCTGTTTCGGAAGCCATGATTACTCTGTTATCGTGTGTAATGGTATATCTAGAAGGCCTTAACCCATTTCTATCTAGTGTTGCGCCTATCATTTGTCCATTAGTAAAGGAAATGGAAGCCGGACCATCCCATGGTTCCATTAAACAAGCATGGTACTCGTAAAAAGCTTTTTTAATAGGGTCCATGCTGCTGTTGCCATCCCAAGCTTCAGGAATCAACATCATCATTACATGCGGCAATGAGCGCCCAGTTAATGTGAGTAATTCAATCATATTATCTAAACATGCTGAATCCGATTGCCCATTGGTAACAATAGGAAGAATCATGTCTAATTCTTCTTTGGTAAATGCTGGAGTAGTGAATCCTTTTTCGCTTGATCTTAACCAGTTTAAATTTCCTTGAAGGGTATTGATTTCCCCGTTGTGTGCAATATACCTAAAGGGCTGTGCCAATTTCCAAGAAGGGAAAGTATTGGTAGCAAACCTAGAATGAACTAATCCAAAAGCCGATACCATTCTCTTGTTAGACAAATCGGTAAAATAATTGCGAACCTGGTGACTGGTTAGTTGCCCTTTATAAATAATGGTTATAGATGAAAGCGAAACAATATAAAACCCTATTTCATCTTTTCGGATGGTATTATTAATAGTATGTGAAGCATAATTGCGTAGGATAAACAATTTCCGTTCAAAAGTATCTTGGTCTTGAATATGGTCGGGACAAGCAATGAAAACTTGTTCCATGCAAGGTTCCACCGACAATGCAGTAGGTCCTATATCCGATTTGTTTACGGGTACTTTTCTATATGCAATTATTTCTAATCCTAATTTTTCAGCGGCGCGATTAAAAATATCTCTACACTCTTCGCGTAGACCAACCGATTTTGGGAAAAAAATCATTCCCACACCATACTTTCCTGCATCGGGTAAATGTTTCCCTAATTGAATACATTCATCAAAAAAGAATTCATGTGGAATTTGAATTAGAATACCAGCCCCATCTCCTGTATTTACTTCGCATCCACATGCGCCTCGGTGTTCCATATTTTCTAATACGGTTAAAGCATCCGATATATGTTGGTGGTTCTTGTGTCCATTGATATTGGCAACAAATCCAATACCGCAGGCATCGTGCTCAAATTGGGGATTATAGAGGCCTCCATTGTTTTGGGTACTAAACATTTAGTCCAGTTTAAACTTGGGTTAATAATGGCGGCAATCTGAACTAAATTAATGAATAAAGTCGATAATGAAGAATATTTTTTAATTTATTAATAATTATTTTGATAAATATTTAAAATTAATGTCATTATGTTAGAAATAAATCAATGCTAATTGCTTCAAAATATAGTATTGCACAATCGTGATTTATTTTGACAACATTTTTTTGATGGGTTCGTCATTTCCAGTTAGCTGCCAGGCTACTAAAGAAACAGGAATGATGCCGGCTGCATAAAATTTTTCAAAAAAGTTGTAAAGTGTAAAATTTTGTTGATTCAAACGTCCCATGTTCATCAATAAATTTTCAATCAGATACTTGCCAGTAACATAACATGTTCCATAAGCAGGTTGACGCAAATATAAATGTTGTTCAAATCCTACTAAACTTTCATCCCCGGTCCATCCTTTAGGAGTCCATTCTACCTGAAATTTTCTTGCTTCCTCATAATTGATCATATTGGCTTGCGCATACAAAGAAGCCAATCCTCTTGCACATCGTTGAGCCAACATAATCCAAACTAATTCTCTTGCTCTTGGATTTTCATCCCACATTCCTGCATGCATTAAAGTTTCTTCCATACTAGTAGCTAAACCTTCATCGCGCATCATCCACATATTATATGGCAAAGCATCTTTACGCAATAAGCTTTTGTTTGGATCTTTAATAAGTCCTTCCACTTCAAACCAATGGGTAGAATGTGAAAACAAAACAGCAGGGGCTAAATGACTAATTATTGAAAAGAAATTTCTATTCTGCTCAGGTACAAAATCACCTAAATGTTTTCGAAGTGCAGGTTCCATATAATCTTTAACAGGTAGTATTTTTTTCTGTTGAATAAATTGCATCATTTTAGTAACTGCTTCATCTGTTTTTTGAAGGTACTCCGCTTTATTTCCAATGGGGATTAAAGAGGGTAAATTTTTGTTTCTTTCTCTTTCTAATTGTAAGGAAGCGTATGCTCTTGTCAATTCTCTTTTTAGCAGCATTACTTCGTCTTCCCAAGTAAGTGGAACAAGCAATACATTTTTCAAATGCCAATTATACTGCTCTTTCCCAATTCCTGATGAGCCGTATTTAGAAGGAAGTTGTTTTTGCAGCCATAATATGAATTGATTACTCGCATTTTTTGCGGCTAAAATTGATTTAGTTAATTCAGCAGAAGTATTGTTTGTTTTATTGGCCAGTTCTTCTAAAATAACCACTTGCTCTTTTATATTTCCAATTCCTGCACTCCATAGGTCTCTTGCATTCCCTGTTAAATTTAACTTTGCCTGTTGGTATAGTGGAGGGATAATTTTTAAGGAAACGCTCAGTTTTGCCGCATCAATAGGGGAGAGTGGAAAATTATATTTCCACAGTTCAATTGCAGAAAAACTAGTTGGGCCTTCATGATCAGGTGTATCACTTTGTTCGTTCCACACTATTGCATAAAATGCTGGGTCTCGCTGCCAAGGCTTTAAAATGCGACAATTAAATTCAAGCGCATTCATTTCTGCTTTTAGTAATACATAGTCTACACGATTTTCTAATGACCAACCTGATGTATCAATTTTCGCATGCTGGTTTTTATACTGCAATAATTTTTGATAAATTTTATTAATTGTTTGGATACGATAGTCTGGAACGCCGTTGGGTAAAGCAGTACGTTCCAATTGTCTTAATTCTTTACTGAGTGTTAAAAGATGTGAGTAGGTATTATGAGGTGTTTGGCCAAAGCTGTTCAGTCCAAATAATGAAGAGAGAATTACCGCAATAATCAATTTCATATAAATCAATTTTCGGTAAAAGATACTAACTAAATAATATCTATTCGGTAATTCAATTGTTTATTCAATTGAATATTCGCATTCGTAGGATAGATGCCAAATACAACACTGCCACTTCCGCTCATACTTGCATATATAGCGCCGTCTTTATATAATGCCAATTTGATTGCTTCAATTGCTGGATAATTTTGCTTGATGGGTAATTCAAAATCATTGCTTAAATAGTACTTCCAATCCTGAATGGGCAATTGAATGATTTCTTTGATTGATCTTGACGGTAAATCAGGTTGAATTTGTTCAAATGCCCACTTGGTATTGATATGGATGCCAGGGTGTACTAAAACAAAGCGATAGACTGATAAATCTAAGTTTATTGGGGTTAAAATTTCCCCCCTCCCTGTTGCATAACAAGCGGTATTTATGATGAAAAAAGGACAGTCACTTCCCAACTTTGCAGCATATTCAATCAGTTGTTGGGTAGTAATATTCAATTTATATTTTTCGTTGAGTAAACGCAAAGCAAATGCACCATCAGCACTTCCTCCTCCTAATCCGGCACCCATAGGAATCAATTTGTGCAAGTGCATGTGAACACTGGGTAAGTCTGGAAAATCTTGTTTTAATAAGTGATAGGCTTTTAAACAAAGATTCGATTCAGTATTACCTGGAATGTCTAAACCGGTAGATTGAAAATGTTGTGTAGTGGAAGTCACTACTTCTAATATGTCCTTTAATTGAACAGGGTAAAATACGGTTTCTAATTCATGAAAACCATCCGGTCTTTTTCCGGTGATATGCAGTCCTAAATTAATTTTACAGTTGGGAAAAATGACCATGGGCTATTGTGCAAAGCACTATTTTCTTTTTTTCAACTCGTCACGAATGGCAATAGCTCTGATATAATCTTCTTGGTCTAATACTTCATTTAATAAATTATTCAGCTCTTCAATATTGAGTGAACTTAGGTCTGATCGCTCGCTACTACCTGCAGGCTCTTCTGAGCCTACTGCTTCCATTTTGGGTTTTGCAGTACCCCCTTCTTCCATGGCAATGCCTGCACTTTCTAAAATATTATCATAGGTATAAATAGGGCAACCAAATCTTACTGCTAATGCCAATGCATCGCTGGTTCTGCTATCTATTTCAACGGTGTCGTTATCGGTATAGCAAACTAATTTTGAATAGAAAATTCCTTCTTGTAAATCGTTGATAATGATTTCTTGTAATTCAACGCCAAAAGCATTCATGAAGTTTTTCATGAGGTCGTGGGTGAGTGGTCGACTGGGGTGCATATTCTCTAATGCTACCGCAATGGCTTGCGCTTCAAACCCTCCAATTACAATGGGAAGTCTTCGTAATCCATTTATTTCACCCAATACAACAGCGTAAGAGTGGGTTTGTGTAATGCTGTGAGAAAGCGCTACAATTTCCAATTCAATCTTCTTCATATTGTGTGCTAAATTAACTTAAAAATACGAATGAATCATGCTTGGCCATGTTTCTTCAGCCATTTGTCGAAAAGGAAAGTTCCAAATGGGAAAAAGGCGGCTAAAAAAGCATAAATCAAATATTTAAACGGCCAGTTTTCTTGCTCTTTTACCCATAAAGCCAAAGATAAATACGCAACAAATAAAAGTCCATGTGCCCATCCCGTATATTTTACTGCCAAAGGGTAACCCGCTAGATATTTCAGTGGCATGGCTATTCCTAATAAAATCAACAAAGAAATTCCCTCAGCATATCCAATTGTTCTAAAAAAAGAAAGGGCATTAGTAGACGATTTTTGCATAGGTGCAAAACTACCAAATTTTATGTGCAAATTGTGTGGCTAAAACAGCTATTATGCCATTGTTTAATATTCATGAAATTCCTTCCTGCAATTTAATAGAAGGATATGATGCGCAGTTTATTCATACTGCCAATGCAACCTATTCTCATGTAAAAGCGAAAGCAGATGCAGTACTACCAACACATTCGCATCCGCAGGAACAAGTGTCTTATATTTTAGATGGAACTTTTGAATTAACTGTTGAGGGAGTAAAACATGTTTTAGAACCGGGGCAGGTTTTTGTTATCCCTTCTAATACCAAGCATAGTGGACTTGCTATAACCGACTGTTTTATACTCGACGTCTTCACGCCATTGCGTGAAGACTATCGAGAAAAAGGTGGAATCAATTTAGGTTAAGCTCCTGCTTTCATTTTTTGAATAGCAGCAGTTAGTTGAGGTACTACTTCAAATGCATCTCCTACAATACCGTAGTCTGCTGCTTTGAAGAATGGAGCTTCGGGATCTTTATTAATCACTACAATTACTTTAGATCTGTTCACTCCAGCTAAGTGCTGAATAGCGCCTGAAATACCAATAGCAATATATAAATTTGGAGCAACTTGAACACCTGTTTGACCAACGTGTTCATGGTGTGGTCTCCAATGTGCATCACCTACTGGTCTGCTACATGCTGTAGCAGCACCCAATTCTTTTGCAAGGTCTAATAAAATGCCCCAGTGTTCAGGTCCTTTTAAACCTCTACCACCACTTACTACAATATCTGCTTCAGTTAAAGGAACTTCACCAGTGATTTTATTGACAGCAGTAATTTTTACTTTCGGTTCATTCACTGTTACCGCTAATGCTTCAACAACTGCAGTGCCTTCTGTGGCAACTGTTTTATAAGAATTCGGGTTTAATGAAATCACTTTGACTGCAGAAAGGATATTCACATGTGCATATGCTTTGCCAGAGAATACTGTTTTCTTAACTGAAAAGCCATTGCTTGTATTGGGCAATGCGCAAGCCCCTGCTACTAAACCGGCTTTTAATTTAGCAGCCACTCTTGCAGCTACTGCTTTACCGGTTTGGTTATGTGAAAATACGATTACTGTGGCACCACTTGTAGTAGCTGCTTCACTAATTACACTTGCATAAACCTGTGCGTCTACATTGTTTAATGCAGCATTACTCACTTGGTGAATTTTGCTCACCCCGTATTTGCCTAAAGCTGCTAAGTCTTCGGTTACAGTGCCTAGTACAATACCTTCAGCAGTAGTTCCCAATTGCTTGGCTACATCTGCACCATAGGTTAGTGCTTCTAAAGAAGATTTTTTTACATGACCTTCTGATTGATCTATAAATATTAAAACTGACATGTTAAATGATTTGATGTGATGATGGATTGTAAAACAAACGCTAGATTAAATGGCTTTGGCTTCTTCATGTAATAATCTTACTAGTTCAGCAACATTATCTGGGGCCACCAATTTAACACCTGCTTTTGCTGGTGGCAATTCAAAGCTTTGTATGCTGGTAAGGGCATCCACTGCAATTGGCTCTACCACTTTAAGTGGTTTTGTTCTTGCCGCCATAATACCGCGCATATTTGGAATGCGTTGTTCAGCCATTCCTTTTTGGCAACTTACTACAACAGGTAGCGCTACTTCTGCGGTTTCTTCACCACCATCAATCTCGCGAACAACAGTTGCTGTAGTTCCATTTAAATCGAATTTTGTAGCTAAAGAAATATAGGGGCTATCGACTAATTCAGCAACCATACCACCAATAGAAGAACCATTATAGTCAATGGTTTCTTTACCCGTGAAAATTAAATCATAACCACCTTGCTTTGCTACTTCAGCAATTTGTGCAGCAATATAGTAAGCGTCACTATTGTCGGTATTAACTCGGATGGCTTCGTCTCCACCTAATGCCAACGCTTTTCTGATGATTGGTTCTGCGTCTGCATTACCTACTGTAACTAAATGAATAGTTGCCGCAGGATTAGCTTCTTTTAATTCAATGGCTCTAACTAATGAATACCATTCATCGTAAGGATTAATGATCCATTGTACACCCGCTTCATCAAATTTTGTATTGCCATCGGTAAAGGCAATTTTAGAAGTAGTGTCTGGTGTTTTACTTACACAAACTAAAATCTTCATATGGTTAAGGTTTATCTTTTAATTTAGTTGTTTATGCAACTATTCGCAAATATACTGTGTCAAACTAATAACTGTTTGTATTTAACCAAAAAATAACCAAAAAGTTTCGGCTGTTTATTCATCCGATAATGGCTGGTCGTTTCCCTTCTTCATTTCTTTAGCAAAAAAAGAAGCCAATGCAGCTAATTCTGCGTTGGTTAAATTATTCTCAATTTTAGACAAGGCTTCGTTAGATAGCGCATTGTCTAATTCCTTTTCTTCGTCTTTGTTGTTGTCTTTTTCCACCCAGTAAAAGTAAGGAATTTCATACTTTAGCCAGATGAATCGAATTGACAGAATTCAAGAAATGTTAGCATCCAATCCTACTGACCAATTTTTGCGCCATGCATTGGCTTTGGAGTGGATCAAGATTGGAAATGATGCAGCAGCGAGGGGCTTATTTGAAGCCATTTTAACCGAAGACCCCACTTATATTGGTTCTTATTATCATTTAGCTAAATTGCTAGAAAGAGTAGGTGAAACAACCGCAGCCATAGAATGGTATGAGAAAGGAATGGCAGCAGCAAAAGCCGCAAAAGACCAACATTCATATAATGAATTGCAATCTGCCTACGAAGACTTAGCTTACTAGTAGCAAAACAAAATCGATACCATTAAAATTGCCATCATGTCTTACGATTACCAAAAATACAAGACCCCAA
>NCGN01000014.1 GCA_002281575.1 Sphingobacteriia bacterium 28-36-52
TGCTGAGTTCAACAGATAAGTGCAATTTTTAAACAAAAGGCAAAAAAGCTTTTGACGGCTTTTTGCCTTTTGACCAAGTAGTGCGACCTTTTGGTTACTATGACAAAAAATTACACTCAACTTAGTTTGGTACAAAGGTATCAGATTCAGGCATTTGTTAAAGCGGAAAAGAAACAAAAGTGGATAGCAGAACAGATTGGAGTACATCCATCCACTATAAGCCGGGAATTGTGTCGCAATATTGCTAAGCGTGGCAGGACAGCAGGATCTTATATAGCAACCAATGCTCAGCGTAGAGCCGATCAGCGACATGAGTTTAAACCTAAGTTGGTGAAGTTTAATCTGGCAATGAAGCGTCACGCAGTTAAGAAGTTGGAAGTTGAAAAGTGGAGCCCAGAGTTGATTAGTGTTAAAGGCAAAGAGACTGGAGATTGCCCTATTAGTCACGAGTGGCTGTACCAATGGATCTGGCAATCGAAGCATGGCAATAAAAGGACAGATAAACCTTACAAAAGGATCTATCTGCACCTTAAACACGGTAGACGAAGAAGAAAACGGGGTAATCAAAAAGATAAACGAGGTATTATTCCTAACCGAGTGCCGATTGAAAAGCGACCTAAAATAGTCAACAAACGAGATAGACCAGGTGATATTGAAGTTGATTTTATGATGGGTAAAAACCATAAAGGTGCATTATTGGTTATGACAGATAGAGCTACTTTACATACCAGTCTTCACAAGCTTAGCAATAGGCGAAGTGAAACAGTAAGTAAAGCCATTATTAAAAAACTTGAGCAAGCTGACTATCCAATGCATACGGTAACTTTTGATAATGATCTGGGATTTGCTAATCATACAGAAGTTGCAGAAGCTTTGAATGTTGATACTTATTTCACCAGACCTTATACCAGTCAAGATAAAGGAACGGTTGAAAACAGAATAGGACAGATCAGAAGATTTTTCCCTAAAAAGACTGACCTTAGTTTAATAACGAATGCTCAAGTAAAACGTGTTGAACAATTATTAAATGATAGACCAGTTAGAAAATTTAATTACTTAACCCCTAATCAAGTGCTACAACAAAAAATTGCACTTATTACTTGAACTTAGAATTAGTTATATTAAAGAAAAGTCTGTAAATTAATTTTTACAGACTTTTTTTATATTCGTTTTACATATAAAGAATATAAATAAATCGTAACTTGAAGAATATCTAGTAGCATTAATGGATTTAGTATTTAATCAGCAACAATCAGACGACTTATTTCCCTTTCACCTTAAAATAAATTTGGATGGTGAAATAGTGGATTGTGGAAAATCCATCCGCAAAATCTGTCCTTTTGCCTTAAATGATTTATTCATTAATCAATTTGAAATTGAAAATTTCAGAAGTGGTCCTATAATTGACTATTTGCTTCAACACTTACATGAAAAGGTAGTCATTCAAACTAAAATAAATAAACTCATCCATCTTAATGGTCAATTTGTAGTTAATGAAAACCCAATGCTTATTGTTTTCATGGGCAGCCCTTCCTTTTCTTCTATAAAAGAAATTGAAGAAAATGCTTTTGGAAGAAATGACTTTGCTGTTCAAAATGCCCAAATAGATTTATTACAAGCGCTTATACTAAAAAAAGAAATTGAGGAAGCTAAGAGTGATAATTACGAGAAAAAGTTATTGTTTGCTCTAGAGAAAATGGGGGATAATGTTTGGATGCACGACTACCAAAAAAATGTAACAAGTTTTTCACATCAAACAAGGGCATTTATTGAATTAGAAAATTCCAACTTATCAATTGCCGAGCAATGGTGGAATGCAGTTCATCCTGATGATATTTCAATCTTACAAAAACAAGATCAGCAGTATAGAAAAAAAGAGATAGAACATCATCATACAGAATATAGAATCAAAGATAAATTTGGTAATTATAAATGGATATTAGATAGAGGAATTATTACCGACAAAGATGCAGACGGATACCCATTGAAAGTTTTGGGCACCCACATGGATATTACAAAAGTAAAAGAAACAGAATTTGAGTTTAATAAACAAAGAAGTTTTTATGAGAGTATTTTAAATAGTATTCCTACAGATATTGCCGTATTCGATGCTTCGCATCGATATTTATTTGTAAACCCTATTGGTATTAAAAATGATGAGTTAAGAAAATGGATTATTGGAAAAACAGATGAAGAGTATTGTGAATATCGAAATAAAAATCCTGAAATTGCAATAGAAAGGCGAAGGATTTTTAATAAAGTACTTGAGTCTAAAAAACAATTATCATGGGAAGAAACTTTAACACAAACAGACGGCAAGGTTGAGTACCACCTTAAGAATTTATTTCCTGTTTTAAATAATGAAAATGAGGTTAAGCTCGTTATAGGTTTTGGGCTGAATATTACAGAAAGAAAGCAAATTGAAGACAAGTTATTATTAAATGAGAAGCGATACCGAGACCTCTTTAATTATAGTCAGGCGCTCATTTGTACACACGATTTAACTGGAAAATTATTAAGTGTTAATCCTTCAATATGTTCAGCTGTTGGCTATAATAGTGAGGAATTGATTGGCAGAAATTTAAAAGAATTTGTACCAAAAGAAAAAGTGTCCATTTTTGATTCAGTTTATCTGAAAGAAGTATTAGAGACTGGAAAAGCGGAAGGAGTTTTTTCTATTGTTTGTAAAAACGGGGACCATATCTACTTACTTTTTCAAAACTATATGGTAGAAGAAACATCTAGTGCCCCTTATATCATTGGCTTCTCTCAAGACATTACCAATAGAATAAATGCAGAAAGAGAATTAATTAAAGCAAAAGAAGAAACAGAAAGAGCAAGCAGGGTTAAAGAAATATTTCTTGCCAATATCAGCCACGAAATTAGGACACCAATGAATGGCATCTTGGGTATTGGAGGGCTTTTATACAAAACAAATCTTAATCCAAAACAAGAAGAATACACCAAACTAATACTTGAATCTGCAGATAATTTACTCCATATTGTAAATGACGTACTAGATTTTACTAAAATAGAATCAGGAAAAATTGAGTTAGAGCATATTCCCTTTTTATTAGAGGAAAAAATGTCAAACACATTAAAGACTTTTATTTTCAAAATTGAAGAAAAAGGGCTTGAATTAATTTTTGACAACCAGGTTCCTTCTGAAACAGTTTTAGTAGGTGATCCATTCAGGCTAGGCCAAGTACTAAACAACTTAATTAGTAATGCACTTAAGTTTACTGAATCTGGTAAAATTATTGTAAGTGCAGTTCAAATAAATGAACCTAATAAGGCCCCACTCATAGAGTTCAATGTAACAGATACAGGTATTGGAATTTCTCCTGAAAACTTAGCCAATATATTCGACGAATTTGTTCAAGCTTCTTCAGAAACAACTAGAAAATATGGGGGCACAGGTTTAGGACTTACCATTACCAAAAACCTGATTGAAATTCAGGGCGGTACTATAAAAGCAGAAAGTAGCTTAAATAAAGGAACAAAATTTATTGTTCGTATACCCTACCAAATTGGTGAAAATTCTATGCTAACCAATAGAAAAGAAGAATTGACATTTACACCAATAGACAAAAAAAGAATATTAGTAGCAGAAGATGTTACCATCAACCAGATTATTGTTAAACAAATTTTGGAAGAATGGGGACATGAAGTGGTTCTAGTAGCCAATGGTCAAGAAGCATTTGAAGCATATAAGAAAAAGGATTTCGACTTAATCTTAATGGACATTCATATGCCAGAAGTAGATGGATATGAGGCTACGCAAATGATTAGGCATATGGGTGATACTACTAAAGCTGCGGTTCCAATAGTGGCACTTACGGCTAATGCATTTAAGAAAGAAACCGATCGATTTGCAGAAGCTGGATTTAACGACTATATCACTAAACCATTTACAGAAGCTGGATTATATGACTGCATCAAAAAGCAATTACAATTAAATAGCCCAGTTTACTTTAGTAAAAAACTAAAAAAGAATACAGCTGAAGATACTACTGAGAAACTATACGACTTTTCTGCATTGCAAGTAATAGATCAAGATGATACCGCATTTTTAAAAGAAATAGTTCAAGTATTTATCAAGAATACAACTACCGATATCATTAATTTATTAAAAGCTATTGATAGTAATAATACTAACGAAATATTTCAATTAGCCCATAGGATGAAATCATCTATTTATAGCTTGGGAATAAAACAGGCATATAAAACAGTAGAGAGTATAGAATTCTATGCTAAAACAGGAGAACAACTAGATAAGATTCCTAGTTTAGGAATACAACTCAATCAAATATTAGATGAGGTATTCATTCAGCTAAGAAAAGACTTTACAATTCAATAAAATTTGGCGTAAAATTTAAGGAGCCAATCTCTCTCTAACCCAATTACCAGCATCATCTTGTGTAAATCTTAAACGATCATGCAGTCGGCTGCTTCTGCCTTGCCAAAATTCAAAACTTTCAGGTTTTACAATATAACCACCCCAATGCGGTGGTCGAGGTACTTGATTTTCGTCTGGGTATTGCAACATTAGGCGCTGATAGTTCTCTTCTAAAAACGCACGCCCTGGAATCACTTTACTTTGTGGTGAAACCCAAGCCCCTATTCTACTACCAGCTGGTCTTGAATTAAAATAAGCATCGCTATCTGCTGTGGAAATTTTCTCTACGGTTCCTTCAATTCTGATTTGCCTTTCTAATTCTTTCCAAAAAAATAAAATAGCTGCATTTGGATTTGCCGTCAATTCTTGCCCTTTGGCACTTTCATAATTGGTGAAAAAAACAAATCCATCGTGGGTATATCCTTTTAACAAAACAATTCTAGCAGAAGGCTTGCCATGTTTATCTACTGTTGCCAATGTCATTGCATTCACTTCATCAATTTCAACACTAGTTGCTTCTTCCCACCAATCTTTAAATTGGTCAAAAGGATTATTGGCTGCATGGGATTCGTCAAAAGACTTCAACATATAATCGCGTCTGATATCAGCAATAGAATTGGGCATAATCTTTAAATTAATCTGTTATTTCTACTTTTTTAACATCATGCTTCCCTGATATATAAGTATACACTGCAGGAATTACAAACAACGTTAGTAAGAGTGAAAACATAATACCCCCTACAATCACAATTCCTAATGGCATACGACTGGTTGCTGCTGCTCCAATGCTCAATGCAATAGGCAATGCACCTAATGCGGTAGCAAGGCTAGTCATCAAAATTGGACGCAATCGTTGAGCGGAAGCCTCTAAAACTGCTTCTCTTTTATTCAATCCAAACTCTCTTTTTTGATTGGCAAATTCAACAATTAAAATCCCATTTTTAGTTACCAAACCAATTAACATAATCATACCAATTTGAGAAAAAATATTAATGGTTTGGTCAAATACCCAAAGACTTAATAATGCACCCGCTAAAGCCAGTGGTACAGTAATCATAATCGTTAATGGATCTTTAAAGCTTTCAAATTGAGCAGCCAACACCAAGTAAATTAATATTAAAGCAAAGCCAAAAGCAAAAGCCGTATTAGAAGAACTTTCCTCAAAATCACGAGAGGGACCATTTAAAGCGGTCTTAAAACTTTCATCTAATAATTGGTCTCCAATTCTTTGCATGGCTTTAACTCCATCTCCTATAGTCATCCCTTCGGCTAAAGAGGCAGAAATGGTTGCAGCTTTAAAACGATTGAAATGATACAATGTTGGTGGATTAGAATTCTCTTCTAACTTAACCACTGCTTTTAGCGGAATACTCTCTCCGCGATTATTTCTAACATACAGTTTTTCTATATCCGCTGGCTTTTGTCTGTCTTTGTAAGCAACTTGAGAAATAACCTCGTATTGCTTACCATTCATGATAAAGTAAGCCAACCTTCTTCCACTAAATGCGCTAGAAACTACATCAGCTACGTCTATAATAGATAGGCCTAAGTCTTTTGCCTTTATACGATCAATAGTTAATTGTAATTCAGGTTTATTAAACTTGAGATTCACATCTACGTTTTGAAAAGTTTTATCTTTTCTTGCTTCTTCTAAGAATTTAGGAATGACTGTTTTAATTTTTTCAAAATCTAAATTTTGCAAAATAAACTGAACAGGCAAAGAACCCCTTGAAGCCAATCCAACAGAAATAGTTTGTTCTTCTACAGGAAAAATTCGAGCATTATTAATACTGGGAAGCTTCTTACCTATTTCTTTAGCAATCTCCGATTGTGACTTTATTCTTTTGTCTGGATCTACTAACTTAACCCTCAATGTACCTCCACTACCACCGAAACCAGGTATAGCAGCAAATACAAAATCTTTTTCAGGAACAGAATCAGTTAGATAATTCAATAATTTATCTCCTGTCTCTACCATGTACCCATAACTGGCTCCTTCGGGGCCAGTCATTTGAAAACGTATACTGCTCCTGTCTTCTAAAGGAGCCAATTCACTTTGCAATCCTGCACCTAACCAAAAAATGACTCCCGCACAAATGGCAACAATAACCCAAGCCATCCAACGAACCCGAAGAAATCCTGCAAGTAAGCGTTTATAGCCGTTTTCCATCCCTCTGAAAAAAGGCTCAGTCATATCGTAAAACTTACCATGACCTGCATCTTTTTTATTGAGGTAAACATTTAGTACCGGCGTAATAGTTAGTGACACAAATGCAGAAATTAATACAGCAGCGGCAACTACAATACCAAATTCGCGGAATAAGCTACCCACAAAACCTTGTAAGAAAATTACTGGTAAAAATACTACGGCCAAAGTGATAGAAGTAGAAACTACTGCAAAGAAAATTTCTTTACTCCCTTCCAAAGCTGCTTTTCGTATAGGTAATCCACTTTCTAATTTTCGAAAAATATTTTCTGTAACAACAATTCCATCATCCACAACCAAACCAGTGGCTAGTACAATTCCTAATAAGGTCAATACATTAATAGAGAAACCGGAAATGTACATAATAAAGAAAGTCGCTACCAGGGATATCGGAATATCTATTAAAGGTCTAATAGCAATTAACCAGTTTCGGAAGAAAAAGAAAATAACCAACACCACTAATGTAAAAGAGATTAATAAAGTTTCTTCTACTTCTTTAATTGATGCACGAACATTCTTTGTTTGATCAATTAAAGGAGTCATGATAAAATCTCCCTTTTCTGTTTTTTGTATTTCTGCTAGGCGTTTATAAAATTCGTCAGCAATTTTAATATAGTTGGCTCCTGGTTGAGGAATAATGGCCAAGCCAACTGCATTCACTCCATTCAATCTCCAGCTGTATTCATCGTTTTCAGGACCAACTTCAACATAAGCTACATCAGATAAACGAATAATACCAGTGGCAGTTTGACGAATAATTAAATCACGAAAATCTTTCTCGGTAGTAAGCCTACCTAATGCTTTAATGGTTAGTTCCGTTTTATCACCATATATTTTTCCAGAAGGAATTTCAACATTCTCTGTATTGAGCGCAGTTCTAATATCACCAAATGTTACATTGAATGAGTTCAGTTTATCTGGGTCAATCCAAATACGCATCGATGGCCTTTTTTGACCGAAAATATTAACAGCACTTACTTCTGAAATGGTCTGAAAACGCTCTTGTAAAACATTTTCTGCGTATTCACTTAATTCTAACAATCCCTTTGTTTGACTTTGCACCGCTAAAATCATAATAAAGTCGCTATTTGCATCAGACTTACTTACAACAGGTGGCGCATCTACGTCTTGAGGTAAATTTCTTACTGCTTGGCTTACTTTGTCTCTTACATCATTAGCTGCTGCTTCTAAATCTTCAGAAACATTGAATTCAACAGTAATATTACTATTCCCATTAGAGCTTGAAGAGGAAATACTTCTAATACCAGGAATACCATTAATGGCTTTCTCAAGGGGTTCAGTAATTTGACTCTCAATAATGTCAGAGTTTGCTCCTGAATAAGAAGTTCTAACATTAACTACAGGAGGGTCAACCGCAGGATATTCCCTTACTGCCAAAAAACTATATCCAACAATTCCAAACAATACGATGAGAATATTCATCACCGTTGCAAGAATGGGTCTTTTTAATGATAATTCAGAAATATTCATGAGATGATTGGCTGCTTCTATTTGATAATTTCACTCAACTGCTTAACAGAACGTACTTTAACAGGTTGTTTGGGTCTTACAAATAGAACCCCTGTTACCACAACGCTGTCTCCAGGGTTTAGCCCTTTTGTAACTTCTACAAAACCGGTACCCCTTAACCCTGTTTCAATGTCTACAAAAACACCTTCCCCGCCTTTAACAACAATAATTTTTTTTGCTCTTGCGTCGGGTATAATTGCATTTGTGGGTACAAGTATGCTATTCTTATTTTTACCTGCTTCTAAAAATACCTTTACAAAAGTTCCTGGCGCAATGGCAGTTCCATCTAAAACTGCACGCACTCGTAAATTTCTTGTTGTTGGGTTAATCTGAGGATCGGTTGCAACAATAGTTGCTTTTCGTAATAGGTTTGTTTCATTTGTTTGAATTTGAACCGACGCTCCTACCCTAATCATATTGGTGTAAAACTCTGGAACATTAAAATCTATTTTTACTCTGTCTACTTGCTGAAGTGTAGTAAGTGTTAGTGCAGGTGTAACATAAGCACCTGGGCTTATTTGTCTTAAACCTAAAACCCCAGAAAATGGTGCTTTGATAATTGTTTTATCAATTTGTGCCTGAGTAACAGTTAAATCTGCTTTTAAACTATTCACCTGATTTAAAGCCAAGTCGTATTCAGATTGATTAATTCCATTGATGGCCAATAATTTTCTTAACCGCTCTTCTGTTTTTTGAGCCATATCTAGCAACACTTTGGTTTTAGCTAAATTGGCTTGTAAATCGGCGTCATTAATTCTTGCTAAAATAGCCCCCTGTGTTACCCTGCCCCCGTCTGGTACATTGAGCATTGTTAATCTACCACTTACCTCAGGATTAATATTGACTGTTTCCATGGGAATAATAGCTCCATTCACTTCTACCTTATTGTCAATATTTCCTGCACCCGCAATTAATACGTCTACAATAGTAGCCGATGGCGATTTTGCTTTTGAATCGGTATTTTCTTTTTTCTCTTCCTTACATGAAAATAGCAGCAAGGGCAATGTTAGTAACAGACTTATTTTTTTCAAAGGAGTCAATTTTTGGAAGCTGTAAAGATAGAATTAAATACGGTCAACTAAAGCAGCATTTGCTGAATGGCGAATAGCTAAAATAATTCGGTGAAATGCCCATTAAGTCGCATCCTTTTTTTACATTCAAGCAATAAAGCTTGCACTATGTATATACTCTCGCAAAAATACCCACACAAAAGAGCTTTTATTACAGGTGCCGCATCTGGCTTGGGAAAGGCATTTGCATTAGAGCTTGCTGCAGAAGGATGGACCATTGGCATGGCAGATAATAATCCAAAAGTTTTAGACGAAGTAGGGGGATTGGTAGCTAAAGCAGGAGGAAAACCTCTGATTTATTTATTAGATGTTTCAGACAAAGACCAGTATAAAGAAATTGCTGAACAATTTTTGTTTGATGCAGAGGGAATTGATTTGTTATTTAATAATGCAGGTGTTGGTGATGGGTCTGAATTTGAAACCTATTCCTTAGAAAATTACGAATGGATGGTAGGAATAAATCAGATGGGGGTCTTATATGGTTGTTGGTATTTTATACCAGCAATGAAAAAACAAGGTTATGGGCATATCCTAAACACAGCAAGTGCTGCAGCCATCAGCTGCGCTCCTACAATGGCCGGATACAATATGACCAAAGCCGCCGTGGTTGCAATTAGCGAAACATTGTATAGCGAATTATATGATTTTGGCATTCATGTTTCTTGTATACAACCCACTTATTTTAAAACGAATATTGCACAGTCTGTAAGAGGAGGTGCTGCTACCAAAAAAATCACTCAAACATTTATAGATCGATCGGGCTTAGAAGCCAATGAAGTAGCAAAGGAAATATTAATAAGGGCAGGAAAAAATGAACTCTACATAATATTACCCAAGGCAGCAAGAACTATGTGGAAATTGAAAAGACTGGCAATTGAATGAAGCGTTTAGTTTAAATGGAAAAGTAGCTTTAATTACTGGTGCCAGTAAAGGCATTGGAGAAGCCATCGCCCAATATTTTGCAGCAAGTGGTGCAGCGGTTGTGATCAACTCACGCAAACAAGAAGAATTAGATAAAGTGGCTGCTTCTATTGTTGAAAGAGGAGGAATCTGTACCGGCATTGCGGGTAATGCAGGAGATATTGAAGCTTGCAAAATACTGGTTAATAAAACAGTTGAATTGTATGGAGGCATTGATATACTAGTAAACAATGCTGCTAGTAACCCGGTTTTTGGTCCTGTTGTAACCTGCGAAGAGTGGGCCTTTGATAAAATTATGAATGTAAATGTGAAAGCCCCTTTTGAGCTAGGGAAATTAGTTTACCCCATCATGAAAGAAAGAGGAGGAGGTTCGGTTATCAATATTAGTTCTATTGCAGGCATTACACCTGACCCTGGATTAGGCTTATACTCAGTTTCCAAAGCAGCATTAAATATGCTCACCAAAGTGACTGCCAAGGAATGGGGTGTTGATGGAATAAGAGTGAATGCGATTTGTCCAGGACTTATAAAAACTAAATTCTCGGAAGCGCTTTGGCAAGATGAAAAATGGTTAAACCGATTTGTAAAAATGGCTCCCATTTCAAGAATGGGTTCTGTAGATGAAATTGCAGCTTTGGCATTGTTTTTAGCAGCTCCCGCTTCGGGATATTGCACAGGTACTTTATTTACTGCAGATGGCGGTGTTACTATTTAAAGATTTATTATGGAAGCCATTTTTATTACCAAGCGTTTAGAAATTTTATTGCCTGCTATTCGGGATTTTGTAGAAACCGAATTAATTCCATTAGAAAATGAGCATACTACTCGACCATTTAAGGAAACCGAAAAAATACTGGCACAAAAAAGAGCAATAGTAAAAGAAAAAGGGTGGTGGAATTTACACTTACCTGTTCATGACGGAGGTATGGGATTAACCTTATGTGAGTTTGGGCAAGTGAGTGAAATATTATCTTTATCGCCCTATTATGGGCAGTATACTTTTAATGCACAACCACCCGATATTGGCAATACAGAAATGATTGCTCGTTTTGCGTCTGAAGAAATAAAAGCAACTTATTTACAACCATTATTAGAAGGAAAAATCCGCAGTTGTTTTTCAATGACCGAACCCGAATTGGCCGGTTCTAATCCTACAAGGCTTGCTACTACTGCTGTTAAAGAAGGAAACGAATATATTATTAATGGACACAAATGGTTTACTTCATCTGCCGACGGAGCTGCTTTTGCAGTAGTGATGGCCGTAACGAATGCGAACGCTGCGCCACATGAAAGAGCCAGTATGTTTATTGTTCCAACGGATACACCAGGGTTTGAATTAGTCAGAAATATTCCTGTTTTTGGAGAAGCAGGAGAAGGTTGGGCAAGTCATGCTGAGATTCGTTATACAAATTGTAGAATCCCTATTAATAATATTATTGGTACAGAGGGATCAGGGTTTAAGCTGGCGCAAGAACGGTTGGGACCAGGCAGAATTCACCATTGCATGCGATGGGTTGGAATTGCAGAAAAAGCCTTTGACTTGATGTGCCAACGAGCGGCTACTAGAGAAATTAAAGAAGGTGAAATGTTGGGGCATCAACAATTTATTCAAGGATTTATTGCAGAAAGTAGGGTTGAAATAGATGCATCAAGATTATTGGTGTTGAGAACTGCACACAATATTGATTTGTATGGTGCAGCAGCCACCCGTGACCAAATTGCAGGCATCAAATTTTTTGTAGCCAATATGGTCTTAAAAGTATTAGATAGAGCTATACAAGTTCATGGCGCTATGGGTTTATCGGATGAAACCATGTTGGCCAATCTGTTTCAGCATGAACGAGGAGCCAGAATTTGGGATGGGGCGGATGAAGTGCACAAGCAAAGTTTGGCTTTGAGTATTCTAAAAAAATACGGAATGAGCAAAAAAACAAAATAGTAGTAAGATGGAAAAAACAGTAGCGCTTTCAGAGAATGAATCGATTGATATAAATCAACTGAATGATTTATTGAACAAAAATATTACAAGTGTTACACCCATTATTTCTATAACTCGATTTGCAGGTGGTTATTCTAATTTAACTTATCGGTTAGCCACTTCAAATCAAAATTTTGTGATGCGGATGGCACCAGCAGGTGCTAAAATTCAATCGGCACATGATATGGAGCGAGAGTATAAAGTATTGAATACATTAAGACCCTTTTTTATTAAAGTGCCTCAACCAATTCTTTATTACAATCATTCCGATATTGCAGGCACTCCTTTTTATATAATGGAAGAAATAGAGGGGATTATTTTAAGGGCATACAATGCCCCTAAACTCAACATCTCACCCAATCAATTTGGGCATTGTGCAAAGCAATTAGTGGAAACATTGGCTCAAATTCATGCGATAGATATTGAAACAACAAAATTGATTGAACTAGGAAAACCAGCGGGTTATGTTAATAGACAAGTAGAAGGTTGGATTAAAAGATATTTTATTGCAGAAACCGATTTGATTGAATCGATGAATCAAGTTGCTGAATGGCTAAAAAATAATCATCCAAAGGAACAATCACCTTCACTATTACACAATGATTTTAAATATGATAATATCGTTTTTAATAATGATTTAACCAATGTAATAGCTGTGTTAGATTGGGAAATGGCTACTGTAGGAGATCCATTGATGGACCTAGGTGCTATGTTGGCTTATTGGTTTGAGCAAGATGAAGAACCCGTTTTTCAACAATACAATTGTTCATGGTTACCAGGAAATTTAACTAGGACCGAATTAATTGACTATTATGCTTTACTAACTAAAAGAGACTTAACAGATATCAATTACTACTATGTATTTGGCCTTTTTAAGAATGCGGTAATTGCTCAACAGATTTATCATCGATACAAAAATGGATTTAGTAAGGATGAAAGATTTGGAGCTTTATTGCCTTTGATAAAATTATTGGGTAAAAAAGCGTTAAATGCCAGTTGCTAGGAAATATTACTGATCTTCTCTTCTCCTGTATAATCCTCCCCGCCAGTTATACTTGGTAGATTTATACTCTTCGAATTGTTGACCAATATAATAACCCAACTCTAAATCGTTTAAGAGTTTTACCAATCCATAAGTAGGGCGATATCTTCGCATGAATGTATCTAATTCTGGAGATTGCAAACCTGTAATTTTTCTTACAAATAATTTAGAGAATCTACTGTTCACATATTTTTCTTCTTCCTCTTCAAGCAGTCTTTTTTGCAAAGTCAATATACTTCTGTTTCGTTTTACTCGGAACATATTGATGATTCCTTCTAAGTCAAACCCAACAGTGGCTCCTGGATTATAATTTGGGCTAGACACAACACCCAAACTGGGTTTTTTAAAGTTGAATACCTTGGCATAATCCTGTCGGTTCATAGCAGAATCATATCTGTAATAATTGTTGCGAACTTTTACTTCAGGTAAATCAAATGAACGTACGTGAATCATTACATTAAAACGCTCCAAATTACTAATTGTGTCTACCGGATATTTCATGGTAGCTTTTCCTATCAACGAAAACCAAATTGAATCGGTTTTTAGCACCGTCAAAATATAATATCCAGTTGAATCGGTGATGGTACCCCTTCCTGAAGTACTTTGCACAGCCACTGCCTCTAACGGTCTTCTTGCTGAAATATCATACACATTTCCACTCACTGTTGTATACTGTGCTTGAGCACCAGTAGTACAAACAGTTAAAAGCAGTAGTGTTAAAAATCCAATTATTCCAGAAAAATGCCTCAATTGCCGTTGATTAATATGTAATATTAATTCAGCCAAGGCAGAGTACCATATATCGAAAGGGAATTAACGTGTTTTTTACAGTTTAGAATTTTTTATCTAAAATATAGGGCAACATAGAGCGCCAAGTTGGCCAGTCGTGGTGAATATCTGGGCCCCAAACGTCTAAATCATACCAAATACCTTTGGTATAAAGAATACCAGCAAAGTTTTTAGCGGCATCAGGATCTTCAAAATTACCGCTCCCTGTATAAATATGAATATGATGACTCGATTTAATCTTGTCTAAATACCAATTATCGTTTAAGCTGGGTATATAATGTACTGGGCTATTATAAAACACTTGATCATCCCAAAAACCTTTGGTGTATTCTGTTAAATCATAGACACCGCTCATACTAATTGCTCCATTTATAATATCAGGTCTTTTCATGAATAAATTCATTGCATGAAGTGCTCCAAATGAGGCCCCGCAAGTATATATCATAGTTTCATCACTAGTACAACTACGAATAAAAGGAACCACTTCATTAAAAACGTACTCATTAAATTGGTTATGCCTAATAGCTTTATGTTCAGGAAGCATCTGATTATTCATCCAGCTTTCTTTGTTCATGCTATCAATACTAAATACCCTACACTTTCCTGAATTAATAAATGGAGCAATAGCGTCTATTAACTGGAATCGCTCATACTCCAAATAGTCTGCTGCTGCAGTAGGTATTAATAAAATAGCAAATCCATAATGTCCGTAAGATGCTATGGGCATCTCTTTGTTTAAGGCTGGACTATACCATGAAGTAATTTCTCTATCCATATTAATTGATGCAACGCTGTTTAATTTCTTTCCAAAGATCTTTATAACACTGTGCAGCATAACTGCTGGCAGCAAATGTTTCTAAAGGTGATTCATGAACCCCCATTTTTTCAACATCACTTAAATAGGGTATATAGCTTTTAAAGAACAATTTGTCCTTATAAAATTCATTAATTACTTCGTGATGGAGATTTTTTCGATGGTCTACCATACTAAAGAAGCATTTTAATTTTGAAGAGTCTAAATCGTTTTCTTTAAAATAATTCAATACAGATTCAAAAGAGCGAATAGACAAAGTAGTAGGTATATTAGGCATTAATATCCAATCAACTCCTGTAAATACCGCATCGTGCAAAACAGAAATACCAGGAGGACAATCTAAAAAAACGATATCGTAGTCGTTTTTAATGGATGCAAGTATTGAAGAAATTTTTTTCTTGCTTTGCTTCATATCATTCAATAAAATATCTGCATGCCTTGCAGAAAGATCTGCAGGTATGATGTCTAGGTTCTCGTAGGCTGAGGGTTGAATAGCGTTAGCCAAATCCAATTCTCCAGTCAATATTTTTTTTGCCTCATTTTTCACACTTGCAGTAGCTCCTAAATAAAAAGAAGAAGAACCCTGCGGGTCTAAATCCCATATTAGTGTTTTGTACCCCTGCTTTGCACTTAGGTACGCAAGGTTTATTGTAGCTGCAGTTTTTCCTACCCCTCCTTTTAAATTATATAAAGCAATAGTTACCATGAGAAAGGTTTATGATGTAAAGGAAGATACAAAAATTAGGCAATTGCACCTAAAATTAAACAGCTAATTACAATAAAAGGAGCGGGTACTTTGTTTAATCTAAGTACCAAAAATGTAGCGAGAACAATTGCCAAATCCCAAAGAATAGACCAATTTTGAACCCATAAATCAGGTAAAATATGGTCGTTTAATAAATAAACTACTGCGCCTGCCATAATACCTACTACCGAGGCCCTTATTCCTTCTAAAGACCTGAAAATCACTGCATATTTCTTTAAATTATGCCATACAGGAAAAAAGAATAATACCAATAATGCACTGGGTAAAAAAATAGCTACTACCCCAATGACACACCCGATTAACTGTTTAGTGACTCCTTGGTCTTTTAGCACCATGCCTCCAGTAAAAGCACCAATTGAAAACACAGGTCCTGGTATGGCTCTTACAATTCCAGATCCTGTTAAAAAATCTTCTCGATTAATTTTAAGTACGTCTCTTTTATTTTGGATGATTCTTTTAGACTGAGGTCTTGTTACATATTGTTCATACATCAGAGGCATCAATACGTCGGCTCCACCAAAAACCAAACTACCAAAACGATAGTTGTTTTCAAAAAGATTATATACTTTTCTGTTTTCCCAGTTTTGTTTTGTAGCTGTTTCTGATAAATACCCAGTAACCCCAAAAAGAAATAAAAAAATCAGTAAGTTTCCCCATTTCACCTGCTTAGGTGGAACCCCCTTTTGTGGAATTCGCTTATCGCTAAAATTAGTAGCAATACCTGCACATACAATCAAAATAGGAAATACCCATGGTGTTTTAAAGGCAAAGAAAGTGGCAACTGTAGCTATAATTAAGATTACCCAAGTAATCGTATTATGTATCGCTACTTTAAAAGTTCGTAAAGTAGAATACGCAATAAAACCAATGGCCATAGGTTGTATAAATCGAAAAATGGTAGATGGATGGGCTATTTTATCATAGTAGTCCAATAAAAAGGATAGACCAGACATTAAAATAGACGCGGGGATAATCCAAATCAATAGCGTAAAAATGGCCAATGGAATACCACCTCTTTTGTAACCAATTAAAGTTAATACCTGGGTTGAAGATGCTCCTGGCAGCATTTGACAGAAACCATTATAGTCTAATAATTCTTCCTCAGAAACATCTTTACGTTGCTGAACAAATGTTTTGATCATCATTCCCAAATGACCTTGAGGACCACCAAAAGCAGTAATACTGTGCATGAACACAGCTTTCATAAAGGGGATATGTCTTAACAAATTCAAGTATCATTATTTCTTTAGCCCTATTTCTCTTAATCGCTCATCAAGGTATTCACCTGCAGTTGCATCTGGATATGCTTTTGGATTATTTTCATCAATACAACTTTCTAAACAAGCCAAGCTCATTTCACTCCTTGGGTGTAAAAAGAAAGGCATAGAAAAACGGCTGGTATGCCATAATTCTCTTGCAGGATTTACTACACGGTGTGTGGTACTTCTTAGTTTGTTATTAGTAAGGCGTTGCAACATGTCTCCAACATTCACCACAATTTGTTCTGGTAATGAAGTAACATTTACCCAATCACCCTGTTTCGTTAAAATTTGCAAACCATCAGCGGAAGCACCTACCAACAATGTAATTAAATTAATGTCTTCATGCTGCTCTGCTCTGATTGCAGATTTGGGTTCATGGGTAATTGGTGGGTAATGAATGCATCTTAAAATGGAATTTCCATTATGTACATATTGATCAAAATAATGTTCGTCTAAACCTAAATACAATGCAATTGCTTGCAATAATGCTTTACCACTTTTTTCAAAATTTCTATACGCGCTAAATAAAGTGTCATTTAATGGAGCAATTTCAGCCACTTGAACATTATCTGGATATTCTGATTTTATGGCATCATGGTCTTCAACTGTTTGGCCATATTGAAAAAATTCTTTCAAATCTGGGGCATCACTTCCTTTAGCGTGTTCTTTCCCAAAACTAGTATAACCACGTTGACCTGCTAATCCAGGAATTTCATATTGTTTTTTCTTTTCTAGTGGAAGTGCAAAAAATTGTTGTACATATTCATATTGGTTGGCTATTAATTCATCTGGAACTCCATGATTTTTAACTGCAACAAATCCTACTTCTTCATACGCTTTTCCAAGACTTTGTACAAAAGAAGCTTTTTGCTCGGGTGTTCCATGAGTAAATTCGGCTAAATCAACAACTGGTATGGCCATAGCAATATATTTTTACGAAAATACAGCAAATTCAATAATAGCAGGTCATAGGCAAGAATTCATTAAAAAGCTAGACCTTTAACGCATGAAGCCATCTTATCTATTCATTTTAAGTATGACAATCCTTGCATTTGCTTGTAGTGCCCCATACAAACAAATGGCGAAGCAGTACGAACAAAGAGATCAAGTTAGTGTGCCCGATTATAGAGATTTATACTTTTGGGCAGCCCATCCTTACAAAAAAGACCCTGCAGATAGTGTGCCTAAACCCCTAAGAACCAATCATATGATTGATTCAGCAGTAGATGTTTTCTTTATTCATCCCACTACCTATACAGACGACCAGTTACCCTTTGGATATAGTGCTCCTATTGGCAATAACGAATTGAATGCAAAAACGGATTACTCCACTATTTTATTTCAAGCAAGCGCATTTAACCAAGTAGGACGGGTGTTTGCGCCAAGATACCGTCAAGCAAATTTGCAAGCTTATTTTCCTAAAAATGCAACTGACAGTGGTGCAGCAATTGCCGCATTTGAATTAGCATATCAAGATGTGAAAGCAGCATTTAATTACTATCTAAATAATCTTAATAAAGGAAAACCAATTATCATAGCAGCGCACAGCCAAGGAACTACACACGGGAAAAGACTGCTCAAAGAATTTTTTGATGACCAAGCCCTTCAAAATAAATTGGTAGCGGCTTACTTGATTGGCATACCGGTTGCAGAAGCAGAGTTTACAAAAATTAAAGCCTGTGCAACACCCGAACAAACTGGATGCATCGTAAGTTGGCGAACTTATAGAGAGGGCTATACTCCACCATTAATTCTACAAGAAAAATCTAAAGCAATTGTAACCAATCCATTAACCTGGACAAATGAAGAAACATTTGCAGATAGACAATTAAACAAAGGTGGGGTTTTATTAAAGTTCAATAAAATTGTGCCATCAGTTGCATCCGCAAAAATTGAGGGCAATGTTTTATGGACGCCCAAACCAAAATTTTTTGGAAATATATTCTATACTACCAATAATTATCATGTGGCAGATATCAACTTATATTATTTAAATATCCAAGAAAACTTGCGCAATCGGGTTAGTAGTTATTTAAAAAAATAACTACTAATTTCCATAAACACTCAAGAATTTGATACGCATAATTTTTAACTGCTCCCAGTTAAAATCAAATTCAGATAACTCTTCGCGAGCAACATCTAATGAAGAAGTTTCACAGCTTTTAAAATACTCGAGTATTTCATCCTGTTCGTCTTCGCCCAACCACTCATCAATAGCATAATCTAGATTAAGCCTGGTGCCACTAGCAGCAATGGTTTCCATTTCTTCTAACAACTGATCTAATTTTAAATCTTTGTTTTTAGCAATGGTTTCTAAGGGTATTTTTTTATCTACATTTTGAATAATATAGATTTTATTACTAGCAGCATTAGCTACACTGCGCATGACAAAATCATCTGGCTTTTCAATATCATTTTCTGCTACATAAGTGGCAATTAAATCAACAAAAGGTTTGCCGTATTTAATGGCTTTCCCCTTGCTTACCCCTTGACATTTGTTCATTTCGTCTAATGTGGTAGGATATAGGGTTGCCATATCTTGTAAAGAACTCTCTAAGAAAATCACAAATGGAGGAAGGCTTTTTTTCTTTGCTTCTTTTTGTCTGAGTTCTTTTAACATCGCAAATAATTTCTCATCTGCAGCAGCACCTGTTTGGGCAGCGCCTTCACCCTCTTCATCATCGGCATTGGCATCTTCAAATAAATTATTCAATACCATTTTAAAGGAACTGGGCTTCTTTAAAAATTTCTGGCCTTTGTCGCTAGATTTTATCAAACCATATTCCTCTATATCCTTAATAAGCAAATTCTCTAAAAGCATTTGTCTAATTAAGCTATTCCATAAATGAGGCTCTTTATCTTTTCCAATTCCAAACACAGGTGAAGCATCATGGCGGAACATTGTTATTTGTGGCGTGAGTTTACCCAACAATACATTCACTACATAATCAGTAACAAATCTTCCGTCTAAAGCATTTACTACTTTAAGCACTTTTACTACTTCCTCTTTAGCTTCAAATTTTTCTTTTGGATTCTTACAGTTATCACATAAACCACAGTTTTCTGTTTCGGTATCTTCACCAAAATAATGCAATAAGATTTTTCTTCTGCATACTGCACTTTCAGAATAAGCTACCATTTCATCAATTAACTGCGCACCCACTTCACGCTCACTCAATGGTTTATCGCGCATTAAATGCTCTAACTTTGAAACATCTTTGTGAGAATAATACAACACACAAATCCCTTCTAAACCATCCCTTCCAGCTCTACCCGTTTCTTGATAATAATTCTCAATTGATTTGGGAATATTAAAATGTATCACAAACCGAATATCTGGCTTGTCAATACCCATACCAAATGCAATTGTAGCAACAATTACTTGAACATCTTCGTTTAAAAACTGGTCTTGTCTGTCTGCCCTCAATTTTTGGTCTAGACCAGCATGATACGCTACAGCTTTTATTTTATTAGCCACCAATAACTCAGCTAATTCTTCCGTCGTTTTTCGATTCAGCGTGTAAATAATCCCACTCTTCCCCTTATGCTGACTAATGAATTTTACAATACTTTTTACCGTTTGTTCCTTTTGGATTTTAGGTAAAATTTCGTAGAAAAGATTGGTTCTATTAAAAGAAGAGATGAAAATATTTGCTTCTCTTAACCCCAAGTTCTTTACAATATCACTCTGTACTTTAGGTGTAGCGGTTGCCGTTAAAGCAATCACTGGAACGTCTGGATTAATGATATCCATCATTTCCCTTAATCTACGATACTCAGGCCTGAAATCGTGCCCCCACTCCGAAATACAGTGTGCCTCATCTACTGCAAAAAAAGAAATTTTAAGGTCACTAAAATATTCCAGATTTTCTTGTTTCGTTAGGGTTTCTGGGGCTACATAGAGTAACTTGGTTTTGCCGCTGTTTAAATCGTCCTTAACCGCTTTTATTTGCCCCTTATTTAAAGAAGAATTTAAAAAATGGGCTACTTCATCATTTTCGCTATATCCCCTTACTAAATCAACCTGATTTTTCATCAAGGCAATTAAAGGCGAAACAATGATGGCACAGCCTTCCAATATTAGAGCAGGCAATTGGTAACAAAGGCTTTTACCACCGCCCGTTGGCATGATTACAAAAGTATCTTTCCCATCGAGCAAGCTATTAATGGCCGACTCTTGTGTTCCTTTAAATTCTTTGAAACCAAAATATTGTTCCAAAGCCGAGTGAATGGGATATTGATGAGTTGATCCTAAGGCTTTTGAAGAAACAGCCTTTTTAGTTGCAGTTTTTTTTATTGCAGTCTTTGACGGAGCTTTTGTGGTACTAGTTGCCATTGGGGGATATCAGTTTTCTATAGCTAAGAACATTCTATGCTTGTAAAAGTTAAACAATTTTTGCTATTTTTCCTTGAATATTTCAACATTTATATTGAAATCAAGGCCTTTTTGCAAAAGGGGAACGAAGTTAATGAATACCTTATGCATTACCCTTGCTAAGCTGTTAAAGTTTACCTTTGCCAAGCATGAATACAAATATCCAAGCACTAGCACAACAAACAATTGAAACAGAAGCTTCTGCCGTATTGGGTTTGAAAGCATTTATTGATAAAGACTTTGAAAAAATAATTCAATCCATTCATGAGGCAAAAGGCCGATTAATTGTGAGTGGAATTGGCAAAAGTGCTATTGTAGCACAGAAAATAGTAGCAACCCTTAATTCTACAGGTACTCCAGCATTGTTTATGCATGCAGCAGATGCGATACATGGAGATTTAGGCATGATTACCCCAGATGATGTGGTCATGCTCATAAGTAAAAGTGGGGAAAGCCCTGAAATTAAAGTGCTCATTCCTTTAATAAACAATTTTGGAAATTTATTGATTGGGATGGTGGGCAATATGGATAGCTTTTTGGCAAAGCAATCCAATTTAGTCATAAACACCACTGTAGAAAAAGAAGCCTGTCCCAATAATCTGGCTCCTACCAGTAGCACCACTGCACAGATGGTGATGGGAGATGTGTTAGCAGTTTGTTTAATGCAACTGAATCAGTTCAATAATAGGGATTTTGCTAAATTTCATCCAGGGGGTAATTTGGGAAAGCGACTTTATTTGCGGGTAGAAGATTTATCAAAAGCCAATGAAAAACCAAAAGTGCTACCAACAGCCAATTTAAAAGAAGTGATTGTAGAAATCACTCAAAATAGGATGGGGGTTACAGCGGTGGTTGACGAAAATATGGAATTGAAAGGTATTATTACGGATGGAGACCTCAGACGAATGCTCGAAAAAACCAGTGATATCAGTCAAATTTGTGCTGCCGATATTTTATCGGGTAACCCAGTCACTATAGACCCGCAAGCAATGGCAGTGGAAGCACTTGAATTACTTAAAAAACACGATATCAGCCAATTGGTGGTAGCAGAAAAAAACATTTACAAAGGCATCATTCATTTACATGATTTAATAAAGGAAGGAATTGTTTAAATAAAGCAATAAGTTTACAGCGCGTTCGTTTTTTAAGCGCACAATAAAGCCTATTTAATATGAATCAACACCATTATGTAGCCATTATGGCCGGAGGGATTGGAAGTCGTTTTTGGCCACAGAGCAGAACGAGTTATCCAAAACAGTTCCTAGATATTTTAAATACCGGAAAGTCTTTAATTAGATGGACCTACGAAAGATATGCGGCATTTATTCCTAACGAAAATATTTTTATTGTTACATCGGATGAGTATGTTTCGATTGTGCAAGAACAGCTACCAGAATTAGACCCTGCAAATATTCTTGCAGAGCCGAGTAGAAAAAATACCGCACCCTGTGTTGCTTATATTTCTTACAAATTATTACAAAAAGATCCTGAAGCAGCTTTAATAGTAGCGCCAAGCGATCATATGATTTTGGATAATGAAAATTTCAGAAAAATCACTTTACAAGCTTTAGATTTTGTATCGAATATCAAGTCTTTGGTAACCTTAGGGATTAAACCCACTCATCCAAATACAGGTTATGGGTATATTCAGCATGAACCCATGCAAGTAGCAGAGGGAATTTATAAAGTAAAGACATTCACCGAGAAGCCTAACCTAGAATTGGCAAAGACCTTTTTGGCCAGTGGAGATTTCCTATGGAATGCCGGTATTTTTGTTTGGCAAGTTAAAAATGTGATGAAAGCATTTGAACAATATCAACCAGAAATGTATGAATTGTTTGATGCAGAGAAAGCCCATTTTAATACGCCTGCCGAGAAGGAAGCAATCAATAGAATTTATCCGCTTTGTACCAATGTTTCCATAGACTTTGCTATTATGGAAAAAGCAGATAATGTGTATGTTATTCCATCATCATTCGGATGGAGCGATTTAGGTACTTGGAATAGTGCATATGATAACTTAGAAAAAGATTACTTAGGCAATGCAGTTGCATCAGAAAATGTGATTGTAATAGATGCTACTAAGTGTATGGTTTCTGCACCAAAAGAAAAGCTATTACTCTTACAAGGATTAGACGACTTTATTGTAGTTGATACGCCTGATGTTCTAATGATTTGTAAAAAAGAAAAAGAACAAGCCATTAAAGAGTATGTTGCTGAGGTAAAACGCAATAAAGGCGACCAATACTTATAAATAGGGAACGATGGCCATACGAACAGTTATTACTGGAACAGGAAGTTATATTCCTCCACATATTAAAACGAATAAAGATTTTGCGTCGCAAGATTTTTATGGGGAGGATCATGTTAAAATAGCAACTGCATCGTCGGAAATTGTAGAGAAATTTAAAGATATCACAGGCATTGAAGAACGCCGTTATGCGGGCAATGAATTCACTGCTTGTGATATGGGTGCCATCGCTGGAAAACACGCTATTGAAGACGCTGGTATAGACCATGAAACCATCGATCAAATTATTGTAGCACATAATTTCGGGAATGTTTTAAAAAATACCATCCAATCTGATGCAGTGCCTTCATTGGCATCCCATATCAAACATGCTTTAGGTATTATTAATCCTAACTGTGTTGCCTATGATGTATTATTTGGTTGTCCGGGTTGGATTTTAGGGGTTACACAAGCCGATGCTTTTATCAAAGCTGGTTTAGCAAAAAGATGCTTGGTGATAGGAACCGAAACACTTAGTAGGGTGATAGATCAATATGATAGAGACAGTATGATTTTTAGTGATGGGGCTGGAGCTACAATCATTGAGGGAGTTGAAGGGGATGAAACAGATTCAGGTATTATTGCCAGCAGTATGCAAAGTCATTGTAACGATGAACTCAAATATATTACAATGGGTAAGTCATACCTACCCGATGCAGACCCAGCAGTAAGGTATATTAAAATGAAGGGCAGAAAAGTGTATGAATATGCCATCAAAAATGTACCACTTGCCATGAAAGCCTGCTTAGAAAAAAGTGGTGTCGAAGTAACTGAAGTAAAAAAGTTTTTCTTGCACCAAGCCAATGAAAAAATGGATGAGGGATTCATTAAAGCATTGTTTAAACTCTATGGAATTAAAGAAGTTCCAAAAGATATCATGCCAATGAGTATACATAAACTAGGCAATAGCTCGGTAGCCACCATACCTACTTTATACGATTTAGTAAATAGAGGCGAATTAAACGAACATCAACTCGAAAAAGGTGATATTGTAATGTTCGCATCTGTTGGGGCTGGCATGAATATCAACGCCATTTGTTATAGGGTATAAAAAAGGCCGCAGACCTTTCGGATTGCGACCTAAAAATTAACTACCCCCCGATAATTAATTAGTGCAAACTTAGTTCAATAGTTTAGTCCCAACAACTGTGTAATTACTCAGTTTTTACTATATTAGGGTATGAACAAATCCAATAAGACGCCTGAAATAGACCCATCAGTCGTAACTGATTTGCCAGCAGATACCAGTAGCAGCCTTTATAAACAATATAAAAGAAGCTTAATTCGGTTTCCAGACGAAGCCATTTATATTTATTCTTTCAAAGAAAAGAAGCTGATTTATGCAGATGGATGGGAAGAAACATTGGGTTTTAAAGACGATGAGATAACCCTGCAGACCATTATTAAGCAAACAGATGCTAGTTACGTTTCTTTTGCACACGAGATCAATGCAAAAACGATAGATTTTATTTTAAGTAAAAAAACAGGAATCAAAAATTACAGCTTCACTGTTGAATTAAAAAAAATTCACCGAGATGGAAGCATGGTTCCTATGGAAGTTAAAATAGGTATACTCTCCGTAGATGAAGATGGGATGGTTAATCATATTATTGGTCGATTTAGAATTAATCGGAACCTACATTTAGGAATGGTCATGCGCTATGATGTGCATGGACCCGACAAAGAGGAATTTGAAAAAGTAATCAATAAGGCTGTTCAAAAATTTTTAACCATATCGGGTAAAGAAAAAGAAGCGCTAAAATATGTTGCCAAAGGTTATTCTTTTAAAGAAATAGCAGATGAACTGGGTGTTTCAGCATCTGCTATAGAAAAAAGAATACAGCCTTTGTACAAACGATTCAATGTAAAGAACCTAACACAATTGGTTAGTTTTGCCTATGAAAATTACATTCTTCCTTAATTGCTCAAAATCCATATCATTTTTTGAGACCTATTAGACTTGCATTTAACACTAATTGTGAACTTGGTTCAAAAACATAAATGGTGCTATCATCATCAGAAACTACAAATGCAGATATCTCTTTCTTGCAGTTTATTTTTTCTATCTGATTTCCATTCCAATCGTATACAAAAATGTAATTGGCTGTATTAGATTCAAGTCTTGTTTTGCCTGAATACAACAAATAAATAAATTTATTAGTCATAAAACCATTGATAAAGGCCATTATTGCATCTTCATCTATTACGGCTTCATCCCGCCCATCTCTGAATCTGGGTGTAAATTTTGGTTCAACATTTATGGGGCCGCTAATTATTTTGCTTTTATTTGTCTTTATATCCAGTATTTCTACCTTATCGGTAAATTGATAAGCTAGAACAAGTTTATCCTTAGTTGGTTTACTAAAAAGAAAAGCCTCGTGTGCACTTTTCCAAGCATAATAAGGAATATTGGCTGGTCTTTTATTGTATACATCAAAAAGATTAATTTCTTTATTGTTGGATATATTCAATTCTTGAATTTTGTTTTCTGCGTGTGTAGAACCCTCTCCATATAAAGTAGTACCGTCTTTCATTTGTACAGTATGATAAAAATTAGGCAGTGTAAATTGATTCAGTTTTACTGGTTCTGAGGCGACACTTCCAGCAAAAGTTGCAGTTACCAGACGATTCAATGAAATATCATGAAACCAAAAAGTCTCTTTATTATAAATGCCGCCAGTGAAGCCTCCCATTGCTTCTCCTAATTTTGTTCCCCGTTTAATAAATGATCTTTTCAATTTTTTATCTACTAATGAATATTGGTTAAAAAAATGATTAGTCATTGCCATTAAGTCTAATAAAACCAAACTTGAGTCCGTTAAAAATAGTTGGCGAATATAACCACCCTCCAATTTTAAGTATTCAGTTAAATTCAGTTCTTTTTCTTTAGAGAATTTTTGAAATTGAATGGTATCAACTAGAATTGCTGCATTCACTTCTTGTTTTATTTGAAATAAAAAAGCAACAAGAAATAATAGTTTTAAGTAATTGTTTTTTTTCATAGTTATTTGTTTTTAAAAGTTAAATATGGCCCTTGCAATTAGCATTCTATTTCTAAGTTCAAAACTATTCACAGAAAATTGATTGGAGGATACATTGAAAATCTTATACTCTCGAATATTAAATAAATTAGTAGCTTCCAAAGAAAGATCCATTTTTTTTATTTTATAACGCATACTCGCATCCATAAAAACATAATTGATAGTTGGTTGAGTTGGTTGAGAAATATGCATATGAGTTCCTCTTACATTAAAAAAAAGTTTGTCCGTAGGATTATAACCAAAATTTATATCTTGGTTGAGTCTGCTAAACCTATTTTCTAAAGCAGCCGTATTGTTTACGTTATTATTTTGTTTACTGCTGCTTAAACTTAAATTTGCGGAATACTTTAAAGTAAATACTTCTCCAACTTTGGCATCAATTAGTGCAGCTAGTAAAATAGCATCGTTGCTGAACGATAGTTTTTGTCCATTGATAAATTGATTAAAAAAACTGCGCTGAAAAAATGCAGTAAACCCAATATTACCTTTTAACTTAAATAGATATTTTTTAATTGATGCATCAATACTAATTTTACTTTGATCATTTTCAAAAGGTAATAAAACTGTTGACTGTATATTATTTGAAATAGTACTCGATAAAATAGTATTGGCTGTAACCTTACTGTAATTCACACCCGCATTCACGAATAGTAAAATGCGGGCTCTTTGAAAATTATACTTCAAACCTGTACTAGAAGTTCTTTTTTCCTGCAGCGCTGCATCGTTTCGATTTAAGGTTTGATAATTGTTGAGTATGAGTCCTCTATATATTCCAGCTATATTACCCAAGTTGTTGTTGAATTGGTAGTCTGCTTCAATATAATCTTCTGCATTTAAATCGTATCGGATTGTTGCCTTTGGGTTAAAAAAGAATCTTCGATTAGTGATATTGAGCTGATAATCGGATTGGTTATAGGTTATAGACTGCCATATGAATGGTAAAGAAACTGAGCTTTGCCATTTATCATTTTTATAAAAATATTTTGGAGTAAAAAATAGCTTGTTTCTTCCCCAAATAAGTTTGTTTCCTACATCGCCAGTGTATTGGGTAATATTTCCATTTAACTGGGTAAGTTGAAGCGCAGAATTGAGTTCTTGCCATTCATTTACAATTCCTGCTTGGTATTCTTGCCTAATCCTTCCTTGAATTAAATAGGAACTAGTAAGATGATTAAAAAAAGTAGGGGTTTCAGCAAACTGTTGCACAGCTTTATAATTGTTCCCCCCGTTTAAAATGGTAGGTTCTAAGCCAGTAAAAACATCGAGAATTTGCGGCATATTATTATAGCTAGAATTCATGCCTATATTTAAAACATTTTTTCCCTTAAGCCTAGGTATCCAATTAAAATTATTGGAAATCTCTTTTGTATTAATCAACAATTGTTGGTTAAAACCACCATTATTAAAAAGTACCGAACTAAAATCATTATCTGAATTAGCATTAAAACTCAATTTATTTGAAATAAAACTTTTTGTTTTATTGGCTTCTAGATTAATTGAAGCGTTGAATACAAATGGTTTTCTTAAAGACTGCTGTACTTGATTAAATTGAATTGTATCGGTTAGGGTAAAATTATTGATATTGTTTTCAAAACTAAGGGTGTTTCTATCTGCAAAAAGTTGCACATTGGTTCTGATTTGAATAGTGTCTTTGGTATTATACAGGGAATTTAAATTAATTACACCCGATTTATTTTGATAATAATAAAGTTTTGGAATATCTGGATCTGTTGTTAAAGCAGAAGAAAGCAATAAATCTGGACGTTTATTATCAATGCTGTTTAAAAAATTATCGGCTTGAAATTGTTTAAATTCATTTTGATAATCTATACCACTGTTATTCAATTTTAGGCTATTCAGTGTTTTTAATTTCTTATTAAAAATCATGGCATTTAATTCCATATCGTACTGGCTGGGTAAACCCGCACCCAACATAGCTTGCCCTGCTAATTTTATACTATTCTCGTCTTTTAGAATAAGATTTACCGCTACATCTGTAGTGGGCAACTTGTCTTTTAAAACTTTAATAGGTTGAAAATTTCTTAGTACATCTATACTTTTAATCATGTCTTTGTTAATGGCCTTGGTAGCCAATCCATAACGTCCATCCATTAAATCATCCCCTTGTATATACAAATTCAAAATATTTTTCCCATTAAAGGAAATTTTTCCACTTACATCCACATCCATCCCTGGAATCCGCTTTAATACATCTCCAATAGATCTATCTTCATTACGTGCAAAATAATCTACGTTATAACTAAGCGTATCTCCTTTTAAATTTATTGGGGCTATGGTTTTAACCTCCACTTTATCTAAATCAATAAATGACTCTTCTAAGAAAAATGAATAAAAACTGGTTTCCCAATCCAGCAACTTTAGCGTTTTTTTATAACCGAGTGATATTAATTCTAGATAAAGCGAATCACTTTGCAGCATATTGGTAAAGTTTATACTGAATTCACCTAAGTTATTGGTTATAGAATAGTGACGTGTTTGGAGGGTTTTGTTTTTAATAAGCACACTTACATTAGCGATGGGTTTGTTTGTTTTTTTATCTTTTACAACACCTGTTATGGTTTTGCTTTGTGGATATGCGGTTGTAAAAACAAGTAATGCAAAGCCTGTAAATAGTATTTTACATTTTGCTTTTAATTGCTTTAAAAGGAGCCTATGAGTTTTAAAATTTAGCATCCTAGTTATTAACTAGTTCAATCGGGTTATTTGTTTTTCTATTGGCATTTTTTTTAATGGCAGCTTTGGCTTCGTTGCCAGTTAACATTTTACCTGAAGCATCAGTATAAACCGAAGGTGCGGGCTCAGAACCGGGTGGTAAAAAAGCTTGAACGGTACCAGATGGGTCTAGTTCAAAATTTTTCTTTGATTTCTCAAACGCTGATTCACTAATGGCAACAGGCTTTCCTGGGATAGGCTCAATATTACCTTGTTCTGTATTTTTAAAAAGTTCTTTAAAAATAAATTGTACTTCATTTTTTGCATCTCTAGCTTCTAAAATTAAACCGGGTAATCCCCCTAGTTTCCAGGGACCAGATTGAAAAGGCAATTCAGTTGTAAACCAAGCAATCCATTGCCTTCCAGCATAGTTACCAACTGCTTTTTGACAAACAAAATTACCGATTGTCCTCGTATCCGATTCTATAACCCATTTAAAATCGGGCAAGGTCATTGCCATTTTATAGTCCTGTATACCTAAATTGGCATAGCGAATCAATTGCTTTTTGCTAGGAATTTGAAAAAAATAATCGCTATTCATTTCGGCACTCGAAACAACTGCAATTGGACCTCCTTGTACCGATCTTATTGGGCCGGATGAGGTTTGTTCCGCTTTTCTTCGTTCTTCTTTTATTTTGGTTTCTAAACTGGCATTACTATATACGCTATTTGTTTTCCCCAACCTCAGAAACATTTCTATTTTTATAGGATTGGTTCGATTATTCGTGTCGTTTACATGAATAAACTTGTAGGTGGCTGTAGCCAATATTGGTTCATTAATTTGGGCAACTACATCCAATGAGTAAAAACTACAAATGACTAAAACAAATATTTTATTACCTATCATAAAGTCTGATTTATTTTTTTAATCATTGAGTTATATATCTCTTTTGTATTTATCATATCTCCCTGTAATAAAATATTATCAAATTGGTCAGTTAAAAAAATTTGATCTGGCTGAAAATTTTTAACAAATGAATTAGCGTTTTGAAAATAAAACTTTAAGTCAAAATAAAAAGGGAATGGTATCGGTTTTAAATCTTTATTTTCATATAAGTATTTGAAATATTCGAAATCATCTTTTGCATAACAAACAAAAATCAATTCTACTCCTTTATCTTTTAAATATGGGGCTACGTTTGCCCAACTATTAAGATCAGCTATACAAGAACTACAAGCTAAATTTAAATATGCGTATAATTTAAATTTGCATTTTTTCAATACTCTTCCTTTAACAAGTTTTATATTGAAAGGATTGTATGTAACCAAAGAGTCTGGCCATTTTATCTTACTGTGAGATATTGACTCTTTACTACTTAAGCTAGAAACATCAGGGGATTGTTTATTTATATTATCATTACACGAAATGCAATAGCAAAAAACAATTGTTAGTATTCCATGGAAAAATAAATGATTTTTTATCTTAATCATATTTATTGCGGCATTTTGGCAGATAACAAAAATTGGGTTTGAGGATCAAAAACATAAATTTCAGAGTCATTATTAAGTATAGTAAACGAACTAATGTTTTCTTTAAATTGCATCTTTTTTATAGGATTACCAGACCAGTCATATACATAGATTGAATTGGATTGATCTGCATTTTTACCAAATATGCTCTTACCAGAGTACAACAAATAAATGTATTTATCAGTTGTACAGCCATTAACAAATCCGAATTTTGTTTTTTCCCCTAAAATGATATCTTGCAACCCGTACTTCATAATAGGAGTAAAGTCTGGTTCGAAATTTTCAGGTCCATAAACTAAAATTGTCTTATTAGTTTTTAAATCAAAAATTTCAACTTTGTCAGTATATATGTAAGCAACTACTAATTTTTCATTGTTAGGCTTCAAATATAAAAGGCCCTCATATGCTTTTTTTGAAGCATAGTATGGAATATTTTTAGGAAAGCTTTCAAATTTACCAAAGAGATTAGTTTCATTGTTAAGTGAATTTAGTTTTAGCATTTGTATTTTTTCCTTTGTATGGTTAGACCCAAACCCAAAAAGTGTTATGCTGTCAAACATTTGAATAGAATAATAATGTCGTGGGAGTTTAAACTGATTCACTTTTGTAGTATCATATTTTAAGGAGTAGCTTGAAATTTTAGTTGTTACTAATCTAGAGAGTGTTAAATCATGAAACCAAATAATGTTATTATTATAAATTCCACTCATGAACCCACCTAAAGCTTCACCCTTTTTTGTGCCTTTTTTTATATATGATCCTATTATTTTTTTTTCTTTTAAAGAGTATTGATGAAAAAAATAATTTTTAGTAACATTGAGATCATGAAAAATCAAATTGCCTTTATAAGGAAAAATCTGTCTAATCAAGGCTCCTTTAATTTTGAAATCGTTCGTAAAATGAATATTAATTTCTTTTGGAAAATAGCCTTTAGCTGATCTTTTCAGCTTGTGTTCATTTTCACTAGTTTTACAACTATAAAATATTGTTACTGTTAATAAAACAATTAAATATTTTAAAATCCAATTCATAAATTATTAATTTAATAAATATGCATCTAAAGTTTAGATGCATATTCTTATTCTGTCAAACTTTTATGACAACTAATTAATTTACTACAGGTGAATTGTAGCCGCAAGTAGTATACCAGGCTGCGAAACACCCAAGAACTTGATAAGGTCCAGAACTACAATACTGAATAAAGCTGCCAGAATAAACACAATTACGAGCAGGAGTAATATCTGCTTTTGCTTGGTTTTTTACTTGCGATATTGTAAAAAAAATCGCCATAAGTGTTATTACTCGAATTTTCTTTTTCATTTATAAATTTTTTGAATTAGATAATCACAAAAATTAAGTGATCAGGTTAATTTTTATGCTTAGTTGAAATTAATTTCAATGTAAAAGTCTTTGTTAAGTATTTACCAAAAAAAATAAATGACTTCATATTATTAAGTAAATTCATATATTTATTAAGCAAAACCCAATATATATGAAAGCCAAAGAAATCATTGGTAGGAATATTCAGCGCCATAGAGAAATGGCTGAATTAAAACAAGACTCCTTAGCCAAACTATTGTGTATCACCCCAAGTGCCTTGAGTCAAATAGAAACAGGTAAAACAGATCTTACTGTTTCACGAATAGAACAAATTGCTGAAGCACTAAACAAAAGTTTTTTTGAATTAATTACTACACCTAACCATGTAGGCGGCATTCAAACCGCTTTACCTATTCATGAAAGCACAATAACCAACCAATCAGTGAAAGAGTTGTTGGTTACCATGAATACCTTGATTCAAAAAATGGATAAAAAAGATTAATACCCCCTTACATTCTTGCCACTGAGGTAATTCAAGAATGCTTTATTCACCACTTTATTACCACCAGGTGTAGGATAATTTCCAGTGAAGTACCAATCACCCGTATTAGTAGGGCAACATTCATGTAAGTCTTCAATGGTTTGATAAATTACTTCCACAGGCACATTCACTCCCTCTGGAGTAATGAGTTGAGCAATCTTATCTGAAATTTCGAGCGTAGTAAAAGGCTTATAAATTTGGCGAACTATATTTTCAGTATGCAATGCATTATTTTTCTCAAGTGCAATGATTTGATCCCGTACTTGATCAAGTAAATCTTCCATATTGCGCTCTTTTAACAATGCAATAGCAGCTCTAAATGCAATGAAGTCTCCTAGTTTACTCATATCGATCCCGTAACAATCTGGGTATCGTATTTGAGGAGCAGAAGACACCACAATTATTTTTTTAGGATTTAATCTTGAAAGCATTCTGATAATACTTTCTTTTAAAGTAGTTCCTCTTACAATACTATCATCAATCACCACTAAAGTATCTTCATTATTACGAACGGTGCCATAAGTGATATCGTACACATGTTGTACCATTTCGTTTCTATTGGCATCCTCAGTAATAAAAGTTCTTAGCTTAACATCTTTGATGGCAATTTTTTCTTGGCGAATTTTTCGGTTCACCATTTCTTCTAATTTATCGGGCGTAAAATCATTCCCCCAACTTAGAATGCGCTCTACTTTAATTTTATTGAGGTATTCTTCCATCCCCTTCACCAATCCATAGAATGCTACTTCAGCAGTGTTAGGTATATAAGAAAAAATGGTGTTTTTTAAATCGTAAGCAATACGTTCTAATACCGTTTCACTTAAGTGATGGCCGAGTGCAATTCTTTCTCTATAAATTTTTTCATCGCTTCCTCTTGAGAAATAAATACGTTCAAAAGAGCAGGCTCTTCTTTCTTTAGGTTCTAATATTTTTTCTATTCGGTAGTTCCCTAAATCATCTACAATTAAAGCAGTACCAGGCATTAATTCTTGTACTTCATTTTCCCCCACATTGAATGTGGTTCTAATGGCAGCTCTTTCACTGGCTGCAACAATGACTTCATCATTAATGTAATAGTAGGCCGGTCTAATTCCATGTGCATCACGCATAACAAAGCTATGCCCATTGCCTAATAAACCTCCAATGGTATATCCTCCATCAAAAATGGGGGTGGCGTTTTTTAGTACATTCGTTATATTGGCATTATTGGGATTTGCTTCATCTTCTTTTACGAGGTAATGATGCACTACTTCCATCATGGCAGCTAAATCACTTTGCTTTTGAAAGTCGCCAGGATTAACTCCTATCTGATCAAATAGCTCATCGGTATTGACCAAGTTAAAATTACCTGCTAAGGCAAGATTTTTACCTGGCATTAAATCTCTCTTAATAAAGGGATGACAAAATTCTACATTGTTTTTTCCTTGTGTTCCATACCGAAGATGACCTAATAATAGCTCACCTAAGAACGGAAGATGTCCTTTCATTAAACCGGGATGTTGTTTAATATCTGGCTGGTATTTTTCTAATTCCTGAACTTCTTGACCAATCTTGAAAAACAAATCTGCAATCGGCTGAGGAGCATTGCTGCGCATTCTATGCAAGTAAGGGTTGCCTGGTTCAATATTCAATTTAACCATTGCTAAACCTGCACCATCTTGGCCTCGGTTATGTTGCTTTTCCATTAAAAGGTACAGCTTATTTAAGCCGTAAGTTACCGTTCCATGTTTTTGGAGGTAATAAGAGAAGGGCTTGCGTAAACGAATGTAAGCCAGGCCACATTCGTGTTTTATTTCATCGCTCATGGTGCTATATAAAAAGGAATGGCGAAGTTACAACTCCGCCACCCTTTTAAAAATTAATTATATACAGTCCGTTTTTCGGCAACCGACTCAGGCTGAAGATTACCTGCCAACCAAAGTAATTCCTTAGTAAAATTGTCGATGGCAGGTTTAAAACCCAGATCCAACAATTGACCGTTTCCGTCAAATTTTTTATCCACCTGAGGAATAATCAGCATATTAGGAGAAGCAATACCAAAAAGCCCTGCAACTAGTAACAACATTTGTTGAGAGGCGCGCATACCACCCATTGCTCCAACAGAAGCAGTTACAATACCAAACGCTTTCCTAGCTTGTTTAGGAAAATGATCTAACAAGTTTTGTAGGGCGGGAGCATAGCTGCCGTTGTATTCTGGGGTTACCAAAATAAACGCATTAGCGGCGAACATTCTTTTTGTGAGCGGTTTATAGGCTTCGGGTGTTTGATCCACTGAAGAAAACACATTTTGCAATAAAGGGAGGTTCCACTCTCTTACATCAATTATTCCTACTATATGATCGGTGTGCTCGCGTAAGGCAGCCTGTAAATGCAACGCAACTCTGTACGTAACACTGTCTTTTCTAGGGCTTCCAGTAATAATTTCTATTTGCATATACTTATAACGATTAATTGGCGATTGGGTTCAGTCAAGCCTATTTATGCTTGCTTAACCATTTGAACAGCCATATTTAACTTGATTTCATCGCTTACTACAACTCCACCTGCTTCAGTTACAGCACTCCAGGTTAAGCCAAACTCACTGCGATTGATTTTACCAGTAATTTCAAAACCAGCTTTATCCTGGCCATAAAAATCGGTCATTCTACCACCAAAGTCTACCGCTAATTCTACAGGTTTGGTATTACCCTTAATGGTCAAATCTCCTTTAAGCGCGTACTCAGAACCAGATTTATGGGTAAATGAGGTTGATACAAAACTTAGTGTAGGATGGGTAGCAGCAGCAAAAAAATCATCACTTTTTAGGTGGGTATCTCTTTGTTCATTGTTGGTTGAAATGCTGTCGATAGCAGCTTCAAAGCTAATTTTAGCATCGCTAAAATCATCCGCTTCTGCTTCTAAAGTAGCATCAAATTGTTGAAAGCTACCAGTTACATTGGTAATCATTAAGTGCTTCACTTTAAAAGTGATTTCACTGTGCATTGGGTCAATTTTGTAAGTTGCCATTTTTTTAATTTTTAGATTGATGATATGATTGTTATAAATTTTTACTCTTCAATTAGAACACCCATTTTACCCATTTGATAATCTCTAAAAGCTTCCAGTAATTGGGTTTGATTATTCATTACGAAAGGACCATGAGATACAACGGGTTCATTCAAAGGCTCCCCAGTTCCCATTAATAAAACACTATCAGCTGTTGCTGTTATTTGAATGCCTTCCCCATCTTTATTAAAGGAAGCCATGTAAAATGCCGGTAATTCGTCTTGCTCGTTTAATTTGATATTGCCTTCTAATGCATAAATGAACGCATTATGTGTTGCTGTAAAAGGAATAAAATAAGTACCTCCCTTTTTCATATGAATAGTGAACATATTTATAGGTGTTTGAGGAACAATCGCTCCTTTCACCCCATTGAGTTCGCCCGCAACTACTTGAATGCTTGTTAATCCATCAGTAGAATCAACAACAGGTGTATCTTCTTTGGTTACTGGAATATAAGCAGGTGCATCCATTTTATTGGCAGCAGGTGTATTAATCCAGAGTTGAATCAATTCTTGCGAACTTCCTAATTCATGAATATTCTCAGGAGGCCTTTCACTATGAATTACACCCATACCCGCATTCATCCATTGTGTACCCCCTTCATATACAATATGACTATTTCCTCTGCTATCGCGATGGTGCACGCCGCCTTTAAAAATAAAAGTAACAGGAGAAAAACCTCGATGAGGATGCGGACCAACACCTGCATTTTTAACGTCTACCGCTTGGGCTACTTTTATATTAGCATGATGTAAGAGCAAAAACGGGTCTATCATATCTGCTTTAGTTGAAGGCAATGCCTGACGAATGGGAAATCCGCCCATATCCATGGGTTGACCATAAGCAATTGTATCGATGGTTCTTGTTTTCATTTTAATTAGCATTTATATTCATTGGAACTTCAATCAACAATATTTCAGTATTGCTATTTGCTTGAATGGTAAGCTGATTGGTTTCAGAAATACCTAAACCATCTCGCTCATTTAATTCAATTCCATTAATGGTAGCATCTCCTCCAATCACAAAAACATATACCCCATTTGTTGATTGGTGTAGTTGATATTCAGTGGATTTTCCTGCATCAAAATTGGCCAATGAAAACCAAGCGTCTTGGTTAATCCAAACTGCATCTTTATTATCAGGTGCAACAGCTGTCAAAATTTGATTGGTTCTATCAGATGGCTTGAAAGATTTTTGCTCATATCTAGGGGTGATATTTAATTCTTTTGGCATAACCCATATTTGCAAAAACTTTACTTGCTGATCTTTATTTGCATTCATTTCACTATGCGCAATTCCACTTCCTGCGCTCATGATTTGCACATCATGCTGACGAATGATTTCGTTTCTACCAGTGCTGTCTTGATGATGTAAATCTCCAGATAAGGGAATAGACACAATTTCCATATTATCATGTGGATGTTTGCCAAATCCCATTCCTGGTGCAACGGTATCATCATTCAAAACCCTTAATGCACCAAAATGCATTCTTTCAGGGTTATAGTAATGGCCAAAACTAAAACTATGAAAGCTGTTTAACCAGCCAAAGCTGTTATGACCTCTCGTGTTTGCTTTGTGTAATACTGTTTTCATGACTATTTATTTAAGTGTATATACATATATTAATTTAAAAAAAACTATACTTCGGTTCCCCTCAAGCGTTCTAACAATACATTCAATTGCTCTGCTTCCTTATTTTCCATTTTTACCATTTCATCCATCAGCTGATTCACACTTTCTGTTGATGCAGCTAAAACAGCTAAACCTGCCTGGGTTAATGTGGTAACTGTTTCTCTTTTATCTGTAGGAGAATCTGCTCTTTTAACCAATTTTTTAATTACCAATCGATCAATAATTCTTGGAACATTAGAGCTTTTCTCAATCATCCTGCAGCTGATATCCTTTACACATAGCTGTTCTGGATACTTTCCTTTCAATATTCGTAAAACGTTGTATTGCTCGTGTGTTAACCCAAATTCTTTTAAAACCTTACTCATTTGCGTTTTCAACCACCAAGCAGTATACAAAATATTCAAACTTGCTTTATGCATTTCGTTCTTGAATTTATTGCTTTGTATGGCTTGTTCTAATTTCACGATGCAAATATACATGTACATACATGTATATTCCAAATAAAATTTCCTCCTTGGACAAAAATTTGCATAAAAAAACCATTAAGCGCAGCTTAAACTGTCTTAATGGTTGATTTTCAATACTTTATTAAATTACTGCTTTCTTCCCTCAGCAGCGCTAACAGCAGCTTCTTTCCATTGTGCCAATTCCGGACACTTGGTGAACTCATTATCAATTAAGATGTAATAAGTAGGTATATGTTCTTTAAACCACTTTTCTAAAGTTGAGTTCTTTTTTTCTTCCAATGCACGTTGGGCTACTCTATTGTAATCGTCTTTTAAATTTTCGCGATGTGGATCTTTCTTAGTTTTATAGTAAATAAGTCGAGCAACTTTTCTACCTCTCTCATCCTGATAAATTTGAGGCGAAGAAATATCACCTGGTTTCATATCACTGATGGGCTTAATCATGTCTTTATCTAACATGTCTAAAGAAATAAAAGTAGACCCATCTCTTCCTACCAAAGAACCCGCACTAAACTTACTGTTTTCATCATCAGAATACTTACTCACTGCTTCTGCAAAATTGATCTTACCAGCTTTAATTTGATTGCGAATAGTATCTAATTTATCAACTGTTTCTTTTATTTCATCTTCGGTAATCGGTGGAATTCGTAATATATGTCTAACAATGGCTTCATCCCCAGAACGGCTAATCATCATGATAATATGCAATCCAAACTTTGACTTAATTACAGGAGAAATTTGTCCCTCCTTCAATCTAAAGGAGGCTGCCATAAACGCAGGGTCATAATTTTTATCGTTTCTGTTCAAAGTGTATTGACCTGCATTTTCTTTAACTCCTGGATCTTCCGAATAATTCTTTGCCAATTGTTCAAACTTCTTTGGCCCCTGCGCTTCCGCTTGTTTTTTATAATCGTACAACTGCTTTGCAACATATTCTTCTACATCTTTATTAGCCTTTGGAATCATCATGATTTGACTCACTTCAATTTCACTCTCATAAAATGGAAGGCTATCGGTAGGTGTTTTACTAAAATACTGTTTCACCTCAGTTGGGGTAATTTTGATATTATCAACAATCTTACGTTGCATTTGATCTGCTAATTTTTGCTCACGAAATGCTTCCCTAAAATCGTCTTTTAATTGGTAAACTGTTTTACCCGCTATCTCCTCTAAAATATCTTTAGATCCATATTGCTGAATGGTTTGTCTAATTCGATTATCTAATTCAGCTTCAATTTCATCATCTTCTACTTTTAAAGAATCCTTTTGAGCTTGAAGCAATAATGCTTTACGAATCAGTTGGCCTTCTAATACCTGACACTCATTAGGCAATACCACGTTTTCTTGGCCTTGCGTTTGACGCTTGGCATCCGCAATGGTATTAATAATTTCAGATCGTAAGATAATTTTATCCCCTACCTGTCCAACAATTTTGTCGGCAACCACTTTTTTAGATTGTGCAATTGCTGAGTTGCTCAAGCCAACTACCAATATAGCTCCTAATACGAACACTTTTTTCATCCCTTGCATAGTATAAAAATAATCAAACAAAAGCGGTTTTACACGCCCTTAACTGCTTTTAACAAAATATAAAAGCCCCAAACACGGGGTTTGAGGCTTTAGTAAGGTCAATTTATTATAAAGTACGCTTTACTTCTTCCTCTTCAAAGGCTTCAACAATATCACCAACTTTAAGGTCATTGAAGTTTTTGATGGTTAATCCGCACTCCATATTAGTAGATACATCTTTTACATCATCTTTAAAGCGTTTCAAACTACCCAACTCGGCTGCTTGTCCTTCTCCTTTTGGATATTCCACAATACCATCACGGATAATCCTGATTTTACTATTTCTGGCAATTTTTCCTTCCAATACAAAACATCCTGCAACAGTAGCTTTATCAAATTTGTATACTTCTCTAACTTCTACGTTAGCCGTAATTTTCTCTTGAATCTTCGGCTCCAACATACCTTCCATGGCGCTCTTGATTTCATCAATGGCTTGGTAAATGATAGAGTACAACTTAATTTGAACACCTTCTGTGTCGGCCAATTTATTGGCTTGCATTGAAGGACGTACGTTAAATCCAATGATGATAGCATCAGAAGCAGTTGCCAACAATACATCGCTCTCAGAAATTTGACCAACTCCTTTCAATACCACTCTCACCGCAATTTCTGCAGTACTTAGTTTTTGTAAAGAGTCACTTAAGGCTTCTACAGAACCATCCACATCACCTTTAATGATGATATTTAATTCTTTAAAGTTACCTAGTGCCAAACGACGACCTATTTCATCTAATGTTATATGCTTACGAGCGCGTAATCCTTGCTCTCTAGAAATTTGAGCACGCTTAGTAGCAACTTCTTTTGCTTCAGCTTCGTCTTCAAATACTTTGAATTTCTCACCAGCTTGTGGAGCGCCATTTAATCCAAGAATAACTACAGGAGTAGATGGAGGTGCTACTTCAATTCGCTGATTACGTTCGTTGAACATTGCTTTTACTCTACCATAATGCTGTCCAGATACAATTAAGTCACCTTGACGAAGGGTACCATTCTGCACCAAAATAGTGGCTACGTATCCTCTACCTTTATCTAAGGATGCTTCAATAATAGTACCTGTTGCTTCTCTGTTAGGATTGGCTTTCAGGTCTAATAATTCTGCTTCTAATAAAACTTTTTCTAAAAGTAAATCAACATTCAATCCTTGTTTAGCAGATAGTTCTTGGTTTTGGAATTTACCACCCCAAGCTTCTACTAGAATATTCATTTGAGAAAGTTGCTCGTAAATCTTTTGAGGATTTGCGCCATCTTTATCAATTTTATTCACCGCAAAAATCATAGGAACAGAAGCTGCTTGAGAGTGGCTGATTGCCTCTCTTGTTTGAGGCATTACCGCATCATCTGCTGCAACTACTATGATAGATATATCAGTTACTTTAGCACCACGAGCACGCATTGCGGTAAAGGCTTCGTGACCGGGAGTGTCTAAGAAAGTAATGGCTTTGCCATTCGGTAAAGTAACTTCATATGCACCTATATGCTGGGTAATACCTCCGGCTTCACCTGCAACTACGTTTGCATTTCTGATATAATCTAGTAAAGACGTTTTACCATGGTCTACGTGACCCATGATGGTAACAATTGGAGGACGTTCCGATTTATCTTCGTCTTCATCATCCTCATCATCCATATCCAAATCGTCGGCGTCTTCCAAACCAATGAATTCTACTTCAAATCCAAATTCGGATGCAACCAGTTCAATTACCTCTGCATCTAAACGTTGGTTAATTGAAACCATGATTCCCAAATTCATACACTTGCCAATAACATCAGCAAAGCTTACATCCATCAAGTTAGCCAACTCACTCACCGTTACGAATTCTGTAACTTGTAGCTTGTTGTCTTCCATCATGTCATCGCCTTGTGCATCAGCAGCTTCGTCTCTTTTGGCTCTTCTATATTTGGCTTTCAGGCTCTTTCCTCTACCGCCCGTTCCAGCAAGCTTAGCTTGGGTTTCACGGATTTTTTCCTGAATAGCTTTTTGATCAATTTCTTTGTCTTCAACTCTTGGAGCGTTTCGATCATTTCTTCCTCTATTTCCTCCACCTTGGCCACCACGGTTAAAACCACCTTGGCCACCGCCGCCTCTATTGAATCCACCACCACCGCCGCTTCCAGCATTAGGGTTGTTGTTTCTTGCAGGAACAATTGGACGGTTTGGACCAGTTAATGGTCTTCCGTCTGCATCTTTTGCAGGAGCAACATTGGGTTCTCCTTTTTTATCAACTGGTATACGTTTGCGTTTACGCTTTTCGTCTCTACCCATTGGTTTAGGACGGGTATCGCTATTTACAGGTAATTCAATTTTACCTAAAATCTTTGGTCCTTCTAATTTTTCTGCACGAATATTCTCAATAGTAGGTGGAGCATCAACCACTGGAGGTGGAGGAGGTGTTGTTGAAACAACAACCGCTGCGGGTGCTACTGGTGCTGGTTTTGCAGCAACTGGATTGGGCGTATTCTTTGCAGCAGGCTTTGGTGCGTCTGCTTTCTTTTCTGGAGTTGGTTCTGCTTTTTTAGCCGTCTTTTTTGGACGGGTAGAAGAATCAATTGCAGAAAGGTCAATTTTATGAATCACTTTAGGTCCTTCAATAGGAGTTATTTCTGTTTTCGTTACTTCGGGAACAGCTGGTTGTGCTGGAGCAGCAACTACAACTGGAGGAGCTGGGGTAGCTTCTACAATTGGTTCTTGAACTGGAGCCACCTCTTTTACAGGGGCTTCAATAGGTTCAATAATGGCAACTGGAGCCGGAGCTTTCGGAAGTTCCTCTTTAGGAGCCGTCTCAACAGGAGCCGGAGTTGAAACAACAGTTGCTTCAACTTCAGTTACTGGTTTTTTGTCTGCGACAGGTTCTGCGGGTTTTTTCTCTTCCTTTCTAAAAGTGATTTCCTCTTCGTCTTTCTTCTTCTTTGCCTCACTCTGGCTACCTTTTGGTATTTCTACTTGATCAGCTTTGTTCTTAGCAACTTTGTCGCCTTGGAACTCTGCCTGAAGGGCACGGTAATGGTCTTCCTGAAGCTTTGCAGTTGGCTTCAGGTCATCTCTGTTAAATCCTTTCTTCACCAAGAATTCAATCAGGGTATCCTGACCAATGTTAAATTCTTTGGCGGCTGCTAACAGTCTCGGTAATTTCAGTTCTGACATTCTTTGTTTTTGGGTCCTAATATGCGTTACAGCTAAGCCACGCATACTTGACAAATATACGTGGTTATTGGCTGCTTATTCTTCTCTATCAAATTCTTCTTGTAGTACTTTTCTAACTTCTTCAATTGTTTCACGCTCTAAATCGGTTCTACGCTCTAATTCATCTACAGTTAGTTTTAAAATACTGCGACCTGTATCACAACCAATCTTTTTAAATTCGTCAATAATCCAGGTTTCAATTTCATCACTAAATTCATCTAAGTCAATATCAAATTCGTCGGTAATTTCTTCGTCTTCACGATAAACATCAATTTCATAACCAGTTAGTTCACATGCTAACTTAATATTTACGCCTCTTCTACCAATGGCCAAAGACACTTGATCGGCTTTTAAGTAAACGTTGGCTTGTTTTTTATCGTTATCCAAGTCCATATAGCTGATTTTAGCAGGCGTTAATGAACGTTGTATTAACAATTGAATATTGGTGGTAAAGTTGATTACGTCTATGTTTTCGTTTTTCAATTCACGAACTATACCATGTATACGACTACCTTTCATACCCACACAAGCACCCACTGGATCAATACGATCGTCGTAAGACTCAACGGCTACTTTAGCTCTATCTCCTGGTTCGCGAACAATCTTTTTAATAGCAATTAACCCATCAAAAATTTCAGGAACCTCAATCTCTAGCAATTTGGCAAGGAACATTGGGCTAGTCCTAGATAAAATAATCACAGGGGTATTATTTTTCATGTCAACACGAGCTACCACAGCGCGAATATTCTCTCCTTTTTTAAAGTAATCTTGAGGAATTTGTTCAGACTTAGGTAATATCAATTCATTGCCTTCTTCGTCTAATAGCAATACTTCTTTTTTCCAAACTTGGTAAACCTCAGCGCTAATAATATCACCCACACGGTCACCATATTTCTTTACCAGCACATTCTTTTTCAAATCGCTGATACGGCTTGCTAGTGTTTGCTTAGCCGCTAAAATAGCCCTACGGCCAAAGTCGAGTATGTCTACTTCTTCGTACAATTCTTCTCCTACTTCAAAGTCGGGTTCAATTTTGGCAGCCTCAGAATAAGCAATTTCTGCCAAGGGATCATTCACCTCTCCATCTTCTACAATCATACGGCGGCGGATGATTTCCAAGTCACCTTTTTCGGCGTTCACGATAACATCAAAATTATCGTCTGCACCAAACTTCTTGCGAAGCAAGGTTTTGAATACATCTTCTACCACTTTCATCATCGTGGGACGATCAATATTTTCTGCGTCTTTAAACTCCTGAAACGCCTCAATTAAGTTGATACTGGCCATAACGCTGTTTTTTTATTCTGCTAAAATTTAATTTGTACAGTTGTTGATTTAATATTTGAAAAAGGAATGAGTACTTGTTCAGTAACCGCTTTTTTGCCTTTACCACTGGTACATTGTATCATGATATCTGCTTCTGCTACTGTTTCTAGTACTCCTTCTTTAATAGAATCGTCGGTAAAAACCACTTGAATGGTTCTACCAATATTTTTTTGGTATTGTCTTATCAGTTTTAGTGGCTCATCAATGCCTGGTGAAGAAACTTCTAAAGAAAATTCCCCTTCAGGATAAATTCCAGCCTCCTCTATCATTTTATAGAGTTTTCGGTTAAAATAGACGCATTTCTCAATAGGTAAGCCACTATCCCCATCTAAAAACACTTTGATATTATTGGTGGGTTTAATTTTTACAGATACCAGAAAATACAATGGCTCTTCTGCCAAAATGGTCTGTAAAAACTGCTCAACTAGGTTAATATTGTTGTCTGTTGCCATGGTAAAAAAGGAGAAGGGAACGATAGTCGTTCCCTTCTGTTGATTCTTAGCTTGTTGCAAATATACGTCAATTAGACCCTAAAATCCAAATTTTTGCCGCTCTTCCGATTTCAGCCGGTTTTAACAGCCCTATAATAGGTTAATTACTATTTTTACCCTCTTATGTTTAAAGTATTACTTTGGGCCTTAGCCATTTACCTTCTGTATCGTTTCATTTTTGGATTGGTCATCCCTGTGAGTAAAACAGCCAGTCAGCTAAAGCAAAAAATGTCTGAAATGCAGCAGCAACAAGATTTTCAACAACAAGAATATGCCCGCCAACAGGAGCAGCCTCAGCAAAAACAAGCAGCTAGTACTGCTGTAAAAAAAGACGATTACTTAGATTTTGAAGAAGTTAAATAAGATAGGCATTAAAGTGACAAATCCAATACCGTTAAAGGCGCTTTTAAATGAATGGTTTGTAAGCCTAATTCTTGAGCCGCTTCAATATTCTTGATGGTATCATCTATAAATAAAGTTTCGCCAGCATGCAGACTTTGTTCTTCTAAGATAGCCCGAAAAGACTCCGGATAGGGCTTGCGAAGTCCTAAATTTTGTGAATAATATGCTTTTATAAATAGGCTATCAAAGTCTAAACCTGGATGCTGCATTTTAAATCTTTCTATAAAACAGTCGTAATGTATTTGATTGGTATTGGAAAATAAGAAAATTCGATATTTTTTCGAGATTTCTTTGAGCCAATCAATACGTTCTTTAGGAAAGTCTAATAAAAGCGCATTCCAAGCCCTTTTAATTTGTTCATTGCTCAAGGTGGTTTTAGATTCTTTGCGGAAAGCAGTGTAAAATTCCTCTTCACTTATTCTACCTGTTTCTAATAATTCGAACAAAGGGTTAGAAAAGTGTTGGGTAAACATTTCATTAAACTGCAACACACCTAAATCAACAAATGCTTGATTGGTTAATTGAAAATCAATATTCAAAAAAACCCCACCTAAATCAAAAATGATATGCTTAATTGGTGATTTCATCATTAATTAATCAATTTCATTCCATAATGACCTAGAGCAGTAAATAAAGCACAACGCGTAACTACACCTGCACAACACCAAATGATTAATTGTTGAATGGAAACATTCAATCCAGTTCCAACGCCAATACTTACGGGTGCCCCAACAGTTAGGGTTCCAAAAAAACCCAACCCAATCACGCCGTATTTTTCCCAGATCTTAAAGATCAAAGCATTCTTCTCTGCTTTTTTAACTTTAGGTTTCCTGAATTTGCTTAAATACTGTTGAATATGTTTACCTAAGAAAGCTGCAATAAATACACCAGCCAAGCCCCCTACAACGGTAGTAGCAAAAATGGTCCATGCCGAAATACCAAAAGCAAATCCTGCTGGAATAGCAGCATAAATTTCAAAAGTGGCAAGCCCAGCAACAGTCAATATTTTGTATAGCATAATAGAATTTCAAAGATACAGTCTTTCAATTGCCAACAATTTATTACAATAAATAGCCAGGCTCTTTTGAATAAGATTAACAAAATCATAGTAGAGATATATTTATTAACTTCAACTAATAGCAAGTAAATAGATTGAATATGAATGATAGGCACTTTATTAATGAAACATTAATAAATAAAATAAATATTGGCATCGTTTATTTTGATGCTTCAGGAATACCTATTTATGCCAATAAAGCAGCAGATAGAATTTTTGGACTTACAATTGATAAATTCAATCACATTGGATCGGCAGAGCATGGTTTTGAAATAATTGACTACGATGGCAAGTTAATCCCTGTAGAAGAAAATCCAATTGAAATTGTAAAAAGGACCAAAAAGCCAGTTACAGATATTATTGCCGGTGTCCATAATAAAAAAACCAGGCATACAACTTGGATTTTATTTGAAGCTGAACCAGAGTTTGCAGCAGATGGGGTAACCTTAGAAAGAATTTTATCTACGGTTACCAATATTAGTTCTCAAATTTCAATTGAAAAAAAATTACGTTTTCAAAATAAGCTGCAAAGCTTAATGATGAAGACAGCTAAAACTTATTTAGGTGTTTTACAAGATGACCCAACTGCTGCCATTTTGGAATCATTAGAAGAAATTGGAAGGTTTACTGAGACTGATCGGGTGTATATTTTTGATTACGATTTTGAACATCAATTGTTAAGTAATACCTATGAGTGGTGTAACGAAGGGATTGTTGCACACAAAGATGATATGCAACTCATTCCATTTGAAATAGCAAAAGATTGGGTAGAAGAACATTCAAAGGGATTATCGGTTCATATACCTGATGTTAGTGCCCTACCTGCTAATACAGCACTAAAAAATGGGCTTGAATTACAAGGTATCCAAAGTTGTATAACCGTACCCATTATGCAGGGTAACAAATGTTTAGGCTTTGTAGGATTAGACGCGGTTAAAAAGAAGCATTTCTTTACTAGTCAAGAGCATAATTTATTGTTTGTGTTTGCAGAAACATTGGTGAATATGCAGGTAAGGCAATCCTATAATAAACAAATAAAAGAAAGCGAAAGAAAGTACAGAGAGATCACCGAAAATATTGCCGATTTAATTTGGACTGCAGATATTGATTTTAAATTGAATTATTGTAGCCCCTCTATTAAAACAATTTTTGGCTATGAACCTGAAGAGTATATTTCAGGTTCATTAAATAATCAATTTTCAGACGAGACGGTAGAAAAATATCGAGAAATTGTTCGTGAGTTTAAATCAAAATTGAATGATGGAACAATTTCTACTCAAGATAGATGGAATTTAGAAGGCCAAGCCATTAAAAAAAACGGGCAGGTATTTTGGTTTAAATCTTTAATAAAACCAAGTTGGAATTCAGAAAATAATATTACGGGCGTATTAGGTATCACCAGAGATATTACTATCGAGAAAAGAGCTTTAGTTGAATTGCAAGAAAGTGAAGAACGATTACAAAGAATTGTAAATAGCCCTACCCATTATGTTTTAAGAACAGACTTAACTGGTATGCATACCTATTGGAATAAAACTTTTGAAAAAGAATTTGGATGGTTATATAAAAGTAAAGGATTAGAAAAAGGTGATTCTTTAACCTCTATTTGTAATTATCATCATAAGCGAACCCAAGAAGTAGTAATGGCTTGTATTATGAATCCGGGAACAGTTCATCAAATTGAATTAGACAAGCCAACAAGAGAGGGTGGAATAATGACAACGCTTTGGGAATTTGTCTGTTTAACGGATGTCAATGGTAAACCCAGTGAAATGCAATGTATGGGTATTGACATTTCAGAGAAAAGAATTGCAGAAGAGCAAGTAAGGAAATTGTCAAGAGCGGTGGAACAGATCCCCCTAACCGTTGTAATTACTAACCTAGAAGGAAATATTGAATATGCCAATCCGTATACATTTCAAACTACTGGATATACTCAGGAAGAATTATTAGGAAAAAATCCTAAAGTATTAAAATCGGGAGAAACCAGTTTAGAAGAATACGAACATTTATGGGGTAATATTACACATGGTAAAGAATGGAAAGGTATTTTTCATAATAGAAAAAAAGACGGAAGCATGTACTGGGAACAAGCTACAATAGGCCCAATATTAAATGAAAATGGAGAAATTACGCATTATATAGCAATCAAAGAAGATATTACTGAACGTAAAAGAATTCAAGATGAATTAAAAGACTTGAATTTACATTTAGAAGAAAAAATTAAAGAGCGTACTATAGATATTGAAAACGCCAATATTTCGTTAATCAATGCCAATCAAGAAGCACAAAAAGCCAATCAAGCAAAAATTGATTTCTTGTCTAAAATGAGTCATGAATTAAGAACACCAATGAATTCTATTCTAGGATTTGGTCAACTTTTACAAATGAGTGAATTAACCCCAGTGCAAGAAAAAGGGGTGCAGCATATATTAGACAGCGGAAAACATTTGTTAAACCTGATTAATGAAGTATTAGATATCTCAAGAATTGAATCGGGCCGTATAAGCATATCCGTTGAGCCCATAGAAGTATATGATGTAATTAATGAAATAAAAGACAGTTTACAATTTTCTGCTAATCAAAAGAACATCAGCATAAATTGTCAATTAAAAAATACGGTTCCTACCTATGTAAAAGCTGATAGACAAAGATTGAAACAGGTTTTAATTAATTTAACCAATAATGCTATAAAATACAATAATGAAGGGGGCGAAGTAAATATAACAGTCGACATAAAACCCATTTCTGAAGATGGATACACACCTATTAGAATATCTATCACTGATAATGGTTGGGGTATTGAAGAAAAAGACCTAGAAAGAATATTTATTCCGTTTGAACGAATTGGGGCAAAAAAACCAATGTGGAGGGAACCGGTTTAGGATTAGCGGTGGTTAAGCAACTGATTGACATAATGGGGGGAAAAGTAGGTGTAAAAAGTAAGCCCGGGGAAGGAAGTACGTTTTGGATTGAATTACAGCAATGTCGCAATCAATTAGATATAATCCAAGAAGAAGCTTCACTGAATCAACATGCTGTTATTCATGACCAAACAGGTACCGTGCTTTATATTGAAGACAATATGCCCAATATTGAATTAGTCAAAGAAATCATGGAAACCAAAAGAAAAGGTATCAACTTAGTGATTCATATGCAAGGAAATGGCGTTATGGAAAAAGTGATTGAAACCAAACCCAGTTTAATTTTACTTGACTTAAATTTACCCGACAAACATGGTAAAGATATATTGATAGAATTAAGAGAAAATGATACAACTAAAAATATTCCAGTAATTGTTATTAGCGCCGATGCTATGCCAAATCAAATAAGTAATTTGAAAGCTTTAGGGGCAAAAAACTATTTAACTAAACCAATAGAAATAAAATCATTCTTAGCCGCTATTGATGATATAATAAAATAATTTATGAAAGAAGATTTAAAAGATGCAAGGATTCTGATTGTAGACGACACATTAGCCAATATTGAAGTACTAGAAAACTTGTTGATGATGAAGGGCTATACCAATGTAAAATCTATTAGCGATTCAACACAAGCAATAGCCACAATTTTTGAATTCAAGCCAGAATTAATCTTATTAGATTTAATGATGCCGCAAGTTTCTGGTTTTGATATTATGGAAATCTTAAAAAAAGAAGCTGATGTATTTACTTTAATGCGCATTCTTGTTTTAACAGCAGATATTACTCCTGAATCTAAAAAGAAAGCATTATCAGGTGGAGCTAGTGATTTTTTAACTAAGCCATTCGATTTAACTGAAGTAGACTTAAGAATTAAGAACTTATTGTATACTGTTTATTTGATGTCTCAACTCACTAATCAAAATTTAATTCTTGAAGAAAAGGTAAAAGAAAGAACTCAAGAATTAGAAAAGAATCTTGAAGCAATTGAATTACAAAATAAAGCACTGCGTGAAATATCTTGGATTCAGTCGCATGTAGTAAGAGCACCATTAGCAAGAATGATGGGGGCTATTTCTTTATTAGAAATTAAAGATGATGCCGGCGTTACTCAAGAAGAAATCATGGAAATTGTTATTACTTCAGCAAATGAAATAGATAAAACTGTTAGAGAAATATCTGCCAAAAGTGCTCAAGCAAACATATAAGTTGCCATTTTAACAGTTTAATTGCAAGATTCAAGACAGAACAAGCTAATTTTGCGCTTCGGCATTTTATATGCTGATAATAAGTTCATTAGTACCCCCAACTATGAAAAAAACATTTCTTTTATTGTTATTAATACTTGGTCTTTCTACCCAGGCATTCAACAATAAGTCTTTTAATCCTATTAGTAGTTTAGTTCTAAAGATTGAACAACTTGCAAATAAATTTAGCATCAGCAAAGAAGCTATTCAACATGCTTTTAATGCCTACGAAAAATTAAAATTAAGTGGTCAGATTCTTAATCAACAATATTTAACCATAGCAGATTTTAGCAAGCCAAGCTCTGAAAAAAGGCTTTTTATTATTGATATTAATAAAATGGAGTTAGTACTACAAACATTGGTTGCACATGGTCGTAATTCTGGAACATTATTCGCTAAAAATTTTTCGAATACTAACGAATCTTACCAAAGCAGTTTAGGATTTTATATTACAGGAAATATCTACAGAGGAAAACATGGAATGTCTTTACAGTTATCCGGAATTGAATCAGGAATTAATGATCATGCAAAGCAAAGAGCGATTGTAATACACGGAGCAGATTATGTAAGCAATAACCTTATAAAGAAACAAGGATATATTGGACGCAGCTTGGGATGCCCTGCAGTACCCCAAAATGAAGTAAAAGAAATCATTCAGACTATTAAAGGTGCTTCCCTACTGTATATTTATGCGCCTAGTAACTATTATTCAAAAAAGTCTAAACTGATTAATGAACCTAGTTTAATTAGTTAAGCTGAAGTATATTTATCTAGTACTTGTAAGAATAAAGTTACATCAAATGGTTTTGTGAGGTATTGCTTTACACCTGCAGCCAATAAGTTACTTACTTGAGAAGGCATAGCATCTGCACTTACAACTACAACTGGGATGTCTTTTATTTGCTCTTCTTTCTTAAGCAACTCAACAACTTCAGAACCATGTATATCGGGTAAATTTAAGTCTAACAATATCAAATTAGGTTTATGTTGGTGAGCCAATGTGATGGTTTCTTTACCATAAACCGAAGTAATCAATTTAACATTCGGACGCATGGTTAATAAAATTTGGGTTACCAAATCAATATTAGAACTGTTGTCTTCTATATAAAGTACTATTACTTCATTATTTGCAATTTCTTTTGAATCTGTATCAGTTAGGGTTTCATTAATTTTAACTAATTCTAGAACAGAACTCGTTTTGGGTAACTCAATCCAAAATACACTTCCTTCGTTTAGCTTACTCTCAACACCGTAAATTCCACCCATCAAAGTTGTATATTGCTTTACAACTGAAAGTCCTAAACCGGTTCCTTCTACAGCAGAATTTTCGGCACCCAATCTTTCAAATGGGGTAAACAGTTTAGAAATCTTAGCTGGATCTATTCCAAGACCGTTATCGGTTATACAGACTCTGATAAATGCTTTATCGCCATCATAAAAATCGGTAGCAGATAGCTTAACCCAACCTTTTTTGCCATTGTATTTAATTCCATTATTAACAAGATTAAGCAATACCTGCTTGATTCTTTGTTTATCTGCTTTTACAAAAATCTCCTCTTTCTTTTCGAGTTCATTTATCAAAACAACCCCATAAGCAGTTGCAGTAGGTGTTAATGTTTCAATTACATCTCTAAATACATTATTCAACTTAACCGATTCAACTGAAATAGATATTTTACCCGCTTCAATTCGGGAAATTTCTAGGACTTCATTTATTAGATCTAATAAGTGTTTTCCGCTATTTAAAATATGGTGTACTGATTTTTCTTGTTTTGTATCTAAAGATCCCAACTCTAATAACTGCGCAAAACCCAAAATAGCATTCATTGGAGTTCTTAACTCATGGCTCATTCTAGACAAAAATTCACTCTTGGCATGATTGGCTGTTTCTGCTTCAACTTTTGCTTTTGTTAATGCTTCATTGCTATTTTGTAGTTCAATTGTGCGTTCTGCAATTTTCTTTTCGAGATTAACATTGAGCTGTTTTATTTCATGTTCAATTTTAATTCTTTCGGTTATATCTTCTTTAATGGCAATGAAACTAGTTATTATACCTGCTGCGTTAATGATAGGCGTAATGGTAGTAGACTCCCAATATAAGGAACCATTTTTTCTTCGGTTATTCAACACGCCGCGCCATACTAAACCACCTGTGATGGTCTTCCATAATTCATCATATACTTTTGGATTGGTAAATCCAGACTTCAAAAGTCTTGGATTTTGTCCTATTAATTCTTCGTAAGAGTAACCAGTTACCGAAAGGGTGAAAGGATTAACATACTCAATATTACCGTCTATATCTGTTATAAAAATACTGATTGGGCTTTGCTCTACTGCACTAGTTAATTTCTTGATTAACACTTCTGCTTCTCGTTGAGCAGTTATGTCTCTCCATGTGGTAAAGAGTAAATTTTCACCGTTTGCTTGAACAATTGAAAGTTTAATGTCTACTATTACAGGAGTACCATCCATTTTCAAATGTGTCCATTCAAACTGTGTACTACCTGTCAAAAAAGCTTCTTCAATAATTTCTTTAGCGGATTCATCAGATAATCTACCGTTTGGCTGATATTGAGGTGAAATTTCTGAGGGGCTTTTACCAATTATTTGTTCTTTACTTGATCCAAGAATAAATTCACATGCCTTATTACAGTCAATAAAAACACCCTCCTTTATAATTAAAAATCCATCTGGAGATTCATTAAACAGTGTTCTATATTTTAACTCACTTAGCTTAACTCTATCTTCAGCTAATTTTTGTTCAGTTATATTAGTAGCATTTACCAAAACCGCATATACATTTCCATTTGAATTTCTTACAGGCTGAATACTGCTTCTAAACCAAAATGATTCTCCATTAATTAGTCTAGAACTTTCTTTTATGATTCCTTTTCTGCTAAAAAAAACCTGTTCAATATCAGCCATATTTTGGCTAGCAATTTCAGGAGTGGCTAAGTCATGTATTGTAAAATCTTCCTCCAAGAATTCTGAAGGTTTTTTTCCATAATTTTTAGCAGCAATTTCATTTACATATAAAAATTTACCATTTACATCCAACATAATAATGGAGGCATCAGAACTTTCTACTAAACTTCGATAAATTTCTTTGCTCTCTAGCAGAGCAGCTTCTGCTTTTTTGTTTTCAGTGATGTCTAAATTAGTACCCCTAGTACCCAAGTATTTGCCTTTTTCGCTAAAAACAGGTTGACAAACATGTTCGATTATTCTAACTTCGCCTCGTTTATTGATGATTCTAAATAAGAGCTTTTCGGAATGCTTTTGTTCAATCACTTGACTGCGATGTTGAACATATTTATTATAGTCGTCGGGATGTATTAATTTTTGTAAAATAATCTGATCATTAATCAATTCCTCTGCCGAATAACCTGTAATTCTTTTGCAGGAAGGCGAGTGATAAATAAAATGCCCATCAGGTGCTTCCCAAAATTCCCAGTTATAGGTATTATTGGCAATTATTCTGAACTTTTGCTCCGAAGCAATAATTTCACGCTTCGTTAGTTTTACCTGCTTATATTTTTCAATGATACCAATAATGGTATTCATCATGACTATTTCTTCATTAAGAAACTTTAATTCTAATGGCAAGCATATTTTAACAAACCCAAGGTTTTTTGAAGCTACTTGAATATCAAATTTTTGATAATTCTCAGTTGCAGTAAAGTTTAATGAATAGCAATCAACTCCTTCAAAATGAATATGAACACTAGTATTGAAAACATCTTGGAATCCAGGTGGAATTATATTGCATACTTCTGTAAAGTATTCTTCTGTTGTTAAATTTTCATTTTGACTTAAGGTTGAAATAGCATAAACACATTTTTGCTCTTTCAATCTCTCTCCTAAATCATACCTTGAACTTCTTAATTCATCATCTGCCTTTTTTCTTTTTGAATCATCTCGGGTTGTTGCAATATATCCTCTTAATACTCCATCTTCTGAAAAATCTGGCTTTATTTCAGTGCTGAACCACGCTTGGGTACCATCTTTTTTATATGAGTCCCCTTCAATCTCCCATTTAGAAGAGGGAGTAATTAAATTATTTATTCTTGCATGATCTATTTCAGCCAATAATACCTCAATTTTTTGAATGGTTTCAGGCGTATAAATTTTTTCGTAACTAATTGTTGCGTATTCTTCTGGAGTAAAGCCGAATAATTTTATTATTGAGGAACTACAAAATGTAATATTATAGTTAATGTCTGTAGTCCAAACCATATCAGACATATTATCGGTTATTTCTCTATATTTGGTTTCACTCTCTTTTAGTTTAGATTCATAATTGATTTTATTTTTTACGTTCACCAATAGTTCAGCAAAAATGGCCAAGAGGTCTTGTTCTAAACTAGTAAAATAATGCGGCTTGTCTACAGATTCAAGGCCTATTACACCAATGCATTCCTGACCATTCATTAAAGGCAAGGCCAATAAACTCACAACATTTCCTGTATCTAACAAAGTCTTAATTGAACTATTGGGTTCTAATTGTTTTGAGTTAGGTACATTAATTGACTCTCCCTTTTTCAGAATCTCAATCCAAGAAACAAAATGTTCAAGTGGAATAATTGAAAGTTCGGCTTTCTTTGATTCAATACCTTCCCCACACCATTCATAGGTATAATGAGCAAATCCATTTTTAAAATCAAAATCAAAAATGGCTAATCGATCAGCTTTTGCAAATACACCCAATTCCTTTATTGCAGTATTAATTTCATCTGTCAAATGTTCTAATGAAATATTTATAAATCGCTGAGATATAGTGGATATTAGATGAAATAATTTATTTCGTTGCCTAAGCTTGGCTTCTAACTCAATTTGATCTGTTATATCAGTGAAAGAAATAAATACCCGGTAGGGTTTAGGTTGGCCATCTTTAAATTCGGGTACTGCACTAACAAGAATCCAAAGATAATTTTTTTTGACAGCGTGCTTAACACCCATTACTACATTAAAAACCGGTTGACCTGTTTGTAATGCAATTAATCCTGGAAATTCTTCGTTAGGGAAGTTGGTTTGATTGGGCTTGATGGCAACCCAACTTGCATCTAACATATCAATCCCCTTGATTTGCTCCAACGAAAAACCTAATAGGTTTTCGGCTGCTGGGTTGGCATCGGATATTTTACCATTTTGATCTAAATAGATAACTCCTTGAGCAACATTCTCAAAAAGCAACATAAAGTCTTGCTCTAAATCACTCCTATAAATGCTATTACTCATCCTTCCTATTTGCCATAAAGTTAGGGCATTCTTAAGGCAATTTTATTATAAGAAATCGTCATTTGAAAGATGTTTATTCATTAGTTTTAAATACGATGGACTTTATTACAGCATCTAATTCTTCTGCAGAATTCTTTAAATGAACTATAAAATTTTCCTTATCATCATTTTTAATGAATTCATGTTTTAGGAGATTTACAATTCCTAAAATTCTTGCTAAAGGAGCCCTTACCAAATGCGATTGCTCCCAAGCAATTTGAGCTAACCTTTTATTTTTATTTTCTAAAGTAGAAAGTGTTTCCCGTTGTTGGGTAATATCTTCCTCTACGCCTATATAGTTGGTGATGATACCAGCAGCATTAACAACCGGACTTATATAAGCGTTAACCCAATAAAGTGCTCCATCTTTTCTTCTATTACAAAATTCACCAACCCAGGATTCTTTATTGGATATTTTTTGCCAAAGTGTAGCAAACTCTTTCTCCACCGTATACCCCGACTTTAAGATACTTGATTTTATACCTTTTAATTCTTCTGCTGTATAACCAGATGTTTTACAAAACGCAGGATTCACATATTCAAAAACTCCATTTACATCAGTAATCATGACAGACGATGTACTTTGCTCAATTGCTTGAGACAACTTTAGTAATTGATTTTGGGCAGTTTCATGTTTAACTGCAACCGAAAAATTATTCATTGCATAGTTAATATTCTCATTAACGCGTTTCATTAAATCCAATTCTTCATTGGTAAAAAAGTTAGGTTTATTCGCATAAATAGCAATTTGCGCAATAGTATAATTATCTACGCGAACTGGCATGGTAAGTGAAGATCTAAATCCTCTTTTTAATGCAGCATCACGCCATATAGCCATTGAAAGGTCATTGGCAATATCATTACAATAATACAGTTTACCATCTCTTATAGTTCGCCCAGAAGGTCCATTCCCTTCTGGAATGTTTTTAATAGAAATATGTTTTTTGAAATAATCAAGGTACCCTAATTCATTGCCAGCATATTTGTAAGGTACAATTGTTTCATTAATGTCATCCCGGAGTCCTACAAAGGCAAATTCAAAACCACCAGCATTTACAGCAATTTCACAGAGTCCATTATACAAGTCGAGCGGCTGTTTTGCATTTAATATTAAATCGTTTATTTCTGTTGAAAATTTAAATAGTCTTCTAGACTTCAATAACTCTTCTTGATGCCTCTTTTGATTCGTTATATTCTTACCAATCAAATAGATGTACTTTAAATCGGCATCCCATTTACCCGACCAGGAAAAATCAAGTACTTCGCCAGTAGCATTAATCAATCTATTTTCAAAATACTTAATAGTTCCTTTTACTTTTAACTCATCCAAGGCCAACTCTGTTCGCTTGGCATCTTCTTCAATAACAGAAGAAAATGCGGGTAAAGTATAAAGAGTTTCAAGCGGATGTCCTAAAATTTCTGCAACAGAATTACTCAAAAATAATTTTTCCCCGTTTTCATTGTAAACAATAATCATATCATAGGAAGAATCTAAGATTCCCTGAACCATACGATTTGTTTCTTTTAGCTGAATTTCTTTTCTTTTTAGTTCGCTTACTTCACTAAAAGTGACAATTACGTGCTTTAGGTTCCCAAATTGATCCAAAGAGGGAATAGCAGTTGTTGAAATCCAAATTCGGTCTTTAGTTAATGGTCTGTATACGCCCATTAAACTATTTTTAACAGGTTTATTACTTGAAAGAGCAATTGCAGCAGGATGCTCATTGCCTGGTATTTCCTTACCCAATTCATTAATCACATGCCAAGAAGGATCAAAAGGAGTTTTTCCAATTAATTGATCATTGGTAAGACCCAATAACTCTAAAGCTTTATTATTCGCTAATACAATACTTGAATCGGAAAGATGCTTCACTACTCCAACGGAAAGGTGTTCTACTAATTCAATAAACTGTTCATTTTTTGAATCATTAAAATTTTCAGCTAATGGGGATTGTGTCATAAGAGGGGATGCGTAAAAACTAATACGAATGTACGAATAATTTATAGCCAAAATAGCTAATTAGTCTCGTATTTAGTTCAATTCAGACAGCCGCAATTCACCAATTATTTAGACGAGTTTTAATTAATTATTTGAAAGAGTCTAGCAATAGGATCTAATAAGTAACTCTTGTACTTGGTATCACTAAATTTCAAATTACCCAAGCTTACTATGGAGCTAATGTATTCTTTTAAAGACACTTGTTTAGCAGGTTGCATTGGGGGTATTGTAATTTCTTGACCCATTGATAACTTAATTAAAATCAATGGAAAATTAACCCCTGCTTTAACAAAAGATGGAAGTACTGAGGCCCAAAAACGTCCATTTATTTCCAATATATAAACTTTGTTAGTTTCTGCATTTCTTCTCATATCTACACATGCAACACTATTCCACTTTAATTCTTTCATCATCCTACGAATCAACTCTATTACTTCATTATCATCATGATATTCAAGTGTATCGTTACTATAAAAGTTTGCACCGGTTTTTATTGGAGATTCTTGAATAGTATAACAAACAAGCTCTCCTTCTTTACAAATAACATTACAAGTAACATCTGAACCAATAATAAAAGGTTGAAGTAGAAAATTAGAAAGGTTATCACGATATTCCTCAATCAAACCGTTTAACGACTGCTGATCCAGTACTTTCTGAATCATTCTTCCACTAGCCATTCTTACTGGCTTCAATAAAAGTGGGAATCCAACAGTATTAATTAATTGCTCTTGTTGTTCACTATTATCTAAAGTGGCAAATGGCGGACATGGAATCCCTTTAGCGGTTAAAAATTTAGCTAAATTAAGTTTATGAATTCCAATATCAAAACTAATAGGATCCGTTCCTAAAACGCAAGGAGCATACTTGGATAATTCTTCCTTATGCAAGGTTACCTCTCTAATTTCTAGCTCATCATAAGGCATTATAAAATTAATTTCACATTGCTTTATAATTGGAATAATTTTTTCTTTTAAAGAATCATTTTCCGCATTATAATAAAAGGTCTTCTTTACAAAACGTGAGTATTTAGCAGCATTTTTAGTGTTATGAGTTAGCAGAAAGAAATCAAATCCTTCATTACGAAGGCAGGCAAGTACCCCTAATGCAATATTAGAATCATACCCAATTATTAATATATTTTTTAGCAATGGTTTCATTAATCAAAATTAAAATAAAGATAAAATTTAATAACTCCTATAAATAGGGATTATAATTTAATTTGATGCCTTATAACATAATCTGCGTTTTTTATAAATTAATAAGCATATTTAGAATTGTATGTACGATGCATATAACTTATATAAAAATTTTCTTATGCCTCCATTCGAAATAGATAAATTCTTGACTAGACTTCTAAATAAAATGGCTTATTTATATCCAAAGCTTGATCATTTTATTTATTTGGTGGCAGAAAATAATTTACTAAAGGGAGGAATTGTATTAACACTGTTCTATTTTATATGGTTTGATAATACAAGTTTTACAATGAGAAAAAATAGAAAGCGATTGATTATTACAATGATGGCAGCATTTGTAGCAGAAATAACCACCATACTTCTTTCTTTAACCTTACCCTTCAGAGCAAGACCTTATACCAAACTAGATATGAACTTTAATATACCAGTTGAAATAGACCATTGGTGGAATAAAGATATTAGTTCATTTCCTAGTGATCATGCAACGCTCTTTATTGTTTTAGGGTATGGCATTTATAAGTGTAATCGAAAACTTGGTTGGATAATTTTATCGTATATTATTCTTTTTATTTTATTACCAAGAATTTATTTAGGCTTGCATTTTACCTCTGATATTTTAGGTGGCATTTTAGTTGGAGTTATTGTTATGTATTTTACTTTCAAATTGAAATTGATTCAAAAAATTGCTGAAATGGTACTAGACTTCTCAGAAAAGAAGCCATACTTTTTTTATCCAATAATGTTTTTAATTGCTTACCAACTAGTTGATCTTTTCACAGAAACAAGAGAAATTATTGGATATTTAAGACATCCTTTAGGAAAAGACTAATAAAAAAGCAGCTATCAACTTTCGTTCATAACTGCTTGATTTTTAAGTGGGCCCACCAGGGCATGATCCTGGGACCCCCTGATTATGAGTCAGGTGCTCTAACCAACTGAGCTATAGGCCCGAAGAACATTACTGTTCTTTAAGGGGAGCAAAAATAATGATTTGAGGTTAATTTTAGGTAGGATTATTTTTCTTTTTAAATATTCAGCCAAATACGCTTTTATAAGCGCCCGAAAACCCATTCTCCTTCCATAGATTTAAAAATTAGCCAGCTCCCATCAATTGCCATTATAGCCACATCTTCCTCTGCTGGTAAAATTGCTTCAAGATTTAGTATAAGTAAATCGTACAAATTTATTTTAATAACGGGGCTCATTCTAATATAGAATAAGAAAACAGCCTGATTATTCAGCACTAACCAAGCAGTGATTTCTTTAAGAACTCCTATATAATCATTGGATTTAGAACAAAATTTTTCCAAATCAGGCAAATATCGCAATGGCAGCACACTCGGATACTTCAAATAAAGCATATCATGAACCCAATATTTATCTCCGATTTGTATTACAGATCTAGAAAAAGAAAAGCTTGACCAAGGATCTTGATTCAGCTTTTCTATCCAAAAATCATATTGAGAGTCTGCTATTACATCTAGGTATTCTAGTTCCCAAACACAATTGCCATCCTTAAGTGATTGTGCAATTGCTAGCCACCACGTAACTAAGAATGAACTCTGCTTATCAACAGCTATTTTATTGAAAAGTCGTTCCTTTTTCAATAAACTGCTATGCTTATCGTTGTCATTCATTCAAGTGAAATTTACCTGAATGTAAACAATTAATTCTTTAAGAAGCAGTAGTACAACAACCTGCTTTGGGTTCTTTTCCAACACCTGCTCTATCTAACATACACTCAAGTGGACAAAACTTAGTAAATGAAGACTGTAATAAATTCAGCCCTACAAAAGCTGCCAGCAATAACCAATTGATATGTACAAAATAAGCGAGTGATATACTGGTTAAAACAAAAGTACCCGCTACTGCCCTCACTATTCTTTCTTTCATATTATTTTATTTAGTTGATTTTTCTACTGGTACAACAAATGCCCTAATGGGAAACTGGTTGTCTTCAGACTGAGCATTATATAGTTCTATCAAATTAATTGCTTTATCAGCTGCTGAAGCAGTGCAGAAACTAAAGATAAAAACAGAATCATATTTATTGCCGTCATCAGAACCAAACCAATCATCTAATAAATAATCGTCTGGACTATTCTTCACTCCAATGGTATCGGTAACACTAAACACAGAGACCGAAGCGTCTTTTAAAATTTTTTCTACAGACTTACTGTATTCTTTTACTGCTGTTATAATAAGTAATTTCATATATTTTATTTTACTTTATTGCGCATCATTTTATAATATAGCAATGGCACAACTAATAAGGTTAAAAAAGTAGAAGTGATCGTTCCTCCCATTAAAGAAATGGCTAAGCCTTGAAAAATTGGGTCAAACAGAATGATAACAGCCCCTAGAACTACTGCGCCTGCAGTTAATAAAATGGGCGTTGTTCTTACAGCACCAGCTTCAATAATTGCTTGCTTTAATGGAATTCCTTCGCCTAATCGGATATTAATAAAGTCGATCAGTAGTATAGAATTTCTGACCATTACTCCAGCTAGTGCAATAAAACCAATCATTGAAGTAGCAGTAAAATAGGCATCCATTAACCAGTGTCCTAAAATGATTCCAACCAAGCTTAATGGTATTGCAGCTAACATCACCAATGGAACAGTAAAGTTTTGGAACCATCCTACAATCAACATATAAATAATCAATATAACCGCTGCAAATGCAATTCCAAGATCACGAAAAACCTCGTAGGTGATTTGCCATTCTCCATCCCACTTTAATGAATAGTTTTCCTGTGTTTCGGGCTGTTGAGTATATTCTTCTTTTAGGGTATACCCTGCTGGAATTTTTAATTGAGGAATACTGTCAGACATTCTTGAAATAGCATAGAAGGGGCTTTCCAAATCTCCTGCCATATCGGCCATTACATACACTACCTCTTTTTGATTCTTTCTATAAATACTTTTTTCTTTAAGTTGTCTATTAACCATTACAATATCTCTTAATGAAACAACATTTCCTTGCATACCAGTAACTGTTAATGCCAACACTTCATTTACACCAGATTTATCTTCCTCTTTAAGTTGTAATTTAATAGGAACCTGGTTGTAACTATTAGGAGAACTGATTACGCCTACTGGCATTCCTGAAATTCCTCCTGATACAATGGCGTTTACTTGAGCAGTAGCTACACCATATCGCATAGCTTTTTCTTTATCAACAGTAAACTTATATTCGTATTGATCATCCTCTACCATCCAATCTGCATCTACTACATCAGTCGTATTCCTAAATAATTTTTCAATTTGAGCTGCTATTTCAATTTGCTGCTGATAGTCTGGTCCATAAATTTCTGCTACCAAAGTTGAAAGTACAGGAGGTCCTGGTGGTACTTCTACTAGTTTTACATTAGCATTATAACGCGCAGCAATTTTTTGTATAGGTGCGCGCATTTGTTTGGCAATATCATGGCTTTGAATTGATCTTTCTGTTTTATCTACTAGATTCACTTGTATATCTGCTACATGATCTCCTCTTCGTAAATCATAATGTCTTACCAATCCATTGAAACTTATTGGTCCTGCTGTGCCAATATATCCCTGATAGTTTTTAACCATCGGCTGCTTTGCAATATATGCGGCAATTTCTCCTGCTACAGTATTGGTTTTTTCTAAAGTAGTTCCTTCGGGCATATCAATAACTACTTGAAATTCATTTTTATTATCAAATGGCAACATTTTAACTGCTACAGATTTGGTATAAAACAGTACCATACTTGCTAATAGAACCACAACAGTTCCCGAAATAAACGCCCAACGTTTCCATCTAACTTCTAACATGGGATGTATAAAGGAATTATAAATTTTATAAATTCCAGAAGCTTCCAAGCTAGTATGTGAGTGATGGTCTTTTGTACCGTCTTTCTTTTCTTTTTCACGTAAAAAGATATAGCCTAAGTAGGGAGTTAAGGTAAGCGCTACTATTAATGATAATAACATTGCTATAGAAGCTCCAATAGGCATAGGACTCATATAAGGACCCATTAATCCTGAAACAAATGCCATCGGAAGCACAGCTGCTACTACAGTGAATGTGGCTAAGATAGTTGGATTACCAACCTCATTAATAGCATAAATAGCTGCTTGCAATGGAGGCAATTTTCGCATTTTAAAATGCCTATGCATGTTTTCTGCAATAATAATAGAGTCGTCTACTACAATTCCTGTTATAAATACTAATGCAAATAGGGTAATTCTGTTAAGTGTATAATCCATTGCATAATAACTAAATAAGGTTAATGCAAATGTTACTGGTACCGACAGAAAAACCACTAATCCACCTCTCCATCCCATTGCTAGCATTACAAATAAAGTAACTACCACTATTGAAATAAATAAGTGAAACAACAACTCCGATACTTTATGGGAAGCAGATTCCCCGTAGTTTCGGGTAGCTGTTACTTGAAGATCAGATGGAATTAAATCTTTCTTAAGATGTTCAATTTTGGATAATACATTATCTGAAAGCTTCATTGCATCTGCACCTCTTTTCTTCGCAATTGCTAATGTTACTGCCGGATATGCAGAATTGTATTTTTTTATCCCGCTTGTATCTGCATTTCCGTATCCATAAAACACATATTGATTAGCAGTTATAGGAGATTCTGTTACTGTAGCGACTTGCTTTAAATAAACAGGTGAGCCACCATTCATACCAATCACTAACGAAGCAACATCTTCCGCAGAACTAAGAAAATTTCCTGTTAATACCGAAAAAGCAGAATCGTTTTTATAAAATGAACCACTTTCGCTTTGTGTATTGGCTCCACCTATAGCTTTTGAAATACTTAAAAAGTCTACTCTATTTGCAGCCATCAATGACTTGCTGAGTGCTACTTTAATTTCCTTTGATCTACCACCAATTATATTAATATCGGCAACGTCATTTGATTTTTTTAATTCATTTGATAGTTCTTGAGCTATTAATTTTAAACGATAATCATCATACTGCTCTCCCCATAAGGTTAAACCCAATACAGGCACATCGTCTATGGCCCTTGTTTTAACCAAAGGCATACTAACGCCTTGGGGCATTTTGTCCATATTCTTCATGATCTCACTGTACAACTTTACCAGTGATCTTTCCACGTCTTCGCCTACTAGAAATTGTACAATCAACATAGATTGGCCACTCATAGAAGTAGAATAAACATATTCAACCCCTTTAATATTAGAAATAACTTTTTCTAATGGTGCAGAAACTTTAGTTTCTACTTCTTTAGGACTAGCGCCTGGATATGCAATAAAAATATCCGCCATTGGCACTTGAATTTGAGGCTCTTCCTCTCGTGGCATCAGCATGGTGCTGTATCCACCAATTAGTAAAAACGCCACCATTAATAAAATAGTGAGTTTAGATTGTAGAAAGGCTTTTGCTATATTACCTGATAATCCTTTTTCCATTGTTTAATTTTTTAGTAGCCTTTATTTATTTTACTAATTTGATTGGAGCACCATTGTATAATTTGCCACCAGCACTTACAATAAATTGTTCACCTGCCGAAAGCCCTGAAAGAACTTCTACTTGACCTGCTTGTTTTTTACCCAGTCTTACCCATCGCAGTAAAGCGGTATTTTCTGCTGTAGCAGTATATAATCCGGTAAGTTGGTCTTTGTAAACAATGCTGTTTTCTGGAACCGTAACTGCATTGTTTTCAGCAGAAGAAATGGTTGATTCCTTTATAGGAATAGCAATATTTACATACATTCCTGAAAACAGTTTTTTCATTTCTGTAGTAGGTAAACTTATCTTAACTACATATTGGCCACCAGTAAACTGTGAAGAGCTATTAATTTGAATAATTTTCCCATTCAGCTTTTTATCAGCAGCATTAATATTCATTTCTACTTCGTTTCCTACAGCAATGGAAGCAATCATATTTTCAGGAACTAATGCACTTACCTGAAGATTTCCAGTTTGTTCTAGTGTTAAAATAGGCATACCTGGACTAGCTATACTTCCTGTTTCTGCCAATTTTTGAGAAACGATACCGGTAAACGGAGCTGTTATAGTTGTATAAGATAAATTTGCATTCACTTCATTTTTCATTTGCTTCATTACCTCTAAGTTGGCTTGAGCAGATTTATATTGAAGCGTAATTTGTTCCAATTCTTTAGCAGTAGCACTTTGCTGTTTGTATAATGCAGTATAACGTTCAAAGTCTTTTTTTGCTGATTGCATTGCAGCATCTGCCTGTGCAATCATAGCGCCAGTTTGTGCGCTTTTTGCTTTTATATCGGTTGCATTAATCGTAAATAATACTTGTCCAACTTTAACTTGGTCGCCTGCTTTTACACGCATACTTGTAATGGTTCCAATTACTCTTGTTGAAATATTAGCAGACTGTATGCCCTCAATTTGTCCAGTTACTTCTATTTTTCCATTAGCAGATTTAATTCCCGCACTTGCTAATTTTACCTCGATAGGTTTATCTTGAATAGCTGTTGCCTTGGGTTCATCTTGACTACAAGAACTAATTGTAATGATTGCAATTAGTGCAATAAGCGTTAGTGATTTTTGGTTGAAATTCATTTTAATATTATTTAAAAATTATTGTACTGTAGTTAAAAAATCATAAAAATTAATAGCAGAATATTCTGCTAACTTGGCTTCTGCTTGTAATAGTTTTTGTTGCGATAATTGTGTTTGTGCCAATAAAATATCATTCGTACTAACTAAGCCCTGTTGATACCTATTTTGAAGAATGCGCAAAGCTTCTTCGGCTTGTTCAATAGACTTTTGCAATTGACCATATTTATATTGAGCATCTTTTAAATCACGCAAAGCACTTTGTAATGCTACTTGCTCTTGGCCAACTCTTGTATTATACTGTTCTTGAAGTTTACTCTTTTCAATGATTTGTGTAGCAACTTTATTTTTAGTTTGATTGCCTTTTAAAATATCCCAAGACAACTGCACGCCTGCAAAATAAGAGCCCGCATTAAAACCTAAGGCTTTTTTATCGTTCAATTGGTAGTTGGCAAAAGCATTTAGTCTGGGTAACCAACTCATTTTAGTTCCTTTTATAGCAATATCATAAATACCAAGTCCTGTTTCCATTGCTTTAAAATCAGCTCTTGAAGTTGGAATCGTTTTAACTAATGAAGCGGGTAAATTCATTACTACATCACTTGTTTTATAAACAATTCCTTTAGGCTGATTCATCAATAAACTAAGTTGATCAGAAGCAGCAGCAATTTTAGATTGAACATCATTCAACTGAGTTTCAGCACTTTTAACTTGCACTTCTACATTCAATAAATCAGACTTTTGCATCAATCCTTGGTCAAATCTATTTTTCGTAAAACTGTAAATAGATTGAATTGTATTAAGTGCAGATTTTGTTACAGCTTCTGCTGCATACAAAAATTGAAGATTCAAATAGACTTGAGTAACCTGCAATTTTACAGCTTCTGCTGTTCTTTTTGTTTGAAGTGATACGGCTTCAGTTTGTTTTTCTGCTGCCTTACGCATATACAACATATCCATATTTACAATAGGTTGTTGAAGACTTAACTGCGTTAAATAGTTGGGGGTTGCACCAGGATTATTTAATAATGCAGGATTAAAATCGGCTGCTGTTACATTGGCTTGTTGTAATTTAAATCCAAATGCATTCAATGGATTATTGGTGTTCATAGCAGTATAAGAAAGGTTCAATTGGGGCAACCAAATGGCTTCTGTTTGCTTAAGATTTGCGCTAGCTATCTGCTCATCTATTTTTGCTAGTTTAATTTGCTGATTGGCTTTTTGAGCTAATTCTAGGGCTTCATTTAGTTGTATTGAAGTAGGAGATACTTGTGCCTGAGTTGAAAAAAATGATGCACTAAATAATAAAATAACCGCTAATACCTTCATATTTCTTATTTAAGAATACAAAAGTAGAACGGCAAAATTCGGCCATGCGTAACATATGTAACATTGATGTCATCTTGTATTAACAATAAAGCATTTATATTTATACTAAGAAGTTAGATTATGAAACATAGAATAGGCTATACTTTAATTGTGTTGATTTGTGCTAGTTTTTCATTTGCACAAAATGGTCCAACCAATTATAAATTACTAATAGGTACTTATACCAATGCAGGCAATAGCGAAGGAATGTATTATTATCAATTTAATAGAGATGGTTCAACAAGTTTTATTAACAAACAAAAAGCAACCGATCCGTCCTTCTTAGTTACTTCAACCAATCAACGGTTTGTTTATGCAGTTAGTGAAGGGGGTAATGGAAGGGGTGGTGTAAATGCCTATGGGTTCAATAAAAAAACCGGTGACTTCACCCTATTAAATAGTGTTTTATCTGGTGGTGATCATCCTTGTCATATTAGTACCGATCGAAATAACCGTTTTGTATTCGTTTCTAATTATTCAGGGGGAAATTTAAGCGCCATCGCTATTAATGCGGATGGTAGTTTAAGTAGTGAAAAACAAACCATACAACATACTGGGAGTAGTGTTAACAAAGCAAGACAAGAGAAAGCCCATGTTCATTCTGCTTTTTTGTCTCCTGATGAAAAGTATTTAGTGGTACAAGATTTAGGTACAGATAAAATATCGGTTTATGCAGTTGATTTAAATAATCCAACCAAGCCATTATCAGAAAACCCTGTATCAGTGTTTAATTGTAATCCAGGAGATGGCCCTAGACATATCAGTTTTCACAGCTCCAAACCCTTTATATATGCTGTTCAAGAATTAACCGGTTCAGTTACGGTTTTGTCTTTTAAAAATGGAATGCTCAATAAAATACAGCAAATAAATATGTTTGAAAAACCAAGTGAAAAAAAATCAGGTGCTGCTGATATTCATTTATCGCCAGACGGAAAATTCTTATACGCTTCCAATAGAGCAGATTACAACGATTTGGCTATTTATAAAGTGGGGGCAAATGGTTTACTTACTTGGGTTCAATCACAATCTACACTTGGATTAGCACCCCGTAATTTTGCCATTGATCCAAAAGGAAATTTCTTATTAGCGGCCAATCAAAACAGCAATGAAATTGTTGTATTTAAAAGAAATAAAAAGACTGGATTACTGAATGATACGGGCAACAGAATATCTGTAGGTAGACCTGTTTGCATTCAATTTATTCAATAATTATTCTCCTGTTGATCTTGGCGGTCTAGGCTTGTTTGGTCTTGGCCTATTTGGGCGAGGATTATTTCTATTTCCCCCACTTTGATTAGGTCTTCTATTTCCTATAGGCTTTTGATTGCGAGGTGCATATTCGGGTGCTGCACCAAATTGTTCTGGAACAACTAGCTTGTCTACCTGCTTACCTAATAGTGTTTCAATTTGTGCAAATTTTCTTTGCTCTGCTTCGCTAATAAAAGTAATAGCAGTTCCAGATGTAGCAGCACGAGCGGTTCTGCCTATGCGGTGGATATAATCCTCCCCATCATTGGGCACATCATAGTTAATGACTAATTCAATTTCTTCTATATCTATGCCTCTACTTAATATATCTGTTGCAACTAAAATCTTCAATTTTCTATTTCTAAAATCTTGCATTACTTGCTCACGCTTGTCTTGCAATAGGTCAGAATGAATTTCTTCAACAGAAAATTTAGCCCGCTTTAACTCTGAGCTTAGCTGCTTAACATTTTGTTTCTTAGAACAAAAAATAATTACTCTAGTATAATCACTGTTGTTCAGCACATATTTTATCAGAGGTATTTTTTGTGGTTCATATACAATAAATGCCTGTTGTGTTATTTGCTCTGGCGGTTTTGAAACTGCAATATTAATTTCAGCAGGATTTTGTAAAAGCTTTCTTGCTAAATCACGCATTTTAGCCCATGTCTAACATTCTATCGGCTTCATCTAATACCAAATATTTCACTTCTTGCATTTTTACATAGCCCATATTTAAATGAGCAATCATTCTGCCTGGCGTACATACTACCATATCTACCCCACTGCTTAATGCTTTTTTTTCTGCGGTAAAAGAATTTCCATCACCACCACCGTAAACTGCAATGCAACTGATATCTGTGAAATAACTTAATCCTTCCATTGTTTCAGCTATTTGTATAGCCAATTCTCTGGTAGGCACAATTATTAAAGCGTTAATATGATGCGAAGAATGTTGCTGTGTAAGCATCTTGTGAACAATCGGCAATAAGAATGCCGCTGTTTTACCTGTGCCCGTTTGCGCAGAAGCAATGATGTCTCTTCCTGCTAAAATGGGTTGAATCACTTGCGCTTGAACCGGAGTGGCCGTTTCATAGCCCATGGCATCAATCCCTTCTAATAATCTTTCCTCTAAACCTAGTTCTCTAAAATTCAAAATAATAATCTGTTAATGTAATGATCAGGAACTGAGTTTACGAACTTCTTCGTGCAATACATCTTTAGCTAGTTCAAAATATTTTTTGAATAACTGAAGCGATGGCTCTATCGTTTCCAACTTCTCCTGTTTTTTGGCATTTACCTCCATGGTATTCGCCAATGTATGCATATCGGGAACGCGAACCACCGACAATGATGATTTTGCATAGTGTGCAGATTTGTATAAATTATCCCAATCTTCTGCTGCTAAATCATCTTGCATTTTCTGTATGCTTTCTGGCATACTTTCTAAAAACATATTGATAATAGTAGTCTTATATTCGTTATCCCCCTCTGCCAATTCATTCAACATATCTAAATCTACCGCTACTGTTGAAACCGCTTCGGGCATTTTTACACCAAAATTGGCATTACTAGGCTTCGTTGGAGGTGGTGCATTAAAAATTTCATCCAGCGTTTTATAAAGAGACTCTAATCCAAAAGGCTTGGCCAAACAGGCATTCATTCCCATACGAGTGAATTTATCTCCCTCGGCTCTACTGCTCCAACCAGTCATTGCAATGATGGGAATGGTCTTGTTGATTTCTGCTCTAATAATCTGCGTAGCTTCAAATCCATCCATTTCTGGCATATTGATATCCATCAGAATAAGGTCGTAAGGCTGTTGCTTTAGCATTTCAATTGCTTCTAAGCCATTGCCCGCTATATCAAAAGTGGCTCCTGTTACGTTTAATGAATGTGTAATCAGCTTTTGATTTACAAAATCATCTTCTGCTATTAAAATCCTCTTACCCTTTAAGAAATCCGTGTTCATCAAGTGCGTTTTTGCTTACTACGAGGCCTAAATATAAAATTTATATACCGTTCTACCTTGAATTTTGTAAAAATGAGGGCCTTATTCTTGTTTATTGACTAATTTTTAACCAATCAGTTGGATTCATTTTGACTATTTTTGCTCCCTTGCAAGGGGAATAATCTTGCAATCAACCAAAATGAAAAAGACAAAGATCATTTTATGATCCAGTACGGTGCCGACAGTTGGACAGGAAGACCCGATAGTGTTAGAACAGGTAATGGGTTTAGTCGTCACTTCAATTTTTATGTGATGTTTGATAAGCCTTTCAAAAACAACAAAAGAATGAGTTTGGCTTATGGAGCAGGTATTGGATCTAGCAATATCTTTTTTGATAATGTAAATGTAGATATTAAGTCTACTGCTGCTAGATTGCCATTTACTATTGCAGATAGTTTAAACCATTTCAATAAGTCTAAATTGACCAATATTTTCTTGGATATACCTGTAGAATTAAGGTATTACAGCAATCCAGAAAATCCAGCCAAGTCTTGGAAATTTGCCATTGGTGCTAAAATTGGTACTTTACTTAGAACACATACCAAGGGTAAAAATCTAGTAGACAAAAACGGCCAAACTGTTTATGGAAACAGTTTTGTTCAAAAAGAAGTTGCAAAAAAATATTTCAATGGAACAGCCATTGCTATAACTGGTAGAGTAGGTTATGGTATCATAGGTTTACAAGGAAGTTACCAAATCACTTCTGTTTTAAAAGAAGGCGTTGGCCCTTCTATGAACAGGTTTACTTTGGGGATTTCTATTAGTGGACTATAAACAGATCATTTGATAGAGAAAAAACAACTCATCTCCATTGAGGAGAAAGCAGTACTGGTTGGCGTAATCCTAAAGGACCAGACCAATGAGCAGGCAGCCGAATACCTAGACGAATTAGCTTTTTTATCTGAAACAGCTGGTGCAACTACAGTAAAACGTTTTACACAGAAGTTGGCACATCCTGATAGTAGAACTTTTGTAGGAAAGGGAAAGCTAGAAGAAATTAAACAATATCTAAACGGTAAAAATATTACCCTTGTCATATTTGATGATGAATTAACCGGCTCTCAAATTTCTAATATTGAGAAAGAGCTGAATGTAAAAACCATTGACCGAAGCGATTTAATCTTAGACATATTTGCTCGAAGAGCAAGAACAGCACAAGCTAAAGTACAGGTAGAGTTAGCACAATACCAATATTTATTGCCTCGCTTAAAAGGAATGTGGAAACACTTAGAAAGACAAGGAGGTGGTATTGGTACAAGGGGCCCTGGTGAAACAGAAATTGAAACAGATAGACGTATCGTAAAGGATAAAATTTCATTGCTTCGCAAACGATTAAGTGAAATAGATAAACAATCTTTTACTCAACGCAAAGAACGTGGAGAATTTATTAGAGTTGCCCTTGTTGGTTATACCAATGTGGGTAAGAGCACGCTTATGACTGTTTTGAGTAAGAGTGAGGTATTTGCAGAAAATAAGTTGTTTGCAACATTAGATACTACCACACGTAAAGTGGTTTTTGAAAATACGCCCTTCTTATTAAGCGATACGGTAGGCTTTATTAGAAAACTGCCACACCATTTAGTAGAGAGCTTTAAAAGCACGCTAGATGAAGTGAGGGAGGCAGATATATTGTTACATGTTGTAGACGTTTCACATCCACAATACGAGGAACAAATTGGGGTAGTGAATAAAACTTTACAAGAGTTAAAAGCTTTTGATAAACCCATGCTCACCATTTTTAATAAAATGGATTTGTATGTTCAAAAGAATTTTGACGAGTGGCTAGAAGATTCAGTTAAAGAAGAAATCTTAAGAGATTTAAAAGACAAATGGGATTTAGCTACTAACGGCAACTGTGTATTTGTTTCAGCTACTGAAAAACAAAATTTAGATGCCCTGAGAGATCTTATATTAGAGAAGGTTAGAGAAATGTACGGCATTCGTTATCCCTACAAAACAATGCTTTATTAATTGGAAGAAGCAGCATTCAGTTGGATTAAAGTTGCCGATTACGCAAGCGAGCTACAATGGCAAGACAACCAAATGTGCATAGTTGAAGCAGATGGGAAAAAGATTACCCTGGCGTTGAACAACAAAGAATTGTTTGCATTTGCGCATAAATGTCCACATGCAAGTGGAATTATGGCTAATGGATTTATAGATGGTTCCGGTAATGTGGTTTGCCCTTTACATCGATATCGTTTTTCCATTCAAAATGGCCGTAATACCAGTGGGGAAGGCTATTTTTTAAAAACCTACCCCGTGAGAGAAAACGAAAACGGGGTTTTTGTGGGTTTTAAAAAAAGCTTTTTTAGTAATTTCTAGGGTATTTTTTTTGAAAGTATAGAGAAACCCCTATTTTTGCAACCCCGAAAGGGGAAATTCCTCCTTAGCTCAGTTGGTTAGAGCATCTGACTGTTAATCAGAGGGTCTCAGGTTCAAGTCCTGAAGGGGGAGCTTAAGTGTGAAAGCCATCATTTCTGATGGCTTTTTCTTTGTCCGTCAGTGAGTTAGGTGTGCTGCATCTTTTTAAGAAGACATATAACCTAATTTTTCAAACCTGTCACCTATATGACGTGTAGAAGTCGTTTTTGCTGCCGTTTATTCCTTATAGATTTGTAAAATGAAAATTGGAGGACACATAAAAGAAATTAGAATTTCAAAGGGATTTACCCAAACAGAACTATCTGAAAAGAGTGGTATTGCTGTAAGAACCATTCAAAGGATTGAGAATAGTGAGGTAACTCCAAGTATTTATTCATTAAATGCTATCGGAGCAGCATTAGATGTAAAATTGAATGAATTTCCAATTGATGCAAATGGTGGTAAATTTGAATTCAAAATTGTCATCTCCAACTTCAGTAATCTTTTTGTAGATATTAAATCTTTAATTATAAGAAATTGGAAAACACTATTGGTACTTATCATTTTAGTATTTGGTACTCTATTTTATAAAGATTTAAAATCATTGCTTGTTATATCAAATGACAATTCTATCATATCTATTTCTACTATCAACTGCGGTTCTAAAAACGAGTGTGATATAGAACTTCTTAAAAAAGACAATAAGGGTAAGGTATTATGGAAGTGTATCATAGGCGGGACAAGTTATGATAGGGCAAGCCAAGTGCTTAGAACTAAAGACGGCAGTTACTTTGTAATTGGGTCTACTAGCTCTTTTGGTAAAGGGAATTATGATGTATTAGTAGTAAAAGTTAGTTCTGAAGGAGAAATTCTTTGGCAAAAAACCTATGGGGAATTCTTGAACGATTATGGATTAAGAATTGCGGCAGTTGAGGATAATTTATACCAAATTGAGGGAACGAAACAAATTTGTAAAACGGTAAATGTATCCAATGACTGTTACGACCAAGAGTGGTTATTTAAAATTGACGAAAGTGGTCTTGTTAAATAATTTCCTGATAGTCACAAACTCAATCATAGCATTATAGTTGCATCTTTCGTTGAAAAGGGGAGCTTATAAAATAAAAGGGTTATACTTTAATAGTATGGCCCTTTTTTATTATTTGCTTTGCAGCATTAGTATTTCCCCATTTAGCCATCTCGTAAAGTATTGGCATCAAAGAAGTTCCTGCTGCAGTAAGCTCATATTCAACACGAGGGGGTAACTCTTTATATTCTTTTCTATTAATCAGTCCAAAAAATTCTAATTCTTTGAGTTCATTAGTCAATACCTTATTGGAGATAGCTGGTATTAACTGGTTGAGCTTTCCAAACCTAATTGATCGATCTCCTATAACATTGAGTATTATTGGCTTCCATTTTCCTCCAATGATACTCATGGCTCTTGTTACCGGACAACTAAGAGGGTTGGAGATAAATTTTGCTGAAGAATTTGTAGTTACCATTTGGTTACTTGTATTTACTATTTTAGTTACAAAAATACACTATCGATTGTAGTTTTGTCAAAACAAATAATATGAAACAGATATTTGCATTAGGAATATTATTATGTAGTATGCAATTTTCCATCGCACAAAAGCAGGTAGTACTTGGCAAACAGGTGTTTGAATTACATAATGTAATAGGTTCAGTTATTAAATTTCAAGGAGAAAATGTCCTTAAAATCGAGAGAGATTTGCAATCATTACCATTTGATGCTAATAGATTAGAAGCAACTGTGGATGAAAAGCATTATGCAAAATTGGTAGGACTAGATGATTTTGAAAATGGGACTATTGAGGTTAAGATGTATAGTCAAATCCAAGACCCATCACCTTTTCCTGCAGCTGCTGGTTTTATTGGCTTATATTATAGAATTGCTCCAAACGATTCAGCATTCGAATCCATTTATTTGCGACCAAAAGTTGGTAGAGCAACCAATCAAATGTTTAGAAACCATGCTGTTCAATATTTCTCATATCCTAATTTTAAATTTGAAACATTGAGAAAGAATTATCCACCTGGTTCTTATGAAGGTTCTGCACCGGTTGCATTGAAAGAATGGATAACAATGAGAATTGAAGTTAATGGTGAAACAGCAGAGATGTTTATAAACAATATGAAGTATTCTTCTTTTATCGTTGATAAAATGTTGGGTAATGTTAAAAAAGGAGGAGTTGGTCTTTATGTTGATATTGCAACCATAGGATACTTTAAGGATTTGAAAGTAATAAAAAGAGCATTCAAAGCTCCCAAGAAGAAAGAGGAAAAACAAGATGGGATTTAACCTCCTGCAATTTCACACGATGACCAACTCTTTAATTTTCAGATAATTATAACCTTAATCATCGGCTTACAGCTGCATCTTTCGTCTTTAAGGGGAGCAAGAATGATAAAAGGTTATACTTTCAAAGTGTAACCTTTTTTTATTTGCAAATTAATGGTATGAAAATTCATACAACAATGCCCGATAAATTAAAACCCTTCTTTTTACATGAATTGAAAATTGCGGACAACTATTTTGAAAATAAGGATTACAAAACAAGTTGGTTTCATTTAGAAAGGGCTCATATCATCGGTCAGCCTTATCCTTATCATCATACCTTGGTTCATTGGAAAATGTTATTATTCGGAATTAAGATAAAAGACTTAAGAGAAATTATCGGACAGATACCTCGCTTAATTGTAGGGGGAGTAAAGTCGTTTGTTGGGGAAATACCTATAGGCAATACGGGGGGAGCAAATATGCCTCCTCTTAAAAGTATGGAGATTCCAGGAATTGTCTTTCAAAAGAATTCACTTACCTCGTTACGGATATAGCTCAAGCAAATGCTCGTTCCCTTAAAGCGCATAAAAAAAGAGGATTTCAAGTCATCAATAAATTGATGTACGATGGTGTTGAATGGGATATTGTTTTGTGGGATTGGAATGAAGAAGATCAGCATCTATCGTATATTTAGTCATGAAAAATTTAGTTCTCTTTTTATTGGGCATGTTTATATACGCTAGCGCTGTAGCGCAAAATGAAAAAAAAGAAGTTATTTCTGAAAATGAACTTTTTAATAAAATAGCCATTCTTGATAGTTTATTATTCAATGCATATAATTCAAAGAATCTGGATTTGATGAAAACCTTTTTTACCAAAGACCTGGAGTGGTATCAAGACAATGGTGGCCTTATTAATTTTGAACAGGTTTTTATCAATTTCCAATCTATATTTAATCGAGACTATGACCTAAAAAGAAATCTAGTTAAAGAAAGTCTAGAAGTACATCCTATAAAAGGTTATGGTGCAATTGAAATAGGCAAGCATCAATTCAAACATATTGAAAACGGAAAACTTGAAATAGGCACTTTTAAATTCATAATGATTTGGAAAAATGATCATGGCAACTGGAAAATTTCAAGGGTAATTAGCTATGATCACTAGCGTATCCCTTGCATGGATAATTTAAGTTTAATATTGAATGAAAAAAATATTGCAATTATTGGCGGAGGGTTGTCTGGATTAACTTTAGCATATTTATTAGAAAAGCAAGGATATAAAATTACTATTTTAGAAGCGTCGTCTAGGATAGGCGGAAGAGTTCATACTGTTGAAGGGAAGTTAGGAACACACCTTGAATTAGGTGCTACTTGGTTTTCTGATATTCATGTAAAACTTGTATTACTGCTTAAAGAATTGGGATTAAAAAAATATCTACAGTATACCAAAGGGACAACTATATTTCAAACAAAATCATTTGAACCGCCTCAACTTTTCACTATTCCTGATTCAGAACAACCTTCATTCAGAATAGCAGGTGGAACATATTCTTTGATTGATGCACTAAAAAATAATCTTAAGAGAACAAATATTTTTTTAAATACAAGAGCAACTAGAATATCATTAATGGATGATGAAAATGTATTAGTTGAAGCAGATGAACTTTCATTGAATTGTGAGAAGGTCATAGTATGTATTCCACCACAATTGGTTTCATCTATTCAACTCCCTGTGCAAATTCCTTCAGAGCTCTATATGCTTTTACCAACTGTTCAAACTTGGATGGCAGGGTCGATAAAATTTGTTTTAGAATATGAAAGCCCTTTTTGGAGGAAAAATAATTTTTCAGGTATGTTGTATAGTCATACGGATATTATTACTGAAATGTATGACCATACAAACTATGAAGTAAATAAATTTGGGTTCACCGGATTTTTAAACAGTAGTGCCAACGGCATTAGTTTAGAAAAAAGAATGTCAAATGTACTTCGTCATTTAAGTGAATTTTGGGGTGAAGAAGTTTTTGCACCATCGGCATATTTTGATAAAGTTTGGAATGATGACCTAATAGTATTTAATAATCAAATAATCAAAATGCCACATCAAAATAATGGTCACCCTTTACTTCAAAAAGCTTATTTAGAGGAGAAACTTTATTTTTGTGGTACTGAAACCTCTAGTCAATATGCAGGCTATATGGAAGGTGCCATTCAAGCTGCTATGAGGGTAGCGAATAGAATTAAGCAAGCTCCCTAGTTATTTTTCCTGATTTCGTTAATTAGTTTTCCATATTCATAAACAGTCAAAGACTTTTTCGAGGCAACTTGCAGCCCTAAAGTTTTTGAAATGAAGAAGATTGTATTTGGATTGTTGTTGATTAACTGTTTTTACATTGTTTCTGCTCAGGATACCCCTAGAATGAAGGACACTGGCTTTGTAACTCCTAAATATTTACCAGCAATAACTTTGGTAGGTAGAAATTCAGGATCAGATATTCATTTTCTGCCTGAAATCGTAGGAACCAATATTAATGCAGGGAAAAAGAATTCTCTTATTGTAATGGATAATGTGCAAGGCAATGTGGTGACCAACACAATGCGACAGGTAATGGCCAAAGTGCCAGGGATACATATTTGGGAAAGTGATCCTAGCGGCATTCAAATTGGTATAGCTGCACGTGGACTTAGCCCTAACAGAAGCTGGGAATTCAATGTTCGTCAGAATGGGTACGATATTAGTAGCGATCCATTTGGATATCCTGAAGCTTATTATACCCCGCAATTAAATTCCGTACAAAGATTAGAAGTAATTAGAGGTGCTGGAAGTTTACAATATGGTCCTCAATTTGGTGGTTTAGTGAATTTTATATTGAAAGATGGTAGTGATATTAAGAAACCATTTCAATATGAATCTCAGCAAACAGCAGGTAGTTTTGGACTATTCAATTCATACAATGCCATAGGGGGCCAAAATGAGAAAGCCCATTATTATGCTTTTTGGGATCATAGAAAAGGAAACGGCTTTCGTGAGAACAGTGGTTTTAAAGTGAACACGGCTTTTGCTAATTATTCTTGGAAGCTTAACAAAAAACTTAAACTGGGATTCGAGTTTACACATTTTGATTATTTAAGTCAACAGCCCGGTGGATTAACTGATGCACAGTTTAACCAAGATGCTTATAAAAGCTTACGCAGCAGAAACTGGTTTGAAGTAAAGTGGAATATGGCTGCGTTAAATCTTGATTATGCTATTAACGAGAACAGCAGACTGAATATAAAAGCATTTGCAATGTCTGGCGACAGAAACAGCATTGGCTTTATGCAAGCGCCCAATGTTGCCGATACCATTAATGCCACTACACTTCAATTCAATTACAGAAGAGTAGACATAGATCAATATCGTAATTTAGGTGCAGAAGCACGCTATATTATTGATTATACATTAGGAAAAACAAAACAAACATTGTCTGCAGGTATTCGTTATTTCCGTGGCAAAACATATCGTTTTCAAAATGGAAGAGGAGATACTGGGTTTGGCTATAATTTGAATACTTTGGCGCCCTACCCAACTGATCTAGATTTCTTAACCGAGAATACAGCGTTTTTTGCTGAAAATATATTTAGAATTGGTAAAAATTTGATCTTAATTCCTGGGTTTCGTATGGAGCATATACAAAACACTGCGAATGGTAGAGTAAATCTTAGCGGCAACACTGAACTGAAAATTGGCAACGAAAATAGGAGACGTCAGTTTATTCTTCCAGGAATTGGTGCTGAATACCATATTGGAACAACAGAAATTTATGCCAACTATTCACAATCTTATCGTCCTACTTTATTCAGTGATTTAACTGCTAACCCAACTACGGATATCATTGATCAAAATCTTGAAGATGCAAAGGGATATAATATAGATTTAGGTTATCGTGGACGAATTAAAGATTATTTATTCTTTGATGTTAGCGGATATATACTTCAATATAATAATCGTATAGGATTAATTGCGCAGCAAAGGGCAGATGGAAGTTTCTATAATTTCAGAACCAATGTTGGGGATAGCAGAAGTATGGGCGTTGAAGCACTGGTTGAATTTAGCCCAACTAAAGCATGGATGAAAAATAATCAATTTGGTCATATAACGCTTTTCACCTCTATTGCTTTTATTAATGCACATTACGAAGAATTTAGAATCATTAGCAGACAAGGAAATAATCTGGTAGAAACAAATCTGAAAAATAAACGAGTAGAAAACGCACCTGAAAATATCATCAGAACTGGTATGACTTATACAAAAAAAGGACTGACCATTACTGCACAATACAGCTATGTTTCAGAAGCCTTTAGTGATGCGAATAACACAATAATACCTCCTGCTAATGGTGTAAATGGATTGATCCCATCCTATAGTTTAGTGGACCTTAGTGGTACATATAAATTCAATGAAAAACTCTTTTTAAAATCAGGAATCAATAATCTATTGGGAGAGAAATATTTCACCAGACGTGCAGGCGGTTATCCAGGTCCTGGAATTATGGTTGCAGAACCAAGGAACTTCTTTGTAACAGTGGGTGTGAAATTCTAAATATTTATTTAACCAATCAAAGGTAGATTTGTGAAGGTTATACTTTTAAAGTATAACCTTTATTTATGAATGACTTCAAGGAAATAATGTTAAAAGAGTTGATAATAGCAAACAGTATTATACAGTATAGTCCTAACCAAGCACTAGTTTGATATTGGTACATTTGGTTATTTCCGAGATTTAAAAGTAATCAAAAGACCATTGAAAACTAAGCCTGATAGTATTGAAAAAGTAAATGGCATTTAATTTACACAAATAAAAGTACCAAAGCAATTGCTACACCTGCTATAGTAAATAAAATTCCCTTTTTGAATATTTGGGTTCCCGGAGCAAACATCCAGAAAGTAGAGAGTACAAAAAACATTAATGAACAGCCAAAAAATATATTTAAGTAAAAAAGTGGATGTGTTGTGTTGGCTTTGTGAAAATTATTCATTTTGCTCACTATATAGGGCAGTTCTTTTACCTTATAGTCTGCTATTCCTGTTTTTAAGTTGTAAGTGCCTTTTTCAAAAACAAGTAGGTCTCCTTGCTGCTTTATAATTTTTAAATTTTTAATCTTTATGACTTTCCCAATCGCTTCTTCATCTAGATTGGTGGCAATTGTTTCAATTTTATGTTTCTCTTTTTTTAGAAAATCAGTATTTCGGAAAATTAATATGATTCCACTAACAGAATAAATTGCCATGATACCTGCTAAAAAAAATCCTAAGTAACGATGATAAACTCTCATTTTTTTTGATACTGCACTCATAATTTTTTTGTATAAATTTTGGCGAAACTATCTACTCAAGTCTTCAGTAGCTATCCTAATCGGGAAAAAGTTTTACGATATCAGTAAGTAAATGGACCACCATGTTTTTTTTAACTAGAATTTTATTTGTGTTTCGCAAGAATTACCTTTACTTTGTAATTCAAAGTACTTTTAAATAAATTATAATGAATAAACAACAGGATCAGTTAGATGCCATCCACGACATAAAAAGGTTGATGGAAAGGTCATCTAAATTTTCTGCTTTAAGCGGTCGTTCGGGTGTTGTAGTAGGCCTATTTGCCCTTTTATCAATTTTAATAAGCTATAGTATCCTTGGAATTTCTCCACTTAATTCAGTTTCTTATTTAGCTATTCTTGCTCCAAATGGAGTAATCAATAATGAATTAGTGAATTTAATAGCCATCAATTTGGGCTGCACTTTATTGATTTCCTTTTTAACAGCCATCTGGCTTTCAAATAAAAATGCAGTTAAACGAGGTGAGAAAACATGGGACCTTTCGGCAAAAAGAATGTTACTCAATTTTAGCATACCCATGACTGCAGGTGCTATCTATTGCTCCATTTTATTCGCGCAAAGTCATATTGAACTAATCATTCCAGCTACACTCCTTTTTTATGGGCTATCCTTATTAAATGCAAGTAAATATACCGTTGATGATATTAGGTATTTAGGTGTATTGCTAATAATTCTTGGTTTACTAGCATCCTTTTATGTTGACCAAGCTTTTCTCTTTTGGGGACTTGGATTTGGGTTATTGCATATTATTTACGGATCGTTCATGTACTTTAAATACGAAAAGTGAAAAATAGCATAGAGGCTTTAAATAAGGCATTTGAAAGCAGAGTTAGATTAGGCATTATGTCAATTCTAATGGTAGCAGAATCGGTAGATTTTGGTACGCTGAAAGCTGAATTAAAAATTACGGATGGCAATATAGCAAGCCATATCTCTGCATTAGAAAAACTAGAATATATTAATGTAAAAAAGCAATTTATTGGCAAAAAGCCCAATACCACTTATACCATAACAGCTAAAGGCAGGAAGGCATTCACATTACATATTCATGCATTAGAAAAATTAATTAATCAAACACTTTAATACGAATACAAATGGAAGGAAAATTGGTTACTAAAGCCATCATTGACAATCTAGAAAATCCGAGTCAATTAGAGCAACTGTATCAAAGTGACAAAAAAATATTTATTCATTCATTTGAAGATGTATATAAACAATTCAACCATCACCTTTCAGCACAAATTTGGAATGAACGGTTAAACAAAAGATATGAGGTAAATGGTTTAGCATTTAAAAAACAAGATTTATTATTTCTGCTGATAGGATCACTCATTGCAGGATTTATTGCAAAAATTCCTTACTTTTTTAAATTAATAGAAGATGAATATTATGCAAAAAATATTTCGTTTATTGTAGTTCCAATACTGGTGATATTTTTTTCATGGAAAAAGAACTTAAATCCTAAAAAAATAGCACTACCGTTAATGTTAATTATAGCATCGGTGTTGTATATCAATCTATTGCCCCCAATAGGTTCAAATAATTCACTCATTTTAGCATGCATGCACTTACCCATATTCTTGTGGTCGGTAGTGGGATACACTTTCATTGGGGCTGACTTAAAAAATAATGCTTTAAAAATTAACTACTTAAAATTTAATGGAGACTTATTAGTAATGAGCGCATTGCTAGTAATAGCTGGGGGACTATTTTCAGGAATCACATTGGGGTTATTTAATCTAATTGAAGTAAAGATTGAGCAGTTCTATTTTAATTACGTAGTGGTTTGGGGATTGTCTTCTATTCCATTAATTGCAACTTATTTAGTGCAAACAAATCCAAGTCTCGTTAGTAAAATTTCCCCAATTATAGCTAGAATATTTACACCATTGGTTTTGATAACAGTATTGACATTTTTAACAACCTTACTCTACACTGGTAAAAACATTTACAGTGATAGAAATTTTTTATTGATTTTTAATGCTTTACTAATTGGTGTAATGGCAATAATATTATTCTCGGTTACAGAAGCAACAAAAAATGAGTCAAATAAAATAACGCTATTGGTATTATTAATACTTTCGATTTTAACAGTAGTAGTAAATGGAATAGCACTATCTGCCATTTTATTTAGATTGGCTGAATTTGGCATCACTCCCAATCGATTAGCTATATTAGGAGCAAATCTGCTAATTTTTGTTAACCTGATTTTGGTATCTCTACAATTATATCAGGTAGTATCAAAAAAAGCGCCAGTAGAAAAGGTTGGATTAGTAATTGCAACTTTTATTCCATATTATGCTATATGGGCATTCTTAGTAGCTTTTCTATTCCCTATTTTATTTCAATACAAATAAACCAACTGTTACTGTTTCCTCATTATACATAATATCAACTAGTGCTCGATTAACTATTGATGATCCTAATTCTTCTATAAATGGGCTTGTGGTAATTCGCTCGGGGGTGGCTATAATTATGGTAGTACCCTTTTTAATAAATTGCTGAATCAGTTTTAGCAAAGATTCAAATTGGGAAGGTGCATAATTGGTATCACTCAACAATACTACATCAGCGTTGATTGAAACGGGAAAGAAATTCCAATCAGCGCAAATTACTTTAATGGTTTGAACACCGCATTGCTCCAAATTTATTTTCATCAATTCAACAGCGTCAATAGAATAATCTGTAATTATTATTTCAGCTACATCTTTAGCAATCGAAAATGAAGGCAAACCAAGTCCTGCCCCTATTTCTACAACTGCTTTGCGTTTAATCAAATGGAGGTTCTGTTGAAGAAATGTAGTCAACGCAACTGCAGATGGCCAAACTTTTGCCCAAAAAGGAAAGGGCGTTGCTTGATTTTCTAAAAGCATTGCCTCGTATGTTGGTTTAACCAATAATGGATCTGGTATGTATAATTTTAGATTATTGGGAAATTCTTTGAGTACAAGGGGATATTGCATATTACAAAATGGCAAAGCTGTTACTTTAAAAGGATATTCTCGTATAAGCTATTTACAGTTTTCTTTATTATTGCATTGAATCCATCTATATATTTTTGTTCACTGCCATTGATAATTACTACAAAACCATATTTTTTATTTGGCTCAAAAAACATTGCGCTGTTTAATCCATAAGCCGATCCAGTATGTCCTGTTAATGTAATTCCATTAATTAATTTATTCGATTTGGAAAGCGCCAATCCATATTGTTCTTTTTCTGAAAGCATAGTTTGCATTTGCTTGGCACTTCTTCTAGAAATAATTCTCTTGCCATTGGCCTTACCCATCCTACTGTGCATGATCATGTATTTGGCTAAATCAGTTGCTGAGATTTTCATTCCTCCGGTTGGAGAAAAAATAGGTGTTGAATAACCCATTGTATAATTGGCAATTTCTTCACTTCTTGGAGCATAGGCATTGGGAGACAAAATAAACTTAGCAGAGTCAGTATTATACTCATAAATAGCTGCGAATTTTTCTTTATCTAATGAGTCTACACAATAACCACCATATAATTGTAAAGGTTGCAAAATATGTTGCTGAATATAAGTATCAAATCGTTCCCCCGAAATTTTCTCAATAATGGTTCCTACCATATTGTAGTTCAAATTGCAATACATATATCCCGAATCTGGAGCATAGTTATTATAGCATTTAGCCCAGTTGGCATTCTTAGCAGGATTAATAGCATCTAAACTAAAGTAGCCTTGACTATCATTTATAGAAGATCGATGAGACAAAACCATTCTAAGGGTAATTGGTGTTTCAGGAAATTTGGGATTGCGAATAATAAATCCTACCAACTTACTCATATCATCATCTAACGATATCAATCTTTTTTCTACTAGTTGCATGATGGCGGTAGCTGAAAATGACTTTGAAATTGATGCAATTCTAAAAATAGCTGAATTGGTTAGTGGTGTTTGCATCTCTTGGTTCTTTAATCCAAAAGATTGCGCATACACAATTTCATTTTTCTTTATTACTGCTACAGACATACCCATTACTTTATGGCTATTCATAATAGCATTAATAGATGAGTCTGCCAATGAATTTTGTCCATTAATAAAAAATGGATATATCAAAAGCAGACTCGCTATAAAAAATATATAATTTGCTTTACGCATTTGCCCAAGATTTATGGGTGATTGAATGCATAAATTTAAGGGTTAGTAGACCAAATAGAACTGTCTTTTACAAATACCCTTCTGTTTAATTTTAATTGCGCAATAATCAATTCTGCAAAATCTTCTGGATGCATCAAACGGTCTTCATTGTTGTTAATTAAATTAGCTGAATGCGCTAATTCAGTTACAACAGTGCTAGGGGCCATTGCTGTTACACGGATATTGTATTTGCGAACTTCATGCATTAATGACTCTGTTAATCCCATTACACCAAACTTAGATGCACTGTAAGCGCTGGTTGTTGCTGCCCCTTTTAAACCTGCTGTAGAAGATATATTTACAATATCCCCTGTTAAACGCTTCATCATATTAGGCAACACTGCCCGTGTAGTATAATACACGCCAAATAAATTGACTTTCACTTGCTGCTCCCAAACTTCAGGGGATAGATCTAAGAATTTACCAAATGTACCAGTGCCTGCATTGTTAATTAAAATATCAATTGGGCCCAATGTATTTTCAATTTTCTCTACTGCCCAGTTTACTGCATTGATATTACTGATATCAGCAGGGGCAATGATTGATTTAACTCCTATTAACACAAGCTCCGCCGACAAATCCTGGAGGTCTTTTTCTGTTCGTGCTATCAATCCTATATGAACACCTTCTTTTGCCAATGCAATGGCAATGGCTTTTCCAATTCCTTTTCCTGCTCCTGTTACTAGGGCTACTTTATCTTTCAATGATTCCATGATAATTGATTTATTTAGCTGAATAAAAAGGGTAATCGGTATATCCTTTTTCTCCGGGGGTATAAAAAGTTTGTTGATCAACTTCATTTAAAGGTGCATCTAATTGAAACCTATTTACTAAATCTGGATTAGCAATAAACGGAACACCAAAAGCTACTAAATCAGCATCGCCGGCTTCTAAAACCTGTGTTGCTGTATCCTTATTAAAACCTTTATTTATTATTAACGTTCCTTTATAGATGGGTCTGTAATGCTTGGCCACTTCAGAAACTGCAAAGGGTAATTGATCAACTGGAATAAATGGTTCGGTCAAATGCAAGTAAGCCAATCCATAATCATTGAGTTTATTTACAATATAATCGTGTGTAGCAATGGTAGTTTCATCCATGGTAATTCCAAATAAACCATTTAAGCTTGGGCTTAATCTTAATCCAACTTTACTATACTCAATAACTCCTTTAAATGCATCTAAAATATCAAATAAAATTCTAGCACGATTTTCAATTGAACCACCATATTCATCATTACGATTATTAGAAGTAGCATTAAAAAACTGCTGCAATAAATACCCATTAGCGCCATGGATTTCTACACCATCAAACCCAGCTTTAATAGCATTAGCCGCTGCATTTTTAAAGTCTTGTACGGTTTGTTTAATTTCGTCAATGGTCATTTCCTTGGGCGTTACTGTATCAGTAAATCCATTTTTTGTGTAAGATTTTTCGTTGGGATTAATAGCTGATGGTGCAAGCGGTAATGCTCCATTATGAAAATCAGGATGCGACATTCTTCCAACATGCCATAATTGTATAAAAATTTTGCCTCCCTTTTCATGTACTGCTTTAGTTACTAACTTCCAGCCTTCTATTTGTTCTTCGGTATAAATACCGGGAACATTAATATAGCCAACACCCCAACTGCTTACTGGTGAGCCCTCAGTTACAATTAATCCCGCACTTGCTCTTTGTGCATAATAAGTTGCCATTAACTGATTGGGAACGCCTGCTGCGTTGTCTGCTCTGCTTCGAGTCATTGGTGCCATCACCATTTTATTAGTTAACTCCAATCCTGCCAACTGATATGGCGTAAATAATACTGAACTATTCATATTGTTGTTTTATATAAGTGACTTTTTAAAAATGGGTTTTAATCCACATAATTGAACAATTTCTCCGGTAATTGATAAAGACGATTCATCGTTTCCTTCTACAATAGCTGCGGTAATGGCCCAGTCAACCGAAATGAACTTTGAATAGGGCAAAATATTTTGAAGGGTAACCGTGTCGGATGATGCCTGTTTTATTTGAATGACTGTTTTGCAAGTAGTGACTTCGTTAATTTTCGTGGCAATGGCTTCTTGCTCACCTATTTGGTCTGCTGCAATAATTATAATATCACCTTCCCATGATGCATCTTTACTACAAACAACCATTTCTACTTGAGCTGTAGGATGGTTTTTAACAACCAACTCTTTTACTTGATTTAGTTTTTCTTCGCTATTATCCATTAACAATAATGGATATTTTAAAGCAATTTTTTGGGCAATTAGTTGACCAACTTCTGATCCAGCACCCAAAATAGCAACGGTAAGATTGTATTGCATTAATCAATTAATTGAAAAGCAAAACTAGACTATCTATATAGTCTTTCTCTTGAGATAAGATAAGAAATCAACTTGATTTAAATCAAGATTTTGTTATCCCTTTGGCCAATTTATTTTTGATTCTGCTGAGCGTTTCTGGTGTAATACCCAAGTAGGAGGCCACCAATTGTTGCGGTATTCTTTTGATTAGTTCGGGGTTAGTAGTAGATAAATGAATAAATTTTTCTTCTGCAGAATTGGAAATAGAACTTATTAGCCTCCTTTCCTTTGAAATAATATTATTCTGAAAAAGTATTCTAAAGTACCGTTCCATTACTGGAACACTCAGCAACATTTCCTCAAAGTTTGTGCGACTAATTAATAATAACTCTGCATCTTCAATAGCATCTATATGATAGGTAGATGGCTCAATAGATAAAAAACTCAGCATATCTGCCATCCACCAACCTTCCCAGGCAAAATGAATCATATGTTCAATTCCTTTCTCGTCTACATTATAAGACCTCAATAGTCCTTTCTCTACAAATGCTAAATGTCTACATATATTTCCTTCCTGGAGCAAGTACTGCTTCTTTCTAATTTTCTTAGGTGAAAAAAATGTTTTAACAAGCTTTTGCTCTGCTTCGGAAAGCAACACTTTATCTTTAACTTGAGAGAAGAATACTTCGAACATTACTGCAAAATTACATCAAATGGCTATCATTTAATTTTAAACGAACAATCGAATATGAAAAAGAAATTATGGAGCATTTTAGCAATTTTAGGCTTTTCAACAATAATGGCTCACGCGCAACAATGGACACCGGAAGAACAACTGGAGCTATTTGGCTATTGCGAAAAAGGAATATTGATGAAAGAATTGGGTATTTCGGAAGAAACAGCCAATAAAATTGGACAGATAAATTATTGGGCTACTTTACAAAAACTAAAAATTGAAGCCAACACCAACGATACTTTTGCTACTGCAAATGAAGTAAACCAAGAAGTACTAAAAAAATACAAAGCCTTATCTATAACAGGAGATAGAGCAAAAGGGTTGATTAGCAGAATGAATGCAACAGGTTGTGCAATTACCCAGATTAGGCATATTAAAACCTACGATACACTTACTAAAGTTCAATTGGTTGCTGCTTACAAGAGCAAATTCAGGAAAAAATTAATGGATCAGCTGGGAGTAAATGGAAGACAAGCCGATATGATTATTGACGCAGAAGCCTGGAAACAAAAAGAATCTTTGGTTGTAGCACAAATTGCTGAGTCTGATTTTAATAGAATTAGAAAAGCAGTCTTGTTAAATAAAGAGTACAATAAAAAACTCTTGCTAATAGACTTGACTGAGCAACAAAAAAGTCAAGCAGTTGAATTTTTTATTCAAAATCAATTATGAGTAAATATACTTTAAGTAAAATTAGTTCGGATGATGTAAATCAATTACAACAGATTAGTCGTACTACTTTTAGAGAAACATTTGCCGAGCACAATACCGAAGAAGACTTAAATAATTATTTAGAGAAAGAACTTTCAATTAAAAAATTAACGGATGAACTCAATAACCCTTATTCTACTTTTTATTTTGCTTCTGAAAATGAAAAGCTAGTAGGTTATTTAAAATTAAATTGGAGTACTGCGCAAACTGAATTAATTGAAGAAAAAGCTTTTGAAATTGAAAGGATATATATTCTAAAAGAATATTTTGGAAAAGGACTTGGTCAATTTTTATTAGACAATGCAATTACCAAAGGGAAAGCCCATGAACCCACTTATATATAGCTAGGTGTTTGGGAAAAGAATGCAAGAGCCATTCGTTTTTATGAAAAAAATGGGTTTAAAGTATTTAGCAGTCATTTATTTACTTTGGGAAACGATGTTCAAACAGATTTATTAATGAAATTGGAAATCAACAACTAATTCGATTTTTATGAAAACCATTTACTTAATCGCCGCAATCTTATTTAGCTTATCTGTACATGCACAACAAAATTTAAAAGGAGCTTATCAATCCAAAGAAGATAAAGAAGTCGTTGTTTGTTTAATGGATGGTTATTTTGTTGAGACCAAATTCAGTGTAAATGCCAAAGCTTTTAATTATACTTGGGGTGGGCCATTTGTTAAAAAAGGAAACAAGCTACTTATAACAATTCATTTTGATTCTAGAGATAAAGCTGCAGTTGGAAAAACAAAAGAGATTTCATTTGGTGAGAAGCACCAAACATTAATTGATAAAGGTGAAAATGTATTAGCTGGAAATTGGCATATGAGTGGAAGAAAAAATGGTGATCAGTTTACTGATAACCCACTTAGAGCACGTCGTACCTACAAATTATTAACAGGCACTCGCTTTCAATGGATGGCTATCAATATTGAAACTGGAGAGTTTTCTGGTACTGGTGGTGGAACTTACAGTTTTATCAATGGAAAGTATACCGAGAATATTGAGTTCTTCAGTCGTGACTCTTCTAGAGTGGGCGCATCACTCAATTTTACTGGTAAGATTGAAAATGGGCAATGGCACCATAGTGGCCTTAGTTCAAAAGGAGATCCTATTTACGAAATATGGACTAAAAATTAATTCTTCGCTTTAATTGGAACTAGCTTAATCATCCCTATCCAATGAAAGATTTTAATGATTGGATAACAAGGGTCTATTTCCCACCATTTGGCTGCAAAATTAGGTCTCGCCCCAGCATGGTGATGATTGTTTTGAAACAACTCTCCCAACATTAAGAAATCAATGATTAATGTGTTTTTTGAATGATCTTTTTCTTGAGGGAAATTTCTATAACCATATTTATGTCCTGCCCAATTTACCACCGCTCCTTGAATTGGTCCAATAAGAAAATGAATTGGTAAGAATAAAAACATCCACCATTCTGTTGCAAAGAAATAGTAGAATGTAATATATACTAATGCAAAAAATATTCTTGTTATCCAACTATCTGCTATTTTATCAATGATTGGATAAACAGGAAAATTTTTATCAAACTTTGGTTCAACTGGCATTGTTCCTTTTAATACACCATGGTACACTTTTTTAGTATGCCACATCATTGTAAATACTTCCTTAAAAAAATGGGGGGTGTGTGGATCTTGCTCTGTATCACTGTATGCATGATGCATTCTATGCAAAATGGCATAAGCTCTTGCATTTAAGTATGATGTTCCTTGCGTTACCCAGGTATAGATATACCAAAACTTCTCCCAGAATTTATTCATGGTAAACATTTTATGTGCAGAGTACCTATGTAAATAAAATGTTTGTCCAAAAAGAGAGAGATACCAATGAAGTACTAAGAAAATAATAATGGCAGCCATAGAATCAAATGGATTTCGTTGAAAGAATAACAAAGATTAGACATTCTTTTAAATAAAAATCTTTTGTTAATGACTCTCAATTAAAATACGGGCTGTAATTGCACAGTAGATTATCACACAATAAAAAAAGATATATGAAAAGCTTAAGGTTTTTCCCAACTCTTTGTTAAGGGATTATATTGTTTTAAAATTTTTGCAGGATTTCCCCCTACTATGGTGTATGGTGGAACATTTTTAGTAACAACAGAACCTCCAGCTACAATTGAATGCTTTCCAATGGTTACACCCGCTACTACTACAGAGTTGGCTCCAATCCAACAATCCTCTTCAACTACAATGGTTGCAGTTGTTTCCTTCTGATCTTTTATTGGAATATCAGGGTCTGAATACCCATGATTTAACCCAGATAAAACAATATTTTGAGCCAAGATGGTATTGTTTCCAATACGAACGGGTCCTATAAGGGTATTACTTAAACCTAGATGAACATTGTCTCCAATAATTACCTCACCTACCATATTGTTAACGCAACAAAAATCTTCTATTACCGCTTTTTTACCTATTGAAAACATATTCCAAGGTGCAAGATCTAGCCTTGCATAATTTCTGATAGTGGCTTTGCGGGAAATTTTATGAACAAAGGGATTAACAAATAAACGAACCCATAGCCTGCATCCTGGTGTAGTTTCAGGAACCATAAGCCAGTAAACCAATTTCTTTAACCTTGGGTTCAATTTAATCCTTTCCACTATACTCATAGTATAAAAATATAATCAGTAAGCCTACACACCAATTTTAATTTATCAAACTCAAATTATCCGCTTTCACCGAAAAAATAGCCCGATAACCTCCATCTATATAATGAAACATTAAAAAAACATTAAAAACGTATATTTGCCGCTTATTTAATTGAAAATAAGCCATGAATACTCCTATTTCAGGTCAGAATCGTCGTTTTCTACCCATTTTAGTTTTTGCAATAATTGCCTTTATGGCCTGCAAAGACCAAGAAAAAGCTGGTACAGCAGAATTGATTCCTTCATTACCTGTTGTAGAAGTAATTCAAAGAGATACCTTATTACAAACAGATTATGTTGCTGATATACAAGCAGTGAAAAATGTGGAAGTAAGGGCTAGGGTTCAGGGTTTTTTAGAAAAAATACTCGTAGACGAAGGAAATGAAGTTAAAAAGGGTCAACCCATGTTTCAAATAAATGACCTTGAATACAAAACAGAGTTAGCTAAAGCTAAAGCAGCTGTTTCTAATGCAATGGCAGAAGCTAAAGCAGCCGAATTAGAATTAGGTAGAACAAAAATTTTAGTAGAGAAAAATGTAATTGCAAAAACAGAATATGAATTGGCTGTATCAAAAGTAAGTGCTGCTAAAGCAAGAATTGACGAAGCTTTATCTGCACAAACCAGTGCAGAAACTAAATTGTCTTATACATTTATACGTGCACCATTTGATGGTATCATCGATAGAATTCCGTTGAAAATGGGAAGTTTAATTGATCCTGGTGCATTATTAACAACCATTTCAGATGTGCACAATGTGTTCGCCTATTTTAATATTTCTGAAAATGAGTATTTGCAATATAGAAAAGCTGTTTTGAAAGGATTAAAAGAAGATCGTCCTGTAACATTAGTATTAGCTGATGGAACGCAATATGGATATACTGGAAAAATTGAAACAAGTGATGGGGAGTTTAATGAAAATACCGGCGCCATTGCGTTTAGAGCTCGTTTCCCCAATCCAAATAAATTATTGAAACATGGGGCTTCCGGAAAAGCCAGACTAACTACTTCAGTGGAAAATGCAATCATTATTCCGCAAAAAGCCACTTTTGAAATTCAAGACAAAACATTTGTTTTTGTTGTAGACAAAGACAATATCATTCAAATGCGTGCATTTAAACCAGGTAGAAGAGTAGCCCAATATTATATAGTTGAAGCTGGTTTAAAACCAGGTGAGAATATTGTTTATGAAGGTGTTCAAAGTATTCGTCAGGGTGCTAAAATTAAACCGATGAAAATGAATTTAGACAGTCTTATGCAAACAGCATTAACCATCAACTAAAGCAATCATGCTAGAAACATTTATTAAACGGCCAGTACTTTCTTTGGTAATTTCTATTATCATTACTTTATTAGGGGTACTTTCTTTGTTCACTTTACCTATCACTCAGTTTCCTGATATTGTTCCTCCATCTGTAACAGTAACAGCCCAATATACTGGAGCCAATGCTGAAGTATGTGCCAAAGCGGTTGCCACTCCATTAGAAAGAGCCATCAACGGGGTTCCTGGTATGACCTATATGTCCTCAGTATCTAGTAACAACGGCTTAACACTTATCACTGTTGCTTTTAAAGTTGGAACTGATCCTGATTTAGCTGCAGTTAATGTACAAAATAGAGTTACAACTGTTTTAGATGAATTACCAGAGGAAGTAATTAAAGCAGGTGTTACAACAGAAAAAGATGTAAACAGTATGTTACTGTACTTAAATATTACTAGTAATGATACTACTGCTGATGAACAATTTATATTCAATTTTGCTGACATCAATTTATTGCATGAATTAAAAAGAATTGATGGAGTAGGATTTGTAGACATCATGGGACAAACTGATTATTCCATGCGTGTTTGGTTAAAGCCCGACAGAATGTTGGCGTACAATGTTTCAGCTCAAGAAATAGTTGATGCATTGCGTAAACAAAATGTGGAAGCTGCGCCAGGAAGAACAGGAGAGAGTTCAGGTAAAAATCCACAAAGCTTACAATATATTTTAAGATATACGGGCAAGTTTGCCAATCCTGAGCAATACAAGAATATCGTTATAAAAGCTGAGAACAATGGATCAATCTTATACTTAAAAGATCTTGCAGATGTTGAATTTGGATCAATGACTTATAGCGTTATATCAAAAACAGATGGAAAACCTTCTGCATCCATTATGTTAAAACAACGTCCTGGCTCTAATGCAAAAGATGTTATTACTAAGGTAAAAGCAAGAATGGCAGAATTAAAAGAAACCTCTTTTCCTCCAGGAATGGAATATAATTTTGCTTATGATGTTTCTAGATTTTTAGACGCTTCAATTAAAGAAGTTTTAAAAACATTATTTGAAGCGCTTATACTAGTATTCATTGTAGTATTTATTTTTTTACAAGATTTTAGATCTACACTTATTCCTGCTTTGGCTGTGCCTGTTGCATTAATTGGAACCTTAGCATTTATGCAAGTAATGGGCTTCTCTATTAACTTATTGACTCTTTTTGCATTGGTATTAGCTATTGGCATTGTGGTAGACAACGCCATTGTGGTAGTTGAAGCGGTTCACGTTAAAATGGAAGAGCAACACCTTTCTCCAATGGATGCTACACTAGCTGCAATAAAAGAAATAGCCAGTGCGGTTGTTGCCATAACATTGGTGATGTCCGCAGTATTTATTCCAGTTGCATTTCTTTCAGGTTCAGCAGGGGTTTTTTACAGACAATTCTCACTTACATTAGCCGTATCTATTGTAATATCAGGTATCAATGCATTAACCTTAACACCTGCATTGTGTGCGCTGCTGATTAAGAATACACACGGGCAACCTAAAAGAAAAAACTTATTGGGAAGATTCTTTTCTGCATTTAATAAAGGGTATTCGTCTACCGAAAATAAATACATGAATTTGGTAAGTTGGATAAGTGCAAGAAAAATGGTAACCATTTCTTTATTGGTTGTCTTTTTTGTTGCAACTGCTGGCGTAAATAGTATACTCCCGAGTGGCTTTATTCCTAATGAAGACCAAAGTATCATTTATGTAAACGTTACTACCCCTGCTGGTTCAACTGTAGAAAGAACAGAGAAAGTACTAATTGAATTAGAAAAGATTATTAAAGTAGATTCGTCAGTTGAAAATATTACTACCCTCTCAGGTTATAGTTTGGTTACCGAAGCCGAAGGTGCATCTTTTGGTATGATGATGATTAGTTTAAAACCATGGGATAAAAGAGATAAAACAGTAGCACAACTGATTCCTATATTTAAGCAAAGAACTAGTAATATAAAAGATGCCAATATAGAATTCATGCCGCCGCCCCCTGTTCCCGGTTTCGGCAATACCAGTGGATTTGAATTAAGGGTAATTGATAAAACAGGTTCGGGAGATCTGCAACAAACCGCTAATGTAACCAACCAATTAATTCAAGACATCAAAGCTGCTGGTGTAGTTGGTGCAGCATATACCGGGTTTGATCCAAGCTTTCCACAATACATGATTCATATTGACTATGATATGGCTGCCAAAAAAGGAGTTTCTGTAGACAATGCCATGACCGATTTGCAAACATTAATTGGTAGCTACTATGCAACCAATTTTATTCGATTTGGTCAAATGTATAAAGTAATGGTGCAAGCATATCCCAACTACAGAGCCAAGCCCAATGATTTAATGAATATGTATGTGAAGAATGACCGAGGTGAAATGGTTTCTTACGGCACATTTATAAAACTAGAACGGGTTTATGGACCAGAACAGTTAACTCGATACAATATGTATACTTCTGCAATGGTGAATGGAGATGCAGGGGCTGGATTTAGTAGTGGGGAAGCCATTGAATCGGTGGAAAAAGTGGCCAAAGAGAAATTACCTAGAGGGTATAGTTATGAATGGTCTGGTATAACAAGAGATCAGATTGAGTCTAGTGGACAAGCTGCATCCATTTTTTTAATTTGTTTATTATTTGTTTACCTAATTCTTGCAGCACAATACGAAAGCTTTTTAATGCCATTTGCGGTAATACTTTCATTGCCTACTGGAATTTTTGGAGCATTTGTTGCTTTGAAATTACTGGGTTTAGAAAACAATATATATGCCCAAGTGGCTCTGGTAATGTTAATTGGTTTATTGGGCAAGAATGCCATTTTAATTGTTGAGTTTGCTATGCTAAGAAGAAGTCAAGGCTTCTCCATTTTAGAAGCAGCTAAGGAAGGTGCTGTTTCAAGATTAAGACCCATTTTAATGACTTCTTTTGCATTTATTGCCGGATTAATTCCATTGGTAATTGCTACAGGAGCTGGTGCAATAGGTAACCGATCTATTGGAACTGCATCTGCTGGCGGTATGCTATTTGGAACCATATTCGGTGTTATTATTATTCCTGGTCTCTATGTAATTTTTGCTCAGTTATCAGAAAAATTAACGAAAAAGAAAACAGCAGCAGTATCCGTTTCAATTGTTGAACATCCTGAACAACTATCTGATAGATAGAACCCATTTATATGAAAAATATTCACATCGCTTTTGGTTTTATTATTAGTGTTTCTATCGCAGTTTCTTGCGCAATGCCCAAAGCAATAAGTATTAATAAGGCGGAAGTTTTGCCCCCTGCTTTTCAAAATTCAGTTGACAGTAATAGTATTGCTACCCTACCAAAGAAAGTATTTTTCCCTGATCCTGCATTACAAGCATTAATAGATACAGCCATTCAATTCAATGCAGACATTAGAATTGCCATTCAACGAATTGCTGCTGCAAGGGCAGGATTTGGAATGGCACAAGGTATCACAAAACCAAGCTTAGATGCGGTTGTTTCAACAGGGGTAGATAAGTTTGGAGATTATACCATGAATGGGTTGGGCAATTACGATATGAATCTGTCTCCCAATATTAGAAAAGATCAGCAGATTCCACTGAATATGCCTGATTTATTTGTTGGATTCAGAAGCAGTTGGGAAGCAGATATCTGGGGTAAATTATCCAATCAAAAAAAAGCGGCATACAGTAAATTTTTAGCCACCGAACAAGCTAGACAATGGACAACAACACAAGTAGTTGCCCAGGTTGCTGGCTTATACTATGAACTATTGGCATTAGATAAAGAATTGGAGATTTTACAAAACAATATCAAACTTCAAGAAAATGCTGTTGAAATAGTTAAAGTACAAAAAGCAGGTGGCAGAGCAACAGAATTGGCTGTACAACAATTTAGTGCACAGTTGTTGGTTACCAAAAGTATGTTGAGTGTAATGCAACAAAGAATTATAGCAACCCAAAATATGTTGGGTGCTATTTCTGGAAAATATGATTTTACAATAAAAAGAGGGAAGCCCATTACAGACTTAGTTGTTCCTGATGTTATACAAATTGGTATCCCAGCTCAACTTTTGATTAATAGACCAGATATTAGAGAAGCAGAACTATTATTAGAAGCTGCAGGTGCAGAATTAGAAGCAAGTAGAAAAGCATTTCTGCCTTCCTTAAATATTAGTGCATATACCGCACTCAATAGTTTTAAGTCTTCTGTTTTATTTAGTCCTCAATCACTTACATACGGTTTATTAGGTGGTTTAATAACACCTGTGCTCAGTAAAAATATGCTGAAGGGTAATTATCAATTGGCAACTGCTACACAACAACATGCATTTGAAACTTATAGAAAGCATATTATTTATGCATATCATGAAGTTCAAACAGAATTGAGCGGTATAGAACAATACAAAAAGATATACCAATTCAAAGTTCAAGAGACCAAAGGATTACAAGCCGCAGTGGCTGCATCCAATGATTTATATTTAGGAGGATTGGCATCCTATTTAGAAGTAGTTACCGCACAGCGAGGTGTTTTAGAAGCTGAACTAGAACAAATCAATAGTAAAAAAACAGTATTCCTTTACTTAATTGATTTATACCGATCATTGGGTGGCGGTTGGAACTAACTATATTATGTTCTTTGGTAAATACCGTTGGTTATGGCATAAGTAACAATGCCTGCACTACATTTTGCACCCACTTTTAGCATGATTCTTGTTCTATGCCCCTCTACCGTCCTTTTGCTTAAATGCAATTCACTGGCTATTTCTTTACTGGTTCTTTCGTCACAAATTCTTTCAATAATTTGTAGTTCACGCTCTGTAAAATTAGCCGTGAGTTTATGGGGCAGTTGATAATTTTTTGAAATAATATTAGTTAAGCATACTGAGCTAATTTTACAGAAATAGGGTTTCTGCAAGTAGGAGCTTTGTATAGCTTCTACAATTTCATCTGGATCGGCATGTTTTGATACAAAACCCAATGCGCCTACATCTAACAAATGCAGAATCATTTCATTGGTAATGGCATAAGACAATAAAACAATTGCAGTATTGGGAGCTGTTTGCAAAACAGTTTTTGCTACAGTTGCCGAATCAGATTCTAAATCTATCAACACTACATCTGGTTGATATTTTCCAATATCGGCTACCCAATTTTCTTTATACTGATCTTCACCTACTAGTGTTAAAGTATCATAAGATTTTAAAATACTTTTCAAACCCAACTTGTACATTAATTGATTGTCGGCAATAAAAACTTTTATAGCGCTTTTCATACCCATGCATTTATTTGTGAAAGAATGAATACGTAAATTTCCTATTAAAAATCACAAACAATATCGTAGAAATACGAATTTTTTATGTTTTTTTCACGATATTCAAGTAATGAAACAATTGCTATTAACCACCATTATCAGTGGCTTTGTTGCTAATACCAGCTTTGCTCAGCAGAAACCCAATATTGACAGCTTAGTAAAAGAATCTAAAAAAACTGAAGTTTGGGAACCTATTCCTGCCATGGTTACGCCAGGAAAATTAGCCAATGATGCTCCCTCCGATGCCGTTATTCTTTTTAATGGAAAAAATACCAACGCTTTTCAAAAAGAAGGGGGTGGTGCAATGGGATGGAAAATGGATGCGCAAGGAATTTTAAATGTAGTGAAGGGTTCTGGTAATATTGAAACCAAAGAAAAGTTTGGGAGTTGTCAATTACATATAGAATGGAAATCTCCAGCAACAATTGCTGGAGCTGGGCAAAGCAGAGGAAACAGTGGTATTTTTTTAATGGGCAAATATGAATTACAAGTGTTGGATTCTTATAATAATCCTACTTACTCCAATGGTCAAGCTGGGAGTATTTATAAGCAATTTATTCCACTAGTAAACGCTTCAAAAAAACCAGGTGAATGGCAGAGTTATGATATTGTATTTAATGCCCCTCGTTTTTTTTCGGATGGTACATTGCAACAGCCTGCAACCATAACCGTTTTTCACAATGGAGTTTTGGTACAAAATAATGTGACTATTCAAGGTGGCACAGAGTGGATTGGAGCCGCCTCATACAAAAAGCATGCAGACAAGGAACCTCTGGTAATTCAAGACCACGGAATGGATGGCGGCAATCCGGTAAGCTTCAGAAATATTTGGATTAGACCTTTAAATAACTAATTGAATTGTCTGGCAAATTCAATGGCTCGGTTTTCTGCCCAAGTATGCATTTGACCTTTCACCATAAACCCACAATGACCTCCCTTTGTAGGCATTTCTAGAAATAAATATGGGTGTTGCTCTGCGGTTTCAATAGGCATGCAATTCGATAATAAAAAAGGATCGTTTACTGCTTGCACAATCAAAGAAGGGATATTTATTTGATGTAATAAAGGGCCTACACTGGCTTTTTCATAAAAGTCTAAAGCATTTTCATATCCATGAAGTGGAGCAGTGTATTTATTATCAAATTCTATAAAGGTTTTAATTTGATCGTAATTGGTAGCATCAATTTGGCCAGGAAACAACTTTGCTTTTAATTTAATTTTCTCTCCTAGTTTGCGCAAAAATCGCTTTAAATAAATATTATTCTCTTTGGTAGATAGTGCATCTACACTTCCTTTTAAACTACATGGTACCGAAAATCCAATAGCACTCTTTACTTGAGTGGGAACCTCATTCGGAAACTCTGCAATAGCACGAAATGTTAAACTTCCCCCCATACTAAATCCCACCAATGTTATTTCTTGGTAACCATATTGATCAATTGCATGTTGAATTACCCCTCTTAAATCGTTGGCATCTCCGTGGTGATAAAATCGAGCCAATCTATTCATCTCACCACTGCAGCTTCTACAATTCCATCCCAAAGCATCATATCCATTGGCTTGAAACATTTTAGCCATCCCAGTAACATAATGTCTGGTAGAATCACCCTCTAATCCATGCGTAATAATGACCAGTTTATTTGCCGATTTTTTAGCTACAGACCAATCTAAGTCTACAAAATCTCCATCGGGCAACTCTAGTCGTTCCCGTCTTGCATATGCAAATTGAACTTTTCTAAAAATACTCGGATAAATACTTTGCAAATGACCATTAAACTGTAGAAGTGGTGTTTTATATTGAGTAGAACTTAAAATAGGCATTGGCTAAATTGTATGCAAATGTATTAAATACCTCATTTTATTTAACTTCAATATATGACTGGCACCCAATACTTAAAATTCCTGAACCCTTTGGCTTTATTTAATACCAAGAGAACTAGGGATATTTTTAAAGTAAACCCTACACTTCCTCCAGAAAGAAAGGAAGCAGATAAAATAGTGGTGAAAGTATTTGATTACACGCCTTCTTCATTAAATGAATTCAATTATGATGCAATTGAAACCTGTAATCAATTCAATAACAATGGAAATATCAGCTGGATAAATATTGATGGTATCAGAAAAAAGGAAGTAGAATCATTGTGTAATCACTTTGGAATTCATTATTTAATTGCTGAAGATATATTAAGCGTAGGACAAAGACCAAAAATGGATGAAATTAATCCTGTGCTCTATTGCTTATTGAATATGCTTTATTTTAATGATCTAGCAGGTACGGTAGAAACTGAGCAAATTAGCATATTACTAGGAAAGGATTTTGTTATTAGTTACCAAGAAGACGCAAGTAGAGATGTTTTTGATTCGGTTAGAGAAAAACTAAGAATAACCGATTCAAAATTAAGACTAAGCGGTGCCGATTATTTGTGCTATGCCATGATAGATATGATTGTTGATAACTATTATGTGGTAATGGACAAAATAGGTGACCGAATTGAAATGCTAGAAGAACGAATTATACGTAGCAGCAATAAGCGTTCTTTGGCAGAAATAAATGCGCTTAGAAAAGAATTAATAGTATTAAAAAGAAATGTTGGACCTGTTAGAGATATTGTAAATGGATTTGTAAGAACAGATAGTGAGCTGCTAGAAGAAAAAACCAGAAAATACTTTAAAGATATTTATGATCATATAGTACAGGCCAACGATTTAGTAGAAAGCCATCGCGATATGATGATCAACTTACACGATTTATATGTAAGCAATGTCAATTTAAAACTGAATGAGGTAATGAAGGTAATGACCATTGTTACATGCTTACTAGCGCCAGCAACAGTAATTGGAGGAATATTTGGAATGAACTTTGACGTAATTCCTTATGCGCATGAACGAAATGGATTTTTTATTGCCACTACATTAATGATTCTAGTTCCAATCATTATGGTTTTTATATTTAGAAAAAGAGGATGGTTTTAAATTTTAACTTTTTTCCACCTTCCTTTCTTGAACAAAATCATACTGGTGATGGCAATACAGGTTTCAGTAATTACTATAGCCCAAAATACACCACTTGTTCCCCATTTGGCGCTTCCCGATAAATAATAAGCAACAGGAATTTGAAATATCCAAAACCAAAAAAAGTTAATGATGGTAGGCGTTCTGCTATCGCCTGCACCATTGAATGCATTCATCATCACCATACCTACTCCATAAAATAAATAGCCGAAGCTGATGATTCTTAGTGCCCTTGCTCCTGTTTCAATTACCACTGGTTGATTACTCATCAATCCCACAAAAAATGGTGCAGCTGTTATAAATAATAAGGAAACTATTCCCATGAATATGCCATTGTATTTAGCCGTTTTCCAAACAGATTGCTCTGCTCGTTCAATTTGTTTTGCGCCTAAGTTTTGCCCAACTAAAGTTGCAGCTGCATTACTCAAACCCCAAGCAGGCATTAAAAAAAATATAATTAATCGGATGGCTATTGTATATCCTGCTATTGCGTCACTACCATAACCTGCAATAATTTTTGCCATAAAAATCCAACTGGCCGATGCAATTAAAAATTGCAATGTTCCAGTAGATGCAATATTCAATATCGATTTAATAACAGTAAATACGGGTTTAAAATGAGAAAGGCCTAATTGAATCAAACCCTTTCCTTTATATAAATGATACAACTGATACAGTACGCCAATTCCTCTTCCTGTAGTTGTTGCCATTGCTGCTCCTGTTAATCCATAAAAATGAATCAGGATAGGGCATAATACTATATTACACAAATTAGCCAACCATAAGCTTTTCATGGCAATAGCTGCATCACCTGCTCCTCTAAAAATTCCATTGATTAAGAAGAGCAACATGATTACAATATTTCCTGTAAGCATAATGGTTACATACGTAGAACCGATGTTAATAATTTCGTCGGAAGCGCCTACTAAACCCAAAATTTCAGGTGCACACAACAAACCAGCAATACTAATAAGTACACTTATACAAAGGCAAATGATTAAAGCCTGTGCACCAGCTTCTGCAGCTGCTTTGGTATCTTTTTCACCCACCCTTCTTGCCACCATAGCGGTTGCTGCCATGCTTAATCCAATTGCTAAAGAATAAATAATGGTTAGAACAGACTCTGTTAAACCAACAGTTGCAGCTGCAGCTGAACCTAATTTGCTCACAAAAAAAATATCTACTACTGCAAATACAGATTCCATGCACATTTCAAGTATCATTGGAACCGCTAGTAAAAAGATGGCTTTTCGCAAGCTTCCTTTTGTAAAGTCTTTGCCCTCACTATTTAATGATTCTTTAAACAAAAAAAATATAGCGCGCAACCGGCCACCTACAGATACATTAGACATCAATAGTGTATTAAAATTTGATTATTGCTCTTTTATATTGTTTGCAATGATGGTGTAAAGCGTATTAGGATTAAATGGCTTTGATAAACAACCATTCATTCCAATTTGAACTGCTTTGCCTCAATATCTGTTGTTATTACTGATGCAGTAAGCGCAATAATGGGGATTTGCTTATTCAATTTTCTGATATTGCTGGTTGCAGTATATCCATCCATCACGGGCATCTGAATATCCATTAAAATTAAATCGTAATGATTCTGCTTTACTTTTTCTACAGCAATTGCGCCATTTTCCGCTAAGTCAACTTCTGCATTCCAATTTCGCAACATTCGTTGCGCAACCATTACATTAAATTCAACATCTTCAACGAGCAATATTATTTTACCTGTTAAGTCGGGTTTGTTTTCATTTCCACTTTGCTTAGATTCTTCTCTTATTTCACTTGTACTCTTTTTAAATTTAAGTGTAAAGTAAAATTTAGATCCTACACCTAGCTCACTATCAATGTATATTTCACTTCCTTGAAGTTGTAATAGTCTTCGAATAATGGTTAAGCCTAAGCCAGAGCCGCCAAACTCCCTAGTAATATTAGTATTTGCTTGAGTAAACCTTTCGAATATTAAATGTTGCTTTTCTTTTGGTATACCTATACCAGTATCTTCTATAGAGAACAATAAATCTACATCTTGCTTATTGTTGGCTTTCAATTCAACCCGTATAGTAATGGTACCGTCTTTCGTAAACTTTACAGCATTGGAAATAAGGTTATTTAAAATTTGTCCTAATCTTACATCATCACATACCAAAAATTCAGGTATATCGTCATCGTAGGTAATCTTAATTCTATTGCGTTTTTCTTCGGCCTTTACTTGATTGGCCATCTTAATATTCTTTAGAAAATGCAATACATTGACATTTCTTTCAGCAAAAATAATTTTGCCTTCTTCTAATTTACTAAAGTCTAGTACATCATTAATTAGGCTTAACAAATTCTCAGAAGAAATTTCCATTACATTCAAGAGCTCTCTTTGATCTGGCGCTAGGTCTTGGTATTGCAATAACATTATGGTTCCAATTATTGCATTCAACGGAGTTCTAATTTCATGACTCATCACAGATAAAAACTCACTCTTTGCTAATGCAGCTTTTTCTGCAACTTCCTTAGCGTTTATTAGGTCTTGTTCTAATTGTTTAGTCTTGAGAATTTGTTTCTCTAAAAACGAAATGATATCAATTAGGTCGTCGTTGTCATCTGCAAATTGTTGAGGAGCAGAGGGATCAAGCGCTCGTATAGCTTCTTTAAGTTTTGATATAGACTGTTTACGTATATCGTTCTGTTCTTGTAAATCTTTTGTAGCCCTTTGGTATTCTTGTTCACTTACTTCAAATGCATGTTCGGTAATTTTTCTATCTCTTTCAAAAGAAGAATAGCTATTGTTAATAGCAGCCAAGAGTTTTGCAATTGCCGGGTTAATTTCTTCCGCAGGTGATAGAAATTGTGAAATTTGTTTTTGAAGTAAACTATGATAAGACATTAAGTGGCAATAATTATATTTCTGTAAAAGTAGTGATGGTCATGGTTTGATTGTGCAACTCACAATTAGAACCAGGATTAAAAGGGGATAATTCACCATAGGAATAAAAACCAGTAATGGCGGTATGATTGCCAAATACCTTTTGTGCAGCTTCTACTTCTTCGGAAGTTCGATCTTGCAAAATAAGTTTTCTACCCACACAGCTAATTAATATTGCCAAATCTGCATGTTGATCTTTATGCATCAAAGAGCTATTGGTAGCAGCAATGGAAGAGCCGTTGATCACTTTTTCAAAATTCACTTTCATTAATCTTAACTTACTACCCTCTGGCATATTACCAGCAAAAATCATAGAACCATCTTTTTCATTCACATTTAAAATGGTTCTAACTAAATTTTTATCAACACCATTGGTTCTTAATGAAATAGGAAATAACAATGCAGAGCCAGGCAGCTCATCTACATACGGACCTAAGTATTCTTTGTATAAATCCAATGCTTTTTTACCATCAATTTCATACAATACATTCTTGGTAGATTTGGTAATAACTCGCTCTTTCCCAAACTCATCCCAGCCCCCAAAAGAACTATGTCCAATGGCTAAATTGGTTCCGTAAAATCCTATTGCAACCACTGTTCCTTCTTTTGCTACTGTATTTAAACCAACTTGTGTTTTTTCAAAACGAGCAGCATCACCAGCTAATCCACCTGTAACAGGAATATTATTCGTATTTAATTCATTGAATCCGGAAACTAGATCTGAACCATTCACAAAGGAACCTTCAGAAATAACCAATACCGATACCAAATCATCTTGGTGCAAAAGGCTCATTAAAGACTTGCCCGTTTCAAAACTATTTACGTTTTTATTGATTTCTACCGATACAGACTTTACCCTTGCTTTTTCAAAATAAACTGCAGTTACTACTGCAGAATCATCATACACTTCATTGTGTAATATTTCGCCAGCTGTTGAACAACTAACGATGTCTGCATGAGCAAATTTTGATCGGATTTCATCGAACAATGTTTGATTAGTTATCAATTCACCAGAACCAAAAACAAGCACTAACTGTGCTTTTTCTGCTGGAAAATTAGTTGGAATATCATCTACTTTCCACTTACTTGAACCATATTGAATTTGGGCCGTTTTCATTGAACTTAATCTTTATATTTAAAGATAGCCCTTTTCAATTAATGTGCACAATCATCCTTATGGGCATGGTTGTGCACCCTGCAAAGCTTGAAGTTAAGATAATGGGCAACAACAATAAGCCCAACTGAAGGAATCAATAGTATCAATTCTAACTCGTGAAAATTAACTTTGACTATAAGAAATAAAATACCAAGCGAGAATAAGCTGATTGGCCACCAACTATGGTGATGCTTTTTAAATCCATGGTGCAATGCGTAAATACCCAATACAAAAGCCAGCACAATCATAAAATATTCGAAACGAATATTCTCAATAATATTTACGCCAAATAAAGGCAAACTACTGAGAAAAAGGGGTAATAGGGCACAATGGATTGCACAGGCCACCGAAGTAGCAATTCCCAATGCGTCCCAATTCATCTTAAATTTCATTGAACACAAAACTACAACAATGCAACTTTGTTGCAAAATATTTGTTGTAAATCTATCTTACCTTTACCAAATAATTTAGACTATGAGCAAGAGAGTATTGGTGTATCTAGGATTCTTTTTGGTTTTATTGGGTGCTTTTTATTTTTTCCTGTTTAGGGGAACAGATAAGTGGAAAAGAAAGCTTTCTGTAATTAGTTACGTTAAGCCATTTCAATTTACCACTCAAGAAGGGCTCCCATTTAACGACAGAGATTTATTGGGCAAAGTAACAGTTGTGGAATATTTCTTTACCAGCTGTAAAGGAATTTGTCCTAAAATGAACAACAATATGAAGGGGATTTACGAAACATTTAAATCTGAGCCCGACTTCATGATTTTGGCACATACCTGTGATCCAGAAACAGATTCTGTACCAAGATTAAAACACTATTCGGATTCCTTGAAAATAGATAGCAGAAAATGGGTGATGGTAACAGGACGCAAAGACAGTTTATACCAATTGGCCAGAAGCGCCTACTTATTAGATGACCCAAAAAATAGTGTAGACAAAATTGAGGACCAGTTTATACATACCCAATTTTTTGCTTTGGTTGATAGAGATGGAAAAGTTCGTTCTCAAATTTATGACGGGCTTAAGAAAGATGAGATAGAGAAACTAAAACAAGACATTCAAGAATTGCTAAAAGAAAGATCTGCCAATAGTAATTTTGTAAATGGAATTTTTAATAACAACCCATAGCATTATTAATGCAGGAAAAAATAACAGACATATTAAGGAAACACCAGCTCAGTATCACTGAAGCTAGAAAAAAGATTCTTTCTCTTTTCTGGGAAACTGGTAATGCATTGGCGCACGGTGATATTGAACAAAAAAGCAGCGAAGATTTTGATCGGGTAACGATCTATAGAACGCTTCAAACATTTGTAGAAAAAGGAATTATTCATACCATTCCAACCTCGGATAATTCTGTTCGTTATGCGCTTTGCAAAGACGAATGCGCGGCCGGACATCACCACGATGATCATGTTCATTTTATTTGTGACGACTGTGGTACTACTTATTGTATTGACGAGGTAAGTGTTCCAAAAGTAAAGCTACCAAAGGGTTTCAGCGCAATTCAAACAGACTTGGTTATTAGTGGAACCTGTAATAAATGCGAACAATGATATTAGTAACTGGTGCTACAGGTTTAGTTGGTTCTCATTTATTGCAACAGCTTGTTCAAGCAGGTGAATCAGTAAAAGCATTGTATAGAAACACTATACCATCAATCAATAATACTGAAGGGGTAGAATGGATTAAGGGAGATATACTAGATGTAGTGTCTTTAGAAGAATCAATGGACCAAATAGACCAAGTGTACCATTGTGCAGCAGTAGTGTCTTTTAATCCTTCCAAAAAAAAAGCCATGCAGCATACCAATATTGAGGGTACTGCAAACGTGGTAAACGCATGCATTAATAAAGGAGTAAAAAGATTACTCTTTGTAAGTTCTGTGGCAGCATTGGGAAGAATAAGAGAAGACAAGCCTATAGACGAAACCATGAACTGGACGCCAGAAACCAGTAATAGCGAATATGGAAAAACCAAATACTTATCGGAAATGGAAGTTTGGAGAGGTATGAGCGAAGGGCTTTCGGTAGTGATAGTGAATCCAGTAATTATTTTAGGAAACGGAGATTGGGAAGCTGGGTCGTCGGGCATTTTTAAATCTGCTTACAATGAATTCCCTTGGTATACAGAAGGCATGAGTGGTTTTGTAGATGTAAAAGACGTTGTGCGTGCAATGGTATTATTAATGAATAGTGCCATTAATGGAGAACGTTTTATTTTGAGCGGGCACAATGCATTTTATAAAGACCTATTTGGGTTGATTGCAGCCGCCTTTCAAAAAAAGCCACCGCATAAAAAAGTGACTCCTATACTTGCTGCAATTGTTTGGAGACTAGAAGCCATCAAAGCATTTTTCAGCGGAAAGGACCCTTTATTAACCAAAGAGACAGCTAAAACTGCTAGGGCTAAAGTGAGCTTCAATAATACCAAGCTCTTAAAACAGTTTCCTGCATTTACTTATACCCCATTAAATGAGTCTATTGGTCGAATCTGCGGGGAATTGAAGCAGAAATACCAATTATGATTCCATTACTTTTTTCCATAATTCAGGAATACGTTTGATCCAAACCAGTTCTCTTCTTTTAATGGAAGCGTCTTCAGCAGGATAGCCAAAATAAGTTTTTCCACCAGCCAGTGAAGAAGGTACTCCACTTTGTGCCAGCACTACGGCATTGGAACCAATGGTCAATGTTTTACTAACCCCCACTTGACCCCAAAGGGTAACCCCATCTTCTATAATAGTACCACCTGCAATACCTACCTGAGCGGCAAACAAACAATTTTTTCCAACTGTAACATCATGACCAATGTGAACCATATTGTCAATCTTGGTTCCTTGGCCAATTTTAGTTTCTGCCGTAACACCTCTATCAATCATACAACCTGTTCCAATTTCTACATCATCTTCAATTACCACATTACCACAACTCAACATTTTTTTATACCAAACAGGTCTGTTCTTTTTAGTATTATAATAAAATGCATCCCCACCAATAACTGATCCAGATTGTATTACTACATTGTTTCCAATTTTAGTATTTGAATGAATGGTCACATTAGGGTGAATGATGGAATTATTTCCTATTACTACATTTTTTCCAATGAATACATTGGGCATGATAATGGAATTTTCTCCAAGTTGTAAACTATCATCAATTGCTTCACTTGCTTTAACAAAAGGACTAAAATGTTGAACAATTTTTAAGTACGCTTCAAAAGGATCGGCAACAACAAAAATTGTTTTTCCATTTGGAATGGTTACTTCAGCGGTATTGATGATAATAAAATCAGCAGCACTATTTAAAGAGGTATCATAATATTTTGGATGATCAACAAATACCAAATCACCTTGCTCTACTTTATGAATTTCATTGATGCCTAAAATGGAAGCACTGGTATTTCCTGCAACAGATGCATCAATAAAAGTAGACATCCAAGAAACGGATACTGGCAAATGAATTTTCTATCGTGTATTTTTAATTACTCAATTAATGAACAAAAAAATTGCATATGCATAAAACGCTTTGTTCATCAATGTTTCAGCGAATTATAAAAATTGATTCGCCATTTTATATGCAAGCGTTTTTGTTCATAAACGTTCTTTTTTTATGCCGTAAAAAACTGCTGAATTCACATTTGGAACTAAAATGTTAATAAAATTGTTTAAAAAAATTTTTGAATAAGTTAAAAGTCTTTTTAATGTTGTGTAGGGAAATGCGTTTCCCTGTACTTACTAACCCATCCATATACAAGGTCTCGCTTCTGCGAGACTTTTGTTTTGTTCCAATTACAACATTGAATTTATGAGCGAAGTACATTTTTCCGAACAGGAATTAATTAGAAGAGAGAAGCTTGCAAAATTGCAAGCAGCAGGTATTGATCCGTTTCCCGCACCATTGTATCCGGTAAATAGTTTCTCTACAGACATTAAAAATAATTACACCGAAGAAACCAAAGAACAGTTTAGTAATCTTTGTGTAGCAGGTAGAATTATGAGCATCAATGATAAAGGAAAAGTTTTCTTTATCAAGATTCAAGACAGCAAGGGAATTATTCAATTGTATGTTAAGCGAGATGATATTTGTCCGGAAGAAGACAAATCAATTTGGGACAACGTAGTTAAACACGGATTAGATTTAGGAGATATTATTGGATGCACTGGTTATGCATTTATTACTAAAACAGGTGAAACTTCTGTGCATGCACAAACCATCACTTTACTAACTAAATCATTAAAGCCACTACCGGTTGTTAAGCGAGATGAAGAAGGAAATATTTTTGATGCAGTAACCGATCCAGAATTTCGTTACCGTCAACGATATGCCGACTTAATCATCAACCCAGATGTAAAAGACACATTTATAAAGCGGACTAAAATTATCAATACCATTCGTGAGTATTTAAATGCACAGGGTGCTATTGAAGTAGACACACCCGTATTACAAGCAATACCTGGCGGTGCAGCTGCAAGACCATTTATTACCCACCACAACGCATTGGATGTTCCTTTTTATTTAAGAATAGCGAATGAATTGTACTTAAAGCGATTGATTGTGGGTGGATTTGATTGGGTATACGAGTTTAGCCGCAACTTCAGAAACGAGGGCATGGACCGAACCCATAATCCAGAGTTTACCGTTTTAGAGTGGTATACTGCTTATAAGGATTATATCTGGATGATGGAAATAACAGAGCAGTTGTTCGAGAAAATTGCTTTGACCATTCATGGTACTACCGATGTACAATTAGGCGATAAAGTAATCAGCTTTAAAGCACCATTTAAAAGAATCAGCATTCATGATTCTATTAAAGAGAATACTGGTATTGATGTAAGTGAAATGGATGAAGCAGGATTAAGAGAAGTTTGCAAGCAATTAAAAATAGACGTGCCGCCTACCATTGGTAAAGGAAAATTGATTGATGAAATTTTTGGGGCTACTAGTGAGCATACTTATGTTCAGCCAACTTTCATTATTGACTACCCGGTTGAAATGAGTCCGCTAACTAAGAAGCACAGAAGCAAGCCAGGTTTGGTAGAGCGTTTTGAATTAATGGTGAACGGAAAAGAATTGGCCAATGCATACACTGAGTTAAACGATCCTATTGACCAGCGCGAACGTTTTGAAGAGCAGGTTAAATTAATGGAAAGAGGAGACGATGAAGCAATGTTCATAGACTACGACTTTTTAAGAGCATTGGAATATGGTATGCCACCTACATCGGGCATAGGCATAGGAATTGACCGCTTATGTATGATGATGACGAACCAAGCATCTATTCAAGATGTGCTCTTGTTCCCTCAGATGAGACCCGAAAAATTTGAAGATTAGTCTACAAATAAATCAGGATACAATTGGCCACCTGGCACAACCGCATATTGATCTAAATTGGTAATACCTTCTTTGGCAAGTACTTCTTCGTCAATGAAGGTATTTCCAGTATAGGCCAACCCTGTTTTAGATAAAATATAATAAACACTATCTGCAATAATTTCCGGGGTTCTGCTCATATTGGCCAGCGCTTCACCACCCAATAAATTTCTTACTGCAGCAGTATCAATAGTTGTTCTTGGCCATAATGCGTTGGATGCGATTCCATCGGATTTAAATTCGGCAGCCCACCCCAATGCCAACATACTCATATTGTATTTGGTAAGGGTATAAGCAATATGCCCTCCCATCCATTTTGGTTTTAAGCTAATGGGAGGAGACAATGTAATGATATGTGGATTGGTACCTTTTTTTAAATAAGGCAAGCAATGCTTTACTACTAAAAATGTACCTCTAACATTAATGCTCTGCATCAAATCGAACCGCTTTGCTTCGGTTTTCTCGGTGTTGGTTAAAGAAATAGCGGATGCGTTGTTAATGACAACATCAATCCCCCCAAAACGATCTACTGCTTTTTGCACAGCAGCAATAATTTGCGCTTCGTCTCTAATGTCTACTTGAACGGCCAATGCTTTACCACCAGCTGCTTCTATTTCAGCAGCAGCAGAAAAGATAGTTCCACCTAATCGAGGATCTTCTTCTACGCTTTTGGCAGCAACAATAATATTAGCTCCTTCTTTAGCTAATTTTAAAGCAATGGCTTTTCCAATACCTCTGCTGGCACCGGTTATTAATACTGTTCTGTTGGCAAATGATGACATATACAAAAAGTTAGGTACTCAATTTAAGCTAAAGCAGCTTACCATCCGAGGAATTCTTTGATGACTTGCTCCGTTTCTGAACAAGCTCGCTCTAAGTCATCATTCAAAATATTTTTATGAAAATGATTTTTGAATGAAAGTTCATAACTGGCTTTATTCACCCGATTAGCAAGGCTTTCAGGGGTTTCGGTACCTCTGCTTTCTAATCGTTTTTTTAACTCTGCAACAGAGGGTGGCTCAATAAATATGGACAAACAACGATTGGGAAACTGATCTTGTAAATGAATAGCCCCTTTTACATCAATGTCTAAAATAGGGGTCTTTCCCAAGTTCCAAATCCGCGCTAATTCTGCTTTTAAAGTGCCGTAATAACTGCCTTCGTACACCATTTCCCATTCTACAAATGCGTTCTCTTCAATTTTGTGTTTGAAGTCTTCTTCAGAAATAAAATGATAATGCACCCCATCTTTTTCTTCCCCCCTGGGTTTTCTTGTTGCTGCAGATATGGATAAACTCAAAGCAGGATATTTCTGCAATAAGAATCGGGTAATAGAAGTTTTGCCCGAACCAGATGGTGCTGCTATGATGATGATTTTACGACTATCGGCTGTCATTCAATTGTATTTTCTACAAAAAACGGCTATTTATTAATAACTTTTAAAGTAAGTTATCAAATTCATCATTAATACAATCGATTCCCTTAATTGGGATTTCAGAAAATAATTTTGACTCTTTACTAAAAATCCAAGCCTTTTTTACTTTTTTAAAATATGCTGTCGGAGTAGTTTCAACTATTGCAATAATATAGCCATTATCTTTTTGCTCCTTTCTACATCTAGACATAATTACTTTACTATTTTTAGGAAGGCGACCAATCTCTTGGATTGCTAATATTCTCCTTGAATTTGGTCCTAAGTATTCAGAACATATTACTTTTTCGTTTGAACCATTGGTAATCAAAATAAACGAAGTTTTACTGCTTATATCTTCATCAATTGCAATACCTTCAGCTATCTTATAATTTTTTAATGAGGGAATTTCATTAATTTCCTTATACACTTTGCCAACTAGTATGTTTAGTGGAACTTGACATTTTATATAACTTGGAAAATAAAATCCAACTATACTAAATATTGAAAGTAGTAATTTAAGCCTAAGTTGATTTTTCATACAATCTTTTTTGACCTATTTGCGAACGAATATAACAACAACCGTAGATTATTTGCTTTAGCCAATATAATAGCCGAAATTTACAATGGATAGTTAACCTGCTTTAAAGCATTCAAATTGTTCACCATGAATAGCGAGCCCGCCTATCAATTGCTTTTTGACCAAAACCCCAACGCAGTATTTTCATTAGACTTAGAAGGGAATATCACTTTAATGAATAAGCAGTTGCCTATTTTGTTGGAGTGTCCTGAATCTAAATTAAAAGGAGAGAGTATATTCCCTTTTATGTTGCCTGAAGAAATGGAAGACATCTTTAGAAAGTTTAATCTAGCTAAAGCTGGTGCTACCGAAAAATTTAGGTGCAAAATTCAAACAGTAAAAAATAATCAGTTAACCTGGGTAGTCACTTATATTCCCATCAAAATTGAAGAAACAATTACAGGTATTTATGCTTTAGTGAATGATATAACCGATCAAGTAGAAAGTGAACTTCAATTAGAAAAATCTGTAAGAGATTTAAGAAAAATTTTAGACGCTTCATTAGATATTTTATGCGTACTCAACATAAAAGGAGAATACGTAAGAATTAATCGCCAGGTCGAAAAATTGTGGGGTTATGAAGATTGGGAATTGGTAGGAAAAGACCATATTGACTTTGTATTTGAGGAGGACCGAAGAAAAACTTTTGAAGCATTTTCCCAAATTAAAAACGGTATAGAGTTAACCAACTTCGAAAATAGAATTGTTAAAAAAGACGGAACAACCCTTATCATGCAATGGTATGCCAATTGGGATAGTTTAACACATTCGGTTTATGCGAGTGCTCGTCATTTAAAATATTAGCACAAAACTTTATTTCCCCTTTTATTCATTTTTTTCTATCTTGATTTTCCCAATCGATTGCTATGCGTGTATGCTGGAACCTTTTTCTGCAACTGCAGGGATGGACTATTCGTGATGAATTTCCTTATCACCTGAAAAAATGTGTCATTGCTGTTGGCCCTCATACCAGTGCCTGGGATTTTGTAGTTGGCCTTGCTGTAAGAAGTAATTTAAGATTGTATCATTTAAAATTTTTAGGCAAAGCCGAGTTATTCAAAGGCCGTTTTGGATTCTTTTTTAGAAAGCTAGGTGGATTTCCAGTAGACCGTTTCAGCAACAACAATGTAGTTGACCAAGTAGTGGAGAAATTTAATGCGAGCGAATCATTTGTTTTGGCATTGTCTCCCGAAGGCACTCGAAAAAAAGTAGACAAACTTAGAACCGGCTTCTATCATATTGCCCATAAAGCGGGCGTTCCCATTGTGTTAGCTGGTTTAGATTTTGGAAGAAAACAAATTACTTTCTCCAAACCCTTTTTACCAACTGGCAACATGGAAGCAGACCTACAATATATCATCCATTATTTTGCCGATAAAGAAGGCAAAATACCCGAATATGGTTTACAACATTTAGATCAAAAAGACCACATTTAATATGACAAACACCTATCCAACCATCATTGATCGTTTTTGCTTCTTCGAAGAAAGCCAACCAAATAAATTGTTTCTATCTGAACCCGTAAAAGGGGTTTATCAAGAATTTACTTGGGCTAAAGCAGGTAAAGAAATTAGATCAATGGCTGCTTGGTTGCAACAATCTGGTTTACAAGAAGGTGATAAAGTAGCCGTATTGAGCAAAAATTGTGCGCATTGGATCATGGCCGATTTAGCCATTAATATGGCTGGAATGGTTGCTGTTCCTTTGTATCCGAATATTACCAGTAATGCGGTCAATGAAATTTTATTGCACAGTGAAGCCAAGACCATATTTGTTGGTAAGTTAGATAACCCCGAATTAATTAGAATGGGCATACCAGAAGATATGACCCAAATTAGTTTTCCGTTTTATTTAAATGGAGGTTGTTTAAACTGGGATGATTTAGTACAATCAACTTCGCCATTAACCGAGCTTAGTCCTATTGATGCTAAAGCACTTTCTTGCATTATTTATACTTCAGGAACCACAGGTGCGCCCAAGGGGGTCATGCACAGTAACCATACCATGTCTTTTGCAGTGTATTCGTTTTTAGAAAGCACGCCTCCTTTAAAGGACGAAGTGTTTTTCTCTTATTTACCGCTCTGCCATGTTGCTGAAAGAATGTTGGTTGAATGTGGAGCAATTTTTACAGGAGGCTGTATTCATTTTGTAGAGACCATGGATTCTTTTTCGAAGAACCTTCAATACACACAACCCACTATTTTCTTAGCTGTTCCTCGAATCTGGGAAAAAATTCGAGAAGAAATATTGCGCAAAATGCCACAGCAAAAATTGAGTACGCTGTTAAAAATTCCATTCGTATCTACGATTATTAAAAAAGCCATTCGCAAAAAATTAGGCCTTGGTAGGGTAAAGCATTTGTATACTGGTGCTTCACCAATTAATCCAGTAGTCTTAGATTGGTTTTACCAATTAGGAATGGAAATTCAGGAAGCTTATGGTATGACCGAAAATTCTGCTTTGTCTCATTCTAATAGAAAGGGCGCTTGTAAGTTTGGTACAGTAGGACAATCCTATCCAGGTGTAACTGTTAAACTAAGTGAACAAAATGAAGTGTTGGTAAAGAGTGAAGCCAATATGTTGGGATATTATAAAGAACCTGTTTTGACTGCCGAAATGTTTGAAGACGAATATTTGAAAACAGGGGATGAGGGTCAGGTTGATGCAGAAGGCTACTTAAAAATCACCGGCAGAATTAAAGACCAGTTCAAAACCAGTAAGGGTAAATATGTTGCACCAGCTCCAATTGAATCTAAAGTATTGTCAGATGCTATGATTGCTCAAGCTTGTGTAGTAGGATGGGGAATGCCTGCTCCACTACTTTTGTGCACTTTATCTGAACATGCCAGGCAATTGGCAGAAACCAATTTGCAAGAACATTTGCACCAATTATTAGAAAAAATTAACCAGGAATTAGAACACCACGAACAATTGGCCAAATTGATTATTATGGCAGAAGAGTGGACCATTCAAAATGGTATTTTAACACCAACGCTCAAGATTAAAAGAAAAGTATTAGACGAAACATTCAAAGACTTTTATAACAATTGGTACAATGCTTCTGTAAAAGTTGTTTTTGCTTAACTTGCACCCAATAATTAATACGAAAGACCTATGAAAATGAAATTCTACACTATGGCCTTTTTGGCCTCTCTTGTTCTTTTTTCTTGTGTTAGCCCTAAACAATTACGGCAGGCAGAAGCTAGATATGGCGAATTGAATGGCGCATATGCGGAGTTACAGGGAAAATATAGAACACTTGAAGAAGAATTGAATAAGTCAAAAAATCAAATCAGTAACCTGCAAACACAGAAGCAATCTGCGGATGCTCTTTTAAATACCACCAGCACACAGTTGGATTATGTAAAGCAAACCAACAATTTAGTATTGAATCAGCTAAAAGATCTTTCTGTGGTAACGGGAGCACAAGCCGAAAGTATTAGAAGATCATTGGAAAATATTGGTGCCAAAGACTTATACATTCAAGACCTACAAGGCTCAATTGCCAGAAAGGATTCTTTGAACATGGCATTGGTAATGAACCTAAAAGGGGTATTGGGTAATATTGACGACAAAGATGTAAATATTAAAGTAGACAAGGGTGTAGTATATGTTGATATTTCTGATAAATTATTATTCAAGAGTGGTAGTTATGAAGTAACCGAAAGAGCAAAAGAAGTATTAGGAAAAGTTGCCAAAGTGTTGAATGCACAACCTGACATTGAATTTTTAGTGGAAGGTCATACAGATTCTATTCCGTTAATTAAAGGCGGCGGAATGATAGACAACTGGGATTTGAGTGTTAAAAGAGCAACCACTGTTGTAAGAATTTTACAAGAGTCTTATGGAATGAATCCTAAAAGAATGACCGCTGCAGGTAGAGGAGAGTTTGTTCCTTTAACAGATAACTCAACAGCTGAAGGAAGGGCTGCAAACAGAAGAACCCGAATCGTGATTATTCCTCAACTAGACCAATTCTTCAAATTATTGGAAAGAAAAAAATAACAGCAATTTGTTAAATGCTGCTAAAAGAACGTTAACCCAATTAAAAAGGGTTGGCGTTTTTTTTATATTAGAATATATATCATAAATTGAATATCCAATAAGCCCTATGTTTCCAAACAGTACCAATATCCGAATCAGCTTGTTTTTGCTGATGCTTTTTATGGGGCTGGTACTATTGGGTACTTCGCAAATTAAAACCGTTTATACCCCCTTAGTAAAGAAAGGATTTATTGATTTAAGCAAATCGAATCTTGATCAAACGCCTGTTTCCATTACTGGTGAATGGGGTATTTATTGGGAGAAATTGCTAACAGAATCTGATACCAAATCCATTCCAACTGCATATACTTATTTTCCAAATCATTGGAATAACACCATCATAAATGGAAAATCTCTGCCAGCAAAAGGATTTGCAAGTCATACTGTTAGAGTAATAGTAAATAGTAAACTGCAACCCAATTTAGCCATCAAATTACCAGATACCTATTGCTCCTTTCAATTAATAGTAAATGGGAAACCATTAGCGAATGCTGGGGTTCCAGGTAATTCAAAAGCAACAACAAAAGAACAATGGTTAGAACAAGTAGTAGCGCTTCCTTCTGTTGACACTTTAGACTTAATACTACATATAGCCAATTTTCGACATTCTAAAGGGGGCCCTTATAAGCCCATATTGATTGGTAACCATCAACTACTTCAATCTGATAAAGCTGCTGAAGATGGTTTTGATTTATTGTTGGCTGGTGCTTTATTGATGGGGGGGCTATTTTTTATTGGATTGTTTTATTTTGGCAAGCACGACAAAGTAATCTTATTCTTCTCTTTATTTTGTATTGCTTATAGCTATAGAATCATAGGTTCAGATAATTATGTACTTCATAGCTTGTTCCCCCATTTTCCTTGGATAATTGGTGTGCATTTAGAATACCTCAGCCTTTTTATTAGTGTAATATTTTTCATGTTTTACACAAAGTATTTATTTCCGGAAGAAACCAACAAGTGGTTGCTTTATACTGAAGCTACTTTGGCTGGCTTATTGTGTTTAACTGTAATTATTTTTCCGCCCAATGTATTTACTCAATTAATCAATCCCTTCTTAATTGTAATGTTTACAGTCATTGGACATGCATTTTATATTTATATTAGGGCTTATCTAAATAAAAAGCTGGGTGCCAAATATGCTTTATTGAGTACGGGTATTTTACTAATCATATTCCTCATCATTAATCTTAAGTATTTTAACATTATTCTGTATTAACCCCCTAAAGGACTGGATTCAAAATTAAAATCAATTTTGTAATCATAACTTTAGGAAACATGTCAAGAGTAAACCGCAAATTTAGCCCAG
>NCGN01000015.1 GCA_002281575.1 Sphingobacteriia bacterium 28-36-52
AAACAACCGTTGTGTATCAAAGGTCCCAAAATTATAGAACCTATTGTTATACTTTTGTGTTAATAGAAAAAACAAGCAATCATTTATGTTGAAGTTACCTGTTTACTTAGATAATAATGCAACTACACCCATGGATCCAAGGGTTTTAGAAGCAATGATCCCTTATTTTACCGAGCATTTTGGTAATGCAGCTAGCCGTAACCACCCTTTTGGATGGGAGGCAGAAGAGGCAGTAGATTATGCCCGTGAGCAAGTTGCCAAATTAATAGGTGCAGACCCTAAGGAAATTATTTTTACCTCAGGTGCAACCGAAGGCGATAACCTTGCCATTAAAGGCGTATTCGAAATGTATGCAACCAAGGGCAACCATATTATTACGGTTACTACAGAACACAAAGCAGTTTTAGATACCTGTAAGCATTTGGAGCGTGCAGGTGCCGAAGTAACTTATTTAGAAGTGCAGGCCGATGGATTAATTGATTTAAAAGAATTAGAAGCTGCTATAAAGCCTACTACCATTTTGATAGCAATAATGTATGCCAACAATGAAATTGGGGTAATACAGCCAGTAAAAGAAATCAGTGCTATAGCTAAAAAACATGGTGTTTTATTCTTTTCAGATGCAGTTCAAGCAGTAGGAAAAATACCAGTAGATGTAAACAAAGATGGTATTGATATTATGGCGTTTACTGCACACAAAATGTACGGTCCTAAAGGAATTGGTGCATTGTATGTACGTCGTAAAAATCCAAGAGTAAAAGTGACTGCCCAAATGGACGGTGGCGGACACGAACGTGGAATGAGAAGTGGTACCTTGAATGTACCAGGTATTGTAGGATTTGGAAAAGCTTGTGAATTGGCTCGTTTAGAAATGGCCGATGATGCAGCACGTTTAAGCAAATTGCGCGATAAATTAGAATCAGCATTGGTACAATTAGAGGAAGCTTATGTAAACGGAAACCGTGATCATCGCTTACCACATGTGGCCAATATTTCATTCAAATATGTAGAGGGAGAAGGTTTGTTGATGGGCTTTAATAAAAATATTGCTTTATCATCAGGATCTGCATGTACTTCTGCATCACTAGAGCCAAGCTATGTATTAAAAGCATTAGGCTTAGGAGATGATTTAGCACATAGTTCATTGCGTTTTGGTTTAGGAAGATTTACTACAGAAGACCAAATTGACTATACCATTAAAGCAGTAAGCGAAACCGTATTGAAATTGAGAGACATGAGCCCATTATGGGAAATGTTTAAAGAAGGCGTAGATATGGATAAAATTGAGTGGGCACACCATTAATAGCATAATATTCTTTAACATAAATAAATTAACATACCATGGCATATTCAGAAAAAGTAATTGATCACTATAGTAATCCAAAAAACGTTGGAACACTAGACAAGTCTAAAACGAATGTAGGTACAGGTTTAGTAGGCGCTCCTGAGTGTGGAGACGTAATGCGTTTACAAATTGAAGTAGACGATACCACAGGGGTAATTACCGATGCTAAGTTTAAAACATTTGGTTGTGGATCTGCTATTGCTTCATCATCATTGGCAACAGAATGGTTAAAGGGAAAAACCCTTGATCAAGCAGTGGCAATTGACAATATGGAGTTGGTAGAAGAGTTAAACCTACCTCCAGTAAAAATCCATTGCTCTGTATTGGCAGAAGACGCTATCAAAAGCGCCATCAACGATTACAGAAAAAAGAATGGTTTAGAAGAGTTGGTGTTCGAAGAAAGAATTCACTAATACCATCAACTAAAGTGTATGAGCGAAACAGCAACAGAAAATAGTATTTACGTAAGCGATAAAGCCAAGGCCAAAGTAAAACAGCTGATGGAAGAAGCCGGTGTTACCGGCGATGAAAGCTATTTCTTAAGAGTAGGTGTAGTAGGAGGAGGTTGTTCGGGGTTAAGCTATAAGCTAGACTTTGACAACGAAATCAAACCAATGGACCAAGTGTTTGAAGACAATGGGGTAAAAGTGGTAACCGATTTAAAAAGCTTTCTTTACTTAGTAAATACAGAATTAGATTTTTCGGATGGCTTAAATGGGAAAGGATTTTATTTTAATAATCCCAATGCCAGCAGAAGTTGTGGATGTGGTGAAAGCTTTGCGGTTTAGTTGGCAGAAAATCTGCCGCCAACACCAACTTTCCTTTTTCGTGAATAACTTTGTTAAATAAATTTAATTGCTATAGTAAAACCCCGATTCGTCGGGGTTTTTGCATATAAAAACTTTAGTTTTGAGGCATGTGGATGATCTGTAAAAAAGAGTGGCAACAATTTTTTGCTTCCCTGTTGTTTTTTGTTTTCCCCGATACCAGTTTACTCAATTTTGGGTATGCCAGTTTGGCCCCATTTTTTCAGTTAATGCCCTGGTTGCTTCTGTTTTTAATACCAGCAATTACCATGCGCAGTATCTCAGAAGAAATGCGAACTGGCACGTATGAAATATTGCAAACCCTACCACTAAGTTTAAGGCAAATCATACTAGGAAAATATTTGGGTGTGCTATTCATTGTATTGATTGCATTGGTGCCAACGATTGTGTATGCATTCTCTATGCAAGCACTCAGTATTACAGGCGGAATTGATTTAGGCGCTACAATTGGTAGTTATATTAGTTTGTTCTTGCTTGCCGGTGTATTTGCTGCTATTGGAATTTATGCAAGTAGTGTAACCAATAATACCATTGCAGCATTTGGATTGGGGGGCTTGCTTTCCTTTGCTTTGTTTGCCGTATTTACTGCTATTGCTAAGCTTTCTCTGTTTAGTGGTGGGGCAGATTATTATATTGAATTAATGGGCATTCAACTGCATGCAGCTAATATTAGTAGGGGCGTTTTGGCGGCATCAGATATTATTTACTTTGTTGCTGTAATTGGTTTCTTTTTGTATATCACTCAACTACAACTAACCAAAGCAACCAAAAAATCAACAAAGGCAATGGCTGCAATTGCCCTGTTGGTAAGCGTTACCGTGGTGGGGGCAAAGATGAGCCAACGATTAGATTTAACCGAAGACAAAAGATTTACGCTTAGCAGTTCAACGGTAGAATTATTAGAAAAAATTGATTCAACTATAACGGTGGAAGTGTTTTTAACTGGAGAACTACCTACCGATTATAAAAAGTTAAGCATTGCCACCAACGATATATTGGCTTCATTTAATAACCATGCCAACAACCAAATCAGGGTAATATTTAGAAACCCAGGTGAGGGTTTGGCCAATGATACAGCTAAAGCCGTATTGTACGACAGCTTACAAAAAATGGGGGTGGTATTTGAAGAAGCCACATCAGACCAATTCATCATTCCAAGCGCTTTGGTGTATTATCAAAAAAATCAACCACCTATTGCAGTAGACTTAAGAAGCAGTAGGAAAATCTATAAGCAATTTAATGTGCTTACCGAAGAACCGCAAGAAGATGTAGAAGCAACACGCAATGCAGCAGAAGCATTACTCGAGAATAAATTTGCTACCGCAATTGATAAATTGATTCGCAAAGAAGTACCTACTATTGCTTATGTAGTAGGGAATGGAGAGCCCACCGATTTAACCGTGAACGATTTAGGCGAAAGTTTGCGCAACGATTATCGATTGGGCATTTTCGATTTAAAACAAGCTTATCCCGATGCGGCTATTATTAAAACAATGATAATAGTAAAACCCAAACAAAATTTTACTGAAGAAGACTTATTAAAGCTAGACCAGTATGTAATGAATGGTGGAAATATCATTTGGTTTATAGACAAATTACATGCAGAATTAGATAGCTTAAAAAGAACCGAAGGACAATATACCGCATTCGATAGGGGCTTGGGCTTAGATGAATTGTTGTTTAAATATGGAGTAAGAATTAATGGCGATTTATTGCAAGACCTCAACTGTTCTAAAATACCATTGGTAATAGGAAAAAATCCCGACGGAATTCGAATGCAACGAGTGCCTTGGCCATATTATCCACTGTTATCGGCAAGAACACCGAATCCTATTTCGGCCAATTTAGATAGGGTATTACCCATTTTTCCATCTAGCATAGATACAGTGATGGCAAAAGGCATACAGAAAACCATTTTGTTGGCTTCTGATACCAATAGCAGAATATTGCCATCGCCGGCATTGGTATCATTAAACAGTGTTCAAAGTCAAGAAGACTTATACAGCTTTAATAAAAGTTTTGTGCCAGTAGCGGTTTTATTAGAAGGCAAATTCAATTCATTATTTAGTAATCGATTACCTAAAGTAGTAATGGATTCTGTACAAGCCAATACCGGAAGACCTTATTTATCAAAAGCAACAAAAGCAGGAAAGCAGATAGTGGTAGCCGATGGAGATATTGTTACCAACGAAGTAAGCAATACAACTGGCCCGTTGCCCATGGGGCTTATACAAATGGAGAATTATCGATTTGCTAATAAAGCTTTTTTTCTGAATAGTATAGATTATCTTTCGTCTGATAATTCCTTGTTTCAGAGTAGAAATAAAACGGTTGTTTTAAGACTACTCAATAAACAAAAGTTGCAAGAGCAAAAAACATTCTGGCAATTAATTAATGTATTGTTACCAGTAGCAATGGTATTATTGATAGGTTATTTATTTCAGTGGTGGCGTAAAAAGCGCTACAGCATTTAATATTGAACGATTATTATGAACGCACATCAAATTGTTTATTTAGTATTTGGAATCGTATTGTCGGTTGCATTGGTATTCGATTTAGGATTGCTAAGTAAAAAAAACAAAAGCATCACCATTAAGCAAGCATTAAAACAGACTATGTTTTGGGTAGGTTTGGCAATTGCTTTTTTCGTTTTTCTTTGGATAGAAGGTCCCGCTTTGGCTGCAGATAGTGGAGGGGCAGATATAAGTAGGCACCAATTGGCTTTTGAATTTTTAAGTGCTTATTTGATGGAGTGGAGTTTAAGTATCGATAATATTTTTGTGTTCATTTTAATTTTCAATTCGTTTGGAGTTAAAGAAATGTTTTATTCAAGGGTATTGCTATTGGGAATTTTAATGGCCATTATTTTCAGGGTAATATTTATTACGTTGGGAGTAGCACTGGTTGCTAAGTTTTCATGGGTGCTCTATATTTTTGGCGGGTTCTTAATTTATACAGGCTATCATATGTTCAAGGCCAATGACGAAGAGCAGTTTGATCCACATAAATCAAAAATATATAAATTTTTAAAATCCTTCTTGCCCTTGGTAAACCATGATGGTGGCGGAAAATACATGATACGCGAAAACGGAAAGCCTGCTTATACTACATTATTCGTAGTAGTTATTTTATTAGCAGCCATCGATTTGGTATTTGCACTAGATTCAATACCTGCGGTAATGGGTATTTCAAAAGATCCATTGATTATTTATACGTCTAATATTTTTGCGGTACTTGGTTTGCGCTCTTTGTTCTTTTTGTTAAGAGGAGCGGTAACCAAATTTGATTACTTGCAACAAGGCATCGCTATTGTGTTGGTATTTATTGGCGTAAAAATGCTGGGAGAACATTATTTAAGTATGTGGATGAGTAAGACCAGTCAAGTGGCATTGTCATTGGGCGTAATTGTATTATGTATTTCTGGGTCAATATTGTATTCTATTGTTTTAGATAAACGGGGTACCCCCAAAGACGTGGTAGACGACTCTGTTAAATAATGATGATGCAGTACCAGTTGAATGATATAGCAGCAATTTTACAACAGCCCATACAAGGCCAAGGCAGTGCAGTTATTCAATACTTGGTAACTGATAGTAGAAATATAGTTGATGCAACAAAGAGTATTTTCTTTGCCATTAAAGGACCTAGAAGAACAGGAACTTCTTTTATTGCAGACCTTTACCAGCAAGGGGTTCGGGCATTTGTAATTGATGAGCCAATTGATACCAGTCAATTTAAGGAAGGGGTATTTTTTGCAGTACCCAATACCATCAAAGCATTGCAAGCGATTGCAGCGCATCATCGAACAAAGTTCTCCATACCTGTAATTGGAATAACCGGAAGTAATGGTAAAACCATTGTAAAAGAATGGTTGTATCAATTATTGCAATCCGATTTTAATATTGTAAGAAGCCCAAGAAGTTACAATTCACAAATAGGCGTTCCCATTAGTGTTTGGCAAATGAATGAACAACACGAACTGGGCATATTTGAAGTAGGCATTTCAGCAAAAGGAGAAATGCAAGCATTGGCAGAAGTAGTGCAACCCACCATGGGTGTCTTCACTAATATTGGCGATGCGCACAATGAAGGATTTGCAAGTGTAGCAGAAAAAGTAGCCGAGAAAACAAAATTATTTGCCACTGCAAGCAAAATAATAATTGCATCAGATTATATTCCATTCTCCTTGCAAACCAATGCTGCCATTGTTTCTTGGGGATCAAAGCCGCAACAAAGTGCAGGCAATCTACCACCCAATTTACAGTTGATAGCGCATCATAAAGAGAACAATAGTACCCAGCTGGTGTTGAAATACCAAGAAGAAGCATTTCAATTACAAGTTCCTTTTACCGATGAAGCGTCATTGCAAAATTTGTTAACCTGTGTATTGGTTTTATTGCAACTGAATTATCGTATTTCGGTTATACAACAAAGAGTATTACAACTTACAGCAGTTGAAATGCGGATGCAGTTGCGAAGGGCCATTAATCAGAGTTATTTATTAAACGATAGCTATAGCAACGACAAGATTTCTTTGTCGTTGGCATTACAGTTTTTAAAAGAACAAGCCAATCAACAGCCCATTATTGCCATTGTATCAGATATAGTAGATACAGGAGAGCCAGCAGAGCAATTGTACCAACAAGTGGCACAAATGTTAAGCAGCAGTGGGGTTAAACAGTTGTTTGCAGTAGGTTCTGAAATCAGTAATTATTTTACACAACACGCCAGCGAAAGCTTTCCTTTTAGCATACAACTATTTGCCAATACTCAAGAAGTATTGCATCATTTGCATGAGACGATGTTTCAGCAAAGTTATATTTTATTAAAAGGGGCAAGAAAATTTGCATTTGAGCAGTTGGCACATTGGTTAGAGCAGCAAGTGCACCAAACCATCATGGAAATTAATTTGACGGCCATGGTGCATAATTTGAAAGCTTATCAATCAATGCTTCAACCCAATACCAAATTAATGGCCATGGTAAAAGCATTTGGCTATGGAAGTGGTGCAGGAGAAGTAGCCAGAAGATTGCAGCAACAACAAGTTGATTATTTAACAGTGGCTTATGCCGACGAAGGAGTAACATTACGCAAAGCAGGTATCCATTTACCTATAATGGTAATGAGTGCCGACGAATATTCATTTGATGCAATGGTGAACTATTCTTTAGAGCCAGAATTGTTTTCCTTTCAAATACTCAACGCTTTTCATCAATATATTACACAGCAAGGATTGCAACAATACCCCGTGCATATTAAGTTGAATACGGGAATGAATAGATTGGGTTTTGATTCAGCAGAAATAGCCCAATTATCCAACTGGTTGGGGAGTCAACAAATCTTAAGAGTAAAATCGGTATTGAGTCATTTGGCAGCAAGTGAAGATGAAAAAGAAGATGCATTTACACAGCAACAAGTACATCTTTTTACTGAGGCTTGCAAACAAATTGAAACCGCATTGGGCTATGGGTTTATAAAGCATATTGCCAATACAGCAGCCATTCGACGCAATCCCAATTGGCAATTTAATATGGTGCGATTAGGAATAGGGTTGTACGGAGCAGACAATGTGCATCAAGCCAATTTGCCCTTACAAACAGTAGCTACACTTAAAACAACAGTTGCACAAGTGAGGGCTTTAAATGCAGGGGAAACGGTGAGTTATAACAGATCAGGGGTATTAAAAAGAAACAGCATTATTGCAACAGTTCGCATAGGGTATGCAGATGGATACCCAAGAAGAATGGGAAATGGAGTAGGCAAAATGTATGTTAAAGGCGCATTGGCACCCACCGTTGGAAAAATATGTATGGATATGTGTATGATTGATGTAACCGATATTCCCAATGTACAACCGGGTGATGCCGTAGAAATTTTTGGAAAACATATATCTATTCAGGAAGTAGCCAAAGCAGCTGAAACCATTTCTTATGAAATAATGACTGGAATAAGCTTAAGAGTTAAACGAGTATATATAGAAGAGTAACTATTTACAAGACTGCTTTTTTACATAGTCTGCTTGAATGCTGCCCAACCGAACGGCCGCAGTAAAATCTGCACAACTACCTGGCTTATCATTCAATTTTTGCTTTGCCAATCCTCTTTGTAAAAAAAAGCTGGCATCTCTATTATTAAAAGTAATGGCTTTAGAATAAAATTTAATAGCGTTTTTAAAGTCGGAAGCGCTAAAATAAGTATTGCCCAATTGAAAGAAAATAAACTCATTGCTGTCTTCAATTTCTAGGGCATGATTCAGGTCTAAAATGGCAGCTCCTGGATTGCCCAAAGCCAATCTAATATTGGCTCTTATCATATACGCTTCAGTTGCATTTTCGTCTTCATCAATGGCTTTGGTGCAATCTTGTAAAGCGCCATTAATATCATCTAAACCACGCTTTATAGAGGCCCTAAGCAACAACGCATCTACATTAGTAGGATTTGCTTTAACTACTTTATTTAAGTCTTCCAAAGCCAAAGCATGTCTATTAAGTTTCAATAAAGCTTTACCTCTGTTCATATAGGCATCTAAATAAGTCATGTTTTTTTGGATGGCTGCATTAAACTCGGTTAATGCTTCTTCCAATTTTTCATTATCCATCAGTAACACTCCTTTGTTTTGAATAGCTTCCACATTGTTGGGATCTAATTGAATGGCGTAATTATAATCGGATAAAGCGTCTTTAAACATTTTTAAACCAGCATGGGCTTTCCCTCTTAAACAATAAGCTTGTGTTGCATATGGACCCGAAGTTTCTTTAGATACTATTTTATTTAAGTTGGCAATGGCTTCTTTGTAATTTTTAAAGAGGATTTTGTTGTTTGCGGCCCTAATTAAATCTGCTGTAGATTGCGCATTCACTAGTTGCCCCAAGATTAGGATGCTACAAACCAATAGCAGGTACTTTTTTCTCATAGTACAAATCGTATCAATAAAGTGGCCGGGGGGTGGTCTTTAATTAATTGTAATTACCTAGATATAGGTAAATCATCGCCAAAATATCAAAAATCCTTGAGAAGTTAACTAAATTTTATATTTTTAATGCATATTCAATCAATTATGAAACTACAAATTCTGCTTACAGCAACTCTTTTAGCATCTACTACACTTGGTGTTTTTGCTCAAGACAAAGACAAAAAAAGAAAGGAAATTGGGTTTATAGTAGGATTGCAAAGATCTAATTTAGATTACAACTCAATTATCACAACCAACGTTTCTGAAGAGGCCAAAACTAATATCGGTGGATCCTTCTTTTTAAATTCTAGATTGATTGGTCATTTTATTACGTTAAGAACTGAATTAGGATTTTATTCTAAGGGTGGTACTTATACAGGAGCAGGGGCTGCTTTTTCCGAAACCAATTTATCTTATGTAGCAGCACCCGCATTGTTATTGCAAACAAAAATTGGCTTTTTAAAAGCATACGCAGGCCCACAAATGGGCTTCTTAATTACTGCAAAATCTAAGACAGGTAATATTGAGAATGACGTTAAAGCAGCTTTTAAAACGACAGAATTATCTGGTGTTATAGGAGCTGAAATGAATTTACCATTACGTTTGATGGCAGGAGCAAGGTATAATTTTGCAATCAATAATATCAGCGAAATTCCACAAGGTACCAGCAGACCAGGCATGTATATGTTGTATGTTGGGCTTAGACTCCGTAAATAATTGGCCCTTCCCCCCAGGCTGGAACATTCAAAAAATTTTATGAAGATGAGTAAGCTTTTAATGCTTGTATTTTGCGTAGCATGTTCATTTGCGCAATTAAATGCACAAAAAAAGGTTCAGATAAGTATAGTAGTAACCGATGTGCACTTAAAGTATTCCAATAAAAGCGGAACAGATCCCCGAATTAAATTTTTTAACAAGCAAGACAATGCTTTACTAAATAATACAGATAGTGAAGGGTTTAATTGTTTTCATTTAGTAGACTTTAAGCAAACCGATGCTATGGTAGACTACCCATTGAAAAATATTGAATGGGACTTAAGCAATGGAACAGCCATTGGATTAAAAATGGAAGCATTTGAAAAGAATAAGAAAAAAGGCAATTGTGATTTTGATGGAAGTGGTTTATTCAATAAAGATAAAATGCATGAATTTGGTGAGTGGGTAATAGACTTAAAAACCATTAAGCCAGGCGTTTTTTCTAATAAAATGACCGCAACAACTGCAGGAGGTAATTTCTCTATAGAATACAAAGTGAAATACACGTTGCCGTCTGCAGATGAAATTGCAACAGATATAGCTTCAGCAAAATATTGCAGTAACAACAAAGTTAAATTAACCACAGGCGCTTCACTGTTGCCGAATAAGGAAGACGTTTTATATAAATGGGAGTACCAATTAGAGGGATCTGCAGATTGGAATTTATTGAGTACTACAGGTGCACCTGAACTACAAGTTGCTTTAGCAGATGTATTGAAGGCAGAACCAATGGCCAATCAAAAAGTGAATACCAGGGTTTCTTTAATGGTTGGTGCAGAATTGGGTATGCCAGCTGCTAAATCATTTTTGTTTATGCCTGCCGCACCATCTATACAGCTCAGTGATATTAGCACCAATAATACCTGTAAAGATGCAAGTGAAGGCATAATAACCATCAGCAATATCAAGGGCTTCACCGAAAAATATTTGTTACAATTAAAACCTTCAGATAAAACAGTACGAAGTACCGATGGAACTGCTAAGTTTACTGGGGTAGCTAAAGGAACCTATCAGTTGTTTTTAACAAACGACGATGAAAATGCAGGAGCATGTAGTGTAAAATATCCTGTAGTTATAAATGAACATCCCAAATTAGAAGAAGTCAATAAAAAAATTGCAGCGATAACCTGTAATGGTTTGTCAGACGGCTCGGTGACTGTAACACTTAGAGGGGGTAATCCAGCAGCGCTGAATGCAACTATACTACCTCAGGCTGGAACCTTAACCATAAAGAACAGAGAAGTAGTATTTAGTGGTTTAGCCGCAGGGAAATACGTAATTCAAGTAACAGATTCATGTAATAATAAAATTGAATTTGCCGCAACATTAACAGAGCCCGTTGCAGCAAAAATTAATGTAACCAATATTGTAAAAAGTAGTTGTACAGAAACACCCAATGGTTCCTTTACGGTAAGCATTGCGCAAGGAGTTGGTCCATTCAGGTATGTATTAATGAAGCGCGATAGCAACAAAGAAATTTTCCGTTCAGAGTTTACCAACTTGCCCACTTGGATGTTTAATAGTTTGGCAGCAGGAGAGTACAGTGTATTGGTTTATTCTAACAACAGCGATATATGTAAACCCGTAGAAAGAAAACTCCGCATAGAAGAGTCAGTGTTAGAGGTAGATGTTAAAATGACCAAGAATGTTTCAGCCACCAGTGATGATGCAAAAAATGGGATATTGCATTTTGCCATCACCGATACCAAAGTGTCTGTTCAATTTATTTTAACCAATTTGGTGAACAATCAAGTGTACAGCAACACTACTGGTCTATTCGACAATATTCCAGCAGGCCGTTACGCATTGGCATTAAAGCGGGCCGATACCAATTGTGGCGATATGCAGAAGATAACGGAAATTTTCACCATTACGTCTACACCAGTTCAAATTATAGAAGACACAACTGTTAAAAAAGATACTATAGAAACAGGTGGTAACTAAAGCAACCACCTTTCCTTATCTTTGTTTTTACGATAAAATTGAGCCGTGAAAGCAAAGCAGATTATTCTTATTATACTAACCATTATTTTAGTAGACCAGGCGTCTAAGTTTTACATTAAACTAAACTATTACACAGGCGAAGAACACAACGTGTTGGGTACCTGGTTTAGACTACATTTTGTAGAAAACGAAGGCATGGCCTGGGGCTGGAAATTCGGTGGCGAATTTGGCAAAATTGCCCTCACTTTATTTAGATTAGGCGCAGTTATTTGGGGATCATTCCTAATACGCAATTTCATTAAGCAGAAACAACACAAGGGCTTTTTAATTTGTGCAGCGCTCATATACGCAGGCGCATTGGGCAACTTAATTGATAGCTTGTTTTACGGCATCATCTTCGAAGCCAGCAATCCATTTACACAAAATATAGCAACCCTATTTCCTTCAGGAGGAGGCTATGCAGGATTGTTTCATGGTAAAGTAGTAGATATGCTGTACTTCCCTATTATCACGAATTCGCATTATCCAACTTGGATACCTATTGTAGGTGGCGAAGAATTTGAATTCTTTAGACCTGTCTTTAATATAGCCGATATGGCAATTTCAACAGGAGTGATTACCATCTTGGTTTTCCAAAACAAATTTTTTAATAGACCTGAGCAAGAACAGCACCATACTATAGTAACCAACGCAGAAGTAAACGACAAAACCCAGATATTCTAGCCGATTCCATTTTTGCAATTTTTTGTAAATCTGGAATCAAATTCCATTTTTGCATATATTTGCAAATCTGGAGTTCAACTCCATTTTTGCAAAATTAAAGTAAATGGGCAATATTATTCATAGAGCAATACAGGCAGAAGCCGAGTTTAAACTGACTCAGTTTAGGGCTTTGTGTATAACAGGTCCAAGGCAAAGCGGTAAAACCACTTTGAGCAAAATGCTTTTCAAAGGAAAGCCTTATATCAATTTTGAAACACCTGCCACGCAAGCTGAATTTGAGTTGAATCCACAAGCGTTCTTAAAAAAATACGCTGGTGGGGCTGTGTTTGATGAAGTACAGCGAGTTCCGCTCATATTTAGGTATTTACAAGAAATGTTAGATAAGAATACCAAAAGAGGGCAATTCATATTAACAGGATCAAATAATTTTCTTTTACAAGAACAGGTATCACAATCACTTGCTGGAAGGGCAGGCTATTTGTCTTTATTGCCTTTGAGTTATGCTGAAATAAAGGAAAGCAAATTAGCAATTGATTCTGTAGAAGAACTAATTGTAAATGGGGGATATCCTGAAATTTGGAATGAAAAATTAAAGCCAACCGGTTGGTTAGAAAGTTATGTGTTAACCTATGTACAAAGGGATGTTCGGTTGCTTAAGAATATTAATGACTTGGCAGCGTTTAATAGGTTTGTTTTCTTGTGTGCCAATTTTGCAGGACAATTATTGAATAGAGATGAAATAGCTAAAAAAACGGGAGTAGATACTAAAACAATTCAATCTTGGTTGGGGTTATTAGAGAGCAGTTATTTGATCTATATGTTACAACCTTGGTTTTCTAATGCTAATAAGCGAATGGTAAAAAGTCCTAAAATTTATTTTCATGATACAGGTTTGCTTTGTTACTTAATGGGCATTCATAATAAGTTGGCTTTAAAAAAGCATCCACAATATGGTGCTATTTTTGAAAATTGGATCATTAATGAAATACAAAAAAATAGATTGAATCAAGGTATCATTAGCCCACTTTATTTTTATAGAGATAGTGCAGGAAACGAAATAGATTTGATAGTAGATAAGAATGACGAGCAGTTTGGGATTGAAATAAAAGCGGCCAAAAAAATGGAATCAACCATGTTTAAAGGGCTCAATCATTGGAATAAATACCACCCTACTGCCAATACTTTATTAATTTACGGAGGAGATAAAGCTGTTGAAATTAAAACAAAGCAAACAGCGCTTCCTTGGAATCAAATAGATCACTTTTAAATTTTACAAATGAATAAAATCCTTCTAATCTTTTTGGCTGCTGCTATAGCAGCGTGCAGCAGCAATCGCGTGGACACCATTGTTCACCACGCTGTTATTTATACGGTAGATTCTGCCTTTACAGTAGTAGAAGCCATGGCCATTAAAGATGGAAAAATTGTAGCAACCGGTACCAATGATGCTATTACCAGTAAGTACCAAGCAGACAGCATGTTAGATGCAAAAGGGGCTGCAATGTATCCAGGGTTCATAGATGCACATGCCCATTTTGTAGGTTATGGTGCCTCATTGTTTCAGGTAGAATTATACAATACCAAAACATGGGAAGAGACTGTTGATTTAATTGTAGCGTTTGCGCAAAAACATCCGGAACTCAAATTTATCAAGGGCCGTGGATGGGATCAGAATAAATGGCCAGGAAAAAAATATCCAACCAATGAGTTGTTGAATCAACGTTTCCCGAATATACCAGTAGTAATAGAAAGGGTGGATGGACACGCGTCTATTGCCAATGCAGCCGCACTGGCATTGGCAGGTATACAACCAGGTGATAAAGTGGTAGGAGGAGAAATTGAAACCAAGAATGGTGTACTAACGGGCGTATTAATAGACAATGGCGATGCAGCTGTGAATGCAAAAATGCCCACCCCAACTAAAGAAGAATTAACCAATTGGTTGCAAACCGCAGAAAAAAATTGTTTTGCGCAAGGGTTAACCACCATTACCGATTGTGGGTTGAGCTATCAAGATGTAGATTTTATAGATGGCTTGCATAAGAACAATCAGTTGAATATGCGCTTGTATGTAATGCTGAGCGACAAAGAAGCCAATTACGAAGCCTACTTAAAAAAAGGTCCATACAAAACCGATAAATTATTTGTGAATGGATTTAAAGTGTATGCAGATGGCGCGCTTGGAAGCAGAGGGGCCTGTTTGTTAAAACACTATTCGGATCAACCAGGATGGGGTGGATTTTTATTGCGCAATAAATCGCATTACGATTCATTGGCCGCAGTGTTGAGCAAAACCAATTTTCAAATGTGTACACACGCCATTGGAGACAGTGCCAACAGAGAAATCTTGAACATTTATAATAAGTATTTACAACCCGGTAACAATAAGCGCTGGAGGATTGAACACGCTCAAATAGTAGCACCCGAAGATTTCAATTTATTTGGTAAGGTGAGCGTAGTGCCATCTGTGCAACCCACTCATGGAACCAGTGATATGTATTGGGCAGAAGACAGACTGGGTAAGGAACGCATGAAAGGTGCCTATGCATTCAAAGACTTGTTAAAGCAGAACGGATGGTTGCCATTGGGAACCGATTTTCCAGTAGAAGAAATTTCTCCATTTAAAACATTTTTAGCGGCAGTGGTGCGCAAAGATGCAGCAGGCTATCCAGCAGAAGGATTTCAAATGGAGAACGCACTCACCCGCGAAGAAACAATCAAAGGCATGACCATTTGGGCAGCTAAAGCAGGCTTCTTAGAGAAGGAAGTAGGTAGCTTAGAAGTAGGGAAGAAAGCAGATTTTATTATGTTAGATAAAGACTTAATGAAAGTTGCAGAGCAAGATATACTGAAGACAAAAGTTACTGCTACGTATTTGGGAGGAAAGAAGGTTTATTAATCTATTTAAGCATAAGGCAAAAGCCAAATCTTCGCTACCCCCAGATTTTAGCTTGTTTAATTTGTAACACCGCAAAATATTGTGAGCTAAAATCTGGAAAATGCTTGATTTGGCTTTTGCTTTATACATTATATCAACAATCCACACTTCCCCCTAAATTCTTGTAAATGCTTGAATAAGTAAAAACAATAGTAAAACCCTGTATTTGTATAACTCATGCGTTGATGAATAGCTGAACCTTTGCACCTTAACATTAAAATTATACAATGAACAAAACCATTTTAATTACAGGTGCGAGTAGCGGCATTGGAAAAGAGACCGCAATTTATTTTCAATCAAAAGGATGGAATGTAGTTGCTACAATGCGAAATCCTGATTCAGGTGTTGAGCTTACGCAATTAGAAAATGTATTAGTTGTTCCTATGGATGTGTTGGATTTGGATTCAATAGAGCAAGCTGTTTCATTGGGTATTAATCATTTTGGATCACTTGATGTATTGCTCAATAATGCAGGGTATGGTGCATACGGTCCGTTAGAGTCCTTTACGAGAGAGCAAATACTAAGACAGTTCAACACCAATGTGATTGGGCTCTTAGATGTTACAAGGGCGATTCTGCCTCATTTTAGAGCACATAAAAAAGGGATCATCATTAATATATCTTCCATAGGGGGTAAGATCACTTTTCCATTGGGTAGCTTGTATCATGGAACTAAATTTGCGGTGGAGGGGATTTCTGAATCTTTACATTATGAAGTAGAACAATTTGGTGGCCAGGTTAAAATTGTAGAGCCAGGAATGATTGCAACCGATTTTGCTGGAAGATCTTTTGATTTTAGTAACGATGAAAATATGCCTGAGTACCAAAATTTAGTAAGTGCATTAATGAGTGCAATGCCTGTTATGTCTCAAAATGCTTCGCCCGCAAGTGTGGTAGCGAATGTAATTTATGAAGCAGCTACTGATGGTAAAAATCAGCTGCGTTATATAGCTGGAGAAGATGCAAAAGTATTGCTTAGTAATCGACAGCAATACGATGATACAACATTTATAAACGGAATGAAAGCACAATTTGGCCTTTAAAGATGAGTTAATTTACAATCGTATGAAACCAATAATTCACCTTCAAAGTATAGCCGATTTATATACGTTGTTTAATTTAGGTCATCATCATCATCCATTGATAGCTGTGATAGATTTTAGTAAAGTAACTGAAAAGCTAGCGCAGGATTCAAAAATCACCACTGATTTTTATTCTATCATGTTCAAAAACTATTGTAAAAATCATATAAAGTATGGTCGAAAAGCGATTGACTTTCAAGATGGAAATTTAATTTGTATTGCGCCACGTCAAGTGATAGAAATAGATGTTGAAGTAGAGCAAAAAGAAAACATGTTGGGCTGGGGTTTGTTCTTTCATCCAGATTTAATAAGGGCAACATCTCTGTACGAGAAAATAAACCAGATGAGTTTCTTTAGCTATGAAATTACAGAAGCGCTGCATTTGTCGGATAAGGAGAGAAATATTTTATATGAAACTGTTCAAAAAATTGAATTAGAGTTACAAGAAAACATTGATAATTATAGTCAACATATTCTAGTGTCTACAATTGACTTGCTTTTGAATTATTGTTCACGATTTTATGGACGACAATTAATCACAAGAAGTCAATCAAATAAATCTATTGTATCACAAATTGAAACGCTATTAAGAAACTATTTTACGGTATCTAATGTAAAGGAATTGCCCTCTGTAAAGTCTTTAGCGGAAAAGGTTCACTTATCAAGTAGTTACTTAAGTGATTTATTAAAAAAAGAAACTGGAAAGAACGCACAAGAACATATTCATTTTTACTTAATGGAAGAGGCAAAGAGTCGATTGTTAAAAACCGATTCAAACATCAATGAAATCGCTTTTTCATTAGGATTTGAATATCCTCAATATTTCAATAAACTATTTAAGCAAAAAACAGGGTATACCCCAGACGCCTACCGGCAATTAAACTAGTAATTCCCTACCCGCAACACAATTAAAGTGACTAAATGTAAAAAAGCAAAACATACAATACGAACATTTTCCAGATTTTAGCTTGCAATATTTTTAGGTGTTGCAAATTAAACAAGCTAAAATCTGGGGGCCGAGAGTATTGTATGTTTTGCTTTTACTTTACTTTATCTCCCCTACCATATCCGCAGGAATCACCCAAGCATCAAACTCTTCAGCAGTTAAGTAACCCAACTTAACAGCCATTTCCTTTAGTGTAGTTCCTTCTTTATGAGCAGTCTGTGCAATTTCAGCAGCTTTGTAATAACCAATCTTGGTATTCAATGCAGTCACCAACATCAAAGAGTTGTTTACGTGCTTTTGAATATTGGCTTCAATAGGTTCAATACCTACTGCGCATTTATCGTTAAAGCTTACGCATCCATCTCCAATTAAACGAGCGCTGTGTAAGAAATTATAAATCATTACAGGCTTAAATACATTCAATTCAAAATGACCGTTAGCACCACCAATGCCTATGGCTACGTCATTCCCCATTACTTGTGCAGCAATCATGGTTAATGCTTCACACTGAGTAGGGTTTACTTTACCTGGCATGATAGAAGAACCTGGCTCGTTATCTGGAATAAATAATTCGCCAATGCCGCTTCTAGGTCCTGAAGACAACATACGAATATCATTGGCAATTTTCATCAAACTAACTGCAACAGTTTTTAAAGCACCATGCGCTTCAACTATAGCGTCGTGTGCAGCCAATGCTTCAAATTTATTTTCAGCAGTAACAAAAGGTAAGCCTGTTAAGTCAGCAATATGCTTGGCAACATTAACATCATATCCTTTTGGTGTATTGATTCCAGTACCTACTGCTGTTCCACCTAGCGCTAATTCACTTAAATGTGCTAAAGAATTGTTGATGGCTTTTAAACCATGATTCAATTGAGACACATAACCACTTAATTCTTGACCCACCGTTAAAGGAGTAGCATCCATAAAATGGGTACGACCAATTTTAACTACATGCATAAAAGCTTTGCTCTTAGCAGCAAGTGTATCGCGTAATTTTTCAATACCTGGAATGGTTAGTTCCACTAAAATTTTATAAGCCGCAATATGCATTGCTGTTGGAAAAGTATCATTACTACTTTGCGATTTATTTACATCGTCGTTCGGATGTAAAAACTTTTCCTTATCGGTAAGATTACCACCTTTCAATACATGTCCACGGTAAGCAACTACTTCATTCACATTCATATTACTCTGCGTACCGCTACCAGTTTGCCAAACAACTAATGGAAACTGATCGTTTAATTTGCCCGCTAAAATTTCATCACAAACAGTTCCAATAAGTTCCGCTTTCTCCGCTGGTAAAACACCTGCATCACGATTGGTTAATGCGGCTGCTTTTTTTAAGTAAGCAAATGCCTGAATAATTTCTTTCGGCATTTTATTAATGTCTTGTGCAATTGGAAAGTTTTCAATACTACGTTGTGTTTGTGCGCCCCAATAAACATTGGCTGGTACTTTCACCTCGCCCATGGTATCTTTTTCTATTCTAAATTCCATATACTAGTTTTTATTTTCCGTTAAAATTTGCTTTTCTTTTTTCTAAGAATGCAGTTGTGCCCTCTTTCATATCATCGGTGCCAAAGCATTTTCCAAACTCTGCCACTTCCACTGAATAGCCATCTACATTTTCATTGAATACGGCGTTGGCGCTCATGATGCAAGCAGCAACTGCTAGTGGTGCTTTTTCATTCACCACCGTCAAAATAGAAATAGCTTTAGCAATCAGTTCTTCAGGCGCAACAACATAATTTACTAATCCATATTGTAAAGCAGTAGCGGCATCAATCATACTCGCACTCATGAGTAATTCCATGGCACGTCCTTTACCAATTAGTTGAACCAAGCGCTGCGTTCCTCCGTAACCAGGAATTAAACCCAAGTTCACTTCTGGTTGTCCAAATTTTGCATTGCTCGATGCAATGCGAAAATGACAACTCATTGCCAGCTCACATCCACCCCCTAACGCAAAACCATTCACACAGGCCACAACAGGCTTTGGAGAATTTTCAATTTTAAAGAAAACGTCTTGGCCTTTTTTTGCCAATGCCATTCCTTCTGCAACAGTGGCTCCAGCAAATTCACTGATGTCTGCACCTGCAACAAATGCTTTAGGGCCAGCACCAGTTAAGATGACACTTTTAATGTCGGCATTGTTGTATACTTCGTCCATTGCATTATTCAAGTCGGTCATGACTTGTTGATTAATTGCATTTAATTTATCCGGACGGTTAATGGTAATGGTAAAGATCCCTTGATCAAGAGAAGTCAATAAGGTCTGGTAAGCCATATCGTAAAATTTGCCGCAAAGATACGCTAGAAAGGTCTGTTAATCCCCACCCATTCCCCAATATATTGAGCAATATCAGTAGTAGGGGTCCCAGGTGCAAAGAGTTTGCCCACTCCCATTTGATTGAGTTCCTGCATGTCTTCGTCGGGTATAATCCCCCCGCCTGTCAAGAGCACATCATTCATACCTTTTTCTTTCATCAGTGCAATGATTTTAGGGAATACGGTCATATGTGCGCCGCTTAAAATGCTGATGCCAATCGCATCCACATCTTCTTGTAATGCAGCATTCACCACCATTTCAGGGGTTTGACGTAAGCCAGTATAAATAACTTCCATTCCTTCATTGCGCAAAGCAGTCGCAATAATTTTTGCGCCGCGATCGTGACCATCCAATCCAACTTTTGCTACTAAAACCCGAATAGGTCTTTTCATAATGACTGGTTAATTATGTTCAAGGATACTCAACACTTTTTGAATTCTATTTACGGTTTCATTTTTACCAATGATGGCTGCAATATCAAACACACCGGGTCCAAATTTACCACCAACCAACATGATACGCAAAGGCAACATCAATTCACCAGGTTTTAATTCGTGAGCTGCTGCAATTTCCTTAAAGGTTTTTTCTAAATCATGCGCTTCCCAAACAATACTGCTTTCAAAAGCTTTAGACAACTCAATAAAGAACATATTTTTTTGTTCATTCCATTTGGGTTGGATCGAAGCTGTATCAAATTCCGAAGGGCTCATAAAAAAGAAAGAACCCTGAGTTACAAAGTCGGCCATGAGTGTGCAACGCTCTTTCACTAAATCAATCACGCGCAACAAAATCGAACAATCGGCCGCAACCCCAGCGGCAGCACTGTCGTTGGCGGCATCGCCAAACCCCGCAACCCCAGCCGCAGCAAAGGTTTCCGCAACTTGCTCTACCAACTCATCAGCAGTAGCGCGTTTGATCCACTCCTGATTATACCACAATGCTTTTTCATAATTAAACTTAGCGCCTCCTTTATGAACACGCTCCATCGAGAATGCAGCAATTAATTCATCTATGGTAAACACTTCATTATCGGTACCATCGTTCCAACCTAATAAAGCCAATAAGTTTACAAAAGCTTGAGGCAAAAATCCACGCTCTTTAAAGCCAGTTGTTTTTTCGCCTGTTTTAGGATCGGTCCAATCCATTGCAAATACTGGAAATCCTAAACGATCTCCATCGCGTTTACTCAATTTTCCATTTCCATCAGGTTTTAAAATCAATGGAAGATGCGCCCACTCGGGCATATCAGCCGACCAGCCTAAATATTTCCACAACAAAATATGCACAGGTGCGCTAGGCAACCATTCTTCCCCACGAAAAGCATGGGTAATTTTCATTAAGTAATCATCTACCACTACCGCCAAATGATAAGTAGGCATACCATCTGCTTTCAACAATACTTTATCGTCTACTTGTGAAGTATTAAAACTCACTTCACCACGAATCATATCGGTAAAAGAAACCGTTTCATCTAAAGGCATTTTAATGCGCACCACATGCGGTGTACCCGCAGCCAATAATTGCGCCACTTCATCAGCAGAAAGTGTGATTGAATTACGCATTTTAGTACGCAATAAATGATTGTATTGCGGCGAAGGATTTTCGTCTGTTTTATATTGCGCACGCATTTGCTCCAAATCTTCTGGAGTATCAAATGCATAATAAGCAAAGCCTGCATTCACTAATTGATCCGCATATTGTTTGTAACTGGCTTTGCGTTCGCTTTGTCTATATGGCGCATAAGGCCCACCATGCAATGGACTTTCATCAGGAGTAAGCCCGCACCAAGCAAGGGTATTAAATATATACGCTTCTGCACCTTCCACAAACCTGGTTTGATCGGTGTCTTCAATTCTTACAATAAAATCTCCCCCATGCTTTTTAGCAAAGAGGTAATTAAATAAAACGGTTCTAACACCACCTAAATGCAAACCACCCGTTGGTGATGGCGCAAAACGAACCCTAACTTTCTTCTCCATGCTGCAAATATAAATCATTCATGCAGCCCTAATGAATATCTTTGGAGTATGTATTTGGTAAAAACTCCATGGTGGTTAAGAATGATTTATTCGGGCTATACTTGGCGCATGCCATCCACCGAAAAAACCATTTACCTCAGTTTTGATGATGGTCCGCATGAAATAGCCACTCCATTTGTATTAGACACCCTAAAACAATACAATGCCAAAGCCAGTTTTTTTTGCATCGGCAAAAATGTACGGCTGCATCCAGAAATTTACCAACGCATATTGCAAGAAGGACATGCAGTAGGGAATCATACAGAGAATCATTTAAATGGATGGCATACCCCGAATAACGAATACCTCAACAATATTCAACAAGCCGAAGAAGTCATTCAAAGCAATTTATTCAGGCCACCCTATGGAAGAATTAAACGCTCGCAAGCCAAAGCCCTTAACAAGCAAATTATTATGTGGGATGTATTAAGCGGCGATTTTGATCCAATCCTAACCCCGGAAGCGTGCTTGGCTTATTGTATTAAACATACCGAAGCAGGGTCGATTGTGGTATTTCATGATAGCGCTAAAGCTTTTCCAAAAATGAAATATGCATTACCTAAAATGCTTGATTATTTTACCCATCAAGGATTTCAGTTTAAAGCGCTATAAGTTTTTGAAGCAAGCGTTTACAATCGTTAGTAAACGTTTACAGATGTTTACTAACGTCTATAAAAATGGAAGGCCAGGGTAGAAACCCCGGCCTGTTTTTAATCCGTACCCTATGAAAACAAAGGTTACTGCTGCAGTTTTACAACATTCGCAGGGATTCATTTAATATCTTCAATAATCGTCTTATGGTTTAAATGCCTGTCGTGCATATATAAACGCAGTCGCATGAACTTTATTTTAGCAGCACTAAAAAAAATGTGGAATTTTACCGAATGAAATTGATTGATACGCACTGCCATTTATATGTAGAAGAATTTAAAAATGATGTAGATGCAGCAATAGCAAGGGCTCAGGCGCAAGGAGTGGAACAGTTCTATTTACCAGGCATCGACAGTGAATCTATCCCAGCCATGTTGGCTTTAGAAGCTGGGTACCCGGGTGTATGTAAAGCAATGATGGGATTGCACCCTTGTTATGTAAAAGAAAATTATTTGCAAGAACTCAATATAGTGCAGCATTGGTTGGAGCAAAGAGATTTTCCGGCCATTGGAGAAATAGGGCTAGACTATTATTGGGACACCAGTTTTAAAACACAGCAACAAGAAGCATTTGAAACCCAAATGGGCTGGGCACTTGAGAGAGGACTGCCCATTGTAATACATACTCGAAATGCCATGCAAGAAACCATTGAAATGGTGAAACCTTTTGCAGCAAAGGGTTTGAAAGGAATTTTCCATTGTTTTAGCGGATCTTATGAATCGGCCAAGCAAATAGTGGATATGGGCTTTTTATTGGGAATTGGAGGCGTGATCACTTATAAAAATGCGGGCCTTCCAAAAGCATTAGAACAGATAGGGGTGGAGTACTTGGTACTAGAGACCGACGCACCTTATTTAAGCCCCGTTCCTTATCGTGGAAAGCGCAATGAGCCAGCGTATCTCCTGCATATTGCTGAAGCACTAGCAGGGGCCAAGGGGATTACGGTTGCCGAACTAGCAAGCATTACCACAGCCAATGCAACGGCTTTATTTAAAGGATGATTTTGGGCTTTTGCACTTATATTTGCAGCCCCATAATAAACAGAGAGGTGTCCGAGTGGTTGAAGGAGCACGCCTGGAAAGTGTGTAAACGGGAAACTGTTTCGAGGGTTCGAATCCCTTCCTCTCTGCAATAATAGAACAAAGCTTTTTGATTATGATAAGTGGTGCGATATTGTTAAGCATACTAATCTGATAATCAACTCATAGCCTTTTATTTTCCTGAATGCTATGGCATAATAAGAAAATAAGTTTAATTTCACTTTTATAGATGAAAAGGATTCTGGTAGCCATATTAGCCATTTTTTACATTTGCACTTCTACGGGGGCTACTATACATATGCATTATTGTATGGGTAAACTGGCTAACAGCAGCCTAATTCATAATGACGATAAAGCTTGCAGCAAATGCGGCATGTTGAAGGAGGGTGATGAGAAAAACAATGGCTGCTGCAAGGACGAACACAAGTTTATCAAGAACGAGAAAGACCAAAAAAATGTAACAAGTTTGGTTTTACAGTTCAACTTGCCTGTTCAAGAATGTTTAAATACAACTATTCGCTTAGTTCGAGTATCTACGCAAGCTATTAAAGTAGAATATCCATTTAGCAATGCACCTCCGCGAACGTGCAAGAAAGCTATCTATATTCAAAAGCGCACTTTCCAGATATAATACAACTTACTACTTATAATAACCAGACATTACATGTCGGGCTATTGGTATTTGTGTATACTTATCCATCATTCCCTCATTTCTAAACTCTATACAATGAACACAATCAAATTGCTGCTTTTGGCAGTATTTGCCACTCTTTCTTTCTCAGTAAAGGCACAAGACAAAACTGAATCATTTAAAGTTTATGGTAACTGCGGTATGTGTAAAAAACGTATCGAAACAGCCGCTAAACTTGATGGTGTAATCAATGCTGTTTGGGATGTTGATACTAAAATAATGACAGTAGCTTATGATGAGTCAAAAACTAACAAAGACACCATTCAAAAGAAAATAGCATCGGTAGGTCATGACACCGAGAAATTCAGGGCTAACGATAAGGTATATGAAAAATTACCTGGATGCTGCTTATATGAGAGAAAATCAGCAACTAATTCAAACCAAAAAAACAACAAATATTAAAATTAAACACCCGTAACAATGAAGCAGACTCTTTTTATAATAGTATTGATAATAACCTTCGCCTTTGCTGCTTGTAACAACAGCGACTCCAAAAATAAACATGAAGTACATGATGTGAATAATGTAAAAAGTGACACAACTCAGCATGTATCTTCAAATGAAGATGCTGATATTAAAACTGTAGCAGTTGTTTATAAAAATGTGGACGTTAAAACAGCAGCCGGAATAAAAGAAATAGTAAATCAATACCTGAATATCAAAAATGCACTAGCAAATGATAATGCTGTTGATGCCGCAAATGGTGCTGAAGAAATGGTTATTGCTCTTGCTGAATTGGATAAGTCATTGTTTACAACAGACCAAAAAAAAGTATTCGATGAAAATCAAGAGGAATTGAATGAAAATGTAGAACATATTTCTAAAAATGGAAATAACATAAAGCATCAAAGATCTCATTTTGTAATAGTGAGTGAGTTAGTATACAATCTTGTAAAAAACTTTGGCGCAGGTCGCCCGCTATACCATGACCATTGCCCTATGGCAAGAGAAAACCAGGGTGCAATGTGGTTAAGTGAAGTAAAAGAAATAAAGAATCCTTATTTCGGTTCAGAAATGTTCAAGTGCGGAAGAGTAGAAGAAGTAATTCAATAATAATTAATCAAATATTATGGTTCAAAAACTGATTGAACTGGCTTTACGCAATAAGTTGATTGTACTCCTTTTTGCGGGTGGTCTTTTTGCTTACGGCCTTTACTCTGTAAAGCAAAATCCTATTGATGCCATCCCCGATCTGAGTGAAAACCAAGTAATTGTTTTTACAGAATGGATGGGCCGAAGCCCACAGGTAATCGAAGACCAAGTAACCTACCCGCTGGTAAGCAATTTGCAGGGTATTCCAAAAATCAAAAACATCCGGGGTTCATCCATGTTTGGGATGAGTTTTGTTTATGTGATTTTTGAAGACAATGTAGACATCTACTGGGCAAGAACAAGAGTATTAGAAAGATTGAATTTTGCTCAACGATTATTGCCTCAGGGGGTAACACCATCATTGGGTCCAGATGGTACAGGTGTCGGCCATGTTTATTGGTATCATTTAGATGCTCCTAAAATGGATTTGGGTGAACAAAGGGCTTTGCAGGATTGGTATATCAAGTTTGCTTTACAAACTGTGCCAGGTGTGGCAGAAGTGGCCTCCTTTGGTGGGTTTGAAAAGCAGTATCAGTTAGTTGTTGACCCGGTGAAATTGCAGTACTACAATATATCCTTGATGGATGTAATGAACAAAGTAAAAGCCAATAACAACGATGTTGGGGGAAGGAAATTCGAGATGGCAGATATGGCCTATATCATTCGTGGACTTGGCTATCTTAAAAGCAAGGAAGATGTCGAAAATATTGCACTTACCAATTATGCGGGTATACCTGTAAGAGTAAAAGATATTGGGTCTGTTCAAATGGGAGGTGATTTACGACTTGGTATTTTTGATATGGATGGTAAAGGTGAGGTCGTTGGCGGTATTGTTGTGATGCGTTACAATGAAAATGCGAATAAAATAATTGAAGCTGTTAAAGAAAAAATGAAAGAGGTAGAGAAAGGACTACCGGATGGTGTAACGTTTAAAACTTCTTATGACCGCAGCACATTGATACAGGAAGCTATTGATTCAGTAAAAGGAACACTAATAGAGGAAATGATTGTAGTATCATTGGTGGTACTGATTTTTCTCTTTCATTGGAGAAGTGCAGTCATCATTCTTATTCAATTGCCTATCTCCGTGGCAGCTGGTTTTATTTTCCTTGAAATGTTTGGCATTTCTTCAAACATTATGTCTTTGACAGGTATTGCATTGGCAATCGGTGTAGTAGTAGATGATGGTATTGTAATGGTAGAAAATGCCTACAGACATATTAGTGAAGCACAAGCAGCAAAAATTAAATCATCTGATAAAGTATAAACATGGTAAAGTGGCTTAAACGAAATAAAGATCCGCTTACGGCTGAAGAGCGGAGCGATATCATTGAAAAATCATCCAAACAGGTTGGTCCTGGAGTATTTTATTCTACAATTATTGTGATTACTTCGTTTCTCCCGGTATTTCTGCTTACTGGAATGGAAGGAAAACTTTTTCATCCGTTGGCATGGACAAAAACATTTATCCTTTTGATAGATGCTTTTTTGGCCATTACATTAACTCCTGTACTGATCTCTTTTTTTCTGAAAGGGAGATTGAAACCAGAAAGTGCCAACCCCATTACAAGAACATTGGAAAGGATTTATACACCTATTCTTAAATGGTGCCTGAAATGGCGTAAGACCACTATAGCTGTGAATATTATTGCATTGGCAATAGGTATTATAATGATGACAAGGCTTGGTTCTGAATTTATGCCCCCTCTTGATGAAGGCTCGTTGCTATTCATGCCTGTTACATTACCGGATGTTTCCAATTCAGAAGTAAAACGCTTATTGCAGGTGCAGGATAAAATCATTCGTACCATACCAGAAGTTTCCCATGTATTGGGAAAAGCAGGAAGGGCCAACACAGCAACAGATAATTCGCCTATCAGTATGATTGAAACCATCATTTTGCTGAAGCCCAAAACTGAATGGAGAAAAGGCATGACTAAGGATGGTATCATCAATGAATTGAATTCTAAAATGCAAATTCCGGGTGTTACCAATGGATGGACTCAACCCATCATTAACCGAATCAATATGCTATCAACCGGTATCCGTACTGATGTGGGTTTGAAGGTATATGGACAGAATTTGGATAGCATTTATGTTTTTGCACAAACCATCAAAAAGCAACTAGAGGGTATAGATGGGGTAAAAGATTTGTATGTGGAACCCATCACCGGTGGTAAGTATATTGACATTACTATCAAACGGGAAGAAATCGGACGCTATGGTTTAAGTGTGGATGATGTAAACACAGTGATTGAAAGTGCATTGGGTGGGATGAAATTAACCACTACGATTGAAGGTCGGCAGCGATTTTCTGTAAATGCCCGGTATGGGCAGGATTTTCGTAACAACCTTGAAGCTTTAAAACGCTTACAGGTTCAGACAATGGACTTTGGCCCTGTGCCATTGAAAGCGGTAGCAGACATTGAACTTAGCGATGGCCCGCCGATGATTAATTCGGAAAATGCCATGTTGCGCGGAACAGTCTTGTTTAATGTTCGGGAAAGAGATTTAGGTAGTACCGTTAAGGAAGCTCAAGAACGACTTAACCAGATGATGACAAAACTCCCCAAAGGATATTTTTTAGAATGGAGTGGCCAATGGGAAAACCAAATACGGGCTAATCGTACTTTAAAAATGATTTTGCCTATTGTTATCAGTATCATTTTTATGGTATTGTATTTCACCTATCATTCATTTAAAGAAGCAGCTATTACAATGATAACGGTTCCTTTTGCTTTAATTGGCGGTGTTTTCATGGTGTATTTCTATGGTATTAATTTATCAGTGGCCGTTGCTGTTGGTTTTATTGCCTTATTCGGTATGGCCATTGAAACAGCCATGCTCATGACAATATACCTTAATGAAGCTATGCATAACATGGTCGCTAAACATGGTAATAGCCAAACTACACTTACTCCTGCTATCATAAGAGAATTTGTAATCGAAGGCTCTGCTAAAAGATTAAGACCAAAGCTTATGACTGTATCTGTGGGTTTGTTTGGTCTTATACCTATCCTTTGGGCAACAGGTGTAGGAAGCGATATTATGCGCCCAATTACAATACCATTAATCGGAGGTACAATATCATCTACCATTTATGTATTACTGATTACACCTGTCATTTTTGAAATGATTAAGGAAAGAGAATTAAAACGTCAAGGTAAAATTGAATTAATAGATGTTAAAGAGTAAAAGAATACTGTTGTCGTTAGTGGTCATACTAACAGTAACAACAGACACTGAGGCACAAAAAATGAAGCTGGAAGCTATTGTGGATAGCATCAAATCATCACATCCCGTAGTGAAGATGTATGATAATGAAATCCGATCTATGGATGAGGCAGCTAAAGGAGCAAGAAGCTGGATGCCTCCTCAATTAGGTTTCGGTCAGTTCATGACACCGTATGATGTGCGACTTTGGCATCGTGAAGGAGATATCCCGGGTATGGGTTCTGTCATGTTTTCTGGTGAGCAAATGTTCCCCAACCGAAAAAAACTTGACGCGGATGAACGATATATGAAAGCAATGTCATCAGTAGAAAAAGAAAAAAAGAATGCAACGCTTAATGAATTGATCAATGATGCTAAACAGTATTATTTTGAATGGATTATTCTGAAAAAGAAACTGGTGATATTAAGTGAGAATGAAAAAATTCTTGATTTCATGATTAAGAATGCAGAGATACGGTATAAAAATGGGCTAGAAAAAATCAGCGCTTACTATAAGGCGAAGGCAGCTTTAGGGGATGTTAAGAATATGCAACTAATGTTTGAAAGTGATATTCTCGAAAAAAGAATTCGGCTAAATGCACTGATGAATAGAAATGCAATGATTGCTTTTGACATTGATACAATGTATACCCTGAACGATTATTCAAACATTGTATTTGATAGTACTCTTTTCTATAACAATAGAAGTGACTTGAAATCATTAGATCAAGAGATCAACCTCAATCGATTAAAACAAGAAACAGAAAAGACTGCTTTAAAACCTCAATTTGGAATACGCTTCGATAATATGATTGGATTTGGTGGTCAGCCTCTTCAATATACTATAATGGGCATGGTACGAATTCCAATGGCTAAATGGTCTTCTAAAATGAATCTATCAAATATTGAGAGTTTAAAATGGAAGACTTATGCTATTCAGTCTCAAAAATCAATGCTGGTGAATGAATACAGTGGCATGGCATATGGAATGAAAAATGAACTTGATTTAAAGAAAAAGCAATTGAAAATATTTGAGGAAAGTATTATTCCGGCATTAAAAAATTACTATAAAACAATGCAACTTGGATATGAACAAAATACAGAAGAATTATTCATGCTCTACGATGCTTGGGAAAAATTGAATATGAAGCACCTTGAATATATTGAGCTATTAAATCAAGCATTACGGATACAAGTTACCATTGAAAGAATTGTTGAAAAAAATTAAACATTTTTTATGAGAAGGAGAAAATTTTTAAAATTAACCGGGCTGAGTACAGGTGCTGTGTTAACAGGAGGCTCTGGTTTCTTAATAAGTTTAAGCGGTTGTAAAAAAGAACATCATTTGGGTTTGATGACAAAGCCTGTATTGGTGAACGAAGGTAAGTTTTCAAATCTCCTTACGTTTAATGCGCAAGCAGGAGTAAATCAAACTCTTACGGCACAGGCTACAACTGCTAATATAATGGGGGCACTTATTCCTGTGTTAGGTTATCAGCCCAATAGTTTGCTCGGTCCAACTTTCAGAGTAAAGAATGGGAATGCTGTTAATGTTCTCTTGCAAAATAATTTACAAGAACATACTAATATTCACTGGCATGGTTTAAAGATACCCGCATTAATGGATGGGCATCCTGACCAACTAGCAAATGCGGGTGGTACTTTTCGTTATCAGTTTACTGTGAATCAAAGAGCAGGATTAAGTTGGTATCATCCTCATCCGCATGAAAACACAGGCAAACAAGTATTTAAAGGTTTAGCTGGACTATTCATCATTAATGATGCTGAAGAAGCCGCATTAAATCTCCCATCTGGACAATTTGAAATTCCACTGATGATTCAGGATAAACGTATCTCCGATTCTGGTATTACCTATAATCCTTCAATGGAAGAAGTTATGTCGGGTTATATGGGGGAATCAATTTTAGTCAATGGGGTTTCCTCTCCTTTTACTGAAGTGGAAACTCGCTTTTATCGTTTAAGAATTTTAAATGCTTCCAATGCTAGGATTTACAACCTCGCTTTTAGTAACAATTCAGACATGATAATTTTAGGTAACGATGGGGGATTATTAAAAAATCCAGTTACAGTAAAGGATATTTTAATAGGACCTGGTGAAAGACTTGATATTCTAATTAATTTCAGTGGTTTGGTAATTGGCACAGAGTTATTTTTATTCAGTAAAGAATTTACAAATGGTGGTGCAGCACAGGGAAAACAAACATTTAAAATCATGAAATTCAAAGTAACTACAACAGTTACAGATATGTTTTCAGTTCCTGCAAATCTTTCCTCCATTAATACAATTCCAGCTTCTACCGCTTTGAGGACAAGATTATTTGACATATCTAACGCTATGGAACATCATGGCTATGCAATGAATGATGGCATGACAATGCGGCATCGCATCAACGGGAAATTGTTTGATGGTAATCGTTTAGATGAAAGTGTTACAGCCAATACAAATGAAATATGGGTTTTTGATAATAGTAAGGGTGATGAGCCACACCCTATGCATTTGCATGGGGTGTTTTTTCAGGTGCTGGAGAGAAATGGGGGCAGAGGATCAAAGATTGCTTCAGAAAATGGTTGGAAAGATACTGTACTGCTGATGCCAGGCGAAACAGTAAGAGTGCTTGTGCCATTTGAAAATAATACTGGAAAATTTGTATTCCATTGTCATAACCTTGAACATGAAGACGATGGAATGATGTTACAATATCAATTGAATTAATTTGAAGATACAGTCATGAAAATATATTTAATTGTCTTCTTTGCTTTCATAGTTGCACTATTTGCCTGTAACAATGAAAGCGTTTCACATGCAGATCATGAGACAGCTGCAACAAAGGAAATTTACACCTGCCCCATGCCGGAGGATTCTGTCTTCAGCGATAAACCCGGCACTTGCCCAAAATGTGGAATGGATTTGGTTAAGAAAGAAACTGGCAACGAAAAAGTCGGTGATATTGAAATGGAGTCTTTATTAAAACCAACAAATGAATTTGTCATATCCTCAATTCCTGTTACCACAGTAGAAAAGAGACGAGAACAAATAGAGATTGAGGCATTAGGTAATATCTCTTATGATACAAGACAGGTTGGGAGTGTTTCGGCAAGAGTAGCAGGTAGAATTGAAAAACTTTATGTTCGTTATCGTTACCAAAAAATTAATAAAGGGCAACGAATACTTGATATATATAGTCCTGAACTTCTCACTGCACAACAGAATTTGTTATTTCTTTTAAAAAACGACGTAGACAATACAGTATTTATTGAAGCAGCTAAAGAAAGACTGCTGCTACTGGGTATGAGTAATGAACAACTAAAGCAGGTAATAAAAACAAATCAACCATCATTAACTATAGCCTTATACAGTAATTACAGCGGGCATATACATGAAACTACAAACGGAGCTGGCATGAATCCTGTCCCCGGCACTATGCGAAATATGTCGCTACTTACTGAGGAATTAACAATGAAGGAAGGTATGTATTTACAGAAAGGACAATCTGTTTTTTCAGTTTACAATCCAGACAGGACCTGGGCAGTACTAAATTTTTTCGGAGACAATCAATCGTTGGTGAAAAAAGGAAATGCGGTACGGATAGTGCCTGAAACGGCACCGGATAAAGATTTCCGAGCAAGTATCGATTTCATAGAACCCTTTTTCCGAAAAGAAAGCAAGACTATGACAGCAAGAGTATATTTCAATAATAGTAGTTTAAAAATCCCTGTTGGCAGTCAGGTTAAAGCAACTGTTTTTGGAAATAATAAAGAAGCTTTTTGGTTACCAAAAGAAGCAGTGCTTTCGTTAGGAATAGATAAGGTAGTATTTCAAAAGACAGATGGGGGCTTTAAAGCAAGGAAGATTATTACTGGGATTACTCATAAGAAGCTGATACAAGTATTAAATGGGTTGACAACGAAAGATTCTGTAGCTGTTAATGCGCAGTTTCTAATGGATAGCGAAAGTTTCATTAAAGTAAAAAACTGATTATGAGATATATCACAATTACCATTATTCTATTATTTATTCTGGCCTCATGTAAGAATAAAAATAAAATAGCAGCCGATCCCGATACTTATTTTACTTGTTCAATGGATCCGCAAGTGGTGGAATACAAACCAGGCAAATGTCCTATTTGTAAAATGGATTTAACCCCAGTAAAGAAAAAGAAAGGAGAAGCAAACGATGAATTGCAGTTAAGCGAACAGCAGATTCAGTTAGGAAATATCCAGACTGATACCATCAGAAATGGAGCAATCGGTGATCAGTTGGTTTTAACAGCTACCTTGAATATTGATCAAACGAAAACAACTTCGGTCAGTTCTAGAGTAATGGGTAGGGTGGAGCGATTGTTTTATAAGAATAAAGCTGATTACGTTAAGAAGGGCTCACCACTATATGAGATTTACAGCGAAGATTTAAATAATGCCAAACAGGAATATATTTTAGCATTGGATAAGAAAAAGACATTTGCTTCTGAGAGGACTATTGATTTTGACCAATTGATACAGAGTGCGAAAAACAAACTAGTACTTTGGGGCTTGAATGAATCACAGATAACAGAGTTGGCAAAATCTAGGAAAGCATCATCAACTACTATATTTTATAGTACAGCAGGGGGCTATATTACTCAGCTGGATATTCGGGAAGGTGATTATATTATGGAAGGTGGCTCAATTATAAAATTGGCTGATCTCTCCAGCCTATGGGCTGAAGCACAGGTGTATACAACGCAATTGTCGGAAGTTGAAATCGGGAACTGGGCATTGGTTCAATTGCCTGATTTTGACAATAAAGAATTTAAAGGAACGATAGAATTTGTAAACCCAGAAATTAATCCGGATACAAGAATCAATCTTATCCGGGTCTCTATTCCAAATCTGGCCAACCAACTCAAGCCAGGTATGCCTGCTTATGTAATATTGAAAAGTTTACAGCGCAACACATTAACGCTTCCTATTGATGCGGTCATTCGTGATGGCAAAGGAGCAACTGTTTGGGTGCAGTCTGGGAAAAACACATTTAAAAGCGTGATGGTGCAAGCGGGTCTTGAAAGTGGTGATAGAATTGAAATTAAATCTGGTTTAAAAAAAGGGGATATAGTTGTATTAGCTGGAGCATACTTACTACACAGCGAATATGTATTTAAAAAAGGAGCAGACCCGATGGCGGGGCATAATCATTAATTAATGGCACTACTGATACAATGATATAATAACTAACATACTATTTATGGCAAAAAGTAAACATTATTACATTCGAAAAACACATCGCTGGCTGGGTGTTATTTTAGGCATCCAGTTTTTATTATGGACAATTGGTGGATTATATTTCAGCTGGAGTAATATAGATGAAATACATGGTGATTTTCAAAAGAAAAATGCACCACTACTCTCATCAGATATTTCTCTAGTTAGCCCTACTGAAGTGTTGGAAACAATAAAAAAGAATCACCCCATTGATTCTGTTGTGTCTATTCAATTAATAGAAATTATGGGTAGACCTTTCTACCAGCTTCGATGTATAAGTGGAATTCATAGCCTAACAAATCGTGAGCATGCTGTTCAGTCAATGAATCATCTTGCCAATGCGGAAACAGGTAAGCTTCGGGGCCCGTTAACAAAGCAAGAGGCAGTAGAAATAGCTAAAATGCGATTTAATGGTATATCAAGTGTGAAATCAGTTGATTACCTGACAAGTACAAACGGTCATCATGAATATAGAGAGAGTCCATTACCAGCATATGCCATCACTTTTGAACATCCTACAAATACAACAATATATATTGCTAGTGAATTGGGAACTATTCAAAAATTTAGAAACAACAAATGGCGAATATTTGATTTTCTCTGGATGATGCACACAATGGATTATGAAAGTAGAGATCAGATCGGAAATTGGTTACTCAGGATTTTCTCAATATTCGGATTAGTAACAATATTAAGTGGGTTTTTACTTTTTTTTATAAGTAACAAGCGCATGCGACTAATAAAAAAGCCAAATTGACTTTAATGGCCTGTTTTTTGGTTTAAGGATCTTTTCAAAACCGGTAATCATATTATATAATTGGGTAAATCTCTCCGTGAAATGTTTGAATCTTGAATGATATCGGCACGCAATTTTGTTCAACCAAAGTCTATAAAAAGGGCTTTTTTTTAACATTTTCTTTTTTATGAAGCTTAATTTTATATATTTACTGCAGAATTATTAATGGAATAAATCACCCCCTCATATTTATTCCCTAATCCAATGTCTTATTTATTGTTTAATCCAATCAAGTACTTTAATGTACCTGCTATAATTTTTTGTATTTACATCAATAACCCTCCCCTCAATTAAACCCAAAAACATGAAAAAAATGTTACACACAATCTCCAGTTCGGGATTCCGAAATGTTAGAACGGTGCTGTTGCTCACCATGCTACTATTTGCTGGTGTAGCCTAAGCAGCCCATTTTAGAAGTGGTACCATCAGTTGGCGCCCCATCAGTGGAAACACTGTTGAATTTAAAGTTTCTCAGTCTTATGGTGGCTGGGCTTTTGGATCAGGGTATACTTTAGGAAGTACGCAAATCATGGATTATTTATATACAGGAAACGGATATGCTAGTGTTCCTATTCCATTAGTCATTACTTCAATTAATGCTGCTGAAGGTTGGTGGTATGGGGAAGCAACTTTCCAATATACTTATCCTTCTGCAGGTAATTATGCTGCATATTTTTCTAGTTGTTGTAGAATTAGTGATCTTTCTAATAATCGTGATCAACAATGGAGAAATGAAACAATAGTGAACGTAGGTAATGGAAATAGCTCGCCGGTTTCAACTATAGCAGCTACCGTTAACTTACCTCAAGGACTTAGCGCAGCGCAATTTCAAATTCCTGCTTTTGATCCAGATGGAGACGCATTAAGTTATAGACTGGCTACATCTGCCGAAATGGGCGGAGGTACTAATCCTTCAGGTTTATCAATCAATGCCACAACAGGTTTAGTTAGTTTTAATACAGTTGGTAAAGCAATAGGTTCTTTATGGAATGTGGCTTTTACTATTTCTGATGGAGCTGGTAAAACCAAAGTCACTGTAGATTTTATTATTAAAATCACTCAAAACTCTACACCCCCTATTTTCGATTATTTAATTACGCCAGCCAATTCTACAGTAATTCAAGCATCACCAGGTCAGCCTGTTAATTTTTCTGTTAGGGCTTATGATAATGACCCAGGAAATATTGTAACACTTTCTGCTGTAGGGTTACCTCCAGGTGCAACTAGCTCTCCTAGTTTACCTACTAACGGAAATCCCGTTACAACCAATTTCTCTTGGACGCCGGCAGCCAACCAATTTGGTTCATTTGTAATTAATTTTACAGCTACCGACAATATAGGTGTACAAAGCACTTCATCTGTTACCATACAATTAAGTCTTAAGCCATTATTTAATGTGCCTCCAACACCTGCGGCAAATTCAGAAACCTATTTAGAAACAGGAGTAGCACATCAATCTACTATTACAGCAAGCGATCCTGACCCAAATGATATAGTTCAAATTATGTCTGTAACAGGATTGCCAGCTGGTGCAACACTCTCTAGTAGTTTGCCAACTGTAGCAGCAAATCCAACATCTGTTCAATTAAATTGGACACCAACGCCTGCAAACTTTGGTATACATATAATTTCATTTGTAGCTAAGGATTCTTATAACGATCAAACTACGCATAGCTTTAAATACTTGGTAAATACTAAACCGGTATTTAGCTCTACTCCTTCATTGGTTGCATATGTTGGACAAACTTATACCTATACCATTACAGGAGTAGATCCTGATGTGGCATATGGAGATGTGTTAGAGTTAATCGGTGGAAATATTCCTTCATGGTTAACTTTCACTAATAATGGCAATGGTACTGGAACACTTTCAGGTACACCTTCAATGGCCAATTTAGGAGTGCATCCTGTAAGTCTTAAATTAGACGATACATATCACCATGATTACAGCCCACGTGTTTCACAAGATTTTGTAATTGATGTAACAGGACGTCTACCTTTAATTGTTAGCCCAGGTAATCAAACAGCAGTTGTTGCAGCAGGCACTTGTGGTGCGGTTGTAAACTTTACTGCAACTGATTCAGAAGGTATTCCGGCATCTACAATAACTTATACTATAGCACCAGGAACTGTGTTTCCAGTAGGAACTACTACAGTAACTGCAACTGCAACAAATATTGTAGGTAGCTCTCAAACTTCATTTACTGTAACAGTTAATGACAATGAATTGCCAACTGTTAATGTAAATAATGTTTCTGTAACATTAGTGAATGGAGCTGCAAGTGTAACTGATGCAGACATCAATAATAATAGTACCGATAATTGCGGTATACAATCAGTTGTATTGTCTGGCAAAACCAACTATACCTGTGCAGATTTGGGTACACATACTGTAACCTTAACAGTTACAGATATTCATGGTAACGTACAAACTGCAACAGCAGTAGTAACAGTGGTTGGTCAATTACCAACTAGCTCCATTGTATCACAACCAACAAGCAGTGTATACACAGGTGGTAATGCAAATAATATTTACTTAGGATACGGTGCACAGAGCACGGTATTAAAAGTGAATGCAACTGGTGGAAGTTCTTACACTTATCAGTGGATCGGAGCTGCTACCAATATGTTGAGCAGCACGACCAGCGGTATGCCAGTATTCACACCAACAGTAGCTGGTACATATACCTTCACAGTAGTAGTGACCAATAATTTTGGATGTACCACTACTTCTAAGATCACGATCTGTGTGAAAGATATCAGAGTACTAGGTTCTAAGGGTGCAGGTAAAGTTTACTTATGTCATATGCCTCCAGGTAATAACCAGAATCCACAAACACTAGAGATTAGTGTGAATGCGGTAGCTGCACATTTAACTGGACATTCAGGCGATAGATTAGGCTCTTGTGCAACAGCAGCATGTGTTGAATCAACACCTACTGTAGGAGCAACCAATACCAACAACTTTAGTAAAGCGGAAGAGGTAGTAGCCGACGACTTAAAAGTAACGGTGATGCCAAATCCAAGTACTACTTACTTCACATTGAAATTGGTAAGTCAATCAAACCTACCAGTGAACATTAAAGTGGTAGATGCTGCAGGTAGATTGGTAGAAGGTAGAGCAAAACAACCAGCTAATAGCACATTACAGTTTGGTCACAACTATGCAATCGGAAATTACTTTGCAGAGTTGATGCAAGGCAACCAACGTAAAGTGGTTCAGCTGATGAAGATCAAATAGGATCAAATAAACCAATAACTTAAACAAACCAAAGGGGCTGTCTAGTAATAGATAGCCCCTTTTTATATGAATTTAATAAAAAAATGTAAATTAGGCTATTTGAATGTCCTAATTAATGTAAATTGCGACAGTTGTATAACCTAATTTACATTAATATGGATATCCCACGCATTATACAAATTCAAATTGAGGCAAAAATTGGACAACAAAAAGTAATTCTACTTTATGGTACTAGGCGTACTGGTAAGACTACAATCATTGAAAAAATTGTTCAAAAATATGCAAGCGATGTATTGCTTTTACATGGAGAAGATATGCAGATATCGGCTATTTTACAAAATAGAACCATTGCTAATTATCAACAACTAACAAAGGGAAAGAAGATCATTATTATTGACGAAGCTCAGGCAATACCTGAAATTGGTAAAATTTTAAAGTTATTAATTGATACGATTAGAGGGATTACAGTAGTTGCAACCGGAAGTAGCAGTTTTGATTTGGTGAATAGAACCGGAGAACCATTAGTAGGACGGAACTTAGAGTTTTATTTATACCCTATAGCACAAGCAGAATTGTCAACTATAGAAGAATTTTTAACGACTAAGCAAAACTTAGAAGAACGACTTATATACGGTAGTTATCCTGAGCTGTGGCATTTAAATAATTTACAAGAAAGGGAAACTTATCTAAAACAATTGATCAATAGTTATTTATTGAAAGATTTACTTTCTTTCGAGAATATAAAGGGAGCAGATATTTTATTTAAACTATTACAAATGCTTGCATGGCAAGTAGGAAGTCAGGTAAGTACAGTTGAATTAGCAACCAATCTGCAAATTAATAAAGCCACTGTTGAACGATATTTAGATTTACTCTCTAAAGTTTTTATCATTTATCCATTATCTGGATATAGTAATAATCTGCGAAAAGAAGTTTCAAAAAGTAAGAAATGGTATTTTTTTGATAATGGAATAAGAAATGCATTAATTAGTAATTTCAGCCCAATCAATCAGCGTAATGATATTGGTCAATTGTGGGAGCAGTATATTCTAAGTGAAAGAATTAAATTCAATCGCTATAATAATTATCAACCACAATATTATTTTTGGCGTACTTATGATGGTCAAGAAATTGATTTGATTGAATTAAATAATGGTCAGTTACAAGCACTAGAATGTAAATGGAAAGATGCTAAAGCTAAGATTCCAATTGCATTTGCGAAAGCTTATCCTGAAGCAAAGTTTGCCATTGTTGATAAAGAAAATTATTTAGAATGGATCACATAAATACCTTGGTTACCACGCAAACAAGAACGCAATCACTCAAACAACCTGGTAAAGTGGTTTTCTAAATGCGAGCGCATACCATTTCTAAATTCTTCTGGAGTACCATTTTCTAAAAAGTCTACCAATTCTTTGTGCGATACGAACATTTTTAACATGGGTTGTTTTTTCAACAAACCACTGTTGTGCACATAATCAAAAACAGGCAATAACATTTTCTGGAAACGCTTCAAAGTAGCATTGCCAGTGATTTCATAGAGCTTTCCATGAAAAGCAATCTCGTGTTCAATATTGAATAAATGGTATTGGGTAGCTGGTGGTTCGTCTGCAACAATTTGTCTTAATGCAGCAATATCTTCTTTGGTAATTCTATGAAACAATAAATCGGCCATACCAATTTCTAAGACCAATCGTATTTCAAATATTTCTTTTAAGGTTTCGGGTGCAAGAATATGTGGATTCATACTCTTACTCATCATTCCAAAAATATCAGGGCTAGTTATAACGGACCCTTTTTTCTTTTTCGATTCTATTAAGCCCATTAATCGCAAACGCGTTAACGCTTCTCTAATAACAGTTCTACTTACACCTAATGTTTCCGCTAGTTCCATTTCTTTAGGAATCACATCACCAACAGAAAGTTTGCGCTTTTGAAGTAAGTCTACCAAGCTTTCTTCCACTTTATCTACCAAGGAACTAGTATCCATTGGTTTCATTTCGGATCTGAGTAAGGCTAAATTCATCCAGAATATGTATTACTTAATATTTAACAAAGCCAAAGTTACCAAAAATGCAGCTATTTTTCAATTAACTCATAATGCCTTAAAAATCAATATATTATAAAATTGTTAAAATTTATTTTGCAGTTTCAGGGAAAGCTAATTATTTTTATGTCATACATAATACAAAAAACTAAATTGCGCGCCATGAACTTAAACTGCTTTAGACTCTGTGTTGTTGCGTTGTTCACAATGCTCTCCACTGCGTTATTAGCCCAAACCAAAAAGGTTTCAGGAACCATCCTGAACGACGAGGCTAAACCTCTTTCTGGTGTTTCCGTTACCATCAAGGGTACAAAAACGGGAACCCAAACCAATGCATCAGGTGTTTACGCTATTGATGTTGCGGAAGGGAAGTCGCTTATTTTTTCTATGATTGGATTTGCCCCTAGAGAATTTGTAGTGGGAGCAAGTGCAGTATTAGACATTACATTATCCCCCATCGTTTCTGAATTAGAAGATGTGGTAGTAACTGGTTACGGATCTCAAAAAAGAAAAGAATTAACGGGTGCAGTTGTAACAGTTAATCCAAAAGCTTTTGAGCATAGTCCTACCACCAACGTAGCAACGGTGTTACAAGGTAATGCACCCGGTTTAAGAATTCAACAACGTACTGGTCAGCCAGGTACTACACCTTCTATTACATTTAGAGGTGGTACTGAATTTGGAGGAGGTGGTACACCGCTATTTATTGTAGACGGAGTAATTGTTCCTTCATTGTATGGTTTAGACATTAATGATGTTGCAAGCATCGACCTATTAAAAGATGCGGCAACTACTGCAATATATGGAGCAAGGGCTGCAAATGGTGTAGTATTGGTTTCCACTAAAAAAGGGAAAAAAGGAAAAGCACAAGTAACTTATTCTTATAACAATACTACCAACTTTATTCGCAAGAATCCTGCTGAATATTTAAGCGCTTCAGATTATATCAGAATGAACCGCTTAGGAATTCAAGCTCGTTTTAGAGGAGATTCATTGGATAGAAATACCAATGCAATGAATACCGATCGTAACCAATTATTAGGTGCATGGGGATGGGCGGTTAATTCAGGTTGGAGAAGTGATATTGGTTTGTACACTACCCAATTGTTGAACAGTCAAAACCGTGGATTACTAAACGATTCAAGATGGCGTTTATTGGTAGATCCTAATCCATTTAATCCGGGGTTAATGGATAGTATTATTTTTACCGATATCAGTGCAAGAGAAAGAGAGATGATGATCTTGCAACAAAATAATACCAGCGAACACAATATCAATTTCTCTGGCGCAAATGATCAAGGCAACTATGCTTTGTCATTGGGTTCTGTTAGAGACAATGGTATGATCATCGGTTCTCAACTAAAAAGATTGAACATCAACTTTAATGGAGGACTAAATATTGGCGAAAGATTAAAAGTAACTACCAATATTAGTGCCTATAGTGTTGAGCAAGCATTGCCTTATGGTGGTTTTGGTGGAGTAGATCCTGAAGGTGGCGCCGCTGGCGGATTATTGCAGCGTTTTGTAGGAGTAGCTCCAACTATTCGTTACACCAATTATGCAACGGGTGAAATACTGCCTGGTCCAAATGATGTTACTTTAGGTAACCCGGCCTATTGGAGTAACTTAACAGTAAACAATACTAATCAACAACGATTCTTAGGGGGTATTAATTTAGAGTACACCATACTTCCTTATTTAAAAGTATTGGCAAGTGGTTCTGGTTACTATCAATACACGAACAATAATTTCTTTACCAAAGCATATCAACAAGGTAATGGTGGAGCAATGAATACCAATAGGGCTGCAAGTTTTAATACCAATAAAACCATGCAGTACACAACCAATGCCTTTTTACAATTCAGTAAAAGATTTAAGGAGCATAATATAACTGCATTAGCTGGAGTAGAGTTTTACGATTATAAAAACTACGCTACATCTGGTTTTGCACAAGGTGCACCAACCGATTTAATTCCTTGGTTAACTGCAGCAACACCACCAAACGTACAAGGAACAACAATTGTAAACCCTGCAGGTGCTTCATCAAACTTTGATCAGTGGGAACGAATTGCCTCTTCAATTGCGCGTTTGAATTATTCATACATGAATCGCTATTTATTAACTGCAGTTGTAAGGGTAGACGGATCAAGCCGCTTGAAAAAAGGAAATTATTACGGTACATTCCCAGGAGTTTCTTTTGGATGGAATTTACATGAGGAAGCGTTCTATAAGAACACAACTTTGTCTAAATATGTAAATAGGATTAAGCCAAGATTAAGTTATGGGGTGAATGGTAATGTAAGTTCATTAGGCTTATTTGCTACTTCTCAAGTGTATAATAACGCAGGAACTTATAATGGATTTGGCGGAACTTATGTAGCCAACTATATCAATTCTGATGTAAGATGGGAGCGTACCAATAGCTTAAACTTTGGATTAGACGCAGGATTCTTTAACGAGAAAATTACATTGAATGTAGACTACTTTGTAAGAAATGTATTTGACAAATTAGCGGGTTTAAATATTTCTTCTCAAACAGGATTTAACAGCTTTACTACTAATTTGGGTCAGTTGCAAAACAGAGGTATTGAGTTGGCAGTAAATGCAAAAATCATTGAATCTAAAACCGAAAATGGATTCAGTTTATCGGTAGGAGCCAACTATTATCATGTAAAAAGTTATGCAAAGAAATTACCTTTCAATGGCTTAGAAGGCAATAGAACCAGCGGTTTCTTTGTATGGGATCCAAACAATCCAGGTAAACAAATTTATGTGGGTGGTTTAGTAGAAGGACAACGAATAGGATTAGACGAAGTATGGGCACCAAAATGGAATGGTATTTATACAGATCCATCAACTATTGCTAGAGATGCAAATGTGTACAATGCATTCTTGCCTTATAATAACAAACGCATTAAACAATTAGGAGATGCACAATGGCATCAAGTAAATCCTAACGATACCATTGATAGCAGACAGTTTGTTTATGTAGGAAGAACCACTCCTCAACATATGGGTGGATTTAACATTGCTAGTTCATTCAAGGGCATTCGCTTGTATGCACAATTTGATTATGCGTTTGGATTTGTAGTATTAAATAATCAAATCGTAAGAGGATTAAGTCAAGTACAAGGTTCTCAAAATGCTACTACTGATGTCTTAAAAACATGGTCTCCTACCAATCCAACAGGTACAATGCCTCGATATTATTGGGCAAACCAAGGTAGAAACTATGCAACCGATGCAGGTGGTAATAACCCAGCAGCTAATTTATGGGAGAAGGGAGATTATGTAATGTTAAGAGAACTAACGCTAGCATACGATTTGCCTACTTCTATCATTAGCCGATACTTAGCTAATAGAGTAAAAGGACTCAGTGTAAATGTTACCGGATCTAACTTGTTTTATCTTTCTGGATACAGTGGCAACTTCCCTGAAGTGGGTGGTGTAGACCAAGGTAAATTCCCATTACCAAGAAGATTAACTTTTGGAATAAGAGTAACACTTTAATTGATTGTTCAAACTAAAAATGATTGAAATGAAATACAATAAACTATTTATAGCAAGTGTGCTCTTGGTAACAATGAGCACAACATCTTGCACAAAAAAATTAGACGAAGTGGTGCCGCAAAGTAGCATCAGTAAAGAACAAGCATTAAAAGATCCTAACGCTGCAAGAACCTTGTATTATGGTACTTATGGTTTGTTAAGATCATACACCAATTCGTTTTATCAAATGGGTGAAATGCGTGGAGATATTTGGGTAGATGGATTATTTACCGAGAGTGTAGATGGTGGCTTACAAAATTTGTACAGACATAATATCAGCAGTTTGAATGTGCCATTTACCAATTGGGCTGGATTATATAATTTGATTTATAATTTTAATAATGTAATTAAAATTATACCACAAACGCCTCTACCGGAAGCTGAAAAAACCAGAATCTTGGCAGAAGTATATGGCTTAAGAGGTTATGTGTATTATAATATGTTGAGAACCTGGGGAGCAGTTCCATTGAATACTGAGCCAGTAGAAACATTAACCAATACTGCAGAAACGTATAAACCAAGAACAGGGGCAGATTCTATTATGCTTCAAGTTAAATCGGATATTGCAAAGTCATTGGAATTATTCGGAACTGCAAATACTATTTCAACTTCAAAAAGAGTAGTATGGAGTAGATTAGCAACATTGGTTTTAAAAGGAGATGCATTTATTTGGTCTGGAACCCATATGGGTGGTGGCACAGCCGATTTAACAACTGCTAAAGCTGCTTTACAAGAAGTAAGAAACCTGCAAGGGGCTACTTTAGATTTACAATCCAACTATAGAGACATATTTGATCCCACCAAAAAAGTGAATAATAAAGAAATTATTTTTGCAGTTAACTACGAGTTACAACAAGCGCAGTTAACCTTTTTTAGTAGCTTTTTAGTGAATTCTATTCAAGCCAATACACTTTCATTTGCGCAAGCAGCAACCCCAACTGTATCATCTGTTTATCCTTATGTTAGTGGAGCAAATCGTGTTGGAATGAACCAAGCAATGATTACTCGTTTAACTACGGGTGCAGCTGATCAGCGTGTAAGTAACACTTTTAGAATCATGTATTCTAATGCAGCACCCTTTGCTGTTAGGGGGGTAATGTTAACCAAGTACTTAGGAACTGTAGCAGGTACTTCCCAAATTTACAACAACGATTTTCCGGTTTATCGCTATGCAGATGTGTTGTTGTTATTAGCAGAAGCAAAAGCTAAATTAGGCGAAGATATTTCTGCCGAAATAAATGCTATTAGATTAAGAGCCTATGGTTCAGGATACACTCCATATGTAAGTGGTAGCCAAACTGTAAATATGAATGCAATATTAGATGAATACCTAAGAGAATTTATTGGAGAAGGAAAGCGTTGGTGGGCATTGCGTAGAGCAGGTGATGCTTATGTATATGCAAATATTAATCCAGCCTATTTAAATCCTAGCAGCACAGCTAAATTCTTATTGCCTTTATCTTTGGCAATGTTGAATGCAGATCCATTGTTAAAGCAAACTGCAGGGTACTAAAAAATGTTTTATTAAGCAAGCATAAATGGTAGTTTTGAAAAGCAAGGGGCAGTAAAATGCCCCTTGTATTTATCTCAATTAATTTTTTACAATGGTTCACGAAAAATTACAGGGCTTAATTTCTGCGCCCTTTACACCAATGCATGCAGATGGTAGTGTCAATTTAACATTGATACCTGCTTATTATGCCCTTTTAAAAGCCAATGGGGTTACTGGTGCTTTTATTTGTGGTTCAACAGGCGAAGGAGTTTCGTTAACTAAGAACGAAAAAATGGCGGTAGCAGAAGCCTGGGCTGCTTGTACTAAAAATGATCCTCAATTTTCAGCCATGCCATTATTGGGTGGAACTTGTATTGCCGATGCAAAAGAATTGGCATTGCATGCACAAGCAATAGGATTAGATGCTGTTTCATTTACTGCGCCTTCTTATTTTAAACCAGCCAATGTAGAAGTACTGGCAGCTTGTTGCAAAGAAATTGCAGCAGTGGTTCCTGATATGCCTTTTTATTATTACCATATTCCCGTATTAACAGGAGTTGGTTTTCCTATGTACGATTTACTAAAAGCGGTGGATGGAATAATTCCCAATTTTGCTGGAGTAAAATATACACACGAAGATTTCATGGATTTCTTGAGTTGCCTTCAATACCAGAATGGCAAGTACGATATGGTTTGGGGTAGAGATGAAAATATGTTGCCTGCGCTGGCTATTGGCACCAAAGCATCCATAGGAAGCACTTATAATTATGCTGCTCCTTTATACCATGAATTAATTGAAGCTTTTAATAATGGCGAATTACAAAAAGCGCAAATTTTACAACAACAATCCATTGATATGATTAGATTGTTGGGAAAGTATGGTGGTATTGCTACGGGTAAAGCATATATGAAACTAATTGGATTAGATTGTGGTAGCTTTAGATTACCAGTAAAAAATATGGATGCAGCCCAAGTTGAGCAATTCCAAAAAGATGTGGCGCTGTTAGGATTTGAACAGTTTAGCTCTAAAATGCCTACTGTAACAAATGCCCTTTAATGAAACGATATTATTATATCATTTGTATGCTGTTTATGTTAAAAGCTGATACCATTTTAGCTCAACATCCAGCTGAATGGTCGGTACAATTTGCTATTGCATCTACTTTACCTTCAACTGCGGGGAAGCAAATATCTACTGGATTTGCTGGTGTTGTTACAGGGGTACATCAAAATCATTTATTGGTGGCAGGCGGTGCTAATTTTCCAGACGCCATGCCATGGCAAGGCGGTAAAAAAATGTACCATTCCGAAGTTTTTGTATATAAACAAGACAATGGTGAATTACAATTAATCAATCAACATTCAAAGCTACCAGAATCAATTGCTTATGCTGCCGTATGTACAACTTCTGAAGGAATTTTATATATAGGAGGAGAAAACGAAAACGGCATTTCAAATAAAGTGTGGATGCTACAGTGGAATCAGCAAAAGCAAGCTGTACACTTGATTGCCTACCCTTCCATACCAATTGCTTTAACCAATGCTGCAGCAACTATTATACACAATAAAGTTTTTGTTGCAGGTGGTGAAACTGTTCAAGATGCTTCGATGCAATTTTTTGAGTTAGATTTAAACAATCTAAAAGCCGGTTGGAAAACACTACCGGTGCTTCCACACGCAGTTTCACATACGCTACTTATAGGTTTAGCCCACGAAACAAAACCTAGTTTGTATTTAATTGGTGGTAGAAAAAAAAATACCAATGGCGTCAGTAGTTTATACAATAACATGTATGAATATGATTTACTAACCCAAACCTGGAATGAAAAAACAGCATTGCCTTATACATTAAGTGCGGGCACAGGTATTTGGTACAACTTAGACCAAATTGTTGTATTTGGTGGAGACAGGGCCACGGTATTTTCTCAAGTAGAAAAATTGCTTGCTGATATTGCTGCAGAAGCCAATCCAGCCAAAAAGCAAGCTTTAATAGACCAAAAAAATCAGTTACAAGAAACCCATCCAGGATTTAGTAAGGAAGTATTATTGTATAAAGCCAATACAAACCAGTGGCAAGTTATTGGTACAATTCCGTATGACACACCTGTTACAACTACTGCGGTAAAATGGAATAATGCTATTATACTGCCATCTGGTGAAACTAAAGCAGGTGTAAGGTCTCCCTATATTTTAAAAGCTACCATCCACAACAAAAACCAATGATCCAAAATAAAAAATATCCATGGATAGTAGTAGCGTTGCTTTGGGTAGTAGCCTTACTCAATTATATGGATCGGCAGATGTTAAGCACTATGAAGCCATCTATGCAAATAGATATTCAAGAGTTGCAATCTGCTACCAATTTTGGGTATTTAATGGCCATTTTTTTGTGGATCTATGGTTTCATGAGTCCTATATCGGGCATGATAGCAGATCGATTGAATCGCAAATGGTTAATTGTGGGAAGTTTATTTGTATGGAGTGCCATCACATTTGCGATGGGCTTTGCAAAAACATTTGATCAGTTGTATTGGCTTAGAGCAATGATGGGTATTAGCGAAGCATTGTATATACCAGCAGGTTTGTCTTTAATTGCCGATTACCATAGTTCAAAAACAAGGTCATTGGCGGTAGGCATTCATATGACTGGATTGTATATGGGACAGGCATTAGGGGGATTTGGTGCAACCATTGCAGCAGTGTTCTCTTGGCAAAATGCATTCATCAGTTTTGGCTTAATTGGTATTGTTTATTCGGGGGTATTGATTTTGTTTTTGAAGGATAAGCAATCGGATATCGCTGCAAACGATGGCTCAGCAATTGCACAAACAAAAAGAATTCCATTACTGAAGGGATTCGCTACTTTATTTACCAATATCTCTTTTTGGGTGATCCTATTTTATTTTGCCGTTCCTAGTTTACCGGGGTGGGGAGTAAAAAATTGGTTGCCTACATTATTTTCAGAGAACCTTGGTATTGACATGTCTAAGGCAGGGCCACTGTCTACTATTACCATTGCCGCATCTTCTTTTTTAGGAGTTATTTTTGGTGGCGTTCTTTCCGATAAATGGGTACAAAAAAATATACGAGGAAGAGTATACACCAGTGCCATAGGTTTGGCCATGACCATTCCTGCATTGTTATTGATAGGGTTGGGTAATTCCATGATTCATTTGGTGGGAGCAGTTTTCTTTTTTGGTTTTGGATATGGTATGTTCGATGCCAACAATATGCCCATACTCTGTCAATTTATTTCTTCTAAACATAGAGCAACTGCTTATGGACTCATGAATATGATTGGGGTTTTTGCAGGGGCATTTATTACGAATTTATTAGGGAAAAGTTCCGACGCAGGAAGCCTTGGTAAAGACTTTGCCATGATGGCATTGGTGGTAGTTGCTGCACTGGCTGTTCAATTATTGGTACTAAGACCAAAGCAAAATGATTTTGTAGACGCATAAAAAGACTATATGAAAAAAAATATTTTTTATTTTTTATTCCTGTTATTGTTGATACCCGCAGTTGGTTGTGCAAAAAAATCAACTACACCTGTGGTAGGTGAAGTAAAAGCATCTGCATATACCCCAACTATTCCTGTTTTAAAAGGATTGGCTACCAATGCCATATTGAGGGTAAATATTTTTATTCCTGCAGATAATGCAGCACAACAATATACAGGAATCAATTGCAGCATCAATGCCAGCGCCATCAGCGGCATTGAAAATATTGCGGTATATCAAACCAGTGCAGAACCATTTTCAACTAATACCCCCCTTGCGAATAGTAAGCCTAACAGTGCCAATTTTAATGTACCAGTTACATTGAAGTTGGCGCCCGGGCTTCATTTTATTTGGTTTAGTGTAACATTGAATAACGCAGCAAGTATTGATCATACAATAGAATTGCGCGCAACCCAATTAGTGCAATCAAATGGAAAAACGTTGACCATTAGTGAACCTGCAGGTAATTATGCAAAGCTAAAAGGAACAACCGTGCGCAAAGCAGGAGACGACAATGTAAATACCTATCGCATACCAGGCATTGCTACAACCAATAAAGGAACCTTATTGTCTGTGTACGATATAAGATATAAAAATAGTGCCGACTTGCCAGGTAATATTGATGTGGGTTTAAGCAGATCTACCGATAGTGGTAAAACTTGGGAGCCTATGAAAATTATTATGGATATGGGAGCGCCGCACGAGAACAACGGAGTGGGTGATCCAGCAATACTATTTGATCCCATCACCAAAAAAATATGGGTAGCCGCATTGTGGAGCAAGGGTAATCGTTCTATTGCAGGATCGTTACCAGGCATTTCGCCAGATACTACAGGGCAATTTGTTTTAGTAAGTAGTAACGATGATGGACTTACTTGGTCTGCACCTTATACCATTACACCTCAAATTAAAAATCCCAAATGGCATTTGTTTTTTAACGGGCCAGGGTCGGGAATTGCCATGAAAGATGGTAAGCTGGTTTTTGCAGCACAATATTGGAATGAAAATAAAATGCCTTATTCTACAATTATTTATAGTGCCGATCATGGTAATACTTGGATTGGAAATTTAAATGGACCAAAGTCTAATACCACTGAAAGTCAGGTAGTAGAAACCACGCCAGGCACATTGATGTTGAATATGCGCGACAATAGAGGTTCGTATAGAAGTGTTGCTACCACTACTAATTTCGGAACCAGTTGGACGGAGCATGCTACTTCGTACAATGCCTTACAAGACCCAGTTTGTATGGGCAGTTTAATTAAAGCCAATGTAAAAGTAAAAGGCGTATTAAAAGAAGTATTGTTCTTTAGCAATCCCAATACCACCAGTGGAAGATATGATATGACTATTAAAGCCAGTTTAGATTTAGGACAAACCTGGTTGCCTGCAAATCAATTATTAGTTGATGAACGAAATTGTTACGGCTATTCTTCATTAACACAAATTGATGCAGAAACCATTGGCATATTATACGAAGGAACCAAGGACTTGTATTTCGTAAAAGTGCCAGTTGCATCTATTATTAAATAGTATTTGATTGCTTAAAAATAATTTGACGTGATATATTCTACAAAAGAATTGGCTGAGTTGGCTTCTTTCTACTCCAACCAGTTATTGAATAGTACCATTCCATTTTGGTTTCCAAGATCTTTTGATCAGGAGTATGGTGGATTTTTGTTGATGCGAGATGCAGATGGAACCTTGATTGACGACGATAAAGCCGTTTGGATACAAGGTAGGGCCACCTGGATGTTGTCTACTTTATACAATACCGTAGAACAAAAACCAGAATGGTTAGCCGGTGCAAAACTGGGATACGATTTTTTAAACAAATATTGTTTTGATACCGATGGGCAAATGTTTTTTCATGTAACCAGAGATGGCCAACCCATAAGAAAGCGTCGTTATTTTTTTTCTGAAACATTTTATGTGATTGCAGCCGCCGCGTACGCAAAAGCTTCTGGAGATGAGGAAGCGGCCGCCAATGCAAGACGTGTATTTGATTTATGTATTCAATATGCAACTACACCCGGATTGTTGCAACCTAAGTATACCAAGACCCGACCAAGTAAGGGTATTGGGGTACCTATGATTATGATGAATACCGCGCAACAATTGCGGGACAACATTGGGTATGCACCCTGCGATGAATGGATTACAAAATGGATAGATGAAATTGAGCGCTATTTTGTAAAAGACAATATACAATGCGTAATGGAACAAGTTGCGCCGGATGGATCAATCATAGATCATATAGATGGAAGAACTTTGAATCCCGGACATGCAATGGAAGGGGCTTGGTTTATATTGCACGAAGCCAAGCATCGCAACAACGACCCGCACTTAATTAATTTAGGATGCAGAATGTTAGATTATATGTGGGAGCGGGGATGGGACAAAGAGCAAGGCGGCATACTTTATTTTAGAGATGTATATAATAAGCCAGTGCAAGAGTATTGGCAAGACATGAAATTTTGGTGGCCACATAATGAAGTAATCATTGCCACTTTATTGGCTTATTTAATGACGGGCAATCAAAAATATGCGGAGTGGCATAAAATGGTGCACGATTATGCCTATGCACATTTTTTAGATATGCAATATGGCGAATGGTTTGGTTATTTGCATCGTGATGGAACTGTTGCACAAACAGCCAAGGGAAATTTATACAAAGGCCCCTTTCATTTACCTCGACAAGAATGGTATTGCATGCAAATACTTAAATCGTATTTGTCATGAGTTTGCTGCGCTTAGGGCTAATGTTTTGTTTGACTTTAATTATTGCGCAAAGTATGCTAATAGCGCAGTCTTCGCTTGTGTCAGTTTCTCGCGAAGCAGAAATATTGAGCGTTAATAAAATATTCACTGATCATATGGTGCTGCAACGAGACCAACCCATTCATATATGGGGAAGGGGATTGCCGGGCGCTGCAGTTAAGGTTTCGCTTAGCCGCACAAGCTTAAGTATTGCTGATTCAAAAACTTTGTCAAGCGTTGTTAAATCAGTTGTAACAAGTGTACGTTTAGACAGCAGTTGGTCGGTTAATTTGCCAGCGCTAAAAGCGAGTACAACTCCCCATGAAATAAAAATTAATTCAGGCAAAAAAAATATACGCATCAGCAATGTATTGATGGGTGATATTTGGATTTGCATTGGTCAAAGCAATATGGAGTGGCCCATGCAACGCGAAATGTATTATCGCGAAGCAATTAAAACAGCCAATCAACCCTTACTCCGATTTTATAATCCAACGTACGCTGGAAAAAATGTTTTCAACCAATATTTTTCTGATTCAGTTTTGCAAATGATGCAACCTGAAAAATTCTTTGCGCCTACTAGTTGGCAAGTGAGCGATAGCAATAGTTTCAGGGCTATGAGTGCAGTGGCTTATTATTATGGGAAGTCTATTGTTACTAACACACAAGTACCCATTGGGCTTATTAATTTATCTATTGCTGGGGCTCCGCTAGAAACATTTATAGGAGTAGATGCATTGAAATCGGATGAGCGTTTTGCAGCTAAAGCAATTGAACCATGGTTAACCAATCCTGCCATTCCTATATGGGTAAAAGAAAGGGGCAATCAAAATTTACGAGTAGGAACCAATCATCCATTTAAACCTGGCTTTACATATACAGCAGGCATTGAGCCCTTATTTCCATTGGCTATAAAAGGAATCATCAATTACCAAGGGGAGAGCAATGCACAGGAAATGGAGCGAGTAAATGAATATGCTGCATTAACGCAATTGATGGTGCAAGATTATCGAACCCGTTTTAAGCAATCGCAATTGCCTTATTATTATGTTCAGCTTTCCTCTATAGACACCTTAAAATACAAAGGTCATTTTTGGGGAACCTTTAGAAATGAGCAGCGAAAAATTTTAGATTTAATTCCAAATAGTGGAATGGCAGTATGCACCGATTATGGATTAAACGACAATGTGCATCCTACCAATAAAAAAATAGTGGGAGAAAGATTGGCTAAATGGGCGTTGAGCCAAACCTATAAAAAAAATATACTGGCATCAGGTCCATTGCCCTTGCGAGCCCAATACGCCAATGGCAAATTAATTGTTGAGTTTAAATATGTTGGTGGGGGATTAAAAACGTCTGATGGTATGGCTTTGCGCGGTTTTTCATTAGATGGAATTCATTCGGCTGAAGCAACTATTCAGCAAAATAGCATTCATATTCTTAGTTCAACAAAACCTGAAATGGTTTATTATGGATGGAAGTCTTTCAATGAAGGAAATTTGGTAAATAAGGAGGAACTTCCAGCATCAACGTTTAAAATAAAAGTTGATGTACAACAAATATTATTACCGCAATATCCTGATTCAATATTTAATACTTATTATCACCAGCGGTATAGTTTGTTTAAAGCATTGCCAAATGATGCGGCTTCCTTGTCCTCTTCTAAGCGCGATATTATTTTTTTAGGAAATAGCATTAATGATGGCAGTGAATGGTATGAGCTGTTTAATGATATCCGTATCAAGAACAGAGGAATCAGTGGCGATATTACTGCGGGAATTTTACACCGATTAACAGAAATAAGTAATCGCAAGCCAGCTAAAGTTTTTTTAATGATTGGCATTAACGATTTGGGTAGGGGGCTATCACCCGATTCGGTTGCGAAAAATATATTGCTGATGAACGATTATCTGCAACAAGAAAGCCCTAACACGCAAGTGTATATTCAAAGTATTTTACCAGTGAATCCAAGCTTCGGAAAATTTGCTGGACAAACCAGTAAGCGAGAACAAATAAATCAAACCAATGCACTACTAAAAGCCGCTTCCACCAAACACCATTACGAGTTTATAGATTTGCACAGCGAGTTTGTAGATGCACAGGGAAACTTAGATGCCAAATATACAAATGATGGATTGCACTTAGTAGGAGCGGGTTATATGCATTGGCGACACTTGATTTATCCGAAAGTATTTGGGTTAACCCATCAGCCTGCATTAATTCCAATGCCCAAGCAAGTGAAATGGAATAAGGAGTATTATACCATTGACCCATCTAAATCTTTGGCAGCGCAAGTGAAGATTGAGCTAATCAGTTCAGCTCAGCATAAAGAGTGGTATGAATTAATTGTTCGCCCCAATCAAATCACTATTAAAGCTGCTACGCAGCATGGCGTATTCAATGCCCTACAAACCTTGCAACAATTGGCACGCAATGGACAAACCATTGTTGCCTGCGAAATTAAAGATGCACCCGCATTTGCTTGGAGGGGTTATATGATTGATGTGGGAAGAAATTATATGTCTATGAATTTGCTGAAACAGCAAATAGATATCATGGCCAAATACAAATTGAATGTATTTCATTTTCATGCAACAGAAGATATTGCTTGGCGAATAGCTCTTAAACAATATCCGCAATTAACAGCACCCGAAAATATGTTGCGCAATAAGGGAATGTATTATACCGAAGCAGAAATAAAAGAGTTAATTGCTTATTGTAAAGCGCGCAATATTTTATTTGTTCCAGAAATTGATATGCCCGGTCATAGTGCAGCATTTAAGCGAGCTATGAAAGTAGATATGCAATCCGATTCAGGAATGGTGTACATCAAAAATATACTCAAGGAATTTTGCACTACTTATGATATTCCTTATATCCATATTGGGGCCGACGAAGTAAAAATTACCAATCCCAATTTTATACCTGAAATAACTCGTTATATCCAAAGCTTTGGAAAGAAAGTAATTGGCTGGCAACCCGGCGGAAATTTTTTAGACAGTACCATCCGACAATTATGGATGGACGATTTAGGAAAAATCACCAACAACAAGCAAGTGCAATACATCGATTCAAGGCATTTGTATTTGAATCATATGGATCCGTTGGAATCGGTAACTACTATTTTTAACAGGCAGTTGGCCAATAGGGACAGTGGAAACCATAATGCACTCGGTGCAATTATTTGTACATGGCACGATAGAGCAGTGGCCACACAAGACAATGTATTAACTATGAATCCTGTGTATCCAGCTATGTTGGCATTTGCAGAAAGAAGTTGGAACGGCGGCGGTAAAGCAGGTTGGGTTGCCAATATAAGTGATGGGAATGAAAAAGCATATGTTGAATTTGAACAGCGATTATTGAGTCACCAAGAACAATATTTTAAAGAGCTGTCTTTTCCTTATCAAGCGCAAGCTGCATTGGAATGGAAGCTCTACGGGCCTTTCACAAACAATCCTAATGCTAAAGAAGACCTGTGGCCCGAGCAAAACTCATCAAAATATTTTCACAAAACCGTAAAGGGCGGAACAGTGGTTCTGCGTCATTGGTGGGCGCCTTTAATAAAGGGGGCAATTGATTCACTCAAGCCCAATACTGTTTGGTATGCTACCACAAAAATCTGGAGTAACGAAAATGAAACAAAGCCATTCTGGATAGGGTTCAATAATTTATCGCGTTCGCCTGCAACAGATTCCCCTCCAGCTTTTGCTTGGAATGAACAGAACGCAACCGTTCAAATAAACGGCACAATGGTTCTACCACCAGTATGGAAAAGAGCAGGGCAAAAAGGGAATGCAGAAATTCCATTGATAGACGAGGGATACGAGTACCGCGAACCTACTATGATTCCTTTGAAAAAAGGATGGAATGAGGTTCGCATCAAAATGCCCATAGGAAAACTCAGCGGAAAAGATTGGCAGAATCCTGCTAAGTATATGTTCACATTTGTGCCAGTAGTTCGTTAAAGCGCTGGCGGAGTCTCATTATGATTGATTGTTTAAAATTTTCAAAATGATTCGTATTAAGTTAATTTATTTTCTTGTTTTTATATGCACTAGTCAATCGTTGTTGTTTGCACAGCGCGACACCATTGCCATGAACAGCAACTGGCAATTTGTAATAGATAAAAATTCGGACGGATTTAAAAGCGAGTGGTATAAGCAACCACTAACTAAAGCAAGAACGGTGGCGATTCCACATACTTGGAATATTGAAGACAGTAATCAAACCCATTATGGATGGGCATGGTACCAAAAGGAATTACAAATACCCACTAATTATAAGAGTAAGCAAGTGGTGATTGAGTTTGGTGCCATTAATCATACGGGGCATATTTATTTGAATGGTATTAAAGTAGCCGAACATATTGGAGATGGATTCAATAAATTTAAAGTAGATATTAGTAAACAAATTAAAGCGGGAACAAGCAATCGTTTAGCTGTAGCTGTAAATAATGATTACGGAAAAAACAAAGTTCCGTTTGGAAGTTCTTTTGATTGGCCCAATGATGGTGGAATTATTCGCAAAGTGAATTTAATAGTGACCCATCCCATTGCACCGCAACAAATTTTTGTAACACCCACGCTGCATAAAGATTCATCGGCTACAGTAAAAATTCGTTTGCCTTTTAATAAATTGTTGCTTGAAAAAAAATATGCAGCACTAAAAGGCAAGCTGCGGTTGAATATCCAAGTCATCCATGATTTAGACAAGCAGCAAATGACTGGTCAATTGGTAACCCCCGAATGGGAGTTACGAATGGCGCTGAAATTATAGATGCATTAGGAACTAATGTTGGATTTAGAACCCTTGAATTCATTAACGGACAAACGCATTTAAATGGAGAGCGAATTAAATTAATGGGGGTAGAGTGGACGGCAGGATCCAATCCAAATTATGGTTTTGCCGAAACCGATTCAGTAATACTGGCGAATTGCAAATTGATGAAAGACGTGAACGCCATTTTCACCAGACAACATTTTCAGCAAGACGATTTGTTTTATGATTTCTGTGATCGCAATGGCATATTGGTACAGCAAGAAGTTCCATTATGGGGGCCTGAAACCCCTGCTACTGAAGCCATACAGCAGATTGCCCAAGCACAGCTTGGGCAAATGATCAATAACTTGTACAATCATCCCAGTATTTTTTCTTGGGGTGCAGGCAATGAGTTAAGAGCAAGAGATGCAGACATGAAGCCAATGATTAGTGCATTAATGAAACGCTCCAGATTAGTAGATCCTAGTAGAAACGCCGCTTATGTAAGTAATACCTTAACTACAAGCTATTACAATAATCCCAACTTTGTTCCAGATGCAGCAGCAGAAGGCGATTATTTAATGATGAATGAGTACGGAGGAAGTTGGTGGAGCATACCAACCGGAAAAATTCATTTGTATTTGGATAGTGTGCATCAAAGTTATCCTACTAAACCATTTTTTATTTCAGAGTTTGGATTATGTGAACCCAATTTTAAAGGGGGCGATGAAAGAAGGATTGAAGACTTGATTTATCATATGGCCATTTACGAAAGCAAGCCTTATGTAGAAGGGGCTATTTATTTTGATTTAACCGATTACAGAACGCATTACCCAGGCACGAATGATATAGGGAAAATGCGCAGAAGAATTCATGGCGTATACGATATGTATGGCAATCCAAAGCCGTCTATGAAAGTGTTGAGGGAACAATCTACCCCAATAGAAATACAACATGTGGCAGGTGCAGAAAAAGGAAAACGCAATATTACGCTCTATGGAAGCATGGGGCTTCCACAACATACCGTAACAGGATATAAATTATACATTTCTTCAGCAACCAATAATTACCTCAACACCAAAGCTTATACAATACCTACTTTAAAACCGGGTCAACGGCATGGACTAAAAGTAGACGCTTTAAAAGGGGAATACTATATCACGATTGTGCGCCCACAAGGATATATTGCTACGCAGAAAGTATTTGTAGAATAGGGTTATTTATTTTTATCCAATAAATGTTGGAGTAAAGCCACTTTTTCTCTTTCGCTTTGTACCAAGGCCTCGTACAGTTCTACTATTTTATCAATGGGGTTGAACGTGCAATTGTGATTAATTACGTTCAACGTAGATTGGTCATTACTTGTAAAAGAATTAGATAAAATATTGATTGCAGTGTCTTCATCAAAATTCTTAATGACTTCAACAGGAATTTTTAACACATTGGATACTTTCATCAAAATATTGTCTTCAATAATTTCTTTCTGTTCAATTAAAGAAATTTTTCGTTGATTCCAATCTTCTCCCATTTCAGCAGCCAGTGTTTCTTGTTTAATGCCAAGCATTTCTCTGTATCGTTTCACATTCCGACCCTGATGTATGGTTTTTTCCATGGTTTAGCCTTTTAACAAATATAATAAAACTATTACAGCTAAAATACCTGCCTTTTTAGGTAAAATACCTGATTTTAAACTAGGATAGTAAATAGCAAGACTGCAAATTGGGCGCTGTTAAATTGTTTATTTATGCATCCGTATAAAAAAAAGGCTAGTCCCCATGATGTAGTAAACCAGTTTTTTGATGCCTTTTCCTTGGCTACCGCAGAAGACTATTTGTTGTCTAGTTTTAAAGCTGCAGAATCAATGCCTGTTTGGAAAAAATCGGCACCATACAACTTGATCTATTTTTTTGAACAACTAGCTAATTTGATACATGCATTTAGTGAAAAAGCAAACCAAAAAAACGAAGCAAATCAGTATGCGAAATGCAGAAAATGCATTAACAAATACACGGTTAAACAGTGGGATGAATATCTACATTATATCTTAAGTTTTGCGCTATCGAATAATAGTTTATCTGAAGCAGGTGTTCAACTTGAGTTGATGCATCTTTTTGATTATTTGAAACAATTATTAGCAACTTCTTATTTATTAAAATCATGAACCAGCCAACTACTTTGATTAATTTAATTAGCGGGGTAATAGCGCCCGATGCAATTTATATATTGGGGACTCGGTTAAAAAGCATAAGTAGTCAGCATATTTTTTCGAGCCATACCCATGAAAAAACCGAAGTAGATCAACAGTTTATTTTAGTGCTTATACCATCGTTGGGTAATTACACTTTACTTCAATGGCAGGAAAGAATGGAACAACAATGCAATGATTGGGCAACTACAACAACCATAGTTTTGGAAACAGCAACTTTTAATCATTGGCTTTCAATGGGGCATGCATTTGCGCAAAAAGTGGTGCAATCCGCAGCACCAATTTATCAGAAAGAATCTATTTCGCTTTGCGCTTTACAACAGACCAATTTTCCTATTGAAGAAAAACTGCAGGAAAGTATTTGCAAAGACGGGTTAAATAAAGCGCTTGAGTTTTATGCAGGAGCCGAACTATATATCATTAGAAAGCAATACAAACTATCTATGTTTATGTTACATCAAGCAACTGAACAAGCTTTAAGTACATTGGTCAAAACAGGAATGGGCTATTATTGTTGCTCTCACAATATTGAAAGACTATTGCGTTATGCAAGTTGGGTTTCGTATTCGGTAGGGGAACTCTTTCCACTAAAAACAGAAATAGATAAAAAGCGATTTAAGCTGATGCAGCGGGCATATATTGATAGCCGTTATAAGGCAGATTTTACTGTGGATTATAGAGACCTTGTTATATTTAGTGAGAAAGTATATGATTTACTAAAGCTGCTAAAAGTGTTTCGTGAAGAATAGTAGGTTTATTTTAGTATTTGGTTGTTGATAAAAAGCAACATTAATATTCATATTAGCATATAATGATGGAAAAAAACAACATGTTATTACATGAATTAAGTGATAGACAAATCTTAGTTAAGCTCGGCGGATTTATCAAAACCACTCGATTACTACAAAATAGAACTCAAGAGCATATTGCTGAATTGGCTGGAGTTAATAGGTCAACCATAGTTCAAATTGAGAATGGTAATGGATCCACTATGCTTAGTTTCATTCAGGTGTTAAGGGCTTTAGAACTACTTCATCTATTTGAATGTTTTCAAGTAAAGCCAATCATCAGTCCATTATTATTGGCAAAGCAGGATTTAGAAAAAAGAAAGCGAGCAAGAGGGAAACGTCAATTGAAATCAAAAAAGCCGCCATCGGATTGGTAATAATTTATTAATGTAAGCTATGTTTTACAAAAGTGATATATTTGTAAAATATAATTTACATTATGAAAAATTCAACACAATTAGTTGTACCTTCAGTAATAAAAATATTGGGTGTACTTGGGGAGAATATTAAGTTAGCTAGGTTGCGAAGGAAGTTAAGTACTGAGCAGGTATCTGAAAGAGCAAGTATAAGCAGACCAACTCTATTATCTATTGAGAAAGGATTGCCAAGTGTTTCCATTGGTTCTTATGCTCAAGTATTATTTGTGCTAAACCTGGAAAAGGATTTACTAAAAATTGCGGATGATGATTTACTAGGAAGAAAGCTACAAGATTTAGGGTTAATAGTGAAAGAGCGTGCACCCAAAAAATAATAGTGTATGGCTACATGTGCGAAAAAAAATATTCTTGTATATGCTGACTGGGAGAAGATAGGAATGCCCACCCTAATGGGCAATCTTGCTGTTTCTAGTGTGAGGGGGAAGGAGAGTTTTTCATTTGAATATACTGATGCTTGGCTTCAATTGGGCTTTTCACAAATAATCGATCCAGATTTACAATTGTTTGGAGGTACTTTTTTTCCAAAAAATAACAAGCAGAATTTTGGTGTTTTTTTAGACTCTTGTCCGGATAGATGGGGTAGAACTTTAATGCAGAGAAGAGAAGCGATGATAGCGAAGCAGGAATCTAGGGCTATTAAAACTTTATTTGAATCTGATTATTTATTGGGGGTTTTTGATGAAAATCGAATGGGAGGATTACGATTTAAATTAGATGAATCAGGACCTTTCTTAAATGACCAAGCTGGAATGGCAACGCCTCCATGGACATCTTTAAGGGAGTTAGAACAGGCCTGTTTACAATTGGAAAATGACGATGCTGATACTAAAGAAAATAGAAAATGGATTAATTTATTAATTGCACCAGGTTCTTCATTAGGTGGTGCAAGGCCCAAAGCAAGTGTGTTAGATCTAAAGAAGAAATTGTGGATTGCTAAATTTCCGAGTAAATACGACAATAAAGATATTGCTGCTTGGGAAATGGTAGTCAATCAAATGGCCAAATCTGTAGGTATTGATGTTGCAGAAGGCTTATTAGTAAAGTTTAATAATAATTACCACACTTATTGTTCTAAGAGATTTGATAGAACAAAGAACAATAAACGAATTCATTTTGCATCCGCAATGACTATGCTTGGTTATACCGATGGAGAGCAAGCAGCAGGAGCCAGTTATTTAGAATTGATGGAATTTATTTTCAGAAATGGGGCAGCGATAGAAAATGATTTAGAAGAACTTTGGAAACGAATTGTCTTTAATATTTGTGTAAGTAATACAGATGATCATTTAAGGAATCATGGTTTTTTGCTTACAAATGCTGGTTGGAAGCTTTCACCTGCATATGATTTGAACCCAAATGAATTTGGAATAGGTTTAAGCATAAATATTACTGAACATAACAATGCATTAGATTTAAAGTTGGCACTTGAAGTAGCTCCCTATTTTAAATTGTCCAATGAAAAAGCCAATAGAATCATTAAAAAAATGACAACTGTTGTAAAAGATTGGCGTAAAGTTGCAACATATTATAAAATACCAAAAGCCGAACAAAATAGAATGGAGTCGGCATTTATAAATAATTAATATGCAACTCCTTTCCGCTATACTCAAATTGATTTTACTAGTTGCCATCCAATTGTTAATAGAACAAGGGCCGCAATTGCTATTAGGTAATCCAGAAATAACGATCAACCTCAGTTTTATATTTATTATCAATTGTTTGTTGTTGTTGTTTACCAGCAATTATAAATGGTTTTATATTTTGCAGTTTTTTTCTTTGGCTATTTATGCCATTGTGTTGGTGCCGCAGTTGTTCTTCTTTAATATGTTCAACTTTTATGCGCGCATGAATTATATATTCTTGAGCCCCGGCAATTTTATCATCGCATTTGTTTATTTGTTGATTGCAGCCGCCGCTATAGCAGGCATTGCTTGGTTGCAGGTAAAGTTGATTAAAAGCATGCGCCGCCAAATTTATGTGGTGCCTGTATTTGCGCTGTTGCTCATCATTGCTGAGTTTGCAGCACCCACTGCAGAAATCTTATCTGCAGCTGCAATTCCCACAAAGAACTCAACCTCCTCTAATGAACAGCTTGTTCCTTGGCGGAAGCTTTATATAGATTACATTGGCAACAACGGATTTGCTCGCATTCAAAAAGATTACAACAAGTTTGCGAAAGGCAAAATAGCTATCACGCCCTATGCATGCAATACTACGGAAGATGAAACCAGCACAACATTGGCACCTACGATTCAATACTTACAAGACACCACTACCAATAAAGATTTTCTGCTCCTAATGGAAAGTTGGGGAGAGCTGGCAGAACCAAAGGAGCAGGAGAAGTTGATGAATCATATACGTGCGTTGTTTAATAGCCATGGGGCGGGGCTCACGAAGTATTACCAATTAGAATTCGGGCGCACTTGCTTTCACGGAAATACCAGTTCAGCAGAAGGACGAGAGTTACTCAATATGAACGACGAAGAATCATACAGGGCCTTCCTGGAGCGGAACGTGGCCCCGCCCCATAATATCACCCAGTATAAAAACCAAAACGGGTATCATACAATCGCAGGCTTTACTGCGTCTAAACAATACGGCAGCAATATGAGCAATGCCGAAGGCTTTAGAAGAGCATTGGGTTTCAAGAGCAGGTTTTATTACGAAGAACTCAGTAAGCACTATAAAGACAATAAAGAGAATACCTACAAAGCGGTGTTCGATGAAAATTTAATCGACAGCATACTCAACGAAAGCAAACGCTACGAAAAAGTATTTGCGTATGCCCTCACCATTAATACGCACACGCCGTTTAGATTTGATGTAACAAATAATATAGACGGAAAGTATTATTATAAAATCAAGCGCGAGTTGTTCAAGTCTTTTAAAGAGAACCAACAGGCATATGATCAGTTTTATAGAATAGCGTCAATTATTAACCACACGTTTAAGCGGGTCGCCGAAGCGAAAGATTTCGACCGCATTCTCATCATTGGCGACCACGCCAACCCCGATTTTAGAACCCGCGGCCTATATAATATGAAAACCGTGCCTTTCCTAATCATCCGCCGTAGAAACTAAGGATTTAACAATTTGGTAATATTAAAAGCGCCAACTACAGATAGTGGACGCACATGTTAATATTAAGTTCACGTTGTGTTAACAATTAGGTAACATTGGTTCGGTTCCTTTGCGTCATAAAATAATTTTATGAACAAGTTTATTCTAAACACATTAGGCATTTTGCTTTTCTTCAGTGCTTGTAAAAAAGACGAAGTGGTAACTTATGCTGATACCAATGTAACAGCTCCTACTGCTATTACTGCTGTTACTGCAGGACAATCTGGAAAAGTGACTTTCACTGTTTCTGTTGATTCAAAGTTAACTGCAACTTACACTGCTACAGGAACTAATTTGACTGTAACAAACGGATCAGGTTCTGTATCTGGTTCAACATTAGATGTCAATTTTTCTACTACAACCGATGGAGCTGGATCAGTTGTTTTAACTGTAACCGATTCTAGAGGTAGAACATCTAAAGCAACTGCAGTAGTTCAAATTGGTAAAGTAATTACTGAGCAATTGGTTACTACTAATGTGACTGCTAATACTACTTGGACTGCAGATAAAGTATGGATCTTGGGTGGCAGAATTACTGTTACATCAGGTGCAACTTTAACTATTGAGCCAGGTACAATTATTAAAGGACAAGCGGGAACTGGTTCAAACGCTACTGCACTTTTGATTGCTAGAGGTGCAAAAATTAATGCAGCTGGTACAGCTACTAAGCCAATCATATTTACCAGTGTAGCCGATGAGCTTTCAATTGCTAATGTAGCTGCTGGAAATTTTGTTTCTCCTAATTTAGCTCCAACTGTGAATGGTTTGTGGGGTGGTTTAATTATCTTGGGTAAAGCAAATATTTCTGCTTCTTCAAGCGGTACACAAAAAACAGAAGTACAAATTGAGGGTATTCCAACATCTGATCCAAATGGTTTATATGGTGGAAACGATGATGCAGATAATTCTGGTGTATTAAAGTATGTGTCTGTTCGTCATGGTGGTACTGAAATTGGTGCAGGTAATGAAATCAACGGTATTACTTTTGGTGGTGTAGGTTCAGGTACTGTGGTAGAGAATATTGAAGTAATTGGTAACCAAGATGATGGAATTGAGTGGTTTGGTGGTACTGTAAATTGTAAAAATGTAGTTGTTTGGAACGCTGGTGATGATGGTTTAGATACCGACCAAGCATACAGAGGAACTGTAGAGAATTTTGCAATCATTTCTGCTGGTGGTAGTTCATTTGAATTAGATGGACCAGAAGGTACTTACGGTGTTACTTTAACAGGTCATACTTTCAACAAAGGTTTTGTTGATGTAACTGGTAATGCTGGAAACTTCATTGATAACGATGCAAACACAATCGTTAACCTTAAAAATATTTATGCAAAAGGATTTTCAGCAACTACTTTCACTCAAAATATAACTGAGGTATACACCACTTACACTACAACAAGCGGTATTACTTTTAGCAATATCGTAATGAACGTAGCAAGTGTTGATTTATACAAGTACATAGATAAAGCAACTGCTGCAAACGTACCTGCGTCTATCACTGCTGGAACAACAATTACTGGTGGTGCAGATTTAACCGTATTCAATGGTTGGTCATGGACTGCAAAAGCCGATAAGTTAAAGTAGTTATATTAATATAATATTTTCATACATCCGGATGATTGAGTTGGGGGACTCAATCGTCCGGATCTTTTTAATTAAGATGAGAAAGACAATTTTATTTACAGTTATTTATTTTTTTGCGTTACAATTTAGTTATGCCCAAACTGGTAAAATACGCGGTAAGGTGATTGATGGTAATACGGGAAGACCCGCTATTTCTGCTACCGTAAAATTGAGCGGCAACGGTACCAATCTTGGAATGAACAGTGATTTAGACGGAAATTTCACTTTTAATGTAAAAGCAGCTACCTATAGTTTAAATATCAGTTTGATTGGTTTCGAAGATGCCATTATTACCAATATTACTGTTACATCAAACAACGTAACAGTTGTTCCTGATATCATTCTTACACCAGCAAGTAATCAATTGAAGGAAGTAGTAGTTGCATCCAGCAGAAATCAAAGAACATCTGAAGAAGCCATTACAACACTCAAAAGAAAATCGGTCATCATGTTCGACGGAATTTCTGCTGCCAAAATGAAACTCATTGGTGATGGAACTGCTGTTGAAGCGGCCAAAAGGGTTACAGGAGTATCTATTGAAGGAGGAAAGTATGTGTATGTAAGAGGGTTGGGAGATCGATATTCTAAATCTACCATGAATGGGTTAGATTTACCTGGACTAGATCCAGATAGAAACTCTTTGCAAATGGATATTTTTCCCACTGCATTAATAGACAATATTACGGTTGCAAAGAATTTTTTACCCAATATGCCAGCAGATTTTGCTGGAGGATTATTGAATATTGAAACCAATGACTTTCCCACTAAAAAAATATTCAATGTGTCTGCATCCATGGGTTATAATCCAAGTATGCATTTTAAAAATAATTTCCTAACTGGAAATACTGGATCAAGAGATTGGTTAGGAATGGATGATGGTTCAAGAGCACTTCCATCAATTGCAAGAAACAGTAATAATATACCCACACCAGTTTCTGGCGCAAGTTCAACTGAAGTAAATAATTTTGTAAAATCTTTTAATCCAACATTGGGAGCAACTGCTACAAACAGTTTAGCAGATTTTTCTTTTGGAATATCTATTGGAGATCAAATTGATTTAGATAGGAAGGGAAAAAGTAAGAAGAATCCTAAATTTGGATACGTAGCAGCATTGTCTTACAGATTCGATCAGCGATTGTACGATCGAGTACAATATGGAGAATCTCAAAAAAATGTAGACATCAATCAATCCCAAATGGTGGTTGCCAATAATATTGAGGGCAGCTTATCAGAGCAAAACGTTTTAGTTGGAGCTTTGCTTGGGTTGGCTTACAAGACCAATTTTTCTAAAATTAAATTCAACTTAATCAGACTTCAAAGCGGTGAAAGCAAAGCTGGAAAGTTTGACATTTTCAATAACTCTGATGGTGTAGGACAGAGCGGCTATATTGCTCAATCTGATAATATTGAATATAGTGAGAGAAGTGTAACGAATATGCAACTTTCTGGTTCACATGTGTTGAATGGGAAAGGCTGGAAAATTGATTGGGTAATAGGTAATACACTATCAACATCCGATGATCCAGATATTCGAAAAACAGCATTTACCATTGACCCAGGACGTACTTATTTTAACGCAGGAGCAGGTGGAAATCCTTCCAGAATTTGGCGTTATTTAGACGAGGTAAATTTATCTTATAAGGTAGATTTGGAGAAGAAGATAGGAAGCAAGCACTTATTAAAATTTGGCGCATTAGGATTACGTAAAGAACGTAATTACGATATTAAAATATTCAATGTGCAATTTTTTGGGGCACAACAACAAAACTGGCCTCTTATTGCCAATAATGTATTGTTGAGTCAGAATATTTATCCTGCAACAATTAACAATATTTATTATCAGTCGGGTAATTCAAATCCTAACTCTAATCAATATAATTCTAAAGTAAATAGTTATGCAGGGTACATAATGGATGAATTTAATGTTACTGATAACTTGAAATCTATAATAGGGTTAAGGGTAGAAAAGTACGAACAGTTTCATACAGGTAGAGACCAGCGATTTGCTTCTGGCAATACAGTTGATGGTAAAAACTTAGATAATGCAAAAGTATTAGACAAGTTCAATTTATTCCCTAGTTTAAACTTAATTCAGAAAATTGATCAAAAAACCAATCTAAGGTTTTCTTACACAAAAACAACTGCAAGACCTTCATTTAAAGAATTGTCGTTTGCGCAAATCTTAGATCCTTTGTCTAACAGAATTTTCAATGGAAGCTTATTTCCATATGCAGAATGGGATGGTAATTTAGTGCCTACCATGATTGATAACTTAGACCTACGATGGGAAAAGTATTTTAAAGGTGCTGAATTAATTTCCTTGTCTCTGTTTTACAAGGCATTTAAAAATCCAATAGAATTGGTTCGTATTCCGCAGCAACAAACGTCTACTGAATATCAGCCAAGAAATGTGGGTAATGGAAATTTATTTGGAGTTGAATTTGAATTCAATAAGTCGCTAGACATTATTTCTGATAAACTAGAGAAATTCGTATTTAGCTCTAATTTCACCTATGTATATTCAAGAGTCAAAATTTCTGATGTAGAGTTTAATGCAAGAAAAGCATATCAAAAAGCAGGCGAAGAGGTAAAAAATACAAGGGAAATGGCAGGTCAATCACCTTATTTAATTAATACAGGATTAACTTATTTGGATACCGATAAGGGGTTGAATGTTGGATTATTTTATAATGTAAAAGGGCCTACTTTAACAATAGTAGGTTCAGGCTTGTTCCCAGATGTGTTCTCCGTGCCATATGATAATTTAAGTTTTTCCTTTAATCAAGCTTTAGGAAAGAAAAAGAAGATGAATTTGAATTTAAGAATCGATAATATCTTAAATGATCAAATTGAGTTTGTTTACAAGGCTTATGGTGCACAAGATCAAGTGTTCAGTAAAATGTTGCCAAGACAGTCATTTAATCTTGGCTTTAGCTATAAATTATAAATCATTTACAGATGTAATGATTTAGTATAACAGTTAAGAACCGAACCCCCATTTCCATGGGGGTTCTTTATTTACTTATTTCCAAGTACAGCCTGCAACCGCAGCACTATTGCGCAAGCTGAAACCCCTTGCAGTTAAGCCAAGTGCTGAAAACTAAAGCATCAATTTGAAAATTCGATTAAAAATTCCTTAGGCGTATATAATGGTAATGTAGGAATACTTTGTTTTTGTAAGTGTTTGTCACGAGATATAAAGTAATCGAGTTTATGGTGAATTGCTGTATAATATTGTAGAGAATCTTCAATATCATTAATTTTCGAGTGTATCGCATTTAAAACGATTTCATGTGGTATATCAATAACTGTTATATCTGATAGAATCGTTAGTATTAACTCTTTTGCTTTTGTATTTCCATATTCTTTTGTTAACCAATATCCAATTATATGTACAATGGAAGGAGTAATAAAAGCTTCTATAGTGCCATTTACGGCTAATGCTATTATCTGTTTAGCCCTTTCGTATTCAGAGCGCTTTAGCGTAAAGTCTAACAATATATTTGCATCAATGAAAACTTTAAAAGCCATATTTCTTTGCATTTTCTTTATAATACAAATCTTTTAAATCGGCCTTATCGTTAATTGATGGCTTTTCTAGTTTCTCTACCAAATCAATTATGTTTTTTCGCTTCGATGGTCGTGTAACTTTTTTAAAATAACTTTCTACTAAATCAGAAACACTGCGCTTATTTTTTGCAGCATAGAGTTTAACATCTTCAAGCAAGCTATTCTCGATAGTTATGTTTAATCTAGATTTCATAATTCAAAAATACGCATAAAATTAAAATATGCGCATACTTTTTTTTTATAACGTAAATCCAAGTACAATACCTAAATTCCTACGTAGTTGTATTCGCTGGTCATCGTTGAGTTCATCAATGCGTTCTAAGAGTGCTTCCCCACTTACACTTGTAATTTGATCAATTAATATTTCATAGCTCCCGAAGCCTTTCACATTTAACCATAAGCGCAAAATCCAAAATCTATGCAAGTCTTTAACAACCAAAGGGCAAACGATATAGGAGAAATGCTTTATGTTATTTAGATAGTTGGTTTGCACAATAACAACCAGTTGTATGTTATTGGGATTATTTCTCCATTCCACTTTCCAGATTTCATACTGTTTTATTTCTTTATCTGAAGTGAAAAATGAATAATTCTTTTTAGAAGGCTCAGAAGTTTCCATCTTCAAAAATATTGGTGAGCTTAGTTTCTTTTATTTCTTCCAGCTGTTTGATTATTTTAAAATAATACAGGGAACATTGAAAAGATTCTCCCTCAACTAACTTTTTCATCATCGAGTATCTATGATAATGGTTATATACATCAATAGCTAGATTGATATAGGTGTTTCTGTTTTGCCTTATACGTGCCCTTACCGCCTCCATATTATCTAAGACTGTTGGATTTAGCTTCAGTGAAAGCGGAATCATTTTTAGCGGTGATACTTCTTCGAAGTCTGGTTTTAATTTTTGCATGATTGCAATTTACTTGCCCACCATAGGCCTGGAGCGCGTAATCCCCGCAATAAACTGATGTTTTTTAACCTAGTACTGTTAAATTGAACTATTTAGTTGGAGATTTAATTAGTTAAAGCTTTCTTTTTTGGAAATTTGTCTTAAATTAGTAGACAAATGTCAAAACCGAATAGTATGTCATCTTCAACTGCAACCATGACTTCAAAATTGGATAAAGCCATTTCAAGTATTGTTAAGCATTCAGGTATTGTTAAACAGTCAAGTGTTGAACGAAAAAGTTTATCATCTAAAAACATTATCACTTATGCTGATTTTCTTTCCAATAAAATGTTGATGATTTTGGTAATTCGCGAAGGAGTTCCTTATTCACTTTTTAGCCTAATACAAGATTTCACCCCTTTTAATGAGGAGAGTTGGGCTAACATTCTAGATATTTCAACAAAAACGCTTGATCGTTATAAGCAAACCGGAAAAAGGTTTAAATCGATTCAGTCTGAAAAAATCATTGAGATGGCCGAAGTTACTCATGTAGGGCTAGATGTTTTTGGAAGTATGGATAAATTCAAATTATGGCTTGAAACCCCCAACTATGCATTAGGAAGCTTGAAGCCAATTGAATTATTAAAAGATTCTTACGGAAAGGAATTGGTAATTAGTGAGTTAACCAGAATCAATTACGGAATACTTGTATAGATGGAAGTATTTAGATTAGCTAGATCAAAATTTGCGGCTATTCTTTCCGGTAAAGGTGCTGCATTAAAAGGGGCAAGGTGGAACTCAGTTGGTGTTGAGTTAATTTACACTGCAAGTAATAGGTCTTTAGCAATGGCGGAAGTGGCGGTCCATTTAACTTTAGCTACTTTGCCAAGTGATTATATGATGGTAACCATTTTAATTCCCAATGATATTGCTATTAAAAAAATTCCAGTAAATAAGTTGCCCTCAAATTGGAATGCTTTCCCCCATCATCCAATTACCCAATCAATTGGTGATCAATTTGTAGCCGATAATAAATTTTGTGTTCTTCAGATTCCTTCTGCTGTTACCCAGGGGGATTATAACTTACTAATCAATCCGAATCACCCAGATTTCAAACGAATTAGTATCATCGCCAAAGAAAAATTCCCATTCGATAAAAGAATCTTCAATTAATCCGTATTCAACATTTGTTACATAGCCTGCAGTTATAATTTGGTAACTTTGTACAGCAAGTGATTGAATAAAATAAAGTGTAAGAAATGGATTTTCAGAAAACCTACCTAGTAAGCGCCCTCACCAATAAATGTCCTAGATGTAGAGAAGGGGAGTTGTTTAAAAGTAAATCTGCCTACAGCATCAAAGGAAAAAGTACGGAAATGCATGAAACCTGTCCGGTTTGTCATCAGCCTACAGAAATTGAAGTGGGATTTTATTATGGTACTGGCTATGTGAGCTATGCGCTTTCTGTGGCTTTAACAGTGAGCACATTTGTTGCTTGGAAAGTCCTTATTGGAATGACATTTGACATTGATGATAACCGCATTTTTTATTGGTTAGGAACCAATATTGTTATCTTATTGGCAGTGCAGCCGCTTATGATGCGCTTGGCCCGATCACTTTGGTTAAGTTGGTTTGTGAAGTACGAACCCAAGTGGAAAGAGAAACCCCTGAAAGCACCAGAGCGCATCAATAAAGATCAATTTGCCAATTGGTAGCAAAATTCATCTGGGGATAGGACGGGAATCTCACTTCCTTTAAAGTCTTTAATATTTCGGGTAATAATGCAATCCATTTTGGCAATACTTATAGCACAATAAATTTGTAGAGCATCTTCAAAGTCTTTGTGTTTAGATCTAAGTCCTTTTGTTATTATTTCAGCATCAATCGCTAATATGGTAACATAATCCGTTAATCCAATTAGCGTTTCTCTCAAATCTTTTTCATCAATAAATTTCTTTAAAAGATAGTAAGTAGTTGCAATCGAATGAGAAGATGTAAACAATTTAATTTTATTATTTTCAGCAGTATCAAAAATTTGCTTTGCAAACTTGCTAAATGGTTTTCTATCTGCTAATAAGTCAACAAGAATATTGGTATCTAAGAAAACCTTTTTCATAAATGTTTTTCCTCTAAGTATGATTGATATTCTTTCTTTTCATCAAAGTCTTTAGGTAACTTAACTACTCCCACTAATTTTTTTAATTTAGGGGATATTTTTTGGTCGTTATTATCTTGAGTTATTGTATCTAAGTATTGCTCAATTATTTCAGAAAGACTTCTCCCTGATTTCTTTGCAAATGACTTTGCTCTTTCTATAACATCTTTCTCTACCGTTAATGTGAGTTTAGTTGTCATAATACGTGTATTTTAAATAAAGGTACGTATATTGGTTAGAATCCTAAAAATTAAAATTCGTATTGACAATTAATCCGCTGTTGCTTTGGAAAACATTGCGGTTGTTGATGAGTCGGCCAAACTGTAAGGTTTGATTAAAATAGCCGGCTTCTATTCGTAGGGTTTTACTGAAACGGTAGCCGAGTAAAATGCCTATGCGGTTTTGTCTTTTATTTCACGGCCCTTTAACGGTGCTTGCACTCTTAGCATGTAACGTGCTCTATGCAGCAAAGGGAATTCATCTTCTTTGGTAACAGCAGCGGAACTGTATCTTCCGACAAAACGTTGCTCGAGCATAAAGCGATGTTGTAATTCGAACCTGCCTTCTTTGTGCGATAGCTGTGCCATCTGAAACAATCGATGCTCTGTAAAGTCGCGGCCTAGGCCATTAATCGGAAATTCTCCGTAAGGATAAGTTTCAATCCACGCATAACCAGCCCTTATCAATAGGGTAGGGCTCGCTTGATAGTTGACGATAAGAAAACATACCATCCGACAGTATTATAATGGGTTGTTCGATTGTTGGGAGAACTTGGGTTTGTAGGGATTGGAGTGGTAGGGATGGGATCAGGGCCGCCGGTTGTTTGAGCACTCAGTGCGCTGGGGGCAATGATCAAAAAGAAAAACAGAAAAAAATATACCCAAAGTATGTTTAGCTTAATCCGATTCATTTAACAAATATCTGTTTAGTATATTTTATAGCACTTGCTCCATTTTCATTGACCTCGAGCCCTTCACTAAAATATAGGCATGCTGCGGATTCAATTCCTTCAACCAATCGTGGGCTGCTGCTGCATTGGGTAAATAAGTGAATGGGGTATTTTGTATTTGCGAAATAGCTGCTTGTGTGTGTACAAAATCTCCGCCTACCAACACCACTTCTTTGAATCCTAGCGCTAGCAATAATTCAATTATTGCTTGGTGTTCTGCAATGCTGTCTTCGCCTAATTCCATCATGCCGCCGAGCATTACAATTTTTCGATCGGCTTTTAGTTTGGCAAAATTTTCAATAGCCACTTTCATGCTACTGGGGTTGGCATTGTATGCATCCAATATAATATGATTGCTGCCGCGATTAATAAGTTGTGAGCGAGAGTTAGAAGGTGCATAGTTTTCTATGGCGCTGATTATTTTTTCTGCAGGTACGCCAAAATATTTTCCGATGGTGACGGCGCATAAAATATTAGGGAGATTATAATCGCCTACGAGTTGAGATTTAATTAGGGTCGGCGAAGCCTGAGTGATTGATCGTTGCGGGGCCGGTGATGATGCATCGTTGCCTGTATAATCGGGCCCCAGCCCCGCCGTTATTGCAACCGTCAAAAATGGTTCGGCGGCTTCAATCTGCCCCTGCACCAATCCCTTTGAAACTCCGTAATAAATAATGTTTTCTATGTCTGCACTCATGGGTTGTAAATAATCATAATCTGCATACACGAAAGCGGTGCCTTTGTGTTCGCGCAAAAATTGATAGAGTTCGCCCTTGCCTTTGCGCACCCCTTCTACTCCGCCAAATCCTTCTAAATGCGCTTTACCGCAATTGGTAATGATTCCATGCGATGGCAACGTGTACAAGCAATAACTTTCAATTTCTTTTTGGTGATTGGCGCCCATTTCTATCACGGCCATTTCTGCATCGGGCTGCACACTCAAAATAGTGAGCGGCACGCCAATATGATTGTTCAGGTTGCCCTGTGTAGTATAAGTTTTAAAGTGAGCAGCCAACACTGCATAAATCAATTCCTTGCTGGTGGTTTTTCCGTTGCTTCCTGTAATAGCAATAAAAGGGATATTAAATTGTTGACGATGGTGTTTAGCCAATTGCTGTAATGTTGTCAACACATCGTCTACGAGGAGGAGCCGCTCATGCTCAATAGGCATTTCATCTACCACTGCATAAGCCGCACCAGCATCTAAGGCACGAATGGCAAATTCATTCCCATTAAAATTGGGGCCTTTCAGCGCAAAATATAAATCGCCTTCTTTGAGTTTTCTGGTATCGGTTTGAACCGAAGGGTATTGCTGGAAAATATTGTATAACTCCTGAATGGTCATGATTAAGAGTGTGTGAGTTTTAGTTTCTTTTTAGAAAGCTCTACTTTAAAGTTCACTTTTGCGTCTAATGCGTTGAACACTTTAATAACAGTATCAAATCTTGCGTTTGTAAAGTTATTCTCAAGCTTTGAAATTTGTGCCTTTTGAACTCCCACTAGTTTTCCCAATTGCTCCTGGGTTAAGTTGTGGTGCAGTCTAGCTTCTTTTATTGCATAACCTAGTAAATCAAGCTTTAGTTCTTGTTCAAAACTGTTTCTAGGTTCTGTGCCAATTTTGCCAATATGCTTGTCAATCATTGTTTCAAGCGAAACGGTTTTCATTTTTTGTGTTTATTCAAATATAAGGTTTCCTTATAAAGAAACAAGTTGTTTGTGTTTTTTAACGAGACCCCCTTAAAACCAAAAGCTACGGCCTAGGCCATAGCTTTTAAATATTTTAGTTTGATTGGAGCCTCTAACTTGGAATAGCCGCTCTGAAGTGAAGCGCCCTAGAAGTCGTCGTTGCTCAAATTGAACACCAATCCCAAACGCAAGGTATTCGACAAAGGATTACGCGTAACCCCACTGCCTGATGGCACTAGGTAAGACACGTTGATCTGCATGAACTTTACGTCGAAACCTGCACCTGCGGTGAAGTACCTGCGGTTGCCGCGGGTTCTATCTTCATAAAAATAGCCTGCGCGTAATTTGAACTGGTTGTTGTACGAATACTCCATACCAGCAGAAATTTGAAAGCTCTTGGTTAAGCTGCTGCCATCAGAGAAAGATTTCATCCAGCTGCTCACCACAGAAGTATTTCTGTACTCCGACAAGTTGGCGGAATCGGTGGCGAAAACCCCAGTTGTAGTTGGCGCAACAGGCACCAATAATTTATTTACGTCTAAAGCAAAGCTGATGCTATTGCCTTCGCTCATTACTTTAGTATAAGCCATACCCAACCCTAAGTTAGCGGGTAAGAAATCTTTGTTACGTGCATCGTTGGTATACCCTACTTTAGAGCCTAAGTTAGATAATACTACGCCAAAGTTTAAACCCTGTCCATCTACATCACGCCCATTGTAAAACAAGGATACATCACCCGCGATGGCATTTCCAGCTTTGTACACCACACCCGTTCCTACATCACCTACTACCAATCTTGAATTGATGTAACGCAATGCAACCGCCAAACTTAATTTCTCGCTTAACACACGGGTATAACCTCCATCAATAGAGAATTCCGTTGGACGCACCGTATTTAATACGTTACCAGAAAAGTCGGTTAATTGAATATTACCCAAACTAAAGAAACGCATAGATCCAGAGATCACAGAATTATCGTCAATCTTTTTATAAGCAGCCGCACTGGCTAAATACACATCGTTCAAACCAAGGTCGCGCAACCAAGGCGTATAGTTTAAAGAAATAGCCGAACGCTTTTCTGCAAAAGCGGTTTTAGCTAAGTTCCAAAAAGGAGAGTTGGCATCGGGATTGGTAGCAATGGCAGCGTCTCCCATACCTCCTGCACGTGCATCGGGCGATATACGCAAGAAAGGAACAGCAGTAGAAACAATATTAATAGAATCGGCTTGGGCGATTGTAGCTGTAGGCATTGCAGCAGCAAGTCCTACACACAATAACGCTGTTACGCATAATTTTTTAGATGCATTTTTCATACAGAATAGTTTTTGTTTCGGCGTACACCATTGTACCACACAAAACTTAGATTGAATTGAAACGAATTTTTAGCGTAGAAATTATGCCATTCAGTTTATTTAGGATTGCAGTGGGGAGCTGCTATACAATGATACGAATATTATGCAAATTGTTGCATAAAAAAAGCGCAATTAATGCGATGAACATTAATTGAACTGTAAATACCAACAGATTGGTATATTATGGGGCCGCGCGCAGAGCCCGCGCGCGGCCCCAAGCCTTCTATTTCGTCGAATTCAAAATTCCAATAATAATTGCACCCATACCCACTAAGCCACTCGTGAAGCCCATGATTTCACCTGCAGTCAATGGCTTTTTGAATTTCTTCACAGGAACATATAATTCAGCACCGGCAGTTAACTTAGGATACGTGCGCCAGAAAACATAGCTGTGCGCGGTCTTCACGCGTCCATTTGGATACAATACATAGGTACCACGTTTGTTCGCATTCTCTGCAAAACCACCCGACTCACGAATTAATCTGCGTGCAGTTAAGCCCGAATAGAAAGGTACTTTTTTCTGAATATTCACTGCCCCAAAAGCTTGTACCGCTACTGGTTTTTTAGGGATGGTAATCATATCGCCTTCTTCTAACTCAATATCATCTTCAGAACCAGGGTTCTCCAAAGCATTGCGTAAGTTCACCGACATTAATATTTTGTCTTTAGACAAAGTACTGTCTAATAATTTCACGGTTATTGTATCAGAGTTTTGTTTTTGTGCCAAGGCTTTTTTGATGTCTAAGATTTCTCCTTTCAACGCCGATTGATAAGTATTGCGCAAGAAGAAAGCAGAACTCAAAGAACCACTCTCTAAAATGCCACCTGCTCTTCTAAACAAATCACTCACCCGATCTTTCTTGGTATTCAACAAATAAGTACCTGGGAATAATACTTCTCCTGCAATGCTTACTGAACCAGCAGATTGATTACGCGGAACATTCTTCACGTTCACTACATCATAAGGCTCCAACTCAATGGCAGCTTGGCTTGCAGTGAATGCCAAGCTATCTTGTAAGTTGAATTTTAAAATAGTATTGTACACAGTAGTATCTGCCATGGTAGGGTCTTTGCGGATTCTCCTCAACACTTCAACTTCTTTAAAAGAAGCACGGTCTTTTAGTCCACCCCCTAACAACACAATGTCTTCTAATTTCATGCCTGCTGCATAAGCAAAAATTCCTGGCTTGTTTAGTTCTCCGGTAATAGTTACGGTAGCAGGTTCTTTTAATTCCATTTTACTGTACACATGCAAAGAGTCGTCGTTGCGAAGCGCAATAGCCAAGTCTGCAGCAGCTGTTAAGTTAACAGAAGTAACGGTAGTGTCTTTGGTAGCATTGGTTCTAAACAATAATGCACGACCCACAAAAGCGTTCTCTTTTAACTGAGCAGCTTTCACCACGGCACCCAAAGTAGGATAAGCATTTACCGAATAACTGTTGGGATAAAACACCGAACCTGCTACAATTACTCTGTTATCGAAACGATTAATAGAAGCACCAACTACCACAGAGTCAGAACTCTTTACCATAAAACTATTCAGGTTGTTCAATTGAACATTCTCAATACTCTTACCCAAATCGGTCAATCGCTTAACGGTGATTTTATTTCTATTCGCACTATCTGCAAATCCACCTGCGTATTTTTCAATCACTGTACCTAAGTTCTCTCCTTGTTCAGCTTCATAAATAGCAGCTCTTTTAACTGCACCATTTAAAAACAAACGAATGTTATAAGGATGCACTTTAATGATATCATCGTCCTTTAATAAAATATTTTTAGAAAGGTCACCATTTAACAAGAAATCATATAAGTCAAATGTTACCAGTCTTTTGCCATTGCGCATCAAATCAATTTTTCTAAAAGATCCATTGTTTGAAGGACCACCAGATGCGTAGAGTGCATTGGCTAGGGTAGATAAAGAAGACAGTTCATAAGTACCTGGCTTATTTACTTCTCCAATTAAGGTTACTCGAATGCTTCTGATTTGACCCAAGCTTACTTGTAAAAAAGTATTGCCTGTTTTCAAACCAGGATATGTTTTGGTAAGAATGCTCTTAAGCTTGGTCTTGGCTTCGTCAATGGTTAAACCCGCTAAAGCCACTGGCCCAATATTGGGGATGCGAATCATCCCTTCCGTATTAATTTTATACTTACTGGTTTTTTCAGAGAAACCATAAATATCAATGGACAATTCATCGTCTACCCCCAATACATAATTGCTGGGCGTAGCAGTACGCATATTGGGTTCAAAAGTTAGGTTGGCATTGGAGAAGAATTCGGAACCAAAAATTTGTAAACCTTCCTTGTCTTTTTCTTTGAATTCGTTCTTTGCATTAAATGGCTTTCTAGGTTCGTAATTGCTGTTGGTTGTTTTTTTATCTCCACCTGCTCCAGCTCCCCCCATACGGGCTTTGATTTGTGCAATTTGTGCAGCACTGAGTCCACGCTCTTTGGCTTTCGCTTCCATTTCAGCTTCAGACAAACCACTTAATTGGGCTTGTTGCATATAAGCCTGAAACTGTGCATCAGACAATGCCTCTATATTAATGCTCGATACCTGCGGAATGGTAGGCAATTGCGCCATGGCAACTTGATTGAAACCAAACATCATTGCCAATACCAGTACCCTCATCCAAATTTTCTTCATAAACTATGTATTATTTTAACTACTTGCTCGGGGGGAATTTGGGGGCGAAGATAGCCCTAAAAGGGGTTCTGTCAAAGCATAATTATCTGACCAGCGGCAGATGCCCTGCCCAATTGGGGGTTGCTAATAACCGAAATATTGATTCGGTAAAAATATATACCAGAAGCATATTTACTGCCTGTTTCGGATCTTCCGTCCCAGTTAATTTGTATATTTCTAGACCCTTCGGTATTGACTGTTTGTTGAATTCTTTTTACCAAGGCCCCTGAACCATTCACTATTTGTATCTCCACCAATAAATTGGTATTGGGTTGATTGTGTTCAAAGGCGAACGTAGTGCTGCCCCCATTGGCCCGGAAAGGATTCGGGAAATTACGAACCGCAGCAATTTTCAATTGATCTTTTTTAACCACGGTAAAATTGAGAAGGGCTTGGTTGCTATTGTTCACCATGTCCCATGCTTTGAATTTGAGTTGGTATTTCCCTTCGGGGAGGGTAGCCAACTGATACCTAAGGCCCCCGCGTTGGTATTGGTTTAACTCGGTGCTGAAAAAGGAATTGAGCACGATGCTGTTTCTATCATCGTTGTTTTGCACCAATACAATATCGTGCCCAATGCCATTGCCTGTTGCATTGATGCCCGATGTATCGTAGAGTTGTGCAATGAGTATGGGGTTTTCACTGGTAATGCCCCCGTTCTTAAACGTGGTATCATTAAGGAATAACCGAATGGCTGGCCCCGTGGTATCACGGATAACAATACCCGTAGAACCCGCAATGCGGATGGGTAAAGCACCTGCGGCAGCAAGGGTATTATTACTGTTATTGGCTCCGATATTAGACTGAGCGAATAGCCGAATGGTTGCTTTGCCCGGTCCAAAACTGATGTCTTTGGGCACTACAAATTCAATACTAAATAATCCATTGGTTACAGAGGCTTTGCCATTAAATAAAATGCTGCTTTCCGTGGAATAAGCGGTACGAGGGCTTTCTGGGCTATTGCCCAACGTAAACACTGTTTGTGCTTGGTCATAAACTAGGATATTCGCTACCCCATTAAAACCAGTATGAAGGCTTCCATTGGATTGAGATACCTGACCAGTTAGCCGATACTTGCGCAAAGCCAACAAACTGTCGTTGAAACCGATGATGGCATTGTTAGAACTATTATTAGAGATGTCTTTTATTTCGTTCAACTGCATGGGCAATTCAGGAAAAGCCAATTGCATCGCAGGGTCTCCGAGTAGGGCAAATTTTCTGCTATTGAGTGGATCCCCATTCAATTGATTACTTCTGTTCTTGGCATCCATAGTGGCTTGCCCTAAAGTACGATACAATCGGCCAGAAGGATTATTGACAAAGGGTTCCATGGCCAGTTGCAAATAATTCTGATTCATGATTCTATTGCTGTAAGCAAATACCAAACGAGTGGTGGTGAGTAATGCAATGGCACCGTTATTGCTGCCATATAAGAGCGTTCGTGCAATAGAAGGTTTATTGGGTTGATCAAAGGGATCAAAGTCGCAACTGGCGGTAATAAAGAGCGGTAATTTATTGGGGTTATTAAAGCGATTTACTTCGGTAGCGCTAATCACGGCTTCTTCGGATAAACGCAAATGATTGCCATGCCCCGAGTAGTTTATAATGAGCGCGCCTTGCAATACTTGGTTCACAATGGCTTCGCTAACAGATGGATACCTTGATCCACCAGCACCACTTACCAAGGGAAATGCGTCTAAATAAATTTTTCTGGCGTGTGCAGCAGGATTGGCTGCAATAGCAGTGGCAGCAATGCTTTCGGCATCATTCAAATGTAGGTTCTGGTCTTTGTCGTCGGCAATAAACACCAATTGATTGCGCCAAGCATTATCGGCATTGGTGGTTGCATTGTTGGTTGCATTGTTGGGTTGGTGATAGCGAATAATTTTATCTACGAGCGTATTGGCTTCTTGTAAATTGCCCACGGGCAAACGACCGACAGCGATTGATAGGGGCGCATCATTTAATATATTAATATCATCGTTGTTGTTTAGCAATACATAAAAATCATCTGAAGTATACGTAAGCAAAGGAGATAAACTATTGGCACTTTGAAAAGTAGGAACCAAGTTTCTGGTGCTGCTGATAATATTCTTGTAATCATAAGAACCCGCACCAAATAACACCACATACTGCAATGTTTTGGTATTCGTGCTCGCATTTATTTTGGATAAATCATAAAATAGTTTGATGCCATTGCGAATGGCCGCAGGATCGGGAATGCCTGCCCCAAATTCATTGTACAATTGGGTGGTAGTAATGACTGCATCGGAATAGCCGTATTGGCTTTGGTGGAAAGCAGCTAAGCGATTGGCTGCTGCTAATAAGGATGGATGAACAATGATGAGTCCGTTGTATGCATTGGATCCAGTATTGTTGGTGCCTCCATGCGCCAATCCGTGTATGTTTTGATTGGGTACTATTGCATTGCTTTGTATAATGGGCGTTAATGCTTGTGAAGGGTTAAATAACGCATACTCTTTGAGTATTTCTACGGAAGCTTTGAAGTTGATTTCACTGCCGGTATTTGTTATTACTACTTGCTGGGGATTCAGTGGATTACTCGTATTCCATACACGGGTAGCTGCGGGAAATACGGTAAGGGAACCGTTGTTTAACGGTGCGGTAATGCGGTATTCCGTAATAGAATCAGGGTGAATCAGCTGGGTATTTCTAAAGTAAAATCCACTGGTATTATTGTCGGGAATTAACCGTCTTTGCCCTTGTAAACTGAAACAGTTTAACCATCCTTCAGCACCATTGGCGGTGGAACTGTATTGCATTTTTAGTGCAATGGAGTTGGTATTACTGATGTTTGAAAATGCTATAGGGGTAAGGATTTGGGCGTCTCTTGCATATTCATCTAATAAGCCACCTGTAACACCTGTGAGGTTAATATTTTGCACCGATTGGTCGTTAATGGAAACCGCAAAATTGGCATTCGCTCCTAGTGAGCGGCTAGTAAAATGGGTGAATAGTTGAAGTGG